>JAAVZR010000006.1 GCA_022791755.1 Lachnospiraceae bacterium
CCAGGCTCCAGCGACCTACCCGAAAGCAGACGGGCCGCCTTATGCTTTCTGTTTGGTCTTGCTTCGGATGGGGCTTGCATGTGCCCGCCCTGTTACCAGGACGGCGGTAGTCTCTTACACTGCCTTTCCACCCTTACCCCGTGAGGGGCGGTTTATTTCTGTTGCGCTGTCCTCGGGGTCACCCCCACCGGCCGTTAACCGGCACCCTGCCCTGTGAAGCCCGGACTTTCCTCACCTGCCACCTTGCGGTGATTGCAGCCGCGATCATTTGTCCTGCTCGCCGTACTCCCATTTTAGCATAAAGCCGCCGGTTTGTAAATCGACAAGTTACCCCACCGGGAACAGACTTCCTCCGATAAACTCCCGCAGCAGAGAGTTTCTCGGGATATCCTCGCTGGCCACCGGCAGGAAATAGTCAAAGAATTTCAAGAGACGCTTCGCCTCCTGGTATTCCTTTGAATCCCGGGGCACCGAGAATAAAAGCGGCTCCGCATAGGCTTTCAGCACGGAAAGCTCATAGATCAGGGCCGAGTTAAATACCACGTCGGCACTCTCCTGATAGGGAAAGATATTCTGCTCCTCTCCCCGGCGCACGCTGTTCCACTGGGCGATGGTATCTCTGGCCGAATGTCCCCGGGTGCGGGCATCCCGCACGATCCGGCGGATCAGGCGGCCGTCCGTGGTCGGAATCCGGTTATGCTCATCCACATTTAGCTGCGTCAGGGCACTGATATAGATCCGGTAGCGGCAGTCCGACGGCAGCCGGTATGTCATACGGTCGTTGAGACAGTGGATGCCCTCGATGACCAGAATATCGTCGGAGGACAGACGCAGGCGGTCTCCCTGCCCCAGCTCCTGCTTGCCCGTGTTAAAGTTATACTTAGCCAGCGCCACCTCCTCGCCGGCCAGAAGACGCAGCATATGTTCGTTAAAGAGCTCCACATCGACGCACTCCAGCGCCTCGAAATTATAGTTGCCCTCCTCATCCCTGGGCGCCAGCACACGGTCGCGGAAATAATTGTCCACGGCGATGGGATGGGGCGTGAGCCCGTAGGTCTTTAGCTGGATGGACAGACGGTGTGAGAAGGAAGTCTTTCCCGAAGAGGACGGTCCGGCCACCAGTATGATCTTTTTGCGCCGGTCCTGGGCGATGGCCTCGGCAATCTTTCCCAGTTTCTTCTCCATCAGAGCCTCCTGGACCAGAATCAGCTCTCCCAGGCCGCCATTTACGATCAGGTCATTCAGATCCCCCACCGCGTTGACTCCCAGCCTGGCCGACCACTCGTTGGACTCCTTCAGTGTGGCAAAGACCTTCTCGCTGGGCGCAAAGGGCTCCAGCGTGGTGGGATTGTCCTTCTGAGGCAGCTGGATCACAAAGCCATCGGCGTAGCGGTACAGCCGGAACCATTTGAGATACCGGGTATTGGGCACCATATATCCATAGAAATAATCCTCAAACTGACCGATGCGGTACAGATTCACCCGGGAGACCCGCCGGTAGGAAAACAGCTTTTCCTTATCCGGCATTTCGTACTGGCGAAACAGCCGGATAGCCTCATTGGTGCCCACCGTACGTTTCTCTATCGGAAGCTCCTGACTCACCAGCTCCCGCATCTTTTCCTCCACCTGGGATACAAACGCCTCATCCAGCGCAAAATTTCCCCGGGGCTCCAGATACAGTCCCTTGCTGACAGAGAATTCCACCGATATCCTCTGCACATTCTCCCGGCCGGCCACCTTATAGACTGCCTTCAGCGCCAGCATGACGGCGCTGCGATGATAGCTCTGGATGCCAGGCGTCTGCGCCATCGTCACAAAGCTCAGCATCGTATCCTCATGGACTCTGGTAAACAGCTCGCACAGCTTGCCCCCGGCTATGGCCAGCACAATCGGAGCCGTTTCCTCCTTCTGGTGTTCCAGGGCAATCTCCTCATAGGACGTCCCCTCCGGGTAAGCCTTCGTCTCCCCCCGCACCGTCACCTGATACATTCTCATCTCTCCCATCTTTTGTTCTCCTTTCCTGTCTGTGTTGCCTATAAAAATCTGGCCGGCTGGCGGATCTGCACCGTATCCACCGACAGCGCCGGCAGCTGCTTTTTCAGATATGCCTTTATAAAAGGAATAAAAATATGCTCCAGGCCATAATGCCCGGCGTCTATGACAGCCAATCCCTCCTCCACCGCGTCCTGCGCGTAATGGTAGGTGATATCTCCTGTGACGAGCACCTGAGCGCCGGCTGTCAGAGCCGGTCCGATCTCATCCTTACCTGACCCCGGGCAAAGAGCGATCCGTCTGACCGGGCCTGCCCCCTCCGGGGCATAGAGCTGCACCGTATCCAGCCCGAAGGCTTCCTTCACCCGGGCGCACAGCTGCTCTAACCGCATGTCTCCCGCCGGAGCTTCCCCGATGACGCCGATTCCGTACTCTGCGTCCTCTCTCCTTCCTGTCACGGACAGCACCGACCGTCTCAACAGCCCCAGCCGGTCCGCTGCCAGATCGGCCATGCCCCCGGGGGCCGCATCGAAATTGGTGTGCATACTGATCACACACAGATCATGGCGCAGAATCGTGAGCAGCCGGCGGCCCGCTGCCGATTCGTCCGTAATCCTCTTCACCGGGGCAAAGAGCAGAGGATGATGCGTCACAAGCAGATCGCTGCCGTTTTGCAAAGCCTCCTTCACCGCCCTGTCGTCCGCATCCAGGGCGACCGTCACCCGATGGACCTCTTTATCTCTCCGGCCGGCTAAAAGACCCACATTATCCCATTCGCAGGCCCAGGACACGTCTGCCAGCCGGTTCAATACCTCCAGTATCTCTCTGCACTCCATGCTGCTTCCTCCCTATCTTCTTCCTCTGCCGGCCCGGTTCTTCCGACGCCCCTGTCTTCCCTGTGCTTTAACCCGCCTCCCGCGCTTTCCCGTCACTGTGACTGCCCCGTCATCACACCAAGGGCTTCCTCCACCCGGGCCAGCTCATCCATCAGCCGTTTTCCCTGCGCCCTGGTCTCCTCCCTGGGCGATGTGAGAAGCGCCGGCGCCAGCGTCCGAAGTCTCTGCGCCTGCCGCTTCAGCCAGGCAGCCAGGACCGGATCCGCCGTATCCAGCAGATACCTGCCATACAGATCATCTATGTAGCGTCCCGGACGGCTCTCGCCGTGAAATACCTGCATTACCGTATAGTGCTTTCCTTCTTCCTCGATAAACACCTCCCGCCGTATCCGGTAACCGTTCTCCCGCAAGTAGATCCGGACTCCGGGAATATCTGACTGAGGCGACAGCACAAAGCAGTTCACCGTCCCGGCCATCTGCCGCCCCCGGCTCAGTATCTCCCGCATGAGAGGGCCTCCCAGGCCGCTGATCACCACCGTATCCGCCTCGTTACAGGCCAGAGCATCCAGACCGTCGCTCAGACGCAGCTCGATCTGTTCCTCCAGGCCATAGCGCCGCACGTTCTCGGCCGCCCGGCCCAAAGGCCCTTCCCGCACATCCATGGCGATGGCATGGGGCACTGTTTTATCCCTCACCAGGCTGATGGGGATATAGCCGTGATCCGTTCCCACATCGGCCAGGCGGCTGCCCTCAGGCACAAAGGAGGCCACGGCAGCCAACCGCTTTGATAACACCATCTCGCATTCCTCTTTCGTATTCCTTATTCCAGAAAATCCTTAAGTCTTTTGCTGCGGCTGGGATGACGCAGCTTTCTGAGCGCCTTACCCTCGATCTGGCGGATTCTCTCCCTGGTCACATTGAATTCCCGTCCCACCTCCTCCAGAGTCCGCACCTGACCGTCCGCCAGGCCAAAGCGCAGCCGGATTACCTGCTGCTCTCTGGGACTTAAGGTCTTTAGGACCTCCTGAAGCTGTTCCCGCAGTATCGTGAGCGTCGCCTCGTCCGCCGGTACGGCCACCTGATCGTCTCTGATAAAATCACCCAGATGCGTATCGTCCTCGTCGCCCACAGGAGACTCTAAGGACACCGGCTCCATGGCAAATTTCTGAATCTCCAGCACTCTTTCCACCGAAACTCCCAGCCGTTTCGCCAGCTCACCCGGCGTAGGCTCCCGCTCCAGCTCCTGGGTCATGGCCCGGGCCGTGCGCATCAGACGGTTAATATTCTCCACCATATGGACCGGAATCCGGATCGTGCGGGACTGATCCGCAATGGATCGTGTCAGAGACTGCCGGATCCACCAGGTGGCATAGGTGCTGAATTTAAAGCCCTTATGATAATCGAACTTCTCCACCGCTTTCATCAGGCCGATATTCCCCTCCTGGATCAGATCCAGAAGCTGAAGTCCATGGCCCGTATATCGCTTGGCGATGCTGACCACCAGACGGAGGTTGCCTTCAGCCAGCCTTTTTTTCGCCTGCTCGTCTCCGGCTTCTATGCGTCTCGCCAGCTCCGCCTCCTCTTCGGGACTTAAAAGCGGGATCTTTCCGATCTCTTTCAGATAGGCACGGACCGGATCATCGCTCTCCTCCTGTACGTCTTCCTCCATGTCTGTGATCTCGCCGCTGTCCATCTCCAGCAGCAAGGCCTCTTCTTCCGTAAGCGTAAGGGGTTTTTCTGTCTGCCCGCTCATGAATCTCCTCTCTGTCAGCTGTTCTCTCTTTCATTCTTTCCCTAATCAAAAGAAATATGCAGATCCTTTAGCGCTGCCTGCTGCTTTATGATTTCCTGAAGCGATTCCACATCCGCCGCCCGGCGGCCTGCCTCATCCAGACTGTGCTTTTTTACCCGCAGGACTGTCTCCGCAAAGGCTTTCTCCTGCTCCTCCTTCGTCATACCGCCCCGCAGCTTCGTATTAAAGAGAGCGGCCACCTCCTTGTACTCATCGGCGTCATTGATAAAATAATTGACGATACCGGCCGGATTGAGCAGTCCGCTCTCCAGCTGCTCCCAGACCATACCGGCCACCCGGCTGCACAGCTCATCCGTAAAGTCCTTCGGTGTGATGATCTCCGCGATCTTGTGGTACAGCTCAGGCGATTCGATCAGCCAGGTCAGAAGAAGCTTCTGAGAAATGCGGATCGGGGATTCCTTTTCCTTTTTCTTTTCACGGACCGGCCTCACACCCGGCGTCTGAGAACCACTGACGCCAGTGCGCCGCGCCTCCTCGATCACCATCTGTTTCATACTGGTCAGAGGAATATGGTATTCCTCGCAGACCGATTCCATATAATTGCTGCGCTCCAGCTCCGAGGAAAAGCCGCACAGCCGGCCGGCCACAGCCCGGTGAAAATCTGTCTTACTCTCCGGATCCTTCATATCGTAACGGGCATAAATCTGAGCGATCTCAAACTGAAAACTGCCCGTCGCCTCCCCGATCCGCTCCCGGAAGGCGTCGGCCCCCAGATTCTTAATGAACTCATCCGGGTCCTTATACGGCTTCAGATTCAGCACCTTTACCGTCATGCCCGCTTCCTTCAGAATCGGAATCGCCCGCAGCGCCGCTTTCGTCCCGGCTGCGTCGCTGTCGTAGGTGAGTATGATCTGACTGGTATAGCGCTTTAGGAGACTGGCCTGTCCCTGGGTCATGGCCGTCCCCAGACAGGCTGCCGCATTGGTAAACCCGGCCTGATGAAGAGCGATCGTATCCATATACCCTTCGCAGATCAGGATATTCGGTTCTCTGGAGCTGCGGGCCACATTCAGACCATACAGATTGCGTCCCTTGTCAAAGATTCTGGTCTCCGGAGAGTTCAGGTATTTCGGTTCCCCCTGCCCCATGACGCGGCCCCCGAAGCCGATGATCCGGCTGTTCACATCCATGATCGGAAACATGACCCGGTTCCAGAATTTATCGTGGGCGCCCCGCTCCTCGATCTTCACCAGCCCTGTCTCCTTCAGAATGTCGTCGTGATATCCCTTTTTTCTCAGATACAGGTACAGATCATTTTCGTAAGGGTTGGAAAAGCCCAGTCCGAAACGGCGGATCGTCTCGTCGGACAGCCCTCTTCCGGTCAGATAGCGGTATGCCTTCTGTTCCCTGTCCCTCCGCATCTGATAATAAAAGTATTTCCCCGCCTCCTTATTGATTTCCAGAAGCCGGGAGCGAAGATCCGCTTCTCTTCTCTCCTCCTTCGTGGCCTCCCGCTGCGGCAGGACGATCCCGGCCCTCTCCGCCAGCACCTTAAGCGCCTCGGGAAATGTGTAATTCTCATATTCCATCAGAAAGGTAATCACATTTCCTCCTGCGTGACAGCCGAAGCAGTAGTACATCTGCTTGCCCGGCGTCACTGAAAAGGAACCTGTTTTCTCATTATGAAACGGACAGAGGCCAAAATAGGTACTGCCTCTTTTGGTAAGGCGCACATACTGCCCCACCACATCCACGATATCGTTTCTGGTACGGACCTCCTCCACCAGCTCCTCGGGATAGTACATCTGCCGCTCCTCCCTTTATTTCCACGCCTGAGGCACAAACAGTTCCTCAAACACGCCTATGGCATAGCTGTCACTCATTCCCGCTATGTAATCACAGACCACCCGCTCCTCAGGCTCTCCCCGGCGCTCCATCAGGATACGATACTCCTGGGGCAGCTCCCCGGGCTTGTCCATATAGTAGTGATACAGATCGATCAGCAGCGCCCTGGCCTTGTGGTCCTCCCGCTTGGGAACCGGATTCAGGTACAGATTCTCAAACATATAGACGCGCAGCGATTTCATGGCCCGCTCCATGTCCGAGGACATCACGATGGCCGGGCGGTTCATGCTGTTGGCAATCACATCATGAATCAGCGTATTCAGCCGTTCCCGCACGGAATGCCCCAGCACATCCGTCATCTCCCGGGGAAGCCTCTCCTCCTCCATGAGACCGGCCCGAATGGCGTCGTCGATATCGTGATTGATGTAGGCGATCTTATCGGACAGCCGCACGATCTGCCCCTCCAGCGTGGAGGGATGGCCTGATGTGCGGTGATTCAATATCCCGTCCCGCACCTCCTTTGTCAGATTCAGTCCCTGCCCTTTCTTCTCAAGCACCTCCACCACCCGGACGCTCTGCCGGTAATGGGCAAAGCCTCCGCTGCAAACGGAGTTCAGCGCATCCTCCCCGGCATGGCCAAAGGGTGTATGTCCCAGATCATGGCCCAGGGCAATGGCCTCTGTCAGATCCTCATTGAGCCTGAGCGCCCTGGCGATGGTCCTGGCTATCTGCGCCACTTCCAGCGTATGCGTCAGTCTCGTCCGGTAGTGATCGCCTTCCGGAGCCAGGAATACCTGCGTCTTATGCTTCAGACGACGAAATGATTTACTGTGCAGAATACGGTCCCTGTCCCGCTGGTAGGCCGTACGGATATCGCAGGGCTCCTCCGGGATTTCTCTTCCTGCCGAGCGCGCCGCAAAAGAGGCGTAAGGACTCAGACGTCCGGCCTCCTCTTCTTCCTGGATTTCCCGTATAGTCATAATCGAGAGTCACCCCGCTTTCTTCGGATTGTATGGTGCAAAACCGTATGTCCCCTTGTCCACTGAGGATATGTGTTTAGTATACAATATTTCCGCGGATTTCACAACCAAAAGTGCGGGCGCGGGAGGATAAGGTTCCGGGGGTAAAAAATGCGGGAGGAGAGGTTCTGGGGCATTTTTGCGGTGTTTTTCGCTCTTTTTGAGGTACTATTTATTATTATATTCGGGGAGGCGGGAAGTTATGACGAAAGTCCGGCTGTTCAAATGAGAGGGGATGTGGTATGATGGGGAGGATTGAATTCGGGAGACGAGGAGGATCAAGATTAAGATGGATATGGATAGGATAGGCGGGGCCTTTGAGGTGACGGCCTGCGGGGTTACGGTGGGAATCTCGGTGGGGGAGCTGCGGTTTCGGGTCCGGGCGGGGGGACGGGTCTGGGAACAGGACCAGGCGGTGAAGCCGGGGATATGGCTGGACGAGGACGAAGTCCTTTGGCTGGAGGATGCGCAAACGATTTCTCACCGGCGTTATGACAGCGGGGCGGGAACGGGGATTCTCTCTTCTTACGAGGGGTTTCGGGTGAAGGGGGAGGAGGTTTCCTTTTCTCTGGAGACTCTGGTATGGATCGAGTATGCCACAGGGGACGTGCGGTTTGAGCTGATTCCGGGACGGGAGGGGCTTACGTTTCGCCAGATCCGGTGGCCGGCTCCCTTTTCCTTTGATCTGCCGCAGGATGAGGCGGTGTCTGTCCTGCCGGTGATGCAGGGAATTTTGATTCCCAATACCTGGGAAAACCAGGTGAAGGCCCTGCCTTTTGACGGGCAGATGTGCAGCGCGGGAGCTTATATGCCGTGGTTTGGACAGATCGAACAGGGGAAGGGGTACATTGCGGTCTGTGAACAGCCCTGGGACGCCGGGTATTATGTGGATCATCCGGCAGGGGGACCTTATACACGGGTGGGGATGTATTTCCTGCCCAGTCTGGGGCAGCTGTCTTACCGGCGTGTGGTGCGGTATTCGTTTCTGAATGGATGCGATTATAATGATCTGTGCAAGGTGTACCGGGCGTATGCCAGGGAGACCGGGCTTTTGACTACGCTGGCACAAAAGGCAGCCCGCAATCCGCTGGTGGAGAAGCTGATCGGCGCCGCCATCGTGCATAAAGGAATTAAGACCCATGTGTCGCCGGATTCCGTGTATTATGACCGGGAGCATCCGGAGAGAAACGATGCGGTCATTCCCTTTGCCGTGCGGACAGAGGAGATACAGCGTTATTATGAGAAGGGGATCCGGCGTCTGTATCTGCATCTGGACGGCTGGGGCGATCCGGGCTACGATAATAAGCATCCGGATTATCTGCCTGCCTGCGAGGAGGCCGGGGGATGGGATGCCATGAAGGAGCTGTCGGATACGATTCAGAAATGCGGGTATATGTTCGGCCTCCACGACCAGTACCGGGATTACTATATGGATGCTCCTTCTTACGACAGGGAGTTTGCCTGCCAGGCTCCGGACGGCTCTGTCTTTGATATGGCCAGATGGGCCGGCGGGCGGCAGAGCTACCTCTGCGCGACTCAGGCCCCCTATTATGTGAAGCGCAACTTCCAGGAGGTGCTGCGCCATGGCATCCATCTGGAAGCCTCTTATCTGGATGTGTTTACCTGCAATGAGGGGGATGAGTGCGCCAATCCCCGGCACCGTATGACCCGCAGGGAATGTCTGGAATATCGCGGCCGCTGCTTTGATTATCTGTGGTCTAAGGGGATACTGCCCAGCTCAGAGGAATGCGGCGACTGGGCCATGAGGCAGCTGGTCTTCTGTCACTATGGTCCCTATGATTTTATGCTGGCTAAGCCCGGCACGCCCCGGCGGGGTATCCCGGCGCCGCTGTTTAATCTGGTCTATCATGACTGCATGATCTTACCCTGGCCCATGGACCGTCTGCCTGACACGGAAGACTATATGCTCTATGCTCTGTTAAACGGCGGAGCGGCCTATGTGGATAAGGACGGAGCCTATCCCGGCTGCGACGGAGCCTTCGACGAGGCGCGGGATAAACAGCTGGATGAGGAGATCGCCCGCTATCAGGTGGTAAGCGAGTTGCAGCAGCGAGTGGCCGGCCGTGAGATGGTACGGCATGAGTTTATCGACGGAGATGTAAACAGACAGAGGACTGTCTTCTCAGACGGGACGGAGGTGACGGTGGATCTTGGAACCGGGAAGTGGGATGTCACATACGGGCACAATTTGTAAAAAGAGTTCACCGGCGAAACCATTCATCGTTACAGCAAAAGAATTTCCGGACATCTTAAACACAGCGAAATAAGCCTTACGGCGACGAAAGCATCTGTCATTCATGGCAGGTGCTTTTCGTACCCTCAGTGGACAAGGAGACACACGCCCCAAGTGCCGTCTTTTGGCAGCTGGCGGCGTTAACGTCAATCGGCGTACGTCCAGTACGCCTCATTCCGTTGCCTTGCCAGTCACCAGAATACGGCGCTTGGGGTCCGAAGGAGTTTTGCGCCTCAGATTTGCGATTCTGCAAGGCACTGGAACGAAGCGTACCGGATGTACGCTGAGTGACAGTAACGCGGCAGAATCCCAAATCTGTGGTGCAAAACCGTGCGTCCCCTTGTCCACTGAGGGTATTCCCATTTTTGAAACACGGTGATTTTATATGAGCTTTTATTTAGGAGCTTCCCGGTCAAGGGGATACACTAGCCATGCCTGACTGACTCTGCTTTGCTCCCTCCCACTCTCGCTGGATTTCCACATCAATGCATATCTTCAAGCATATCCCGATACATATCTTCCAGACTTTTCTGCGGCCGCCACCCAAGATCTGTCAGCTTCTTCCCTGACAGGCACAGCCCCGTGTCCGGCGCATATCCATGAGAATTATCTCCGGTTATCTCGTAACGCACGCCAATTTCACCGCCTGCAATCTGCGAGGCCACCAGCTTCGCCATCTGACGAATCGTCATGGTATTCGCCTCATTCACCACATTGTAAGCCTCTCCGTTCTTCCCGTTCTCGAGAATTGCCAGGATCCCGCTAACCGTATCGTCAATCGCGCAATAATTCCCCATTGAATTCCCTTTTGTGTGGAGAACAATATCTCTCTTTTCCCGCACCGAGCGAGCAAACTGGGCAAAAACACGATTATCTGACGGCAAAATTCCACTGCCAAAGGTCTGCGCCAGCCGAGCGATCTTTACCGGTACACCGTACTCCTCAAAATAGCTGCAACAGATATTTTCCGCCATGCGCTTTCCCAGCGGATAGCAGCTTCGCGTACGCAAAAGCTCCAGGCTCCCGCTTCCCGCCTCCTCCTCTGTCACACGGTGTCCGTCGGAACAGTCCATATTTCCGTAGACCTCCATACTGGACAGATAGACCATACTCCTGACGTCACAACGCCGGGCCAGCTTCAGGACATTCTGCGTTCCGTTCACAATCCCTTCCGTCACCTCCACGGGATGGGCGATCATCTCCGCGGACTTTGTCGTGGAAGCGCAGTGGAGGATATAGTCTGCCATTTTATACTTTTCATAAAATCGTTCAGGAAAAGAGGCATCGCACAGATCCGCTGAAAAGATATGCAGGCGGTCCGAAGAAGTTTCCTGCATGTTACGGGGAGAACGGACCAGGGCAATGATCTTTGCATCTGTTTCTGTTTTTAAAAGACGCTTAACCAGCATCGAGCCAATGTAACCGGATGCGCCTGTGATCAGATAAGTGGACATGTTTCCCTCCTTGCTTGTAATGATCACCAAGTATCTTTTTTATTACATAAAAATGCCAATACATTCCTCTCCCGTATCACACAGAAGATTCCCCTAAAATCCTCGTCACTGCCTCCAGCAAATCGGCCGCCTCCATTTCCGGCACAGCATCGTACTTACAATCGCCTCCCGCCACCCCCGTCTGCACCAGCACGGTATGAAGGCCGGCATTTTTCCCTGTCTGTATATCCACCGTGCTGTCCCCTATGAAGTAGGAGCCGGCACGGTCAATATTGTACTTTTTCACCATATCATCAATCAGACCTGTGGCCGGTTTACGGCAATCACAGCTTATCTTATACGCCGGATTTTCTTCCGGATATCCTTTATCAGGATGATGAGGGCAGAATGCCATATCATCCAGGTAGGCCCCCTCCCTTCCCAGAAGCACTTCCATCTTCTTATGAATCCTTTTTACATCCTCGATCGAACACATCCCTCT
The DNA here is from genome assembly GCA_022791755.1 of Lachnospiraceae bacterium. Taxonomy (GTDB): domain Bacteria; phylum Bacillota; class Clostridia; order Lachnospirales; family Lachnospiraceae; genus RGIG7193. Next base: position 11,635 of record JAAVZR010000006.1, read on the forward strand.
GGCCACCACCGGCTGATTGGTAATCACAATCGCCAGACAGCCTGATTCATTGATGCGCCGGATCGCCTCCGCCGCGCAGGGCAGAAGCTCCAGCTGCTCCTCCCGGCTGATGAGCCCGTCATAACGGTTTATCGTCCCATCCCTGTCCAGAAAAATACATTTTTGCCGGTTAGAAAGCTTCTTTTGGTTCCAGATCCCGGCCGCCTGCTCCCTGCATACGGTCCGGAACCTCTCCACAGTCCCGGCATCCTTCACATACTCCGGGGTCCGATAGCCATATACCACGCTCTGTTCCATGAGGGGCCTGAGCAGATCCTTCTCCAGATCGGTCCTCACCGGCCCGGTCATATCCCTCAGAATCCTGCCGTTCAGAATATAGAGCCCGGCATTGACCAGATTTTCATACCAGTAATCCCGGACATTGTGTTTGGAATCCATTCCCCTTATCCGGCTGTTTTCGTCCATAATAATCAGGTCGGAGTCATGAGGGTGGGCATTGGGATGCACCAGGAGCGTCGCCAACGCGCCCTTTTGTCTGTGGAATGCAAGCATCCTGTCCCAAGCCAGGTCGAACATAACGTCTCCAAAGATAAGGATAAAGTCCTTTTCCCCCAAATCTTCCTTCAGATAGTACAGAGAACCTGCGGAGCCCAGAGGGATTGTCTCTTCCCTATATGTAATGCGGACTCCAAACCGGGAACCGTCTCCAAAGTATTCCCTGATCTTATGGCCCAGATGGCCGGTGATGATGATGATATCTGTGACCCCGTACTCCTTCAGGCTTTCAATCTGCCACTGGAGCATGGGCCTGCCGTTGAGCGGGAGCATGGGCTTGGGAATCGTGTCTTTGGTAAGTGCGGCCAGGCGGGTGCCCTTGCCGCCGGCCTGGATGACTGCGGTGTAAGAGAATGACATGCCCAATAACCTCCTTTTCCATCCCCTTCTTATGTTTTTATAGGATACTAATATAAAGTTCCCACCATTTTTTATAAAATCATGTAATATCCTCTGCTTTTTAAGCTTCTTCTGATCTGCGCAAAATGTTTCGGGTCCAAAGCCAAAATAAAAGAACACTCTTCAGGAGCATATGGTATATCTTTTAATCGATACACAGGTAAAGACTCTTCATCAGTTGCTACCATATCCTGATCATCAGAAATCACCCAGCCACTAACTGGCAGCTGGTTTATTTTTGCATAGGATGAATAAATTCTTGCCCAGTAGCCGCCACCATACAAAAATACATTTTTCTGCTTCTCCCATTTCAATTTAAGAATTTCCTGATCCATATTGTAATGAGCATTGACTTTTTTTCGAATTTCCGTACAGGTTTGTAATCGAATCATGCGTTCTAACAGTTTTACATACTCTGTCTCATATTTTTTTCTAATTATTTTTATGTATTCTTCCAGCTCCCATTCCTCTGGCATATATGTCCACGAAAAGCTCAATGCAGAAAAAAGATTGTATACTGTATCTCTGGTCCTCTTATCCACTTCAAATGCCGCAATATTGGAAAAGCCTGACACAGCAGATTCATCTTCGCACATATACCATTTTTCTCCCTGCACAAGGTCAAACAAAAGCTTGGTCGCAATTTCATGATCCCGGCATGTAATGTGATTTTCAATTACATCATGGAGAATAACCACTCCTCCATTTTTCAAATAAGGAAGACAAACCAGAAAATCCAGAAGTTCTCCAGGTATTGAATGTGTCGTATCTAAGATCAAAAAATCGATCTGTTCTCCAACCTCATCTACAACACAAGGAATAGGTCTTCCCAGTAAAAATTTGTGTTGCACATTTCCCCGCAGAATATCCATATATTCTTTTGCTACAAAGCCTGTCTCTCTTTTTCCTGTTCTATACCATTTTTCTTCTAAATCCACCGAGTACATTTCTGCTTTATAACCAAGTTGCTTTATACAAGATAAAATAACTGCCGTTGTCCCTCCTGCTGCCACTCCTATCTCCAATATCTTTTTAGGTCGTTTTTCTTTTATTAACCCGCATAAAAAAGCCTGTTGAAAAATAGTCATTTCAGAAAAACTTTTACTATTTCCTTTCGTAATCTTCTGACATTCTCTTTCCGGCTCATAAAACAATTCAAGTTCTCTATAAAACATCGCATGTTTCTCCTTTGCTCCATTTGTCTCTGTATCTATGTATATAAGCATTCCTCAATTTTCCATCTTTACATAGACTGCTCTTTCTGAATTAATGGAGGTTGACATGAAAATCTGTTGGAATCGCTTAGCATTTATCATAAACGCATTGACCACTCTTTGTACCTGGGCGTCTTCTAGCTGTTGATTCGTATATAAATCTTTTACATAAGGAAAAACACCTTTACTGCTCTTACATGTCCAAAACATATCGTCAAAAACAATGTAACCATCCTGTTTTAGCAACTCCTTTAACAAGCAACAGGTAGCCCCATCATGAATAAACGTATGTGCGCCATCCAGATATACGACATCAAATATACCATTCATATTTTCATTTCTCATCTGAAACAAAAGTTCACACAAATTCCAGCTATAGGAATCATATACTCTATGCGTATTCCCTTTTCCAATTCGTTTGCACTTTATTTCTGGTATTTTATTTAGATCATAAAGCAAATCTTCTATTACATCTTCAAAATCAAAGCAAAAATAGGTATCCTCATGTGTTAGATGTCTACAAACCTCAACTGCCGTAGCCCCGCATCCAACCCCTATTTCAGCAACTGCAATTTTTCGATTTTCTCTTTTCTTTTTCTGTATTATCTCCAAGATTTCTGTACAAGACCGACTGATATTCTTCATCTCATCTGTCTCTAATTTATAAAGCAGTCGAAATTCCTGACGAGAATACAAAGAAACAGAGGTACGCCGAGAAAAAATATCAATAATATGATCTTCTGGCACAAACGTTTTTATGGAATCTAAAATTTCCTGGCGAAAAGTCATATTATCACAGGCAATAATCCAATCGTATTCTTTGCTCCTATCCAATTCTGCTATGTTCTTTATATGAGGATTTATTGAACATAAATAATTGTCTACAATGATGGCCTCCTCTATGCCATATCTCCAATTTAATATCTCTTTTGTCTTAACTCCCATAGCACCAAATGGATATATTGCAATTTCTCTTTTTTTGCTCTTTTTCTTAATATAGTCTTCAAGTGCATTTACAATTCTCGTATAATTCTCCATTTATTTCTATATCCTTCCATTTCGTTCCGTTTTCTTATTCTTCCCAAAGGTCATTCAATGGTATCATCTCTTTAAATTCATAACTTAATAAATCAGATATTATTTCCTGATGATATTTTTCCAATGTCGCAATAACGATTGTCTTATCTTTCCATTCTTCTGTTATATCGTTTGGTTCATTTACTTGAATTCCCTCCAACGTGTGAGGATTCTTTGTTTTATCCGAAACTAAGATATATTCAGGAACAACCCCTCTGCCTCTTAAATACTGAATCAGTTTGACAGCTCTGTTTCCGGCACCATATATTACTATATTTTTCTTGTAAGCAAGATCAAATAATGCAAAAGCAGAATTTGTTGAAATATCACCCTTTTTTACATCAGTACAATATATTGCCCGGTTAAAAAAGAACTCCGACATCCTCGTCAGAAAAAGATTCCACACAGCACTGTTTCTGCATATATTCCACCAATATGCCGCCATAGCACACGACAAATTTCTCCATGGCTTTTCCCTGTCCGCATAATGAATAATGCCAGGATTATTCCATGCATCTTTCAGTTCCTTTTCTGAAAAAAGTCCATCATAATCAGGCACCTTCCACATAGCATATTTGGTCATAACATTATATTTACAAGCCAAAAAGTGAATTTTGTTATAACATACACTATTGAGAATATCCTGATCCTGTGAGTCCATGTTAAGCGGTAAAAGTTCTAAAAATTTTTTCACGACATGATCCTCACGCATTTGCTTAAGATTCATCACTAAAACGCCTGCATTAACATACTGTCTCAGATCCGGCAGAAGGGCCTGTCTACAATAGCTCTCTTTTGGAGCCTTCAAAACATACCAGGGTGCTTTCACTCCTGCGATATAGTTTTTTTTCATTTCTACTTCAAACAGTTCTTCCAAACCGGTACATACAATTGTATCTGAATCCAGATAAATACATCTGTCTTCTGGTAACAAATCCGGTAGTAACAACCGAAAGTACGTTGGTCTGTTAATAAAATCTATCTTTAATTGCACATTGTTAAAAATGTCTCCCACATTTAAAAAGATAATATGACATCGATCCTTATACGGTTCTAAACATTTTCTCAGACAATCTCTGGATCTCCCGCAAAAATCATTGTCAACGAGAATATAAAAATCAAAAACCGTTTTCAAATCTGCATGTTTCAAAACAGAATACATTGATACAACTGTGTATTCATAGTCATTTGCAGTCGCATATGCAATCCGAATATGTGCTGTCTCTATCATTTTTATCTTATCCTTTACCAATTCAAATCTTAAAAGTCACTTTTAAATATTTTTTTCCCATATTCATGAGACACTTCTAAAGGCCCCCTGCTATAGCTCTGCACTATTCTTTCATATATTTTTAAAGCGTTTGGAGCATTCTCATAAATAATTGCCTGCATTTGCATGTCACGATACAATTTAGCGACCCTGTTTTGTTTCTTTAAAAATCTTTTTCTAAAGGTATTAGAGTCAAGGTGGATTTCTGAAATATAATTATTTTCTGAAAACAAAATACCAATAACATTGTCTTCTCGTATATATTCCAGCGTATACATCCCCCTTCTACGGTCTCCATCTTCCAACAGGTTTATAAGACGCATCCGGTCATCTCTCCTGTCAATGCAAAGCAACTGATTATAGTCTAAATTGATCGGCAAAAAACAGATATTATCTCCCGCAACAAAGCTTTTATAAAATACAGGTATTCCTGTATCTGAAACAGTTCTCTGGATACTAAATCCTTCTGGATAGTTATCCAGCTCCACTATTTTTTTATTCGTTTTCTCCCATATATAGATCTTTCCTGATATCCCGGATAACCAAAATCTGTCATCTTCATAACAAATGGCATAGAGCCCTTCTGACAACCCTGCAGGCTCATACACCGTGCTTTTCATGGAGTCCATATCAAATTCATATATTTTGTTTGAATTTCTTGATATGCAGAATATAGAATCATTTACTCTTCTCGCCTCATGTCCAGGTAATACGTCCGCCTTATCAAATATATCAACATACTCCTCTACTTTTCTTTCTCCTATATTGACTACTAAAACCTTTTTTAAGCCATAGGATATGGCAAATAGTTTTTCATCATACTCCCAAAAATAACATATTCCTAATCGCACCGAATCAGGATTTGCAATAGCAATTCTGCTTATTTCCTTTTTCTTAATATCATAGACAACGATGCAATCTCCCCTGTCAGGAATACAAAAAAGATCCTTATCCTTTTTATAACAGTGTGGGTTTATTCTATAAAAAGGGAGTTCTTCCTCTGTAATTGATAATGGAGTTGGTAAAATGGATATAAGCTTACAGATATCATTTAACAAATCTATTTTATATAATGCATTTTCGTTCCTGTCTATAACCCATCCTTCCCTATCCTCAAACAGAATTTGATCACATTGTATAAATTCTTCTGTCAACCCCATATCAAACCTCTCCCTCAATTCAAGATATATTTATTTACCTTTTAACGGACATGTGTTACGTATCAAAAAGCTTGCTCCCGTTCCCTATCAATTTTTATGAACCATAATACAATCTTTATTTGTTCCACCTTTATTATGTATCTTAGCTATTTGCCAGAATAAACATCATCATATGATTCAACACCAGATGGATGTCTTCCGTAATCTGCATATTATCCACCGGCACATGAATGTTATATTTCGCCATCTCCTTCAGCCTTCCCCCGCTGTATCCCGTGAAGGCAATGGTCTTTGCCCCGATCTCATTGGCATAGGCAAAAGCGCGGATCACATTCTCCGAATTACCGCTGCCTGAGATGCCGATCAGCACATCTCCCCGCTTCATCTTATTCTTTAACGGCACCACGAAAATATCGTCATAGCTGAAATCATTGGCCACCGCCATCATCATGGGAATATTATCGCTGAGACACTCCATATCGTATTTGACATCCTGTCCATAGCTGATACCCTTGTTAAAATCGCTTCCCATATGAGAAGCTGTGGAGGCGCTTCCTCCATTCCCGCATGTGAAGATTCTCTTTCCCGATAACCGCGCCTGCTCCAGGACATTCATCACCTGATTGATATCCTCCACAGACAGACTGTCCAATATCTTTTTTTCCAGCTCCAGATACTTTCCGATTTTCTCTCTGTAATTCTCCATGACTTCTCCTTCCCGTTTTTGCTGTCCTTCCCGTAGTCCGCCTCTTTACTGCCTTCTTGACTTCCATACTTCCTGCACGGTTTTTCTCACTGCTTCATCTGAACTGTACCGTGCCCGCCATCCGGCCCCGTGTATCCGGTCCAGACAATACCGGAATCTGGGAACATCGCCCTTCCAGCCCCCTTCGCCGCCGGTATACTCATACCGCACCCCATGCAGTCCCATCTCCTCACACACGATATCCGCGATCCGGGTCACGCAGGTATCGCCCTCCACGCCCACATTGTACAGTGTAATCCCTGCCTTCTCCGTCTCCATAAAGCGGAGAATGGCGTCCACCAGATCTGTCACATAGATATACGGCTTCGTCTGCTTCCCGTCCCCCAGTATCCGCAGATGATCCGGCTCCTGCTCCAGCCGTTTCATGAAGTCAAAGACCACTCCATGGGTCAGATGAGGCCCGATCACATTGGGGAAGCGAAAAATCAGGGCCTGCATGTCGTTCATATAGGAAAACGCATGGATCAGCGCCTCGCTTCCCAGCTTCGCCGCTCCATAGTAGGACACCGGCGCCAGATCCGGCGTGTTCTCATCCAGCTCCACCTCCCGCTTGTCCCCGTAAACCGCTGAGGTGGAGGCAAAAAACAGCCGCTTTACCCCATATTCACGCATGGCGGACAATATCTCAAATGTGGTAGAGTATGTATTCCGATACTCGATATCGGGATTTGCCGCGCTGGCCTGAATATCCGAGTTGGCCGCCAGATGAAAGATATATTCCGGCGTAAACTCCCGAACGATTTTTCTCATGCTCTCCCGGTTCGCCGCGTCTCCTTCGTACAGTACAAAATCAGGAAAATCATGCAGCAGCTCCACGTTCATCCTTGTCCCCAGGGAAAAGTTATCCATACAGGCCACCTTATGTCCCTGTTTCAGCAGATTCTCACACAAATGACTTCCGATAAAACCGGCTCCGCCGACTACCAATGCTCTCATAATCAATCCTCCCAGTATTTGTCCCCGATATATACGATCGAGCTGCCATCATGTTCAAACTGAAAATCAAAGGGCCTCAGCCGCAGTTGATTCTTCAGACGTTCCTGCCTCTCTTTCGGACAGTAAAAGAGCAAGAACCCGCCGCCTCCTGCCCCCAGGAGTTTTCCGCCCAGAGCTCCGCTGTCCATGGCGCAGCGGTACAGATCGTCGATCCTTTGATTGGAAATGCTCCCGGCCAGCTCCCGCTTCTTCATCCAGCTTTCGTGGAGGATCGTTCCAAAGTCCTTCAGTTCGTTCTGCTCCAGCGCCTGCTTCATCTGTCTTGCCAGCTCACACATGCGCAGCAGATTCCGGGTCTTATCTTTTTGAGAAATATTTTTTTTCTGTTCCGAGAGAATCCTGTTGGCATCATGGGTCAGTCCTGTATAAAACATGACCAGGTTTTCCTGCAACTGCTTCTGGGTCTCCCGCCGGGTCACCACCGGCTCCACCGACACCGAATCGTCCTTATGAAATGAGATAAAGTTCAGGCCGCCGAAGGCCGCCGCATACTGGTCCTGCTTGCCGATGGGATTTCCCAACTTCTCGATCTCCACCTGACAGGCTTCCTTTGCCAGTCTTGCCTTGCTGACATATTTGCCCCGGTAGCAATAGAGCGTATGTAACAGTCCCACGGTAAAGGAGCTGGAGGAGCCCAGGCCCGTCCCGCTGGGCACGTCTGCCGTACTGCTGATCTCCACGCCGCTGATGTGCTTATCATTCAGCACGCAGCGAAAGATGGAGTGATTGATATCGTAGAGGTTTTCCACCGTCTCATTCTGGGAATATTTCAGGGCCGTCTTCTGATCGTCAAAATACGGGTGAATCGTCAGGTACATATAGCGGTTGATCGTTGTGCTCAGGACACAGCCGCCGTGCTCTCTGTAAAAATCCGCAATGTCGCTCCCGCCTCCGCAGAAGCTGACTCGGAATGGGGTTTTCGTAATTATCATCTTCCTGGTTCCTTCCTGTCCGCCTAAAATTCCATTCCCGTAATCCGGTAATACCGTATGTTCCTCTCCGGGATACCGTTCTCTCTTAACTGCCTCAAAAGATCCATATAGTGATCGTGATTGGCAATGACAACGAATGCGTCAGGATATTCCTCGCACGCCTTCTCTACGGAAAGGATTTCCTTTCCAAACAGAGATTTCCCGGATAAGACCGGGTTATTATCTGCAAATGCGCACACATTGTCCATCCCCATGCGCTTCATCAACGAATAAAACCTTTTTCCACAATTCCCTGCGCCGGCAATGATTACTTTTTCCCCCTGCTTACACCATTCTATGATCCTGTCCTGATAGTCTAAAATGCCATGTACTTTTTCGTACATGTTCAGCAGGTAGATTTCCTTCGATTTTATCAAGGTTAAAACCTCCCAGTATAAATCAAAGCCCAATTTGACCGGGGAGATGTACCCTTTTGCAAGCCCCTCCTGAAATTCTTTTATATACTCCGAAAGCATCTCATAAGCTTCTTTTGGCAGCGTTCTTCCCCCTACCAGTAAGTTGGAACACCATGTATGGACAGACCATACCATCTTCCCAAAATACGCCCACCAATGCTCTCTGGTGATATCTCCTCTCTTCAGAAGATACTCTTTAATAAACATATACTCATAAAAATCCTTCACAAGCCCCGACGCTTTCTTCATGGAAGCGGCCTCGTTGTCTTTTCTGTAAAAATACAGCCCTTCGTCTATATACATGACTCGTTTTGCCGAGCAGATTGTCTGCCACTGAAACCCATGGTCCTGGTAGGATGGCCCCTGCGTCTCATTCAGCCGTATACGGTTTTGTCTCAGAAAATCCGCCCGGTAAATGCCATTCCACATACAGTGATCCGGCCCGATTATTTCAGGATAATAAAAGGGAGAGATCACCTGATTATACAGCGTTTCATTCCATGCAAAGATCCGTTCCTCTTCATAACAGCGGTATTTCCCGTCTACATTTATAAAAGGAATGTGATTGGCCTTCGCATAGTCCAACCGATTTTTCTCAGCCAGATCATATAACCGTTCAAACATATCCGGCCGCACATAATCATCGGTTTCCAGAAATCCCACATACTTTCCTCTGGCCTGTCTGATTCCCAGGTTATAAGAATATCCGCAGCTTTTTTTCGTGTCATCCAGTAATCGGATCCTGGAATCCTTCTGCATATATTCCTGAAGTACCTCCCTTGTCCCGTCGGTGGAAAAGGCATCCACACAAAGAATCTCGATCTCCTTCAGGGTTTGATTCACAATGCTTTCCATACATTCCCGGATATACTGGGAAACATTATAGGAAATAAGAATAACCGAAACTTTTATCTCCATCGACCTGCCACCTTCTTTCTTACTTTAAATAATCCTCATAGATTTGTGACTGAATTTGAATACCCTCTCTTCTGTAAAAAGAAATATTCATATATTCCGGCTTCGGTGGGTAGGACTTACCAACCATATCTGTATATCCCAGATGGTTATCCGTTTGAAAGACTATACAAGATGGATATTCTTTCTCAAAGAAAGCATACATTTTATCCAGCAATTTATTTTTTCTGTTTATTTTATCTTCTGATATATAAAAACAGATTTTTCTGTTCTTTTGAAAGGTCGTTGCCAGGCGGTTCTTTATCAGAAATACCGAGCCGATCTCTGCCTTGCCGATTGCCTGGATAAATTCCCTGCATTTTTTTTGCCACAAATCCCAAAACTCATCGCTGGACCACAAAATCCTTCTGTAGCTTGCCTGGCTGTGCCGTTTTGTCTCATCGGAAAATCCGCATTCTTCCAGCGCCTCCGAGCATGTAATATAATTACCTTTCTCATCCGTCAGAATATCGGTGCATTCCTGCATAAAATCAATGAACAGAATCTGAGGCGCCTCTTTCTTATTCCAATGCAAGAAATATCCGTTTATGTCATCGTTAATGCATTGCTGCCGGAAATCATTATAGTGCATCCTCTCCACGCGTTTCTCGCCGGTACTCATCTGTGCAATCACGCTTGTAAAGGTTATATGTTTTCTGATCGCCTCCAGACCGTTGCAAATTTCACTGATAATCCATCGCAACGAAAATCCGCCGTACACGATATAGGAGGAATTCTGCAGTTTTGAAAATTTATCTTCCATAAATGCTGCTATTTCCGGGCATTCCCGTTCCAGCGCAGCGTATTTCTTTTTTCCCAGACAATGCAGACAAATGATCCTGAAATGGCTGTACATAGACAACTGAAACGCTTTTTCACAGGGTTCATACATTCCCATGGATTTCAGGCTTTTCTCTGCCCAGTCATAGACTTCCGGTATTTTTTTATAGGTCTGTTTGTGGGAAGACAGGCAGTTTTCCCGATCCGCCTGGTAATTTGCATAGGTTCCATGACATGTAGCGATTTTACGTGCGGCAAAAATCAATGCCGGGTAAACGGCCAGGTCTTCAAACGGAAGAATTGGCTGGATGATTCCGTTATCCAGAAACAAGCTCTTCCGAAACAGCTTCCCCCAGATAAAATTGCTCCCGAAACACACGATTTTCTTTTTATCGCTGTCTGTCTCGTAAACAGCTTCCGGCCACTCCGGGCCGATTAAATCCACGACTGTTTCCTCTATGTATTTTTTGGCATCCCCCATAACAATATCGATCTGGCGATCCTTTTCTGCGGTCTCCAGCATTTTTTCCACAAAATCTTTATCCAGCCAGTCATCCGAATCCAGAAACAGTACATAATCGCCATGGGACAGCTTCATCGCCATGTTCCTTGCGTCTCCCAGACCTCTGTCCCTCCTGCTGATTACCGTAATCCGTTTATCCTGTTCTTCCCACATTTTTACTCTGCGCAAGCTGTCATCTTCGGACTGTGCCTCCATAATCAGGATCTCCAGATAGGGGTATGTCTGATTTACAACCGATTCCATACATCGGTCTATATATTCCTCTACGTTATAAACAGGAATTATTATGGAAACTTTTTTATTCATTCCGCCGCCTCACTCACATGTCTGAACATGTATCTTCTCCACGTTATTCAAAATTTCAATCAAAGTATATACCGGGATCCCTGTCCTCGCTTTTAACTCAGCCGCAATCACGGCTCCTTCCTTTAACGGCGTAACCACAATCGCGTCGCACTGCCCCGCATCCTTCACATCCGTAACCACAGTCAGGCCGTCCAGCAGCTTGTTATTTTTATCTATTCCACAGACGATCCTTACAGGGGAGTTCTTCAATTCATAATACAGGGCATTCCCGAAGGTACCCAGGCCATAAATCGCTATCGTTCCAATTCCTGTGTTCCGTAGGTATTCTCCGATTCCTATTCCCTTATACCTTGTTTCCACCATCATCCTCATAATATAATAGGAAGCACCGAGTTCGTTGTAGGAATCCAGCAGGCTGTAGTACCGGCATATATCCTTCCAGTATCGTATGGTTTCTTTTTTATCAAGGAGATCCTGTTCGATCTCGCTTAAAAGCTTAAAAACATTCTCGTTAAAGCGTCGAACAACCGGCCAGTAAAATTCTTCATTGATTCGCCGGACCAGCTTTTTTTGCAGTTCAAATAACCGCTTTTCTTTTGCCAGCCTCATATTGTCCCTGATTCCCATGAGTGTATGTTCAATATATACCGCATGCTCCCCCAGATTTTGGTGTCCCAGCCGATAACAATACCATTCCACCGGCATGACCCACACTTTTCTCGCAGCCAGCATTGCCTGTAGGAAAAAGGGAGGATCCTGATAGCGTCTGTATGGAGGGAAAACAATCTTTTTCTCCTTCAGCATCTTCCGGCAGAAGATATAGCTCTGGTAGTGATAATCTTCCTGATAATCGTAATAGTCCAGCTCCACTCCGTCCGGATGACCCTTGCATATATCTCTGTGCAAAGGCAGACGTTCTGTCCGGCCGCTCTCAACATATTTCATTTCACGAAAGCTGCCGCATATTTTTACCTCATGATCGCCGCACGCCCTTATCATCTGTTCCAATGCCGTCTCATCCAGATAATAATCATCTGCGTCCAGGAAGCACACAAACTCTCCCTGCGCCAGTTCCAGCCCTTTGTTTCTGGCCATTCCCGACCCTGCGTTTTCCTGAGAAATAATGCGAATTTCCTGATGGTTTCTGGCATATGTCCGTAAAATATGAATCGAACGGTCCGTGGAGCCATCGTCAATGCAGAGAATCTCCTTCTTTCTCACCGTCTGTGCCAATGCGCTGTTCAGGCATTCCCGCAGATATGTTTCTGCATTATATACCGGTATGATAATTGATACGTCCACCATCAGCCGCCTCCGTCTGCCCGCTTCTTACTTTCCCGAATCACCCGGTCCATATTCCAATACTCAAAGTTCCCAAACCTCCCATTGAGCACAATTCCCTGCGTTCCGAAATACTCCCGGATCCGTTCCATATTTTCCCGGTGATTCAGGTCATAAATCACATAGGCGTAGGGGTGTCTGGTCAGGTTCACCAGCTCCATATCTTCTCTGTGCCGGATGAATCCGATTTTTTGCAGTCCCTCTTCGATACGCTCTCTCAGCGCCTGATCGGAAAGACTGTCCGTATAATCTCCCTGACGGTATGTAATCTCCACCATATAGGTGGCGCTGCCGCTCTCATATGCCTTTCCGAGGAAATCCATCTTTGATATTCTGTGGAAAATAATTTCTTTCTCGGGGTTCATAAATGCAAAATGCTCCCCGCTCAGATCTTCTTTTGTCCTTACAAATGCGATTATGATCGAATTGTAGCGCAGGCCGTCCACACACTTTTGGACTTCATCGGGCACATCGTACACCTGCGCCAGTTCCTGTACGGGGATCGTGCTCATGAGACGCTGGGCCTGGATGGTTTCTCCGTTGACCGTGACTTCAAAACAGCCCTCTTGCCGCTTCACCGATGTGATATTCTGGGCGCAGCGAAGCCGGCATTTGGGACCCAGTTTTTTCATAAAACCCTGCACCACCGCCTCGATTCCGCCTGCGGCCGGATAGCTGAAGTACAGCTGATGGACATAGCCGTCCACGGTCTCTCCCGATGCGCTTCGCAGGATTTCTTCTTGGGTGGGCCTGGGGATCCGGTCCACCATCTGCGTGTCCATGAAGCAGGGATCATACTTCCAGATCTTCTCATTGTAGGGCCGCAGATATGTATTGGTGATCCCTTCTCCGAAGGTCTTTAAAAAGAATTGCAGCATGTTGCCGGCCGGATACTCTTCATATGGATTGTGGACAAAATTCGTCACGCAGTATTCCAGATCTTCCTTTGGCAGCTTGGAGAGATCGTTTTCAAAGGGATACTGCACATATTGTCCTTTATAGATGATCTGATTGGAACGTCGCAAATCGTTTTTTTCTTCCAGCACGGAGAGCATCAGCGACAGCATCTCTTTGTCTTTGGAAAACAGGATATGAGGACCGATATCGTAGGTATATCCGTCCTTTACAAGGCTCCGGCAGAGGCCGCCTGGCCGTTCCTCCCTTTCCAAAATCAGAATCTCGTCGAGCTCTGTTTGCTCTTGTAAAAAGTACGCGGCACTGATTGCCGACAGCCCGCCTCCCAGTATGACCTGCTTCATCTCAGTCCTCCCTGTTTTCTATAGATAAGACGGTATCGTCCGTCCCACATTGCAGATATATATTCGTTCTGCCTCCACCCCCAGCCCGGTCAGCTGCTCCCGGATTTCCCGGGAATAGAGCTTGGAGGCGACGATCACCAGCCGGCCTGCCTTTTCTGTCAGTTCTGAAGGGCTGATCACCGGTATGCCATTCAGGGATGCGCCCCATTTTGTTTCTGCATTATCGCAGAAGGCTTCCGTCTTGTCTCGGTTATGGGCCCTCAGCCAGGCCAGCAGATTTGTCCCGTCGCTGCCGGCGCCGAAGATAATATTTTTCTCCCGGCCGTCCACGGCCCGGCATAGTGCCTGCCGGTTCTTTTCTTTATCGTGTTCTTTTTCTTTCTGGTACGTCTCGTACGCTTGCGGCGAATCCACGACTGCCAGAACTCCCGGCCACTCTTCTTCGGTGAAGAGCTCCTGGCAGAGGGCGCCGTTCTCATAGGCTTTTCTCATATCCTGGTGAAAGGTCTCTGCAAATTCATTCCGGTATCTTTGTGCCAGCAGTTCGTAGCTGCATTCATAGGAACGATACATGCCCCGGCAGATTCCGGCCAGCGTCCGTTCTGTCAGTCCCGGGCCGGCGGCGATTCGTTCCATGCCAAAGCGGTATTCTCCCGGCATCTCACGGACTTTGTCGCTCTGGTGCACCGAGGAATAGGGATTATCCCGCCGGTAGTGGTACAGATAATCGGGTATCAGGTATGCCGTCCTGGCACAGGCAAAGACTTGCAGCCAGAAGCCCACATCCTGAAATGCTGCTCCGGGTGTCTCATTGTGCCGGATGCCGAACTCTCTCAGAAAGGATTTCTTATAAATCCCTGTCCAGGTATACATATCCCAGCCGAAATAGCGTCCGCTTTCCTGTAGATCTACCACATGGCCGTAATCTCTTCTGTCCAGGGAGATGGCTTTGAGAGCAAAGATGCGTTCGGCTCCGTTTCCTGTAAATGCCCGGTAATTGGCTTTTACCAGATCCGTGTCATAGCGGACCGCACAGTGATAGAGCCGCTCAAACATATCCGGCGCCACATAATCGTCCGATTCCACGATCCCGATATACGGCCCTTGCGCCTGTTCCACTCCCAGGTTTTTGGCATAGCCGGTGCTATGTTTTTCATCTTCCAGAATCCTCACCCGCGGATCCTGCCGGGCGTATTCTTCCAGAATCTCCCGGGTCCCGTCGCCGGACGCCGCGTCCACACAGAGGATCTCTATCTCTTTTAGCGTCTGATGAATCAGGCTGTCCATACATTCCCGGATATATGGAGCTACATTATAAGTCGGTACTATGATGCTGACTTTGCACATCTCTCACTCCTTTAGCACAGTGCGCCTGCGATGATTTTCTCTTCCAGGACGCCTGCTTTTATCAGCTGTCTTTGAATCTCTGCTTCATAATTCAGGCTTGTAATCACATATCCGCAGCCTGGCCAGCGCTTCTTTGCTTCTTCCGGCGAGACCAGCGGAATTCCGAACAGTCTTCCTTTTTGCAGCTTTGGGTTGTTATCTGCGATACACACGATTTTTCCGGCCTCTCCCCGCTCTCTCATATAGGACAGAAAACGAATGCCGTCGCTGCCGCATCCAAACTGAATGACGCGTTTTTCCTGCCTAAGGAAATCCCAAAGCGCCTGCTGCCCTTGGCGAATCTGTTCCACAAAGGTTTTGGGGGAGGCGAGGAGCTGCTTTCGCTGTTCTCTCTGTTTTGGGGAAAAGAACTCTTCTGTCATCTCTCCTCTGTCCCTATGCTCCTGCAATTCCCGGCAAAAGCGTTCTGCAAAGGGGAGCTGCAATTCCTCACAGATCCGGTAAAGGGAGCCCATATAGCGCACATATTTCATATAGGAATAAATCCCACGGTACTGGTCAAAGATTTTTTCTTCTTCCAGCCTCCTGCGGATAAAATCAAATTCGTCGCAGATCGCATAGGCTTTCTTTGGATTGTGCACCGACGACCCCGGATTGTCCAGGCGGTAGCGGTAGCCGCTCACCGGTATGTACATCAGCCGCTCTGCCATGGCCGTCACCTGAAACCAGAAGCCGTTATCCTGGTAGGAGGCGCCGGGCGTCTCATTGTGCCAGATCCGGTTTCTCACCAGAAAGTCTTTTTTATATATTCCTGCCCAGGTGGACATATCGTTTAAAAAGAGGGCTTTCTCCTGTCTGGCCGACAGAATTCTGTCATAATGACCGGCCTGTCGTGCGGCCGGCTTATCCAGAAAAGTCCGCCCGGCTCCCGTTCCCCAGAACACCTGGTAATCGGCCCTGGCTGCATCGCAGTCTTTCTCTTTTGCTGCCAGAAAGAGCTTCTCATACATCTGCCGGTCTACGTAGTCGTCTGGCTCCAGGATCGCCACATATGCCCCGGAGGATTCCCGGACGCCCTGGTTATTGGCATACCCGGTACTTCCCTTATCGTCGTTTAGAAGCCGCACCCGCTTATCCCGGCGCGCGTACTCTTTAATGATCTCTCTGGTCCCGTCTGTGGAGCGGGCGTCTACAC
The DNA here is from genome assembly GCA_022791755.1 of Lachnospiraceae bacterium. Classification (GTDB taxonomy): domain Bacteria; phylum Bacillota; class Clostridia; order Lachnospirales; family Lachnospiraceae; genus RGIG7193. The sequence goes on from JAAVZR010000006.1 coordinate 28,164, forward strand.
ACAGGATCTCGATCTCCTGAAGCGTCTGGTTTACCGCGCTTTCCAGGCATTCACAGATGTAGTCTCTCACGTTCAGCGAGGGAATGATAATCGACACTTTTACTGTTTCCATGGTCCCCTTTCCTATGGCTGCCGAAAATACCGCCGGACCAGCTCTCCGGTTCTCCTCTGTTCTTCCTTTTGTGCTTCTGACACCCACGACCAGTTAAAGTCATGGATTCCCAGCGTCTGCTCCCGGACGTAAATCTCTTTTGTCACAGAGCTTTTTACATGAAAATAATAGGAGGGCAGCACAGTCAGTCCTTCCACGTTCTGCACCCGGTTTTCCGGCCGCAGTCCCCGCTCATAGAGAGGGGTGGTCTCATAAAAGCCGCAGGTCAGTTTGTTGATCGTTCCTTCTGATCCCCGGAACTCATACCGGCTTCTGAAATCCAGGATTTCTTTTAAAATCCCCAGGCCTTTGACGCTGCCGCTGCCTCCTCCGAAATTCACCATGGGGTATTCCTCAAAGCTGGTAAATCCTTTCAGATACAACAGCTCGTCGATGTTTCCCACCAGCTCCACGTCTGTGTCAAAGTAGAGGCCGCCGTAGTGATAGAGCAGGTCGATCCTGGCATAGTCCGGGACATAGCCGTAGCGGCCCATTTCATAGGCCTGCGCCATGTAGGGGTTCTTTTTTACGTCGTAGTTATCCTCGTTCCACCGGACGATCTCATAGCCGGGGCACCATTTCTTCCAGCTGTCTATGCATCTTCTGCTTTTCTCAGAAATGGGGCCGCGGCCAAACCAGCAATAGTGGATCACCTGGGGAATCTGGGGTTTTGCGTGTTGGTATGCACGAAAACCGCCTTCCTGCGCAGGAAACATAAAGGCCGCGACAAAGCAGTCCGCTGCGCAGTCTTCCATTGCCTCCAGCTCATCCACTGCCTCTGCGAAATAGCTGGAGGTGATCAGGATCCGGCATCCCTGGTCTCTCCACCGGACCATGGATGACGGGGGGCGAACTAAGTGGCTCTTTTTTCCCACAGGGATCTCTCTGCCCCATTTCTTTTCGTCTTTATCAATCAGGCCGCATACCTGGTCTTCCAGGCCATACTCCCGCAGCAGATAGGGAATACATGTATGAAAAAATGTGCCCAGTCCCCATAGGACGATCTGCTTTTTTTCTTCCCTGGTCCTGCGCGCAAATTCTTCAAAGTCCACATTCCATATCTTCATCCTGGCACAACACCTCCGTATTCTGGATCATGACCGGTTTTCCGGTCTGCTTATACAGTTCTACCACGCTGCTCATATCACCATAATACGCATCTGACCAGGTGATCGCCCGGTACAGATCCGGGGAGTCGTCAAAAATGCCCCAGCCTCCTTCCCGGTACTCTTGCTCGATCTGTTCATATTCTGCCAGAAGCCCGGGCCGCATCGACCGCAGGGTGCTTTTGAGAAGAGGGTGGGGACGCCACAGCAGGACCGTGTCTTCCTGCGTCTGAAGTACCCGAAACACATCCCGGATCTTTGCGAGCATCTTTTCCTGTTGCTTCAGCATACTGCTGACGGTGGTATTGTAGAAAATCACCTTTTTTACGCTGCCGTCGGGCCGGCGTATCTGGTTTTTCCATTCTTCCGGGAGTTCGTATTCGTCTCGTTTTGCGCTTCGGACTTTGTCAAATTTGGGGCTTCCCAGCGCTGTGATCTTTTCTTCTATGTCGCCAAACTTCCCCTGGCAGTGATTTTCTTTTTCAAATCTGCGGAGTTCTTCGATGTATCTCTTTCGCACTTTTTCTGACTGGACCACCACCTTGTGGGCGCACAAAATCCCCGGAGCCACACAGAAGTGGTCTTCCACTTCGTCGTCGATGGCTATAAAATAAGGAATATACACTAATAAATCTGTGAAGCTGCGCAGTCTGGGGGCATAAAAATCGGGATGAACCGTTGTCACATAGTTCCAGTCGTCATAGGGATTATGTATGTAGATCGCATCCGGCCGGCGTCTGGCGATATCGTACTCTTTCCATGATACCACCGGTACATAATCGGGGTATTCTCCGCCTTCGTAATGCATCTCTCCCAGAGAACCGTCGGCCTTTTTATCGTAGTAGGGGATCGGCACCACATAGGCGTCGCAGTCCGCATCTTCTGCGGCCGCCTGCCACACGCTTTCCAGGCTATCCCACATGGAGGCTTTATAGGGCAGAAATACCACCTCTTTTTTTCCGCTTGGCAGACCGGAAATGATTTTATTTTTTATGTCGGACAGCTGCTTTTGGATCTTTTTTGCCAGCTTCCGGCATGAGTGCAGTTCGTCGAGAGAGAGGCTCATCTGGTAGAGCGTCTCACAGTATTCCTCCAGAGCGCGGATGATTTCTTCCACCGGCTCTCCCAGGCTTTCCAGGGCGTTGCCTGCCTCCAGGGCTGCATTTTGGCAGTCGATCAGCACTTCGGCTGTGACGGGAACGCCGGCATTCATGTTTGTGGCTGTTAAGCGGTTTATCTGTTCCAGTGAGGCGATTATGTTAAGTATTTCTTTCTTTTCCTGCCTTCTCATCCTGCGACCTCTTATATTCCAAATATTTGCTGGCCTTCCAGCGCTTCGTACAGGGCGCGGTAAATATAAAAATCCGCCGGTTCGGTGATTTTCAGGTTGTTCTTGGTGCTGGCCACCAGGTGCATGGGTACATGATAGATACTGCACAGGTGGGCTGAGTCGATGGTCTTGATCCCGTCGCGCCGGGCTCTCTCGTACAGCTGTCGTATCTCTTTATAGGAAAAGGACTGGGGCGCCTTTGCCGTATACATCTGCTGTCTGGGCGGCACTTCGGATATGCTTTCTCCGTCCACGCTTCTGACTACGCTTTCTCTGGCTGGTTCTGACGTGATGGCGTTTCCGTATTTTCTGACTGCGTTAATGTTTTCCGTTATCAGGTCGCCGTTAATCAGAGGGCGCACACCATCGTGGATCAGCACGATATCTGTCCGGGCGGCGCTGTCCTCCATGGCCAGAAGTCCGTTATAAATGGAATCATGGCCGGTCTCTCCTCCTGGCACGATGGTTGCCGCTTTTGTGATTCCGTATCTTTTCAGAAGCCCTTTGAGCTCCGAAATCCACTCGGCGATACAGACGATGACGATCCGGTCTACCTGGTCATGGTACTCGAAGTGCTCCAGCGTATAGATAATGATCGGTTTTCCGTGCATCTCCAGAAATTGTTTGGGCTTTGAGCGGGAATTCATTCTTTTTCCTGTCCCGCCTGCAAAAATCAGCGCTGTCACCATCTTTGGCTGTCTCCTCTTTTTCCGTCTGTTCTGTTAAAATAAGGCATATTGGTCATTTTCCCGGATTTTCATCCGGCTCATGATGCGGTGTTTCCGCTTCGCTCCCTGCTACGTCAGGATGCTTCACACAGGCGGCAAGGCATCTGCCTGCCGTATTCCCATCGCTTTAAGCCTGTTCGCAGGGTCCTGGCATACCCAATGCGCAGCGTCTGAAGGGACTGCCGTCCGCTTCCTTTGTCTGCCTTCTAATGCCGTATGTTGGATGTTTTTATCATAAACATTTTCCTGGTCCTTCCGGTAAAACCCCGGCTCATCGCCAGTGCTTATCCAGAAATCTGTTTTTATGATTTTGGTTAGTCAATCGGCTGAATCTGCCGGTTTTCTGAATTTGTTTGATACGTCTATATCAGATTTCGGGTTTTCCTGCCCTCGCTTTTTTGCATTTCTGGCGGCATTGGTCTTTTCTTGTGCCTTATATCCGCACTGCGGGCAGACAAAGCAGCCATTTTCACTGTGACCGGCCGCGCTACAATTACTGCACTCTCTGCTGATATCTTTTCCCATGACTTCTACGATTCGGACGGCGTTTTCCCGGCATTTCTGCGCCAGACGCCGGCGGATATACCCTCTCTGCCACATTGCCGCAAAGTTCCGGCTTCTTCTGCTGTTTCCGCTGGCTTTTGGTCCCGGAAGCCTGGGGATATAGATGGTTTCTGGTTTTTCTGTCTCCAGAAAGCGGTTCAGTTCGTGGTTAATATAGCTGTGGAGCTGCTCTTCATAGCGGTTTTTCTGAGCCGAATATTTTTTGCGTCCCGGATTTGCCGTCCGGTTCTGCCGGTAGATTCCTGTCTGTCTCCGCATCCAGTCGCTGTACTCCATCTGGTATTTGCCCAGCATGTCTCCGTATTTATGGCCCTGGTCCGTGGTCAGCATCGTCATCATCCCGCAGGAGAGTCCCACCTGACGGCAGAAATCGCGGCGACTGCGGACTTTTACTTCCACCGGCGCCTGGATGACGATCCCGGCCTGTTCCGGGCGCAGTTTTATGTAGAGCTGCGACGTGTAACGGTTGTTATCGGTCAGTTCTACGTAGATGCGTTTTCTCCGCTCTTTTACGGAAAGGAAAATCCCGTGGTTGTCATAGCGGCAGGCTGCTGCGGATACGCAGAAACCGTCGGCTTTGCCGGTGTGCAGCTTTACGTGATATTTTCTGACCTGGCGGCACAGGTAGCGATGGAGTTTTTCGGTATCGATCTCCTTTGCCAGCTTTTCGTACTGGCCATGCAGCGCTTCGGTCAGCAATACGGGCTTTTGATTCAGGACCGCGTCAAAGGCGTTGGGGACTTTCAGAAGGAAGCGAAGGTAATGCTTCTCTTCTGCCGTCAGGTTTTCGTTTTGCCCCAGTAGCTTCAGGATTTTGGTTTTTGTCCTTGTCCACTGGCATTTGATGTCTCCCAGCGCATCAAAAACGGCCAGATAAAAGTATGCGGACGGCAGTCCCAGCTCCCCCCTGAGCCCGCTCTGCGTCATTTCATTCTGAATCGTATAGCCGGGGTACAGTTTCGATAGTCCACCGGTTCCGCCAAAACGGCCGTAGACGTAGTTTTTTACTTTACAATAGTCCCGGGCGATCTCCTGGAGCTTTCTCATGTCCTCCGCAGAGAGCGGGTTTTTGTTGTATTGGCGGACGGTTTTGCGTATTTTATCAAGGGACATTGAGCGGCTTCCTTATGAAGGTTTTACGGATTACAAAAAGGTGTAGGTTTTTGGAACATACATCCTAAAGACAAATTGAACGAGGGAAACATTAACTTCCTCGTTTTTTTGACGATAATATAAAAAAGTAAGCCTGTTTTCTGCTTATTTCATTTTTTCCAAAAACCTACACCTTCCCGGAATACTTTTCTTCACACCAATCTGTACCTACCCCTTCTTCTGCTGCCTCCTTCGCCCTTTTTGCCCGATTATAAAACGTCGACTTCGAC
>JAAVZR010000007.1 GCA_022791755.1 Lachnospiraceae bacterium
AAACTCCCTGAGGAGAATGAATCTATTGGAATTATTATATGCCGAAGTAAGAATAGGACTGTAGTTGAATATGCATTAAAAAGTGCAACGGTGCCAATGGGAGTGGCAACTTATAAAATTAGCAATGAATTACCAATAAATATGTGTGAATTATTGCCTGATCCAATAACGAGATAGACAAAAGGGAACGCGCCGCATATTATAATAAAAATCAGTTATCATGTAAAAGGAGAATGATAAATGGAACGTTGCGTTCCCCTGGAACCCGCTGCCAGACTCCTCTGCAATCAAAGCTCTGTGCCTCCGCTGATATTTCAGTTGCCGCCTGAGCAGGGCAGAAGAGTATTGGAGAAAGCACAGGATGCACCTGTATATAAGTATCCCGCCGATCTGTGGTCGGATTGCATAAGTACCGGAATGTGGGGCAGTATCCCGGTTTATTTTATTGCGCCCAAGGCAGAAAGAATCAGGAATATTATATTTTACATTCACGGTGCGGGCTGGGTGTTCGGCAGCTTTCATACGCACGAAAAGCTGGTCAGAGAGCTTTCGGCGAGGACAAATTCACTGGTCGTGTTCCCTGAATACAGCCGGTCGCCGGAAGCAAAATATCCTACGGCGATTGAACAGTGTTATTTTATTCTTTCCCATATATGGGAAATCACAGGTAATGGCTTTTCGATTATCAACGGCGCCACACTCACCGTCGCCGGCGACAGCGTTGGCGGAAATATGGCGATCGCCATGGTTCTGATGTCGGCAATGCGGCATGGTCCGTGCATTCACAAGCTGCTTTTATATTATCCGGTGACGAATGCCTGCTTTGACACACCGAGTTACCGGCAGTTCGCAGTGGATTATTATCTTTACCGGGAAGGGATGAAATGGTTCTGGCGGCAGTATACCACTTCGATGGAGGACCGAAATCAGATAACGGCGTCTCCCCTTCGGGCGGGCATAGACTGTCTGAGATGTTTTCCCCAGACTATGATTATAAACGGTCAGGCAGATGTTTTGCGCAGTGAGGGAGAAGCTTTTGCCCAAAAGCTTCGATGTGCGGGCGTGGAAGTGACCGCTTTGCAGATACAAGGGATCATTCATGATTTTGTGATGCTCAATGCATTGGATCAGACAAATGCCTGTCGTACGGCCATGGATGCGTCAACCCAGTGGATAAACCGTTTTCTTTACCGGGAAGAGTAATTTTAAGAACGGCCTGTATGGAAGCGTTCTCATTACATCTTCCCATCGTCCATAAAAATTTTTCCATTCATGCAATAAAATCCCATACTTCTGCATTATAAAAGTGAGCGGAAGAAACTCAGGTGATGTTTCCGATGAAAAAGAAGATCCGATGAAGGCAATCGGATCCGATGCCGCATGGGGACCGGAGGCATGCAAAGGACAGAGAAGCATGTCCCGGGTCTGCCGTGGGGACGGAGGAAAGGAGAAGAGAACGGAAATGGAAGAAGAAAAGAAGAAAAGGGCGGGGCTGGCGGCTGCCGCAGCGGTGACGGCAATTTTGGCGCTGTGCCTCTGGGGGTATTTCGGCTGGTATAAGGGAGCGCAGCCGCAGGTGGATTCCCTTATTATGCTGGATGTGAATCCCAGTCTTTCCCTGTATGTGGACACAAAAGAGACGGTTTTGTCGGCGGAGGCACTGAACAGGGACGCCAGGGAGATCCTGGGCAATATGGAACTGGAAGGCGCCTCTCTGGAAGTGGCGGTGAATGCCATCATCGGTTCCATGCTGCAAAAGGGCTATCTGAGCGAGTTGCAGAACACGATTCTGGTGTCGGTGGAGAATCAGGACGCAGCCCGGGGTGCGCAGCTGCAGCAGGAAGTGGCGGCGATGATCGCAGATTTCTTTGCAGGCGATACGGATGGAATGGCTGTGTGGAGTCAGACTGTGCATGTCAGCGGTACGGAGACAGAGCAGCTGGCAAAGCAGTACGAAATTTCCCCGGGTAAGGCTGCTCTGATTCAGGAGGTGATGGAACAGGACGCGACGCTGACGTTTGATTCGCTGGCTCCGCTGTCCATCCATGAGATCGCGCTGATTTCGGAATCGCGGAACCTGACGGTCAGCACGGTGACGCAGACCGGGAGGGCCGGTGAGAAGGAGTATATAGGAGAAGAGGAGGCTGTGAAGTATGCCTGTGCGCATTTGGGTGTGGCGGTCTCCGACGTGGAGCTGACGCGGATTTCCTTTGACGGCGGTCAGGCGGTTTATCAGGTGGAATTTGCAGCCGCCGGCCTGGATTATGTGTATGAGATCGACGCCGTGACCGGTACGGTACAGAGGTACGAACATAGCGGCGCTTTGGCGGCAGCTGCCCGGGAGACAGAGACAGCCGAGACGGTGGAGGAAGAAACGACAGCGGAAATCGAAACAACAGAGCCGGCAGAGACGACAGCCGGTCCGAAGGCAGAGACGCAGCCCCCCACCGAGTCTGAGACGCCGGAAGAGACGCAGGCTCCCGCCGAGCCTGAGACACAGGAAGAGACGCCGGCCCCTGCCCAGCCTGAGACGCCGGCAGAAACACCGGCTCCCACCGAGCCTGAGACACAGCCGGAGCCCGAGACACAGGAGCCAGCCCCTGCGGAACCTGAAACACAGCCTGAGACGGAAGCGGTTCAGGACCCTGCGGAGTATAATACGCAGGCGCCGGGATATCAGCAGAACGATTACCGGGACGATAGCTGGGGGTATGGACATGGCTGCGGCAACAGAGGGCATCATGGCCGTCACCACAATGATCGCCATTGTTATCCCTGCGGATATGAGGATTGTCCCATATGCTATCCCTCTTAAGTTGTTTTTGATTTATCGTCCTGCAAAGGGGACGGATTCTATCCGGTATAGGAAAAGTATATGACCGGTGCACTACGGACAGGAAGGACAGAGATGGCCTTCCTGTCTTTTCGCAACAGCCGAGACGGCTTGCGGCATTTTTCGGACCGTCGGATTTCGCAGGAGAGAAAGCCATAGGACAGGATTTCGATAAAATACCGTCGGGAAGTAAAACAACAGATCTTAAATGTTGACAGTCTTCCCCGGGCTTGCTAAAATAATGATACAGGCAGAGGGTATATAGTCTGTCAGGCAGGGGAGGAAGAGAAATGTATCATTGTCATACCCGTTTCTATTTAGCCGGTCATCATTGCCGGGCATTTGAAATAATCAGGAAGATGTCTCCCTTGGAGCGCTTTACACATGAATTTATGGAGAGCGGGCAGCCGGATGACAGGCGGGTGAGGAAGGCCGATGTGATTTTTGTTGCTCTGACGGAGGGAGATGGGCCGGAGCTTTTGCAGTCCCTCCTGATGGAAAAGATTTCTGAGACGGAGCTTATTCTGTTAGCCAGCCAGGAGCAGATCCGGGCCTGTGTGGATAAGTTTTCCGGCTTGGGCGATATCTGGCCTTTGCCCATGTCGGATGAGGAGATCTGTTTTCGGTTCCGGAAATGGCAGAAGACGCATAAGATGCGTATGGATTTCTGGGAGATCAACCATTTTTTTGAGGCGACGATCAACAATGTGCCGAATCTGGTCTGGTATAAGGATAAAGAAGGAATCCATGAGAAAGTAAACGACAGCTTCTGCCGGACTGTGGGAAAGACAAAAACACAGGTGGAGGGGCAGGGCCATGCCTACATCTGGGATGTGGAGCAGGATGACCCGGCCTGCATCGAATCGGAACGCATCGTCATGGAAAGTAAGAAAACCTGCGTATCCGAGGAGAGAATTCAGACCGGCGAGGGCGAGCGGCTGTTGACGACTTATAAATCGCCTCTGTATAATCTGGATGGAAGCGTCATGGGAACCGTGGGCGTGGCGATCGACGTGACGCAGGAGCGGGCATACGAGCAGGAGATCGTGAACAAGAATCACACGCTGGAGACGATTTTTACCACCATAGACTGCGGCGTGATGCGTCATACGCTGGACGGCTCGCAGATTCTCAGCGTAAACCGGGCGGCATTAAAGATCCTGGGCTATGAATCCAAAGAGGAGCTGATGGCAGACGGTTTTAACATGATAGCCCATTCCGTCGTGGAGGAGGATAGGGAGAAGCTTCGCTCCTTAATCTGTTCCTTAAAGCGGGAGGGGGACAGCGTCAGCGTAGAATACCGGGTACAGCATAAAAACGGAGAGATTCTCCATATCATGGGGAATATCAAGCTTTTGCGGGAAAACGGAGAACTGTGCTATCAGCGGTTCCTTCTGGACTGTACCGAACAGAAAATGCAGGAAAAGAAAAATGAGAAGCGTCAGGCAGGCCTGATACAGGCCCTGAGCACGGATTATAATCTGGTCTGCTATTTTGATCTGGAGACCGGAAGAGGAAATCCGCTTCGCAATGACGGAAGTAACGGGGATATGTTTGCTACGGATGTGAGAGAGGGGTTATCCTTTGAGGACAGTCTGGAGCAGTACATACAGAAGTTTGTGTACGAAGAAGACCGGGAGTTACTCCGGGAGTTCGCTGATACGGACAATCTGAAACAGGAACTGGCGGAAAAGAATTCTCATTATGTGAATTATCGAATTGTTCTGAACCGGGAGATAAAGTATTTCCAGATTAAGGTGGTGCGCGTGGGAGTCGATGACCAGGGCTATGGTATTGTTCTGGGGCTCCGCAGTGTGGACGAGGAAATCCGCAATGAGATGGAAAAGAAAAGTCTGCTGGAGGATGCTCTGATGCAGGCGAACCGGGCGAATAAGGCAAAGAGCGTATTTCTTTCCAATATGTCCCATGATATCCGAACGCCGATGAATGCCATCGTCGGATTTACGGCTTTGGCCCTTACCCACATCAGCAGTACGGAACAAGTGGAAGAATATCTGAAAAAGATTATGACGTCGGGCAATCATCTTCTGAGCCTGATTAACGATATTCTGGACATGAGCCGGATCGAGAGCGGTAAGATTACTTTAGAGGAGAAGCCTTGCAGCCTGCCGGATATTCTGCATAGCCTGAGAAACATCTTACAGGCTGATGTCCGCGCGAAACAGCTGGAATTATATATGGACGCAGTGGATGTGATGGATGAGGAAATCTGCTGTGACCGCCTGCGGGTGAACCAGGTACTCTTAAACCTGCTCAGCAATGCCATCAAATATACGGAAGCCGGGGGCATCATCAGTGTGCGGGTCATGGAGAGGCCCGGAGCGCCGGCCGGGTATGCCAACTATGAATTCTATATCAAGGATACGGGCATTGGCATGAGCAAGGAGTTCGTCTCTCATATTTTTGAACCTTTTGAGAGGGAGAGTACCAGCACGATCAGCGGTATCCAGGGGACCGGTCTGGGGATGGCGATTACAAAGAACATCGTAGATATGATGAACGGAACGATCGAAGTAAAGAGCGAGCAGGGGGTGGGCACAGAGGTGCGGGTATGCTTTACCTTCCAGCTGTGCTCCGGTGTCAGGAAGGTTCCGGCCATACCAAAGCTCAAGGGATGCAGGGCTTTGGTGGTGGACGATGATTTTAATACCTGCGACAGCGTGTCGTATATGCTGCAGCAGATCGGACTGCGGGCAGAGTGGACCCTGTCGGGGAGGGAAGCGGTTTTGCGTACCCGGCAGGCAGTGACCAGAGGCGATAATTACAGCGTTTATATTATAGACTGGCTGCTGCCTGACATGAATGGAGTCGAGATCACCCGAAGAATCCGTAAGGAGATGGGAGAGGACGTGGCGGTGATCGTTCTGACGGCCTACGACTGGTCCGATATAGAAGAGGAGGCGAAGGAGGCCGGTGTCACTGCGTTTTGCAGTAAGCCCCTGTTCCTGTCCGAATTGCGGGAGTGCCTGTATTCCATCGTAAACACGGATGAGATAAAGGAAGAAGAGAGCAACACGGAGACCGAGCATATTTACACGGGGCGTATTCTGCTTGCGGAGGACAATGAGCTGAATCAGGAGATTGCGACAGCCATATTAAGCGACGCGGGCTTTACGACAGAGGTGGCGGAGAACGGACAGATCGCTGTGGATATGCTGCTGGCAGCTGCGCCTGACTATTATCAGCTGGTGCTTATGGATGTCCAGATGCCGGTGATGAACGGATATGAGGCGACGAAGAAAATCCGCAGTCTGGAAAACCGTAAGCTGGCATCGATTCCGATCCTGGCCATGACGGCCAATGCCTTCGAGGAGGATAAGCAGGAGGCCCTGCGGTGCGGGATGAATGGGCACATTGCAAAACCGATCAATATCGAAACGCTGTTTGAGACCCTGGATCAGGTGCTGGGCATAAGAACGTCGAAGCCCCTGGTGTGACAGGCAGGAGTACGAATGAAATTACTGCATATATCCGATCTTCATATTGGCAAGAGAGTCTGTGAAATGTCCATGATTGAGGATCAGAAATACATTCTGAGACAGATACTGTCAGCCGCTTCTGACGAGCAGGCAGACGGTATCCTGTTAGCAGGGGATATCTATGATAAACCTGTACCGCCCGCCGAGGCCGTACAGGTTTTTGACCGTTTTCTGACAGAGCTGGCCGGACGGAATATACCGGTATTGGCGGTGAGCGGCAATCACGATTCTCCGGAACGGCTTTCTTTCGGCGCCCGGCTGATGAGCAGCCGCGGAGTATATCTGTCGCCGGTCTATGACGGCAAAGCGAGCAGGGTGAGCCTTTACGACGAGTGGGGGGAGGTGCGGATTCATCTTCTGCCGTTTCTGAAACCGGCCTATGTCCGCCATGCCACAGAGGAGGAGGTCTCCGATTATCAGGAGGCCGTGGCTGTGGCGGTGAATCGTATGGATGTGGATACGAGCTGCCGCAATATCCTGGTTGCTCATCAGTTTGTCACAGGTGCCCTTCGCTGTGAATCGGAGGAGGTGACAGTGGGAGGTCTCGACCAGGTGGACGCGTCGCTGTTTGATGACTTTGACTATGTGGCTCTGGGACATCTGCACAGCCCGCAGAGCGTGGGAAGGAAGCAGGTGCGCTACAGCGGTTCGCCCCTGAAATATTCTTTTTCGGAGGCGGGCCAGACAAAGAGCATCACAGTGGCGGAGCTGGGACCAAAGGGAGAGGTGTCGCTGAGGGAGATTCCTCTGATTCCGCTTAAGGAGATGCGCAGACTGAGGGGGAGCTATCTGGAAGTGATGGCCCGGTCCTTCTATGAGGATTTCGACCGGGAGGACTATATTCATATGACACTGACGGACGAGGAGGATATTCCGGATGCCGTGGCCAGGCTGAGGGTCATATATCCCAATCTGATGCAGCTGCAATATGATAACAAACGGACACGGTATCAGGCAGTGGTGGAAGGAGAGGCGGCCAGGGAGCGCAGATCGGAGCAGGAGCTCTTCGAGGCTTTTTATGAGCTTCAGAACAATCAGGCCATGAGTGAGAAACAGAGGGAATATATGATCCGGCTGATCCGGGAGCTGAAGGAGGGAGGAGGTGATGACCGGTGAGACCTCTGAAGCTGATTCTCAGCGCGTTCGGTCCCTATGCGTCCAGGCAGGAGATCGACTTTACCAGGCTCGGCGGCCAGGGACTTTATCTGATCACCGGCGACACGGGAGCCGGAAAAACCACGCTGTTTGACGCCATTACCTTTGCCCTGTACGGTGAAGCCAGCGGCGGGGTCCGGGAGGCAGGGATGTTTCGGAGCAAGTATGCGGATGCGAAGACACAGACCTTTGTGAAGTTTACCTTTCTTTACCGGGACCAGGAATATACGATTACCAGAAATCCGGAGTATGAGCGTCCGAAGGAGAGGGGCGCAGGCAGTACGGTGCAGAAGGCGGAGGCCACTCTGGAGTATCCGGACGGGCGGTCTCCGGTGACGAAAAGCCGGGAGGTGACGCGGGCGGTGACAGAGCTGACCGGTCTGAACTACCGGCAGTTTACGCAGATCGCCATGATTGCCCAGGGCGATTTTCAGAAGCTTCTCCTGGCCGGGACAGCGCAGAGGAGCGAGATTTTCCGACAGATTTTTCATACCGGGATATATCAGGAGATCCAGAACCGGCTGCGGGATGAGGCCAGAGAGCGCAGAGAACGATATGAGGAAACTCTCAGAAGCACCGCTCAGTATATGAGCGGGATCTCCTGCGAAAGCTGTCCGGAGCTGAGAGAAGAGCTTTCGGAGCTGAAGAAGGCGCGGTTTGAGGGAAAGGGAGAGCGGGGCCTGGAGCTTTTGGAACAGCTGATGGTCCGCGACACGCAGACGCTTCGGGAGCTGGATCAGGAGCTGAAGAAGCTGGATGAAAAAATCCAGAGTGAAGACCAGCTTTTGGGAAAGGCAGGGCAGAGAACACAGGTAAAGGCGGCTCTGCTGGAGAAAAAGGAGCGCCAGAGAGAGCTTTCGGACCGGCTGGAGGAGGCACGGCAGGCCTGGGAGAGAGCTAATAAGGATTTGGGCCGCGGGGAAGCATTGGACGAACGGCTCCGGGAGGAAGGGCGAAGGCTGGAGCACGAGAGAAAACGGGAGGAGGTACAAAAGCAGCTTTCTGAGGTGGAGAAAAGACTGGCCGGTGAACGGCTGCGAAGAGAGGAGGCGCAGGGGGAGCTTTGCTCACTGACAGAGGAGCTCCGGCTAAAAGAGGAGGAACGAAAAACCCTCCATGACGTGGGAGAGGAAAAAGAGCGCCTGCGAAGAAGAAAGGATCAGCTGGAACGGAAGAAAAGGGAGCTGGCTGAAACGCAGGATAAGAGGGAGGAACTGGAAGCGGGTTTTTGCGCGGTGCGCCAAGAGCTGACCAGGCGCAAGGATGAGTGGGAGCGGTATGAGAAGGAGAGCCGAAGGCGGGAAGAGGAGCTGGGGGAGCTTGCGGGACAGGAGCTGCTTCTTGCCGAAATCCGGGCAAAGAGGGAGGCGGCAGAACGCCGCAGGGAGACGCTTGCAGAGAGCAGGGCGGACTGGCTGGAAGGAAAGAGGAGGCATCAGGCTGTTGTGGCTGCCGTCGCTTCTTTGCAGGAGGAAACAAAAAGAAGAAAGCTCCGGCTGGATGAATGGAACCGTCAGCGGGAAGAGCTGGGGGATCTCCAGCTTGCCCTGGCCGGCTTTGATAAGGAAAAGACCGCTCTGGAGGCGAGGAAACGTCTTCTGTCGGATCTGACGGAGAGATGGGAGGCAGCAGCGGATCTGGAGAAGAGACTGGGCGAAGCGCAGGCGGATTATGAAGCGGCCTGCTGTCAGCGGGATCGGGAGCGCCGTCTTTATGCAGCCCGGGAACAGCGTTTTCTGGATGCTCAGGCCGGCTTTCTGGCCCGGGGGTTAAAGGAGGGGGAGAAGTGCCCTGTCTGCGGTTCGCTTCATCATCCTTTTCCGGCGATTCTCACGGAGGAGGTCCCGGATAAGGCAGAGCTTGACAGGCAGAAGGAGAAACTGACCGATGCGGAGAACGCCGTGACCGCACTGAGCGCCCGGGCCGGACATATGCGCCGGCAGCTACAGGAGGAGACAGAGAGGATTCAAAAGGCAGTGAATGAACTGGCCCTCGGCGATCCGGGAAAAGACGATCGCCTGCTTGCCGCCGTGGAAAACATGATCTGCCGGTTTGGGCGGGATCTGGAGGGGCAGATCCGCCAAAACGCCGGAGAGATTCTTCGCGTCAAAGGGGCCTGTGAACAGCAAAAAGAGCTGGAAGCGCAGATACGGACAGAGAAGGACGCCCTGAACCGGCAGCAGGAGGAATATCTGGAAAGACAGCGGGAGCAGGACGCAGCCGGCGGCCGGCTAAAGGAGAGGGAAAAACAATTTCTCTCAGAGCTTCAAAAAGCAGGCGTGTCCTGGGACGGAGCGCCGGATAGCGCAGCGGAGGAGCTGGCATGTGAGGCGGAGCGGTCTCTGAGAGTACAGACAGAGAAACTGAGACTTCAGGAGGAGCATGTTCAGACGAAAGTGGCAAGAAGAAAGGAGCTGGAGAGAGAGAAGAAACAGGCGGACAGTAGCCGAGAGGAATGCCGCCTGGCAATGGAAAAGGGGATGAGAGAGCAGGAGGTCTTAAAGAGCCGGATCGAGGATGTGGAGGAGAAGCTGGCCTGTGAGCTGGAGGAACCGGGAGAGCCGTGGGGTGGAAAATGTCTGAAAGAGGCGCAGGAGACGATTGACCGGGAGCTCTCCGAACTGGACGCAGCGATCCGGGAGAATGTCGGAAGACAGAACCGGCGGGAAGTGCTGGATGCGGAGATTGCTTCTGCCATGGAGAGGATGGAAAGGCTCAAAGAGAAGAGGCATCAGGCAGAGCTGACGCAGGAGCGTCTGAACGGAGAGAGGGAGAGATTCATCGGCGAACACAGACAGCTGGAGACAGTCTTAAAAGGGGTCGGCCCCACGGTGATCGAAAGCCGTATCCGCTGTCTGGAAAGGCAGAAAGAGCTGCTGGTGGAAAAGGGCAATCAGGCGCAGAGCGATTATGATAAGTGCAGTCAGGATATGGCGGCGGTGAGAGCGGCCATAGCGGCGCTGGAAACACAGGCCGGGGAAGGCGATGACTGGAATGAGGAGGAGATCCGGACCAGAAAAGAACAGCTCAGGCAGAGCAGGGACAGGCTTCGGGTACAGCGGGAGGAGCAGTACAGGGCGGCCAGAACGAATCAGGAGATATACTCTCATGTGTGTGGCAGCCGGGAAGCGATAGCAAAAGCCGAGCAGGAATATATATGGATGAAAGCGCTCTCGGATACGGCGGGAGGTACTCTGAATAAAAAGCAGAAGATAGAACTGGAGACCTATGTTCAGATGACTTTCTTTGACAGGATTCTGCGGCGTGCCAACCTGCGCCTGCTGACCATGAGCAACGGTCAGTATGAGCTGAAGCGTCAGGAGGACCCGGTGAATCGAAAGGAAAAGGCAGGTCTGGAGCTGAATGTCATCGACCACTATAACGGAAGCGAGCGCAGCGTGAAGACGCTGTCCGGCGGGGAATCTTTTCAGGCCTCTCTTTCCCTGGCGCTGGGCCTGTCGGATGAGATCCAGTCCGGCGCGGGAGGAATCCGGCTGGACGCCATGTTTGTGGATGAGGGCTTCGGTTCTCTCGATGAGGAGTCGTTAAACCAGGCGATGAAGGCATTGCACAGCCTGGCGGAGGGCAGCCGTATGGTGGGGATCATTTCTCATGTGCCGGAACTGAAGGACCGGATCGAGCACAAGATCGTTGTGAAAAAGCAGCGAGGTATATCAGGGACCGGGAGCAGGGCAGAGGTGATATAAGATGCCTGCGACAGCCTTTTTGGGGCAGGCAGACCTGGAAATATGGGTATAAAATATGGGTGATATGGGAAAATAAGGGTATCACCCACGCAAAGGAACAGGATAAGGAAGGGAGAACAGACAATGGATGCAAAGCAGCTGAGAGAAGGATTTTACTGGACAGGGGTATTGGATGAAAAACTGCAGGTGTTTGATATCATCATGCGTACCGATTTTGGCACCACATATAATTCCTATGTGCTGTGTTCGGAAGGCAAGACGGTGCTGTTTGAGACGGTCAAGGCCGGTTTTTTTGACGAGTATCTGACAAAGCTTCAGGAAGTGGCGGATATCACAAAGATCGATTATCTGGTTGTGAGCCATACCGAGCCGGATCACGCCGGAAGTGTGGAACGTCTTCTGGAGTACAGCCCCGGGATGCAGATTCTTGCGACGCCCTGTGCCGTGGGATTTTTAAAGGAGATTGTCAACCGGGATTTTGCGGCAGTGCCGGTGAAAAACGGGCAGGAGATCCAGGCAGGCGGCCGGACGCTGCGCTTTTTCCATGTGCCGAACCTGCATTGGCCGGATACCATGTATACCTATATTCCGGAAGAACAGATTTTGGTGACCTGCGATTCCTTCGGTGCTCACTACTGCCTGCCGGGAGTGACTTCGGATCAGATCGTGGAGGAGAAAGAGTACGAAAGCGCGCTTCAATACTATTTTGATCATATCATAGGCCCTTTCAAACCCTTTATGCGCAAGGCCTTGCAGGTAATAAAGCCTCTGGAGATATCTATGATCTGTACCGGTCATGGCCCGGTGCTGACAGGAGAAAAGGCGGGAGATGCCATCCGGCAGTATGAACGGTGGTGCGCTGCGGAGGAAAAGAAGGCGGCAAAAAAGGTGGTGGTCGCCTATGTCAGCGCTTATGGCTATACCGGACTGCTGGCCGGACAGATCGAAAAGGGACTGCGCGCAGCCGGGGAAGGAAAGGATCTGGAGGTGTGCGCCTACGATATGGTGACGGCGGATGCTTCGCAGGTGAGCGCAGCCCTGGAGACGGCGGACGGCATCCTCTTGGGTACGCCGACGATACTGGGGGATGCCTTGAGACCCATATGGGATCTGACCTTCTGTCTGTTTCCCACGGCGTATGCAGGAAAACATGCAGGCGCTTTCGGCAGCTACGGCTGGAGCGGGGAGGGCGTACCGAACCTCACGGAGCGTATGAAACAGCTGAAGATGAAGGTATGCGAGGGGCTGCGCGTCAGGTTTAAGCCCGATGAAGCAGCCCTGGCAAAGGCCTATGAATATGGGCGCGAATTCGCAGAAAAGGTGTTGGGGTAAACCGTTAAGCAGTAACGGTAACAGAGATGTCGCGATAAGATGCTATGTCTTAAAAGCGGCATCTTTTTTTGTTGCATGTTGTCACTTTTAAATTCACTGATTCTTTTGAAAATATAAAAATACTATTCTGAAAAATACTATTTTGCAGAAACATCCCTTATAATAGACGAAAAATTAAGTCGGCCAAAGGGAGGAAGCGATGAAAAACATCTATGGATATGTCCGCGTCAGTACAAAAGAGCAAAATGAGGACAGACAGCTGCTGGCATTGCAGGAGGTCGGATTGCCGGGAGACAGAATTTATACGGATAAGCAGTCGGGAAAGGATTTTCAACGGCCCATGTATCGCAAGCTGATGAAAAAACTCAGGGCAGGAGACCTTCTCTACGTCAAAAGTATTGATCGCCTGGGACGCAATTATGAGGAGATTCTGGAACAGTGGCGCTATCTGACGAAGGAAAAGAGAGTCAATATCTGTATTCTGGATATGCCGCTTCTGGATACCAGAAGGAGCACGGACCTGATCGGCGTCTTCATAGGGGATGTGGTGTTGCAGGTGCTTTCCTTTGTGGCGGAAAATGAGAGGACGAATATCCGGGAGCGGCAGCGGGAAGGCATCGAAGCAGCTAAAATGCGGGGCGTGTGCTTTGGACGGCCCAAAATGCAGCTGCCGGAGGCGTTTCCTGCGGTTTATGACGCCTGGAAAAGGAAGGAGCTGTCCGGAGTGGAGGCGGCGAGACGGTGCGGAATGTCGAAGTCGACGTTTTATAATCGGGCAAAAAGGGCGAAGGAGGCAGCAGAAGAAGGGGTAGGTACAGATTGGTGTGAAGAAAAGTATTCCGGGAAGGTGTAGGTTTTTGGAAAAAATGAAATAAGCAGAAAACAGGCTTTCTTTTTTATATTATCGTCAAAAAAACGAGGAAGTTAATGTTTCCCTCGTTCAATTTGTCTTTAGGATGTATGTTCCAAAAACCTACACCTTCCCGGAATACTTTTCTTCACACCAATCTGTACCTACCCCTTCTTCTGCTGCCTCCTTCGCCCTTTTTGCCCGATTATAAAACGTCGACTTCGACATTCCGCACCGTCTCGCC
>JAAVZR010000008.1 GCA_022791755.1 Lachnospiraceae bacterium
AAAAGAAAAATAAGGGGGAATTCCCGAGTGGCCAAAGGGGGCAGACTGTAAATCTGTTAGCAGTGCTTTCGGTGGTTCGAATCCACCTTCCCCCACTCATAAAATTTTATATTCGATATCGACGCGGGATGGAGCAGTCCGGAAGCTCGTCGGGCTCATAACCCGAAGGTCGCAGGTTCAAATCCTGCTCCCGCTACTAAATGCCCAGATAGCTCAGTTGGTAGAGCAGAGGACTGAAAATCCTCGTGTCGCTGGTTCGATTCCGGCTCTGGGCATTTTTTATTTCTTGCAATGTTCTGAAAAACATGTAATACCAAATCTGAGTACCGTCTGATTGTTTCCTGATTCACAAAAAATACACATTTTATTAGTCTGCTTTGTATTGCAAAATATATATTTTGGTGCTAAATTTAAGTTTGTAACCAGTCTGTCTGACAAAACACGGTAGTAATATCATCTAAAGCTACGGGCAGATTGGAGGAAAGGAGAAAAAACGATGAAAAAGTTATCGCGCAGAGACTTCTTGAAAGGAACGGCAGCCGGTGCGATCAGCGTGGCAGCCATGGGACTGGCCGGATGCAGTTCGGCAGATCCTACTACCGGGGCGGCAGAGACCACAGGGTCGGAGACTACGGCGGCCGGAACCACAGCAGTACCGACGACAGAGGCAGCCACGCAGGCTCCCACTGAGGCGGCTACGGCTCCCGCGGCTCCTTCGACAGAGAGCAATACTGGCATGCCCGGCTTTTTCACAGACCCCTATAACTATAAAGAGGCAGATGCCGTTCAGGTGGTGACATCTGAGGTGGTTGTCGTAGGCGCCGGTAATGCAGGGTGTTCCGCGGCCTGTTCCTGTGTGGAAAATGGAAATGAGACAGTGGTACTGGAGGCACAGAATGTCATTCATGGACAGGGTGGCGGTATCGGCCTGTGCAATACCAAGTTTGTGGATCAGCTGGTAGCGGAAGGAAAACTTCCTCATAATACGGATGTGACAGTGCATCAGAATATCTGGATCCAGCGTTGCGGCAGCCGTGTCAATGAAGCGTTGGTGTCCATGTGGTTCAATAATGGTCCGGAAGCAGGTAACTGGCTGATTGATAAGTGCGCAGAGTATGGGATAGAGCCTGCCTCTTTCCGTGCCTATGCGCCCAATGCGACGATTCCGGAATCCTATGACTATCATATGTTCCGCAATACGGGAAATCATGTGTTTGACGATAAGTGCGGATACTTCCAGGCAACGAACGTATTATATGAAGATTCCAGGAATGCAGACAAGTATGAAAAACCTGCCACCTATTTTTTTAATACTTCTGCCAAGGAGCTTTTGGTGGAGAATGGTAAGGTAACGGGCGTCTTCGCGGAGCGTGACGGCCAGCTGTGGCTCTTCAGGGCCACCAAGGGTGTCATTCTGGCCACCGGCGGTATGCATGAGGATGCGGAGATGACGGCATATTACTGTGATGATTATGTCAATCGCGTACAGCGCTGCGAGCATGGTCCCGTGGGATATTCCACCGGTGACGGTCATAAGATGGGGCTGTGGGCAGGAGCCAGGATGCAGGATGGCCCGTTCCCGCTGATGCTTCATCCTCAGGCCAATGCCATGTTTCATGGTTGTTTCCCGTTCCTGAACCAGGAGGGATATCGTTTCATGAACGAGGGAACATGGGTTCAGGGCAAGTCCATGAATATCATGCAGCAGACCGGCAATATTGCCTGGTCCGTATTCGACGCCAATTATGGAAAATATAACCGTCAGTCCTTAGAAAACGGCGTAGGCGGCGGTATGTTTTGGGATACCATGGGCGCGGGAATCGGGCAGGAGTTTACGGATGATGACCTGACAGCTACGGTGGAAGGCGATATTGCCAATGGCAACTGCTTTAAGGCAGATACCATCGAAGAGCTGGCAGGGATGATCGGCGTACCGGCGGATGTCATGAAAGCTTCCATTGACCATTATAACGAACTGGTGACCTCAGGGGTGGATCAGGATTTCCATAAGCCGAAGGATTTTCTGTATCCCGTGGTGGAAGCGCCCTTCTATGCGGCTAAAATCGGTATTGCGCTGTTGGCAATCGTAGGCGGCCTGTCTGTCAATACGGATTTGCAGGTACTGGATCAGAGCAAGAAGCCGATTGAGGGCCTGTATGCCACCGGTAACTGTTCCGGTGACCTCTATGCCATCGACTATCCGATTAACATGGCAGGTAACTCCAATGGACGCTGTCTGATCTGGGGTTATCTGCTGGGCAAGACAATGGCGGGCGTGACAGCTTCCGGCGACACACTGACCAGCCGTGACGAGCTGGCGCAGCTGTCTGCGGATCAGAGCGGTGTCGTTGCCTCTGACGCCGTATATAAAGACGGCAGTTATACCGGAACCGGCCGGGGCCGCAGCGGAGAGATCGAGATTACCGTGACCATTACGGACGGTAAGATTTCTGATATCGTAGTGGATAAGCATTCGGAGGATAATATCGGCGCCAGCAACATGGATCGTCTGATCTCCAATGCCATTGCAGCCAACAGCGCTGAGTTTGACGCTGCCAGCGGTGCTACCATGACCTCCGACGGCTTCCGTGAGGCGGTGAAGGAAGCTCTGTCCAAGGCGTCCTGAGCAGGCAGGGAGTCCCTGAATACATAATATAATCGCGCCGATCTTTCCCGTGAGGAGGGAAAAACGGATTTAACCAGGTATGCCGGTGAGAGAGTAAGTCTTTCACCGGCATCTTTACATTTTGTTTTCTGCATGTTAAACTAAATCCAGCGGATTTATCCCATGCCTCAGGCATAATTTATGGATGGGAGGAAAATATGTATATCAGTTTACTGGAACCCTTGGGCGTGCCTGCCACCGTAATCGAAGAGCTGTCGGATGGATTAAGGCAAAATGGCCATTATTTTACGTATTATGACACCAGGACAAGTGATGTGGAGGAGTTAAAACGCCGCAGTGCCGGGCAGGATATCATCATGATTGCCAATACCCCTTATCCGGATGAGGTGGTGAGAGCAGCGGATTCGCTGAAACTGCTGGCCGTCGCTTTTACCGGTATTGACCATGTGGGGCAGGCGGCCTGCCGGGAGAAGGGTGTCACGGTCTGTAACTGCGCCGGTTATTCCAATGCCAGTGTGGCGGAGCTTGTCATAGGTATGACGGTGAGCCTGTTCCGTCAGATTCGATCCTGCGATCAGACGGTCCGAAGCGGAGGCGCCTCAGCGGGGCTGATGGGGATGGAGATCGGAGGCAAGACGGTTGGTATCATTGGGTGCGGCCAGATTGGCTTTATGACAGCCAGGATGTTTCAGGCAATGGGAGCCAATGTGATCGCCTGCGCCCGTCATGAGAGGGAGGAAGTGAAGGCGGCGGGGATCCGGTATGTGGATTTGGACACTCTGCTGGCCAGGAGTGATATCGTGTCTCTCCATACTCCTTCCAATCAGGAGACCAGGGGGATGATCGACGGGGAGAAGATTGGAAAGATGAAACCTTCGGCAGTGTTTATTAACTGTGCCAGGGGCCCGATTGT
This sequence comes from Lachnospiraceae bacterium, assembly GCA_022791755.1. Lineage (GTDB taxonomy): Bacteria > Bacillota > Clostridia > Lachnospirales > Lachnospiraceae > RGIG7193. The sequence goes on from JAAVZR010000008.1 coordinate 3,540, forward strand.
GGATAATGCAGCTTTGGCGGCAGCACTGAATGAAGGAAGAATTGCGGGAGCTGCTGTTGATGTTTTTGATGTGGAACCTCCGCTTCCGGAGGATACTCCGCTGCTGCGCGCAAAGAATACGCTTCTGACTCCCCATGTGGCTTTTTTGACGAAAGAAGCCATGGCGAGACGGGCCAGGATAGAGTTTGACAATGTGTATGCCTATCTGGAAGGAAGGCCGGTCAATGCGTGCCGTGTGTGAGAGCTTGTATGAGAAGCTGGCTGCCTATGGGAGCAGCGATTATGTGGCTTTTCACATGCCGGGACATAAGAGGCTGGTGAGAGGGGAGGCGCTGCCGGAAGGGCTTCCATGGCAGATTGATATCACGGAGATCGACGGGTTTGATAATCTGCATCATGCGGAGGGGATCCTGAAGGCTTCGATGGACCGGACGGCCTGTTTTTATGGTGTGAAGCGATCCCTCTACAGCGTCAATGGCAGCACGGCGGGCATACTCAGCGCGGTGTTTGCTGCGACGAAGCAGGGAGACACGATCTTGATGGGGCGTAACTGTCATAAATCAGTCTACCATGCGGTTTTCCTCAGAGGGCTCCGCCCGCTGTACCTTTATCCACAAACAGACGAAAAAACCGGGATTCTCTGTGGATATTGTCCCTCTGATCTGGAAAGAATGTTGACAGAGAGGCCGGATATTCGGGCGGTGGTGCTGACCAGCCCCACATATGAAGGGGTGATATCGGATATCCGGACACTGGCAGATCTGGCTCATCGCAGAGGAATTCCTCTGATCGTGGATGAGGCCCATGGGGCTCATCTGACAGTGAAGGGTCAGCTGAGACAGAGGAAGGATTTTCCCGTGAGCGCCGTATTATCGGGGGCGGATCTGGTGATCCAGAGCCTTCATAAGACGCTGCCTTCTCTGACACAGACCGGGATTTTGCATGTCTGTGAGCAGGCCGGGGAGAGCCTGACCCTGGAGGCGGCCCGATATATGAGTATCTTTCAGACCAGCAGCCCGTCCTATGTGCTGATGGCTTCCATAGATTCTTGTCTGAGATATCTGTGCTCCTGTGAGGGGATGGAGGAGCGGCAGCGTTACCGGGACCGTCTGGGTGCGCTGCGCTGCCGTCTGAGGGAGTATCGCCATATTCGCCTGTTGGAACCGGAGCCGGAGAGAATGCTGGATCCCTCCAAGCTGATCCTTTCGGTCGACGGCATGAACGGAAGACGGCTGTATGACAGGCTGAGAGAGGGTTACCATTTGCAGCCGGAGATGTGTACGCCGGGTTATGTACTTCTGATGACAGGTATGTGGGATACGGACGAGATGTATGAAAGGCTGTGCGGAGCTCTTGATGAGATGGAAGACGAGAGGGAGAAAACCCTGACAGAAGCGTTGCCCGCAGCCGGGGAATCGCCCTCGTCGACTGTGCCAGTGGTGCAGGCTGGAGGGAGGAGATTTCCGGCCGGCCGTCAGGTCCTGATCCCCTCGGAGGCTGAGCGTGGGAGAAAGAAAAGGGTGGCGCTGCCAGACAGCGAGGGTATGGTCAGCGCCGAATATGCATATCTCTACCCCCCGGGAATTCCATTGCTGGTGCCAGGGGAGCGGATAGACAGAGAAGCGCTGGATATGCTTCTGTGTGCACAAAAAGATGGAAACGGTCCCCAGGGACTTTCGTGCCGGGCGGGAGACACCATATTGGTGCTGGAAGAACAGTAAAAGCAGAATGACAGGCCGTCAGGCCATAATAAGGAGGATTTAGTTATGTTGGAATTCAAATATGATACGCAGCTTCTGATCGAGGGGAAGGATCTGGATGAGGATAAGATCAGCGAATATTTTACGGAGCATTTCAAAGGAGACTGTCTGCTGGCTGTGGGAGATGACGAGCTGATTAAGATTCATTTTCATACCAATGAGCCCTGGGAAGTATTGAAATATTGTTCCGGGCTGGGAGAAATCTACGATATCGTCGTTGAGGATATGGACCGTCAGTCCCGGGGGCTGAAAGGCTGAGCGGAGAGCTGTGATGGGAATCATTTTTTGTATTATGGGCAAGAGCGCCTGCGGCAAGGATACTCTGTATAAAATGCTTAAGAGAGATTTTCCCATGCTGCGGGCAGTGACCATGTATACGACCCGCCCGATTCGGGAGGGCGAACAGGACGGGGAGGAATACCGTTTTGTCAGCGAAGCCCGTTATCAGGAACTGACAGCGCAGAAAAAGGTGATCGAATGCCGCACCTATCAGACGATGGCCGGACCGTGGCGCTATTTTACGGTAGACGACGGTGAGATTGATCTGGCCAGGTACAGCTATCTGACGCTGGGTACGCTGGAATCGTATGAGCAGATAAGGGAATACTATGGACAGAGTATGATGGAACCGCTCTATATCGAAGTGGATGACGGTCTCCGGCTGGAGAGGGCCCTGGAACGTGAACGAAAGCAGCACAGTCCCGACTACCGGGAGCTGTGCCGCCGTTTTCTGGCAGACGACGAGGATTTTTCAGAAGAGAATCTGGAAAGGCTGGGGATCAATAAACGCTATATAAATGATAAGCTGGAGGTATGCCTGGCGTCTGTTGAAAAGGATATTCGCAGCAGGATGGAGCAAATATGATATTTCCCTACGGGGTAGACAGACTTCGTCTGATAATGTATCCCCTTCGGGGACCCCTGAATTCATACCCCTACGGGGTAGACAGACTTCGTCTGATAAGGTATCCCCCTTCGGGGATCCCTGAATTCACACCCCTACGGGGTAGACAGACTTCGTCTGATAATGTATAATTCTTTAAGAGAGTGTGTGGAGGGGAGGGGAAGCTATGTCCGGTTTTTCCGATATTCTGGGAAATGAGATGATAAAAGAATATTTTGCGCGCACATTTGTGAATGGGCAGATCAGTCATGCGTATATTCTCACCGGGGAAGCCGGCATGGGGCGTAAGACTCTGGCCAGGGCATTTGCCATGACGCTTTTGTGTGAGAAGGATGGGCCTATGGCACAGAAGCCCTGCGGGAAGTGCCATTCCTGCGTGCAGTTTCTGTCGGACAACCATCCGGATGTGATTTATGTGACCCATGAGAAGACCGGAATTGGTGTGGACGATATCCGGGTGCAGGTAAACGGAACCGTTCAGATCCGGCCCTACAGCAGTGCCTACAAGGTGTATATTATTGATGAAGCGCAGAAGATGACCGCAGAGGCGCAGAATGCGCTTCTGAAGACGTTGGAGGAGCCGCCGTCCTATGCGGTGATCCTGCTTCTGACCACAAGAGCCGATTCGTTTTTGCCCACGATTCTGTCCCGCTGTATTACATTGAAGCTGAAGCCGTTGTATGATGACGTGATCCGCACATACCTGACTGACAAGCTGGGGGTGCCCCGCAGTGAGGCGGAGATATGTACGGCCTTTGCCAGAGGAAATCTGGGACGGGCGATGGAAATCTCTTCATCGGAAGAGTTTGGGCGGCTGCGGCGTTCGGTTACCTCTCTTTTGAGAAGCACACAGTCCCTTACGGTCAGCCAGATGCTGGAGGTCTTTAAACAGTGGAAGGATGACGATGTGGACATGGATGAGTGCCTCGACTTCATGCAGATGTGGTATCGTGACGTACTTATGTTTAAGGCGACACAGGATATGGCCGGATTTATATTTAAGGATGAATACAAATACATCAGGGAGATTTCAGAGAGATCGTCTTTTCACGGAATCGAGGAGATTCTTAATGCGATCGAGAAGGCGCGGAGCCGTCTGGCGGCCAATGTGAATTTTACGCTGGTCATGGAACTGATGCTGCTGACAATAAAGGAGAACTGATTATGGTAAGAGTAACAGGCGTGCGCTTTCGGTCTGCCGGAAAGATATATTACTTTGATCCGCTGGATTTCGATATCCGAAAAGGAGACCATGTCATCGTGGAGACGGCCCGTGGTATGGAGTACGGTACGGTGGTCATGAATATCCGTGATGTGGAGGATGATAAGGTGGTCTCTCCGCTGAAACCGATTTTGCGCATGGCAAATAAGCGCGATGAGGAGATCGTGCTTCGTAATCGGGAGAGGGAGAAGGAGGCTTACCGGATCTGTCAGGAAAAAATCCGCAAACATAAACTGGATATGAAGCTGGTGGAGGCGGAATATACCTTTGACAATAATAAAGTGCTGTTCTATTTCACGGCAGACGGCCGTGTGGATTTCAGAGAGCTGGTAAAGGACCTGGCCTCCGTGTTTAAGACCCGTATCGAACTGCGTCAGATCGGTGTCAGGGATGAGACGAAGATCCTGGGCGGCGTGGGTATCTGCGGACGGAGTCTGTGCTGTCACAGCTATATGCCGGAATTTGTGCCAGTATCAATCCGGATGGCCAAGGAACAGAATCTTTCGCTGAATCCGACGAAGATCTCGGGCACCTGCGGCAGACTCATGTGCTGCCTGAAAAATGAGCAGGAGACCTACGAATATCTGAACAGCCGCCTGCCGGGAGTGGGGGATGCCGTGACCACGGCTGACGGGATGCGGGGCGAGGTTTCCAGTGTAAATGTGCTGCGTCAGACAGTGAAGGTCATCGTCAGCGTGGATAAGGATGAGAAGGAAATCAAGGAGTACCCTGTGGATGATCTCAGATTCCGTCCCCGCCGCAAAAAGGGCAAGGGGGAGAAGGGAAGAGACAGAGAGCCGGAAGCAGACATGAAGGAGCTGGCAGCGCTGGAGGATGTGGAGAAATCAAAGCTGGAATAAATCAATCGGAGCAGAGATGGAGCTAAGGGAGAATGAACGAATCGATGACTTGCAGTGTAAAGGCTACTGTATCATTCAAAACACGAAAAGGTTTTGCTTTGGCATGGATGCCGTGCTGCTGTCCGGTTTTGCTGCTGTCCGGCCTGCGGGCACGGTACTGGATCTGGGGACAGGCACCGGGATCATTCCGATTCTGATGGAGGCTAAGACAGAGGGCCGTCATTTTACAGGACTGGAGATCCAGGAAGAGATGGCAGAGATGGCCCGTCGCAGTGTGGCTCTCAATGGCCTGGCGGAGAAAATCACTATCGTCACAGGAGATATCAGAGAAGCCTCGAAACAATTCGGCGGGGCTTCTTTTGATGTGGTGACATGCAATCCTCCTTATATAGAGACGAATCATGGCCTGAAAAATCCGAATGATGCCATGGCTATCGCCCGCCATGAGGTGTTGTGCCGCCTGGAGGACGTGATAAGGGCAGCGGCTTTCGTGCTTAAGCCAGGCGGTCATTTTTATATGGTACACCGGCCCAGAAGGCTGGTGGAGATCATCTGCCTGATGGAGCAGTACCGGATTCAGCCGAAACGTATCCGAATGGTACATCCATATATGGGAGAAGAGGCGAATATGGTCCTTCTGGAAGGGACACGGAACGGAGGCAGACAGATGATCGTAGAGAAGCCGCTGATCGTGTACCGGGAGCCGGGGATGTATACGGACGAGGTTATGGAGATCTATTATGGAAGCGAATGGAAAAGAAGGGGAAAGACGGGAGGATGATACTTTATGAGTGGAATGCTGTATCTGTGCGCTACACCGATCGGAAATCTGGAAGATATCACCTTTCGTGTGGTGAGGACACTCCGGGAAGCGGATCTGATCGCAGCCGAGGATACCCGGAACACGATCCGGCTGTTAAATCATTTTGAGATCAAAACGCCCATGACCAGCTATCACGAGCATAATAAGGTGGAAAAGGCCAGAGAGCTGGTACGGCGGATGCAGGAGGGGCTTCAGATCGCGCTGGTGACAGATGCCGGTACGCCGGCGATCTCTGATCCGGGAGAAGAGCTGGTACGCCAGTGCGCGGAGGCCGGAGTGGCGGTGACAAGCCTGCCGGGTCCGGCAGCCTGTATTACGGCCCTGACCCTTTCAGCGCTGCCTGCCAGGAGATTTTGCTTTGAGGCGTTTCTGCCGCCGGATAAGGCTGAAAGGACCCAGGTGTTGGAGAGTTTGAAGACGGAGAGCCGGACGATCATTCTGTATGAGGCGCCTCACCGTCTCAGAAAAACTTTAAAAGAACTTCTGGAAGCTCTGGGAGATCGGCCTCTTGCCTTGTGCAGAGAGCTGACAAAAAAGTTTGAAGAAGTGCGTCACAGTACGCTGGCTGCCGAGGCAGAGCGGTTGAGGGCAGAAGAGCCACGGGGCGAGTATGTATTAGTAATCCAGGGAAAATCCTTTGCCGAACAGATTCGTAAGGAGCAGGAGAGCTGGCGGCAGATGTCTGTCAAAGAGCATATGGAGCGTTATCTGGACGCGGGGATGGATAAGAAGGAGGCCATGAAACAGGTGGCGAAGGATCGGGGAGTGCCAAAGAGGGAGATTTATCAGGCGCTTTTGTAAAACCCATTTTATTTAATTGAACGTCCCAGGGCTCCCGCAGGGTGCCAGGTTTTATACTGTCTCAGTGAGAGACCGTTCATAGACTGTAAAAGAATACGGATGGCCTGGTTATGTATCAGAGAGGTGACAGTCCGGAGAAAGCGGGAGGCATATCAACCGGCTGCTAGAGGGCGGGCAGGGTTCCTGAACAAAGAGACGAAGTGAGGAGTGCGCTGTCTGGCATTTCGGCGAAACCCTCACTTTTTGCGTGTGGCGCACCCTGGGAAAATGTGCTATAGTATCAAAGAATCTGTCAGATCTGCCGACCGGTCAGGCCGGCGCACATTTTCCCAAAGAGGTGTATATTCATGTCAAATCTTACAAATCAGACCACGAGTCAGGCGGCGAATCAAGCCATGAATCAGGCAGGGCTGCGTTCTCTTTTTCCTGTGCTGCGAAGCGAAGCAGACATACTGGCTGATATTTACAAAGAGCCGGCCCTGGCAGCAGAGTTCACAGCCTGGCCGCAGGAGCACCGACAAAGGTTTCTGGACTTTTGCAGTGGCGCGCGGGGAGCAAAGCTTTTGTATGACGCGTTCTTTAAGGAGATCCTGAACCCGGAGCTGACACCGGAGCGTCTGGAGGAGTTTCTGTCTCTCCTGCTGCATGAACAGGTCCGGATCCTGGCGGTACTGCCTAATGACTCGACGCGTATCGCAGACGAAAGCTCTCTTTTAATCACAGATATCGTGATTGAGAGAGAGAACCATGAAATTGTGAATCTGGAGATCCAAAAGATCGGCTATAAGTTTCCCGGTGAACGCTGTGCCTGCTACTCGGCGGATATGCTGCTGCGTCAGTACAAGCGAGTCCGCAGTGAGAAGAGAAAAGCTTTCAGTTATAGGGCTATCCGTACGGTCTATACGATAGTTCTGTTTGAGAGCAGCCCGAGAGAATTCCACGCCTATCCCAATACCTGTCTTCATTATTTTTCACAGAAATCCAATACTGGCCTGGAGCTTCTGCAAAAATATCTTCTGATTCCCCTTGACATCTTCCGAGAAATCCACCAAAATAAAGATATCACAGACAAACTGGATGCCTGGCTGGCGTTTTTGAGCATGGACAGCCCGGATATGATACGAAAGTTGATCCGGTCATATCCGGAATTCCAGTCGCTGTATGAGCAGATCTACAGTCATTGCAGGAATATAGAAGAGGTGATGGGGATGTTTTCAGAGGAGCTGAGGGAGCTGGACCGGAATACAGTGCAGCTGATGATTGATGAAATGCAGGAAGAGCTGAATGAGGCGTGGCAGCAGAAGGAGGAGATGAGACAGCAGTTGGAGGCGGAGCGCCGGCAGCATGAAGCAGAACGCCGACAGATGGAAGAATATATCAACCGGCTGCTAGAGGGCGGGCAGGATTCCAAATAAAATACCGGACGCAGAGGTGCTATCATCTCCGCGTCCGGTGTTTTTCAGGGGATATCAGGCTACTCCAGATCCTCTCCGTTGGACTCAATACATTTTTTATACCAGTAGAACGAATCCTTCTTATAGCGGTTCAGAGTTCCCTTTCCTTCGTCGTCCATATCCACATAGATCATGCCATAGCGCTTGCGCATTTCACCGGTGGAAGCGCTGACCAGATCGATGCAGCCCCAGGGGGTATAGGCGATCAGATCCACACCGTCTTCTATGGCTTTGGCCATGGCCTCTACGTGGCCGCGCATATATTCGATGCGGTAGGGGTCGTGGATGGAGCCGTCCTCTTCGAGAGTATCTATGGCACCCAGACCGTTTTCCACCACCATCAGAGGCACCTGGTAGCGGTCCCAGATCTCATTGAGGCTGTAGCGCAGACCGTCCGGATCCATGCCCCAGCCCCACTCGGAATAGCCGATGTAGGGATTTTTGTATCCCAGGGAAAGATTGCCGGCGCCGTCCTTGGGTTCCTCGGTGTGAGTGGTGTGGCAGCTGGTGGAATAGTAGCTGTAGCTGAAGAAGTCGACATGACCTTCCCTCAGAATCTGGGCATCCTTCTCAAAGAAAGCAGGATCAAGCCCCAGATTTTTCCAGGTCTTTTTCGCGTAGGCGGGATAATACCCCCTCACCATCACGTCGCCGGCATAATAGAAATAGTTCTGCATCTTCTCCTGATTGGCCAGCATATCCTTCGGATCACAGGTCAGCGGATAGGAAATCAGACCGGCGATCATGCATCCCATCTTAAACTGAGGGTAGTTCTCGTGGGCATACTTTACGACTCTGGCTGATGCCACAAACTGATTGTGAAGCTTCACATAACCGGGAGCCACGGTTTCGCTGGGGAGATCCGGGACGATGGAGGACATCATAATGGCGCTGTTGATCTCATTGAAGGTCAGCCAGTAGGTGACCAGGTCCTTATATTCCTCAAAAATCGTATGGCAGAAGGTCTCAAAGAGACCGATAGTGTCAGGGTTTTGCCAGTTGCCCAGATCCTCCTCAATATACAGAGGCGTGTCATAGTGGGAGATCGTGACCAGGGGCTCGATGCCGTACCTGCGCAGCTCCGTAAAGACGTTGCGGTAAAATGTCAGGCCTTCCGGGTTCGGCTCCTTTTCGTTCCCCTTGGGATAGATCCGCGACCAGGAGATGGACATGCGGAACATTTTAAAGCCCATCTCGGCGAACAAGGCGATGTCTTCCTTATAGTGATGATAAAAATCGGTTCCGATATGATTGGGATAGTAATATCCGTCCACTACGGCATAACGGGCTCCTTCCGGCTTCTGACCGCCCCATTGGCTGTATTTGCCGGTGGAGCCGTCGGGCAGGACATAGGTCATATAGCGGGGCGTGTCCTTTGTTGCGCCGGTAGTGACGTCCGTCATGGCCGGGCCGCGTCCTCCTTCATTCCAGCCGCCCTCGTACTGATTGGCGGCGGTGGCGCCGCCCCAGAAAAAGTTTTTCGGAAATCTGTTCATGTGCATTTACCTTCCTTCCTGATTTCTATGTACTATGATATCATATGAGACAGGGTCTGTCACGTCTAAAAATGCGCAGCCCGGTTGACACTGCCCAGAGGCCATGCTATATTGGAAATAAAGATGAAAAGGAGATCTCCTAAATGAAAAAAGTCAGACTGGGAAACACATCGTTGCAGGTACCCGCGGTCGTGGCGGGCTGTATGCGCCTGTCACAGCTGGGGCGGGACGGGATGAACGCTTTTATACATACGGTTATGGAAAGCGGGGTTAATTTCTTCGACCATGCGGATATCTATGCTTATGGCGGGGTGAGCAGCGAGGCCCTGTTTGGCGAAGCGATGCAGGGTGATTCTTCGCTTCGCAGGGAAGATATGATTCTTCAGTCCAAATGCGGAATCCGGAAAGGCTACTATGATCTGTCCCGGGATTACATTCTGGAATCGGTGGATGGAATCCTTAAGAGGCTGAGGACAGAGTACCTGGATATTCTGCTTTTGCACCGTCCGGATGCCCTGGTGGAGCCGGAGGAAGTGGCGGAGGCGTTTGACCGGCTCAGACAAAGCGGTAAGGTGCGCTATTTCGGCGTGTCCAATCATAAGCCGGCCCAGATCGAGCTCCTCAGAAAATACGTGGGCGACAGCCTGACAGTGAATCAGATGCAGTTAAGTCTTCCGGTATCCAATATGATAGCCAACGGCATAGAGGTGAATATGGATTCGCCGGGGGCAGCGGACCGGGACGGCAGCGTGCTGGATTACTGCCGCCTCCATGAGATCACATTGCAGGCGTGGTCGCCCTTTCAGATGCCTGGCTGGAAGGGCTGCTTCCTGGGGAATAACGAGTATGAGCCGTTAAACAAGGCGATCGAGACGCTGGCGGCGGAGTACGGCGTGAGCGATACGGCCATCGCGGCGGCCTGGATTCTCCGGCATCCGGCCGGGATACAGCTGGTGTCCGGTACATCCGGTCAGGAGAGGTTTAAAGAGATCGCGGCAGCCGGAGATATCTGTCTGAAGCGGGAAGAGTGGTACCGGCTGTACCTGGCGGCCGGACATATTCTGCCGTAAAGAAGGGGCGTTTCTGTCACGGAATAAAACAGGCCATATGCAGGCGATAGGAAGAGGTTTTCCTGTTGCCTGATATGGCCTGTATTTTATTTCCGGGTATGTTTTACGGACTGAATTACCGGATAAAGTTGGTCCGCACAGGCGTTTCCCTTTCGGGAAGACCGTACGTTTCCCGCCCCAGGGCGATGCTCTTCATCAGGAAAGCCATATTTCTCGCCAGGGTGCGCATACTCTGCAATCCCTCCTCATCCTGAGCGGCCTCTCCCGGCAGAGTGCCATGGATACTGTTCCAGTACTGTCCGGAAGCCAGGGGCATTCCTGAGATCGTAAAAAATTTATTGAGCTCATCAAAGGTGGAGGACAGCCCTCCTCTGCGGGCGGCCACTACGCTGGCCCCCACTTTCATGGATTTGTCAAAACGGGTGCTGTAAAACAGGCGGGTCAGGAACGCTACCAGGGTGGCATTGGCAGAGGCATAGTAGACAGGGCTGCCTGCCACCAGCCCATCACAGGCTTCAAATTCCGCAGCTGTCTCATTGACCAGATCATCGAATACGCATTTACCGGTCTTCATACAGGAGCGGCAGCCGATACAGCCGCGGATAGCTTGGTTTCCCACATGAATCCACTGGGTTTCGATACCTTCTGCATTAAAAATCTTTTCCATCTCACGCAGTGCGGCGGCAGTATTGCCGTTGGGACGGGGGCTTCCATTGAGCAGTAAAACCTTCATTTTTTTCCTCTCCTTTCGATCTGTGGCGCAGGAATCCCGAGCTCCGGATTTTGGCGGCTGGCATTTGAGGCGTGTGTCCCTCTGTCCATGGAGGGTCGATTCGGGAAATTGACTTGTCAGCGGCTCAGCCGGCTTATGACCTGGAACATTTTTCCGATATCCACCGGCTTGGCCAGATGTTCGTTCATTCCCGCATCCTTTGCCAGTGCCACATCCTCTTCAAATGCGTTGGCCGACAGGGCTATGATGGGTATGGATTTGGCATCCGGCCGGTCCAGGCTGCGGATCACACGGGTTGCTTCATATCCGCTCATAACCGGCATCATCAGATCCATGAGTACGCAGTCAAAAGTTCCCGGAAGGGACGCCTCGAAGGCATCCACGGCGGCTTTTCCGTCGTTTGCAGTCACGACCTGTGCGCCTGCTTCCTTAAGCATGAATTCCACAATTTCACAGTTGATCTCATTGTCCTCCACCAATAGGATGCGCATTCCGGCAATATTCCCCTGTACATTTCGCTCTTCATCCACAGGACACGCATGGCGGGCCTGATCGATTTGAATGGGGAGGGTGATTCGAAATATGCTGCCCTTGCCGGTCTGGCTGTCCATCTCTATGGATCCTTTCATCTGGTCTGCCAGCCTCTTGGCGATGGACAGACCAAGCCCTACGCCGTTATAATGGGTCCTTGCGTCGGGATGTTCCTGGGCAAAAGGTTCAAAAACATGTTTTTTAAAGTCTTCTCCAATGCCAATGCCGGTATCTTCGATCACAAACCGGTAACTTGCGGTCTCGTTTTGGCAGGCGATCTCCTTTACCTGAATGAATACGGAACCATGGGGCTGGTTATACCGGATGGCATTGTCAATGACATTCATAAGGATCTGCCTCAGGTGCAGCGGATTTCCGATTAACTTACTGTGCTGTAAGTCGACTTCCTCCAGCACCAGCCGGATCTGCGCTTCCTCTGCCTGAGCGGACAGGATCGCGATGCAGTTTTCCAATGTATCATGAAGGTCGAAGGGTTCCACTACTACCGCCGGCCTTCCGGTGTCCAGCTTACTGACCTGAAGCACGTCGTTGACCAGGGACAGCAGATGTTCCGCTGACACACGGATTTTTCTTTGGCATTCTTTCTGGAGTTCCTGATCGTCCTGACTTTTTTCCTGAATGGCCAGCATTCCCATAATCCCGTTGATGGGGGTGCGCAGATCGTGGGACATATGGGAAAGGAATTCGCTCTTTGCCGAATTTGCTCTCCGGACCTTTTCCAATAGCTCCATGATGGCCAGTTCCTGCTTTTTCCTGGTCACCATGGTCTCCGTGATGTCCTGGTGATATCCGTTCAGGCAGGCCCCGGGTTTTTTAAATGTTCTGTCCGGCACGCCGCCGCAGCGGACGTAGATTTTTCCCAGCTTGGGATGATTCCAGGGGTAGATCACCTCGGAACGTCCGGTTTTCAGTATCTCCTGCACGGATTCCCGGACCATCTCCACATAGTCCGGCTCAATATTTTCAAACCAGCGCCGGTAGCACTCCTCAGGCTCGATCTCATCGGGAACGCCCAGGAGGATCCGCATGGTCCGGTCCGTATACATTCTGGGCTGGCAGCCTTCCTCCAGCTCGATGGTCCAGATACCGGTTCTGGCTCCCTCCAGAATGTCCTCCAGGCTCTGTCTCGCCTCCAGCTTGTACTTTTCCTCCTGCTCTACCACGGCGTTGACATCCCGCAGAGCGAAAATCGCGTGGTTTTCTTCATCTGTCTTCTCTGTGGCGGAAAAATGGATTTCCAGGTGCTTCAGGCCATAGGAGTTTTCATTGACCTGATAACGAACATAGAATTTTTTCCTTTTTCTGAGCTGTGTGAGCACGTATTCTTTTTTCGTCATGGCACAGAGGCGTTCCTGATCCCGGGGAGCCACACACCGGGAAATATACCGTTTCATGGCCGTCTGATAGCCGTCTTCAAAATGAATGATCCAATCTGCACTCATCCATTCGCTGTCCCGGTATATCTCGCATTCGCCCGTGTCGAAGTTCACCTGATAGATGCCCAGGTAATCCACGCTGAGGGCATGGAGAACGTTATGGCTTCGCTTCTGAAGTTCCCGGACCAGATTGCGCCGTTTCAGGGAGGACACGATGAAGTATGCCGCAGTCTGAAGCATATTTGACGCGTATTCCAGCGATTTCACAGGAGGATTGTCCACGCCATAAAAACCGATGATCTTCTCGCCGTCATAAAGAGGGACCACCACAAGGGAATGGACACTCTGCTGTTTCAGAGTCTCATACTGAAGCGGGTCCGTTTTTCGGATATCTTCGAGACTTTTGATGACGATATGTTTGCCGATGCTGAAATTCCGATACCAGCTGGCACATACTTCCGAGGGAACATTTTGAAGATTTTTCTTCTCCGGCTCCACTCCGTCGGCAGTCCATTCATAGGTGTTGTCATCGCCGCCGGACTCGTTGCGCTCAAATATATAGGTCCGCTCCCCGCGCAGCGCTTTTCCCAGATGCTTCAGCAGCACATCCAGCGACTGGTCCGGAGTATCCTCCAGCAAGGCGACGCGGAGACCCTCATTGATAACAGCCTCCAGATTCTGAACGCTTTGCATACCGCTGTGCGGCTCATGGTTCTGAATGGCCGGCGACCCCTCGCCGTCCCGTTCAAAACGCTCTCTTGAATCACTCATAAACCTGCCCTCCATATGGACTGCTTTCCGATCATGGCCGCTGTGTCCACGGCTTCTGTGCCATGATATCATATACTCCCCAACTACGTCAATACAGAGGTTGGTTCGGGAGGTGTTCTATAACAATTTTAACATAGAACCGTTGGAGAGGAAAGAAGAAATTAACTGGAAGAGCCGAATCCCGGGCTGTTGGACGTACGCCGATTGACGTTAATGCCGCCAGCCGCGAAAAGGCGGTACTTGGGGCGTGTGTCCCTTAGTCCACTGAGGGTAATCAAGATAAAGAACGCACCGCTCAATAGAAACGCATCGTCTCCGTTTCACAGAGATTTTGCACAAAGTCCAGGAAGTCCCGCACAGGTGGCGCGGGATTTTTCTTATAATACAGGCCATAGGGCAGGGCGTATTCCCACTGACAGGGAATGGTTACCAGATCAGGGTGGATGTCCTGCCAGCAGAGGGGAGTCTGCAAAAGGCAGCCCTCCAGGATGCATGTGCCAAAAAGGGACATATTGTACCAGTCGACCTCGCGAATCTGCACACCGTGGGCGGCAGCCTCCTGCTGTAGCCGGTCCAGTATCACGGATATACCGGATTTCAGAGTAATCAGCGTCTGCCCCTTCATATCCTCCGGCGTCAGGAATCTGCGGGAGGACAGGGGATGAGCTCTGGGAACAGCGCAGGCGATAGGAACCTGGCACAGCTCCAGAAATTCGGTATATTTATCCCAGGGGCTCCCATAGCGGATTCCTTCCATGAGGTCGGCATTATCAAAATCCGTGCTTCTTTGCAGCGGAAACAGCTTTACATGATATTCGGGATGACAGGCGCTGAAGCGGACCCACAGCTCATAAAACAACCGGCATTTATTCAGAAGAGAGGTGCCCACATGGATTTCAGACCGGGCGGCCTGCTCCAGCTCTGTCAGCTTGCGCCGTATATTTTCACTTGTATGGATCAGCGTCCGGGCTTCCTGGTACAGATATTCACCGGGCCTTGTCAGAATGATCCCTTTTTTGGTGCGGATAAACAGGTGAACCTTCAAATCCTGTTCCAGATTATTGATCTGCTGGATCACGGCGCTGGGGGTGATATACAGAGCCGCAGCGGCCTTGGAAAAACTTCCTGTCTCAGCGGCCGTGAGAAAGGTATCTAATTGCCGGTTATACATATGTATCCTCCTGCGTTATAAGGATTACCTGATAACTATCATAAGGGATTTCGACTTCCCAGACAAGGGGGTTTATGAAATAATAATCAGGTACAGAGAATCTGTATTCATTACGGGATGCCAGGGGCATAGAGTTTTGCCCCTGCGCCTTCAAACTTGGGAGGAGAAGAATCATGAGCAAAGATATTTCACGCCGGGATTTTTTACGCGGAACCGTAGCGGGAGTTCTGGGATTGGCCGCTGTCAATGTGGTCGGCTGCGCGGCGCCGTCCGGCGCCAGTGATACGACTACGGCAGCAGGAACCACGGAGGCAGGCACTGCGGCGGCCGCAAGTACGGCGTCGGAGACTACGGCAGCAGCAAACGGCATGTATACACCGGGTACATATTCCGCCACGGTGAAAGGATATTCCAGCTATATCACGGCGACGGTGACCTTCAGTGCAGATGCTATCACGGACTGTGTGATCGAGGCGTCCGGCGAGACAGCGGATATCGGAGGCGTCGCCGCTGAGGAGATGGCGAAGCTGATCGTAGAGGAACAGTCCGTGGATGTGACCACGTCCGCCACGGCTGCGATCACGGTTCCGGCGGTAAAGAAGGCTGTGAATAACTGTATCGCCCAGGCTCAGGGTACGGCAGAGCCTCTGAATGAGAATGCCGGGGAAGGGGATTCGGATGACTGGCTGGGTACGGCCCCTGAGATCTCTGATTCCCAGATTTCTTCCGTAAAAGACACCTCGCTGCTCATCATCGGCGCAGGCAACGGCGGAATGATGGCGGCGGCCACCGCAGCAGAAGCCGGAATTGACTTTATGGTCTGTGAACAGAATGCGGCTATGGGCGATACACGTCACTGGATAGGAGCCGTGGATACGGAGGCGATGAAAGAAGCCAATGTCACGGTACAGAAGGATCGTCTGCTAAACGAGCTGGCTCGTTACGCTTCCTATAAATGCGATATGGATGTCATCAAGATGTGGATGAAGAACAGTGCGGAGATGGTCTCCTGGCTGGAGAGCCTGGGAATGTCGGCATCGGTGCATATCGCTCCGGAGAGTCACGTGGGCGGCAATAATATGGAGTATTATGTTCCGTCCATCTGGCATACCATTGATCTGCCGGAGGGCAGCGAGGCTCAAAACCGCAATGAATTTCTGGAGCAGTATATCAAAGGGAAGGGATATGATGTGACCTACTCCATGACCCTGGTCAGACTGGTGCAGGAGGCATCCGGTAAGGTGAGCGGCGCTATTTTCAGCGATGCAAGCGGCGCTTATGTGAAGGTCAATGCTGATAATGTGATTCTGGCTACGGGCGGTTATCCGGGTAATCCGAAGATGGTCAAGGCGCTGTCTCCCATCATCAACGAGTGCGTCACGGCCAACAGCTATTATGCGCCGGATACGGGCATGGGAATCCGCGCCGGGATCTGGGCCGGAGCTAAAATGGATACGGAATGTGCTCCGATGATCTTTGACCGGGGTATCGTTGCTCCGGGCGTGAAGGCCGGTTATGTGGATGACGGCCATGGCAATCTGGTATTTCCGGGAACCATGGGTCAGTTCATTATGGGTACCCAGCCTTACCTGAAGGTTAATAAAGAGGGATACCGCTTCGCCAATGAGTCCTGTCCTTATGATTTTCTGAATTATGCGGCATCCTTGCAGACGGACGGCGTCTATGCGGCCATTCTGGATTCGGATGTCAACCAGGACATTATTGACTACGATCAGTACGGCTGCGCTCAGATCGCAGTCGACATAGCCCAGGGCGGCGGCATCATCCCCATGCTGGAGGGACAGATCGAAAGCGGGCTGGTGTTTAAGGCGGATACCATAGAGGACCTGGCGGCTCAGATGGGATTGCCCGCCGATACGCTGGCAGCCACGGTGACACGCTACAATGAATTGTGCCAGAATGGCGCGGATGATGATTTCGGTAAGGAAGCGTACCGGATGCATGCCCTGGATACCGCTCCCTTCTACGGCTACTACATGGGCGGAAGCCTGCTGACCACCTGCGACGGCCTGCGCATTAACCGCAAGTGTCAGGTTTATGACACAAACCATCAGATCATAGACGGTCTGTACTGCATCGGAGACTGCTCCGGCAGCTTCTTCTGCGGCAACTATCCGGAATACTTTGTCGGTGTGGCAGTGGGCCGTACCATGACCCAGGGCCGCTATGCGGTGAAAGCGATCATGGGCGAGGAATTCTAAGAGCGAACAGTCGAAAATACTGTGATAAGAAAGAGATACCAAAAGGGACTACGCCGCAAGGCAAAGATTCATAAAGAAGCAGATTAGACTTCCGTGGAAAGCGGCGTTTCCTGCCTCCTGTATAGGGAGAATGGAAACGCCGCTTTTTAATGTCCCTTGTTGCGCGGCAGAGAAAGCTTTCGGACCGGTTGACTTATTTATACGGTTATGCTATATTTTTATGGATATCGTCCGATAAATCAGATTGGAAAGAAGAGTTAGTATGAAATACTTCATAGATTTTGCCGCTTTGGCACTCTTATATGCGTTTGTCCTTTTCAGAAAGTGGAAAAACAAAGGCAAAGATATATTAGCTGTCAACACACTCATGTATATATATCTTTCTTTCGTGCTTTATTTTACCTTGATGCCCGTAATAACAGCTCTCCCGTTTGTTCTGAATCATCCCTACGAGTCTATGAATATGGTACCATTTATAGATGTTTTAGAGGGAAGAGGGGATTTTTGGAGGCAGATCATATTGAACATTATTATGACCATACCATTTGGTTTTCTGTTTCCGCTGGCCCGGAACAACACTGCAAAAGCAAAATTTAGCAGAACCGTATTTATGTGTTTTTTGATGAGCCTGGGCATTGAAATATTGCAGCCGCTCATCAATGGTTTCCGATCTTCGGATGTCACGGATGTAATTACCAATGTGATGGGCGGAATGCTGGGCTATGGTTTTTATGTTATCTTTAAACCGGTTACATTCCGGATTTTAAAGTTTCTAAAGACAAAGAATTAGTGTAGTATCGCAGCACAAGCGCCAGCGGCTGAGAGATGCATCTCAGCTACATATATTTATTATTCTGACCTGCAATAGTGCTGATGTAATTCAAATATTTTTTGTCGTATTAGCTCTGTCAGCTCCACCGGTTCTAAGACCGTGGCGTTATTCCCAAATGGCAATATGTAATCGGCAACCCATTCTAAAGCAGCATGATTTATTTCCATGTCAATGATTCCGCCGCCTGTAGGAAGCGCCTTTAATCCGCTTGCAAGTAAACATTCGCTTTCACAGCGTTTAACGCCTACGTCTGTCAGTTGGATTTTCATGTGGTAATCATTTTTGACCTCTGTTTTTTCAAGATATTCCTGAATAGAAGCGGGGATTGGATATTTCCCCTTCGGATAGGGCTTTTCCTCTGTAATTTCTTTGATACGGTCAACCCGGAATACTCTGATTTGGTTTGCTGTCGTACAATAGGCGGGACAATACCAGAGTCCATTCATGGCATATAGGCCGACAGGTATAATTGTGCGTGTACTTTCAGAATATGTTGACGAATACCGTATGGTTGCGGCGTGGCGGTTTATGACAACAAGAAACATGGATTTAAGCAAAGGGGAGTCGCGATGCCTGTCCGGAATCCAAAATACTACCTTATTTTGAAGCTGTGTGATACTGTTCTGTACATCTAATGGCAGACAATTTAAAAATTTTTTCAAAACGGATATGGTTTCCTGTTCAAAAGGCAAGTCACGATAATACTGTAAGGCTTGACAGGCAAAAAATACGGCCATTGCTTCGCTTTCCGAAAAGGCCATAGGCGGCAAAATTCGTTCTTTCAGAATATGATATCCGCCTGCGGCCCCGACCTCGGAATAAAGAGGGAAACCGGCCTGCTCCAATTCTTGCAGATCGCGCAGGACCGTTCTTTTTGATACGGAAAACTCATTTGCCAGTTCGCCTACCGTAAAATCCCTTTTTGCATTTATTGTTATCATCATCTCAATGAGCCGTTCTGCTTTTGACATTTTCAAACTCCTTCCCAAACAGTGACAATTTTTGTCACTATTCCATGATAAACTATCTATGTCACAAATGCAATACGGCATTAAGCCAACTGCGCCAGTGCCCGAAAGGACAGATACAAAGCCCTCATTAAAAAACCATAAAATGTAAAGGAGAAAAACGTATGGAAAAATTAATGTACATGATGATGATTGAGAAAAGCAAAACCTACAATAAAATCACAAAACAGGTAGTTACGGAGCACGTTGAGAACATAAGAAAGCTGGACGATGAAGGAAAACTGGAAATCTGCGGTGTCTTTAAAGGTTATCCGGGAATGGCAGGTATGTATATCCTAAAAACAGAAAGTCGTGAAGAAGCAGAAGAAATTTGCAAGGCAGAGCCACTGGTGGTGGGAGGATATGCAACCTACAGATTAGTCGGTTTACAGGTGGCAAACCGGGAAAATAATTACTTGCTGTAGTTGCTGCATGGGGAAGTACGGGGGGAGGAGATAGGGACGCCAGGCGGCATAGGGATACCCTGTCCGGGCGCGCTCTCGCTCTGTGCAGGAGGCAGCGGTTCTAAGCTCGCGCTTCGCTGCCGCCCCCCCACTCTCCTGCATATCAATCGTGCCAGATATCAGAAAATCATTCCGACGAATCCCACAAAAATTGCAAAAAAGTTCCCAAAAGCATCAAATAAAAACTCGCCGGCCCACGGCGAGTTGCCCCTTGTGGGGGGGACGGGGGAAAGGGAAGAAACAGCCCGGTTTCTGAGGGGATTCCCGGCCGGACCCTTGCAGGATGCCGGCGCTTAGTGAGCGCGAGCGGCAGCGAAGCGCGAACTTAGAGCCGCTGCCTCCTGCACGGAGCGAGAGCGCGTCCGGCCGGGAATCCCCTCAGGAACCGGGCGTCCCTCTTCCCGCCCCTTCCGAACCCCGTCAGCCAGCCTTTTATAGGAGACACGGAAACGGAATTGCCTGGCAGCGATTATCATGCTATACTTTTTTCGGAATAGAATGGTAAAGCAAAACGATGCGGAGGGCAGAGGAAAATGACGGTAAATGAATATCAGGATCTGGCAATGCGGACACTCAGTCCCAAATTAGAAAAAAAGGATGTTTTGATTAACAGCGTTATGGGGCTTTGCGGAGAATCCGGCGAGGTCATTGATATCGTGAAAAAATGGGTGGCACAGGGACATTCGCTGGATAAAGAACACCTGGCGGAAGAGCTGGGAGATGTGGCGTGGTACCTGGCCGAAGCGGCTACGGCGTTGGATCTGTCATTAGAGGCTATTTTCCGGGGAAATATTGAGAAGCTTAAGAAGAGATATCCTGATGGTTTTGACTGTGCCAGGTCTGTGGCCCGGTCTTCGGGCGAAGACGGAGAAAACTCATAGATTCATATGGAAGGGCCTGCGCCTTTCGTAAAAAACCACAAACAGTTGTTTTTCTGAGGAAATTCATTTATAATGTCCCTATGCGCAGTCATGGGGATTTTGGCATGCCGGAAGAGATACCTGTGGCGGCAGGAAGGAGCACGATGGACACGATCGAATATGAGAAAATTCTGCATGCGATACCCAGTACGGGAATCTTTGTTATTCGTGAGGATAATCATGAAATTCTGTACTATAATGAGCGGGTTAAGGAGGTATCGCCCGGGATACATAAGGGTATGCGCTGTCATGAGATGGGCGGTCTGGTCTGCGCGAACTGCCCGCTGCTGACCATAGGCGATAAGCAGGAGAACCGTGTAACGGGATATAACAGCCCGTTCGGGGAGATGGTGGATATCGTGGCGGTGCGGATGCTGTGGGAGCATACGGTTCCGGCCTTTATCATCGCTGTGGCGCCCCATGCGCAGACAGTCAGCGGCACCTATCACAGAATTCTCCGGGTGGATCTGGCGCAGGACCGCTATGAGGTGGTGAGGACCAGGCCGGATGACAGGATATGCGGGCACGGTACAGACGTTTTTTCCAGCTGGCTGGGGCAATTTATCTATAATGGCGGAATTCATCCGGATGACATGAGCAGCTTTATTATGTTTACTCGTCCGGAGAATATGAAACGGGCCCTGGAAGATGGCCGCAAGACCTTAAGCTGTTGTTACCGGCGACGCCTGGGAGAGGAATACCGCTGGAATCTGATGGAGATTCTGCCGGACTGTGACTGTGGCGGCGACAGCCAGTTTATTTTTTTATACGTAAAGGATATCCATGATATTTTACAGGAGAGTCTGGAGCTGGACGACGCCAGTCTTCGGGTGCAGGAGGTCATCCGCACTCTGGGAGAGCAGAATTTCGGTATTTACGGGATAGATCTGGATACGGGAGAGGCGAATCTGGTGCGGGAAAACGGACACACCCATACAGGCTGGAAATCCCGGACAGCCCCGTGGAGCGAGATCCTTAATTCCCGGCTGATCAGGCAGATTCATCCGACAGACCGGGATAAGTTCTGCGAGAGCTTTTCTCTGGACGGGCTGCGCCGGACAAAGGACTCCTCCGTGGAAAAGACGGATATGCTCTGTCAGTGGCGCGCAGAGGAGGATCATGAATACCGCTATATGGCGGTCATTGCATATTTCGGGCAGAATCACGGGATGAGGAACTATGCGATTCTGGCTTTACAGAATGTGGATAAGAGGGTGCGGCAGGAGCATGCGCTTTCTCTGCGCGATATGCAGCTGGCGGCCATTCTCAAATCACGCTACAGTGTGATGAATACGGTTTATCTGGAAAACGGTCAGTGCGAGCGGATCTGGATCAACGGGGACAGAGAGATGAAGAATGTCCTGACCGGAAGCTACCATCAGTATTTCCATAAAGCGCTGGAATCAGGGGTACATCCGGAGGATGCGGCCAGCTTTAAAGCGGTCATGAGTCCGGAGCATCTGTATCAGAAGGCGGCGAATACAAAAGAGTATGCGGAGGAGGTCTGCCAGTACCGCATCAAGAGAGGGCCCGTGCGCTGGGTGGAGCAGCATGTCATCTATGCCCGCCAGGAGGACGGAATATCGGTAAATATCCTGGGACGGGATATCACGCAGGAAAAGCTGGAAGAGGAGATGCGCAGAAAGGGCGAACAGGAGCAGGAAGATATTATCCGCTCGCTGGGCAGCATGTTTTTTGCAACGTACTATGTGGATCTGGAGCAGAATACGTTCCGCAGCGTAACACAGTTAGATGAGGTGGAAAGAGCTCTGGACGGGGAGGCGGATTACACGGCAGGTATTCGGGCTTATGCCGGACGATTTGTCCATCCTTTCGACAGAGAGGAGTATCTGAGGGTTTTAAGTATCGAAAACCTGCAAAGGACTCTCTCAAGGAAACAGCCCTATGTGACCTTGGCATATCGCAAAATGCCTGACAGAGAAAATATGAGACCGGAGGAATACGGCTGGATCCGCAGTACGGCGGTTCTGTCTCAGACTGACGGGGAAGGCCGGCCGGCGGCCATCGTCTATGTGGCTCAGGATGTGTCAGAGAGCAAACGCAAGGAGATGAGAGAACAGCAGGCGCTGGAGGCGGCCTGTGAAGCGGCAGATCATGCCAATGCGTCCAAACAGGAATTTCTGTCATGTATGAGCCATAATATACGGACGCCGATGAACGGGATCATGGGAATGATTAAGATCGCGTCAGATCATGTGTCCGATCACGAGCGGGTGAAGGACTGTCTGGAAAAAGCGTCGGTGTCCAGCCGGCAGCTGCTGTCTGTGCTGAATGAGATACTGGATATCAGCCAGATCAAATCCGGCAGCTTTGATCTGAAGGCGGAGGCTTTTCACCTGTCGGAGCTGATGCAGGAAGTGGTCGGGAGTATGGAGCCGGATATCGCGCAGAAGGACCTGCGGCTTACGGTGCATCCGATACAGGCGGCGCATGAAGCCGTCATGGGCGACAGAAAACGGCTGTCCCAGATGCTTTTTAATATCCTGAGCAATTCGGTAAAATATACGCCGGCCGGCGGCGCGCTGGAGATCTCCGTGGCAGAGCACAGATCGAGAGAACGGGGGTGCAGCTCCTATGATTTCATATTCCGCGACAGCGGGATCGGGATAGAGGAGGAGTTTATCCGTCATATTTTTGAGCCCTTCCGGCGTGGGGAGGATCCGGATGTGAGCGGTACGGACGGGATCGGCCTGGGAATGTCGATTTCTCAGAATATCGCCCGGATGATGGGCGGAGGAATCAGCGTAAAGAGTACGCCGGGACAGGGGTCGGAATTTACGGCCACAGTGATCCTGCGTCTGGCAAATGCGCAGGAGAAGCCGATGGAAGAGGCGGATACGACGGCAGATACTCAGCCTGCCTGTGACGGGGAGGACGCCGGGTTCTCTCTTCAGGACTGCAAGATTTTACTGGTGGAGGACAATGAGCTGAATCAGGAAATCGCCATGGAGCTGATCGGGGAGCTGGGAGCTTTAGTGGAGTGCGCCTCAGACGGCCGCAAGGGCCTGGAACGGTTTGCGGAGATGCCGGAGGGGTATTACGATGCGATTCTCATGGATATCCAGATGCCGGTGATGAACGGCTTCGAGGCGACGCGGGCGATCCGTAAGCTTCCCCGGGCCGATGCGGCCACGATTCCCATCATCGCGCTGTCAGCCAATGTGTCGGCGGAGGACGTCATCGCCAGCCGGGAATCGGGGATGAACGGGCATATCGCCAAGCCTTTGGATATTCCGCAGCTGATGGAGCGGATGAGATACTGGGTGGAAGAGCGGTAGAAGCCGGAAACCACGGAAAATTATGTATCGGTGCGGCATAGCTGCCAGAAGACGACGGCGCTGGCGGCAGCCACATTAAGGGAATCCACTCCGCGGGCCATGGGGATGCGCACGGTGTAGTCGCTGGCGGCAATGGTATCGTCCGACAGGCCGTCGCCCTCCGATCCCAGAATGACCGCCAGCCTGTCCTCGGCGAGAAGCCGTGGATTCTCCGGGCCTGTGGACCGGGGACAGAGAGCCATGGCGGCAGTCTGAAACCCCAGCTCCTTTAATACGGGCACCGGCGTTTCGCAGTCTAAGAAGGTCCAGGGAATCTGAAAGACGGTTCCCATGCTGACCCGTATGGCCCGGCGGTACAGCGGGTCGGTGCAGGATGGGGTTAAGAGGATGCCATCCATCCCCAGAGCGGCGGCAGAGCGAAAGATGGCCCCGACATTGGTAGGATTCATGACACGTTCCAGCACGGCGATCCGGCGGGCATTACGGCAGAGATCCCGGACATGGGGGAGGCTGAGGCGGCGCATGGCGCACAGAATGCCGCGGGTCAGCGAAAAACCGGTGAGCTGTGTGAGAACAGGCAGGCTGGCAGTATAGACAGGGATATCCTGACAGCGGGCGATGACATGGCTGGCCTGCCCGGCGATATGCCTGTCCTCCACAAGCATGGATACGGGAGTATATCCTTTATCGAGAGCGCGCTCTATGACCTTTGGACTCTCGGCGATAAACAGGCCGTTCTCCGGTTCATGATAATGAAAGAGCTGGGTCTCCGAAAGGCGGGCATAGATATCCAGCTCCGGAGAGGAAAAATCCGTGACGGGGATGATGTTTGACATCGCGGTCTCCTTTACATAAATGTCCGTAGTCGTTATGGATATTGTAGCATTTAGAACGCCGCAAAACCGGCAGCAGCCAGATTTTACGGCGTTTTATTCTTGCCTTGCGGTATCTGCGGTCACAGATGCGACACAATGGCGTCCCCCATCTGGGTACAGGTGACCAGGCGGCATCCTTCGGCCATCATATCGCCGGTGCGAAGCCCCTGATTTAGAGCCTGATTTACCGCTTCTTCGATGGCGTCAGCCTCCTGAGGCATATCAAAGCTGTACCGGCACATCATGGCGGCGGAGAGGATCGTACCGATGGGGTTCGCCTTGTCCTGGCCTGCGATATCCGGTGCGGAGCCGTGGATAGGCTCATAGAGTCCGCAGCTTCCCTCTCCCAGACTGGAGGAGGGGATCATGCCGATGGAACCGGTAATCATGCTGGCCTCGTCGGACAGGATATCACCGAAAAGATTTTCCGTGACGATCACATCAAACTGGGAAGGATCCTTTACGATCTGCATGGCCGCGTTGTCCACCAGCATATCGCTGTATTCCACGTCGGGATATTCCTGTGCCAGACGGTGCATCACGGCGCGCCAGAGGCGGCTGGTATCCAGTACATTGGCCTTATCCACGCTGGTCAGCTTATGACGGCGTTTTCTGGCAGTCTCAAAACCGATGCGCCCGATGCGCTCAATTTCGTGCTCAGAGTAGGCCATGATATCGGTGGCTTTCTTTTCCCCGTCTGTCTCTGACGTGCTGTGGTCTCCGAAGTATACGCCGCCGATCAGCTCCCGCACCACGATGAAATCGATTCCCCGGGCCACGATGGAGGGCTTTAAGGGGCTGGCGGCGTCAAGCTGGGGCCATAGCCTGGCAGGGCGGTTGTTGGAGTAGAGGCCCATGCCGGCCCGCAGGGCTAAGAGACCCTTTTCCGGGCGCAGGGCGGCTGGCTGGCCGTCCCACTTAGGTCCTCCCACAGCTCCTAAAAGGACGCTGTCGGAGGCCAGACACTTCTCAAGCATAGAGGCAGGCAGGGGCTCTCCCCATTTGTCGATGGCATTGCCGCCCATATCCACTTCTTCATAACAAAAGGTGTGTCCGTATTTCTGCGCGATGCGATCCAGTACCCGTATCGCCTGGGCGACGATCTCAGGGCCGATGCCGTCGCCGCGGATGACTGCGATGGTCTTATTCATGATGATGTATTTCCTTTCTGGTGTCTCTGTTCTCAGGATATAACGGCATCCCTCAGGCTTTGCGGATCGACGCCATCAGTCCGCCGCTTTTGATGATATCCTGGATAAACTCCGGGAAGGGCTCCGCCTGATAGGTCTCGTTTTTTGTCAGATTGGTGATGATACCGGTGTCAAAATTCACCTCCACCTGGTCGCCTGCCTGGATCGCCCGGCTGGCGGGCTCACATTCCAGGATGGGCAGGCCGATATTGATGGCATTGCGGTAAAAGATCCGGGCAAAGGTGGCGGCGATAACGCAGGAGATGCCAGCCGTCTTGATGGCCAGGGGAGCATGCTCTCTGGAGGAGCCACAGCCGAAGTTAAAGCCTCCCACCATGATATCGCCAGCCTTTACCCGCTTCGTGAAGCCGGCGTCGATATCTTCCATGCAGTGGCTGGCCAGCTCTTTTGCATCGGGGGTGTTTAAGTAGCGGGCGGGTATGATGACATCCGTATCCACGTTATCGGGGTATTTATGTACAAATCCTTTTGCGTTCATTTACAGTACCTCCCTGGGATCGCTGATATAGCCTGTCAGTGCGCTGGCGGCAGCCACGGCGGGACTGGCCAGATAGACTTCGCTGGTTACATGGCCCATACGGCCTACGAAATTGCGGTTCGTGGTGGACACACAGCGCTCTCCTGCCGCCAGAATGCCCATGTAGCCGCCCAGACAGGGACCGCAGGTAGGAGTGGAAAAGACACAGCCGGCATCGATGAAGGCTTCCGTATAACCGCGCTGTAAGCATTCCTTATAGATGGCCATGGTGCCGGGTATGATGATGACCCGGAGCCCCTTCTTTATATGGCGTCCCTTCAGGATCTCATAGGCGGTCTCCATATCGGACATACGGCCATTGGTGCAGCTGCCGATGACCACCTGGTCGATGGCGATATCCTTGGCATCGGTGACCGGATGGGTGTTCTCCGGCAGATGAGGATAGGAAACGGTGGGGACCAGGGAGGACAGATCGATTTCGACAGTGTCGGTGTACGGGGCATCCTCATCGGCTTCATATACCTTATATTCTCTCTGGCTGCGGCCGTCGAGATAGGCACGGGTCACATCGTCCACAGGGAAGATACCGTTCTTGGCGCCGGCTTCGATGGCCATATTGCAGATGGTGAGCCGGTCGTCCATGGACAGGGCAGCCACGCCGGGACCGGTGAATTCCATGCTCTTGTACAGGGCGCCGTCCACCCCGATCCGGCCGATGATGTGGAGAATCACGTCTTTGCCCGACACCCCTTTAGAGAGAGTACCAGTCAGGACAAACCTCATGGCGGCAGGCACCTTAAACCAGCATTTGCCGGTGGCCATACCGGCGGCCATGTCGGTACTGCCCACTCCGGTGGAGAAAGCGCCCACGGCTCCGTAGGTGCAGGTGTGGCTGTCTGCGCCAATGATGCAGTCGCCGGCGGTGACGATGCCCTTCTCCGGCAGCAGGGCGTGTTCGATGCCCATCTCACCCACGTCATAGAAATTGTCGATATCGTATTTGCAGGCAAACTGCCGGCACTGTTTGGACTGCTCGGCAGCCTTTATGTCCTTGTTGGGGACGAAGTGATCCAGCACGATATTGATGCGTCCCTTGTCGTAGACGCTGTCAAAGCCGGCCTTGTTAAATTCATTGATGGCCACAGGGGTGGTGATGTCGTTGCCCAGGACGATATCCAGACCGGCGTTGATGAGCTGGCCTGCCTTGACGCTTGCAAGTCCTGCATGGGCAGCCAGAATCTTCTGTGTCATAGTCATTCCCATGGGTAGATTCCTCCTTTTTCATGCCTTGATGGCGCGCCGCGAAGGCGGCGCATATGTGTTTATGATGCCTGCCACAGCACAGGGCGGCGGATCAGACTCTCTGATTGATGGCGCTGACCAGGGCTTTGATACCGGCCTTGATGATATCGGAATCGGTTCCGGCGCCCCAGTTGACCGTATCGTTCTCCCAGCGGATGCCCACATAGGCGGCCGCGTCGGAATTGGAGCCGTGGGACAGGCTGTGCTCGGAGTAATGCTCGATGGCGAAATTCATGCCGGTATATTCCTTGATGGCATTGCTGACCGCATCCAGACGGCCGTTGCCGTGGGCGCTGGCGCTGTGAAGCACTCCTCCCAGGGCGATGGTGATATTGGAGATAATGCCGTCCTTCTGGATAAAGTGGGCTTCCGGTACGTCAAGAGGGCGGGTATGATTCAGGTAATGGCGTTCAAAGACTTCAAATACCTGTTCCGGCTTCAGCTCACAGTGTCCCCTGTCAGATACCTCTTTGACTTTATAGCCGAAATGCTCCCGCATCTTCGGCGGCAGGTCGTAGCCGAAATTGTGTTGCAGAAGATAGCCGATACCGCCTTTGCCGCTCTGGCTGTTGATGCGGATGATATCTCCCTCGTAAGCCCGGCCCACATCTTTGGGGTCGATGGGAATGTAAGGTACGGTCCACTGATGCAGTTTCTTCTCTTCCCGCCAGTTCATTCCCTTGGCAATGGCATCCTGATGGCTGCCGGAGAAGGCGGCGAAGACTAAAGCTCCGGCATAGGGCGTGCGCTCGTACACGTGCATGCGTGTCACGTCTTCATACAGGGACACGATGGAGGGCATGTCGGAGAAGTCCAGCCGGGGATCCACACCGTGGCTGTACATATTCATGGCCAGGGTGATGATATCCACATTGCCGGTGCGCTCGCCGTTGCCGAACAGTGTCCCCTCCACCCGGTCGGCTCCGGCCAGCAAAGCCAGCTCGGTATCCGCCACGCCGCAGCCTCTGTCATTGTGAGGATGCAGGGACAGAATCACATGCTCACGGTATTTCAGGTGATCGCTCATGTACTCGATCTGATTGGCGTATACATGGCTCATGCTCATGGCCACCGTGACCGGCAGGTTGATGATTACCGGTTTTTCGGCGGTGGGCTTCAGAATATCCAAAACGGCATTGCAGACCTCCAGAGCGTACTCCGGTTCCGTGCCTGTGAAGCTCTCCGGACTGTACTCAAAGCGGAAATTGCCCTGGTATTCGTCCGCCAGCTGCTTCACTAAAGAAGCGCCGTCAGTGGCGATCTTCATGATCTCTTCTTTGGATTTTTTGAATACCTGCTCCCTCTGAGCAACGCTGGTGGAATTATAAAAATGGACGATGGCGTTGGGTGCGCCCCTCAGTGCGTCAAAGGTCTTGCGGATTATATGGTCACGACACTGGGTCAGGACCTGTACTGTCACGTCGTCAGGGATCATATCCTTCTCGATCAGGGTGCGCAAAAACTCATACTCCGTATCGCTGGCAGCGGGAAAGCCCACCTCGATCTCCTTAAAGCCGATGTCGACCAGGAGCTTAAAGAAACGCAGCTTCTCCTCCAGGCTCATGGGGATGATAAGGCTCTGGTTGCCGTCGCGCAGATCCACGCTGCACCAGACTGGGGGCGCCTCGATGTGATCCTTGTGGACCCAGCGGTATTGTGGCTGGGGGGGAGTATAGTAGCCTGGCTGGTATTTGGTTACGTCCATCATGGGGTGTGTTCCTCCTTGCTGTTTGATTGTATCGATTGGTCCGGTATCCGGATACAAGAAAAGCCCCGCCTCAGGGATAGTCTATCCACAGAGACGAGACCAGTATATACATCGGTATACGGTTCCCGCGGTACCACTCTTTTTGCTGCGTTGCAGCCGCTTAATACAGTCGACTTTCGTGAACTGCTTCCCTCATATAACGGTGGGATTCCGTCAGCGCCTACTCTGTGGACATTTCAGCGTCGCTGCTCGGGGGCCAGTATACAGAGTTGCAGATACTGCCTCGCACCGGCCGGCAGCTCTCTGGTATCCGTAGGTCTCCGCTTTTTCCCCTTCAAAGCATTTTAAATAATGGATTTGCATGTAGCATAGCAAAAGACGGGAAGGATGTCAAGTGGAAACAGAAAAAATACGGATAAAAGCGCTACTTTGATATATTCTTCTCCTTCTCTTGCTGTATTTATTATAACAGAAATTCCGCCCAAATACAAGTCTTGTAATGGCAGCCCCCGGGGGCTATAATCTCGTTACCGATTTATGAAGGCAGAAAAGACAGTGTGGGGAGGAGCGGCAGGATGCAGGCAGACAGAGAGGAACAGAGATTTCTGGAGGGGCTTAAAGGAAAGATGGCGCAGGCGGCAGAGCGCCTGAGAGAACGGATGGGGAACTATTCAAACGAATATCGCGACTATGCCCGGTATATATGGGAGCATCAGAACGTATTCGACAAATATGAAGCCATGCTGAACCGGGGAGATATCGAGCAGCTGGCAGGCTCCGGCGACGTGGCGGCAGAGAAGTACCGGCGTATTCTTTCCATGATGGATTCTCCGTTTTTTGCGCGGATCGATTTTGAGATCGAAACGCTGCCGGACGAGGAGCTGGAAGAGCCGGAACGGATGCAGGCCTATATCGGCAGGGCCGCTTTTCGGGACGGACTGTACGAGGTGTTTGACTGGCGCGCCCCCATTTCCGGGATCTATTATGAGTATGAATACGGACCGGCCTCCTATGAAGCGCCGGCTGGCCGGGTGGAGGGCCGACTGCTGGGCAAGCGCCAGTATCGCATCGAAAAGGGAGAATTCGTGTATGTTCTGGAGAGCAGTCTGAGGATCCACGACGATATTCTGGTAAGAGAGCTCTCGCGGACCTCGGATCCGAAGATGCGGGACATTGCCATGACGATCCAGAAGGAACAGAACCGGCTGATCCGCAACGCCTCGGCGAAGGTGATGATCCTCCAGGGAGCGGCGGGATCCGGCAAGACATCCGTGGCGTTGCACAGGGCGGCCTGGCTTATGTACCGTTTTCGGGGGGAGCTGTCGGCGGAAGATTTTCTGATTGTCACGCCCAATGCGGCTTTTGACGAATATATATCCAATGTGCTGCCGGAGCTGGGGGAGAAGCCGGTCCGGTGCACCGGCATGGAAGAGATCGCAGCCGGGATTCTGGGAACGGATATGGATTTTGAGAGCCCGGGCAGCCAGGCGGAGACGTATCTCTATACGGATGATAAGGCGTGGATGGAGAGAGAGGCGTACAAGTCTTCCATGGAGTTTCTGCGGGAGGCAGACCGGTATCTGGCCTGGTGTGATGAGAATCTTTTTTCTGTGGAAGAAGAGGGGGCGCAGGATCATGAGGCCATGGACCCGGAGCTGTGGGAGGGCGGCAGGCTGTCTCTGAGCGGCGGGACTTCCGGATATGCATTTCGCGGCGGCTTCATCGAGCTGGAATGGATCATGAAGCGTCTGTGTCTGAGAAGAGCCATGCCGGTCCGGGAACGGCTCGATGAGATTGCCGGGGAGATGGAGGAGGAGATCCGGATCCGGTATAGGAGCGGGGCAGAGGGGACGAAGAAAGGCGAGATATTCGACTGTCTCTGGTCCCGGCTGCGCCATCGAAGCGCGCTCTCTCTGTATCAGGGATTTTACGAGTATATCGGACGCCCCGGACTGTTTGTCCGGGGCGCAGACGGCAGGCTGGAAGGCGGAGATGTGTTTCCTCTGATCTATATGAAATTATATCTGGAGGGGATACCGAAGCGGGGGGAGGCGAAGCATCTGCTGGTGGATGAGATGCAGGATTATACGCCGGTCCAGTATGCGGTGCTGAATCGCCTCTATCCCTGCTCCAAGACCATCGTGGGGGATGCCGCTCAGAATGTGGCCCCCTTCGTGAGAGAGCCGTTAGCCTTTCTGCGGGAGCTGTATCCCGGGGCGGCTGTGGAGGAGATCCGTAAGAGCTATCGGTCCACCTGGGAGATCATGGAGTTTGCCAGGCGAGTGGGGCGGGAGATACAGGTGGAGCCGGTATCCCGCCACGGAGCGGAACCGGAGGTGGTACGCTGCCATGACATCGGGGAGGAGCAGCGTTTTATCCTGGAACGGCTCCGGCAGCAGAAGGCCTGCGGGAGAGGCGGGACGATGGCCGTCCTGTGTAAGAGCGCGGTCCAGGCCGGAGCGTGGCAGGAATGGCTGTCCGGCCTGGGAGAGGATAGCGTGGCTGTCATGTCCGTGGCCATGAGTAAGGGGCTGGAATTTGACCAGGTAGTGATCCCGGAGGCAGATGACGCCAATTACCATACGGAGTACGAGAGAGGCCTCTTGTATGTGGCCTGTACCCGTGCCATGCACAGGCTTACGCTTCTGTACAGCGGGGAGGCGAGCCGGTTCATTCCTGATTCCGTATAAACCGCCCGGCATCCCGGAAAAAGCTGAAAGTAATCAGCAGGATCACGATGCCCACCGGAAAAGCGGCGATGATGCTCACGGATTGCAGATTGCTCATGGAGCTCTCGGAGAATACGAGGGCTATGGGCAGCAGGATCAGCAAAATACACCACAGAAGCTCGATGGCTCTGGGAGGGGCAGCATTTGCGTCCAGATGGCGGCAGCTGTAGCGGGCTGCGATGAGAGCAATGGAGTCAAAGGAGGTGGCGTAAAAAGCAGTCATGGTGGCCAATACCAGTACCAGCACCAGGGGGGCGGCGGGCAGGGTCCGGATCATGGCGATGATGGCGCCGTAGAGGCTGCCGTCCGCCAGATAGGCGGCGATGAAATCCGACATGCCAAAGAGCTGCTGTCCCAGAGAGTAATTTCCCAGGATTACGAAGCTGAGGATCGTGGATCCCACACCGAAGACATAGCCTCCCAGGATGGTCTGACGGACGGTACGCCCCTTAGATATACTGCCTATGAAGAAGGGAGCGGCCACGCACCACACCATCCAGTAGGCCCAGTAGAAGATAGTCCAGTTCTGGGGAAAGGAGGTGGTGCGGGCAGGATCGGTGTAGGTGGCCAGCTCGAAGAAATGCTGGACCATCCGCCCCAGGGAGGCGAAGCCGGTCTCGATGATATATCGGGTCTGGCCGCCGAAGAGGAGGACGTAGGCCAGCAGGCCGAAGAAGAGATAAACGCAGGCTTTGGCCAGCAGGCTGACTCCCTTGATGCCGTGCAGCAGAGAGTAGGTATACACCAGACAGGTGACCGCCAGGATCAGGATGGTGACGGTCTTTTCGGGAAGAGGGATATGGAACAGCTCTTCGATGATATTCGTCATCAGGGGCGTCGCCAGGCTGAAGGTGGTGGCTGTGCCCGCCAGCAGCGCAAAGACGGCCAGCAGGTCGATGAAGCGTCCCAGGAACCCGTCGGTATATTTACCCAGTATCGGGCGGCAGGCTTCGGAATATCTCTGATGGCTGCATCCGCGCACATGGATCATGAAGCCGAAAGCCACTGCCAGCATGAGATAGAAGCCCCAGGGGATCAGGCTCCAGTGAAAGATGGGATACACACTGGCCCAGTCCTGTATGCTGCCCAGCTCTGCGATATGGGGATCCACGGCGTAGAGAATCCACTCGGAGAAGGAGTAAAACAGGATATCGGCAGCCAGCCCGGCCGTAAACATCATGGAGCCCCAGGCAAAAAACGGATATTTGGGTTTTTCGTCCTGGCCGCCCAGGACGATATTCCCGTACCGGGAGCAGGCGGCGAAGAGGGAGAGCGCAAAGATTCCCAGGCCTGCCGCCAGATAAAAGACGCCCAGCGTATCGCCTAAGACAAAGCGGATCCGGTTCAGAACGTCGTTGGACTGTGATGCAAAGAAGACGAACAGAAGGCTGAGAGCGGCGATGATGGCCAGGGGCACCAGCGTAATCATCCAGTCGATATTGTTCTTTGTGGCGGTTTTCTTTGCTTCGGAAGTATTTTTACTCATGGGCGTTTACCTCTTTCAGACAGGCTTCATAATGGGGGTCCAGGGCGGCCAGCTCTGCGAGGCTGTCCACCTCCGTCAGATCGCCGGGCTCCATAGGAAAGACGCCCAGGCGGTATTCCTTCGGATAGCAGAAGAGAGCCACATCGTCCCAGTAGATGTCCCTGTGCTTCTTCTGCTCAAATTCCGTCTCCAGATGACGGCGCAGACGCTGCCCGTCAGCGGCGCTCCAGCGGGAGACACTGTAGAGCTGCCAGCCTCTGCATCCTCCGGTTCGACTACAGGAGGTGACGATTCCGTTTTCCGTGGTCAGCAGCCATTCGCCGGTGAAACCGTCCTTCCAGACGGCGTTATAGCCGGAGCGTTCAAAATCCGGCGAAAGGACGCGGGGATTATAGATCAGCTGATCTCCGTCCAGGATGATGACGTTTTCCAGATGCTCTCTGGCGGCGTAGAGGGAGGAGATATTATTACAGGTGTCATAGCAGGGGTTTTCGATCAGGTGCAGACCGGGATACTCTGTCTCCAGAATCTGAAACTGCTCCTTCAGATATCCCACCACCACATAGATCTCCGTGATGCCGTTTTGCATCAGGCCGGTTATGGCCGTATCAATCATGCGAACCCCGTTTACCCGCACCAGAGGCTTGGGCGTTTTAAGTGTCAGAGGTCTCATCCTCGTGCCGCTTCCGGCGGCCACGATGATGGCCCGTTCTGCTTTATTCATGTTTTTATAATCCTTTCTTTTTGAATCCGTCGGTGTCTCCGGGAAACGGTATACCGGCCTTTTCCATCTCTTCCCTGGCGATCTGGTAATACTCTCTGGCATACCGGTACTGCCGCAGGGAATACTCTCCGAATTCCACTCCCAGGTTTCGCTTATATTCGCACCAGTTGCTCCAGACCAGTCCGCAGACAGCAATATAACAGTAGATCTTGATCCGTACTGGCACAGGGCATTTTCCCGAGAAATATTCTCCGATCAGCCAGTCGATCTGTTCTCTGCCGTACATGGCATAGATGCAGAACATGGCCAGATCCACATGAGGGTCCTGCATGGCGGCGTACTCCCAGTCGATCAGCCTGATTTCTTCTTCTCCCCGCTCATTTTCAAAGAGCAGAAAATTATCCGGCACGGCGTCGATATGCGTGAGGCAGGGACCGGCGGCCCAGATATCGGTGTAGGGCTTCAGGCGGAGCACATCCGCCTTGGTTTTGGCATAGTTTCTGTAAGCGGAGGGCCGACCCTTCCAAAGGCTTTCATAGAACTCTATGCGTTCATAGAGGTCGAAGCTTCTGTCTGACTGTAAGTTCATCTGATGAAATTCTTTCAGCCTGGCCAGGCAGCGCGCCACCTCGTCCCGGTCAGAGGGATCACAGGTACGGGCGCCTTCGATGAAACGGGTGATCTTATAGCCGTTCTCCGGATCCATGAAGACGATGTCTTCACAGATGTTTTTATCCCGGATCAGGCCACAGACCGCGGCTTCCCCGCTTCTGTCGATGAGTCGGTCCGTCCCCTCGCCGGGGATCCGCATAATGTAGCGGGATAGGCAGGGCCCGTCCGTCCCGGAGGCGGGTAAGCCGAGGGGAACGCCGGTCCGGCAGGAAAAGAGAAAGGATCGGTTGGTCATGCCCTTTTTCAAAACGGTGATATCCACAATGTCGTCAGGGCTTACATGAAGGGCTCCGGCGATCAGGTCCAGCTTATCGGACTTTAACTGAGGAGAGGTATTGTCCAGACTGCGCAGCTGTTCATAGGTGTTGATCTCTGTGGTCAGAGAGGCGGGGACCAGCCTGGCATATACGGTCATCTTATTTCCGGTGAAAAGGGCGGCCTCCCAGAAAAGCCCGTGGTTTTGGGGATTTTTCCAGAGGATTTCCATCTGCCTGCACAGCGCCGCGGCCGCGTCCTTTTGCAGGTAGGCGATTCCCGCCATGGCGTTGCCCTTCTGACGGGGAGGGTTTTCCCGGTCCGAATCTTTGCTACGGGGATTTTTCTGAGCCCCGGATACACAGATCAGTTCTCCCCGGCGGTTGACGCGCACCATGCTGGCCTCATCCGGCCGGTCGCTTATCATATACCAGGAGTACAGCTCATTGGGGCGAAAAGGGTTTTCCCGGCACCAGATATCGCAGGGGACGATATAGCTGTCGGACAGATAGGGAGCGGCCAGACGCAGGGAGCCCAGGTTATTTTTTACGGCATAGTCCGGATTGACGATGAGCCTGACGCCGAAATCGTCTATCAGGTATTCAAATTGTTCCTTCTGATAGCCCACGATCACACAGATCTCTTTGATTCCCGCTTCATGAAGCTGACGGATCAGCCGTTCGATCAGAGGCTCTCCTGCGACTTCGAGAAAGGCCTTGGGGATCTCCGTGTTGATGGGGATCATCCGTATGCCGGGACCGGCCGCCAGGATGACGGCATTCTTCGGAGCCTTCCGGGCGGCCTCCTGCCTGGCTTTCCCGGTGGGCCGCAGATCTTCGCCGAGATAGTCCTCCCGGATCAGCTCCTTCAGGCAGCGGTTGACCGTTCCCAGGGAATGGCCGCAGCGCTCTGCCAGGATGCGCTGATTGACATAAGGTTCCGTCAACAGCACGTTCATAATATCACAGGCTTGTGTGTTCAT
Organism: Lachnospiraceae bacterium; assembly: GCA_022791755.1. Lineage (GTDB taxonomy): Bacteria > Bacillota > Clostridia > Lachnospirales > Lachnospiraceae > RGIG7193. Next base: position 39,699 of record JAAVZR010000008.1, read on the forward strand.
AAACATGATCTCCTTTCTTTTGGTGAACAAAGCGGGAAAAGGATCTCCTGCGGCAGCCTGTACCGCAGGAGCCTGAAAAAGACGGTTTTCACGCCGGGACGGCGCGTCCGTGGGCGTTTGGTTTAAGGATCACTGTGTGCATTTTATCCGGCCCGGCGGGCTCTGGCGGCGTCTGCGGGCAAGGCGGTGCAGAATATACTGTGCGCCCACCTCTCCGCTGTGACCCAGATTGTAGAAATGCTTTTGGCGCAGGTCCAGAATCCTCTCGCGGTACTCCTCCTGATGGGTCAGAAGATCCTCCACGACCCCGGCGATATCCTTCACCTGGCTCTTTTCGATCTGGCGGCCCACCTTGGAGCGGGCGGTGATGTCAAAGGGAACCAGAGGAACCTTTTTGTAGTCGTTGTTGATTACCTTTAACTGCGTGTTGATGAAAAGGCAGGGCTTTAAGGTGGTGAAGCAGAACTCAAAGGAGATGCCGCTCCAGTCCGTGATGACCAGGTCCGCGGTATATACCGTTACGTTGGAGGAAAAATCGGTTTCTATGACGAAGTCCTCCGAGAGCCGGTCCCGGTAGCGGTCCATGATCTCCTGCATCCGCTGAGGAAAACGGCGCACATACTGGGGGTGAGGGCGGATGACGATGCGGTAGCCTCTGCCGTACAGACCGTCGGCCAGGTCATCCAGGCAGGAGTCCATGATATTGTCATACTGCCAGGACGGAGCGATCAGGATGGTCTTCTTTTCGTTTTCCACATGATCCAGGGCTTCATAGGAAGCGATCATGTCGTCGATGAGTCCGTAGCCGCACTCGATTATACGCTTTTTCTTCGTGTGCCGCAGTTTTTCAATGGCCCGGGCCTCGATGGCCTGCTCCCGGCTGACGACTAAGAGCGTGTCATAGGCATCCAGCGCGCCGGTGCGGTAGGCCAGGTTATCGCTGCTGACACCGTGGTCCATGAAGACATACTCCACGTTGGGGCGCACCCGGGAACGCTTGATATGGTATTTTTCCAGATCCGGGGTGGTCATCACCACGATGTCGGCCTCGATCTTCATCATCAGGGAGATCAGGCGGGGCTCGTCCACATAATAGGGACGGATCCGGGGATCATTTTTTTGGAAAATGGCATCGTCAGGATCACTGGTGACATAGTGGATGACCACGTCGCTCTGGTCCAGCAGAGACTGGATGATGCTTCGGAAATACTTATAAAATCCGCTGCTTTCGGAGTAGAAGACCAGCTTCATGCTGCGACGGTTTTCCGGCGCAAAGAACTGTTTGTAGTATTTTCTGGCAAGAGCGGCGTTCTTTTTGCGCTCCTTCTTCTCCGCAGCGGCCGTCTTTTTCATCTCGTCCAGCACATCATAGTCGATATACTGCTTGGGAGAGTAGATGGCGTTTACCAGATACATGACGCCGATGGAAAACAGGTTGCCGAAAGCCCAGTACAGCCCGATGGCGGCCGGTACGACGGAGGCGAAAAAGGTGGAGAAGGCGACCATAAACGCCGTCATGCCCCACTGGGAAAGCTTGCTTTGCTCGATCTGAAGCACATTGATCTTATTCTGGTTCCAGCACATGAGAAAGGCGGACAGTCCGGCCAGGACAGGCACAAGGAAAAGTTCGTCGAGCACGGTGAGAGACGGAATCCGGGTCAGGCTGATACCGAAGAAATCCATCTGCATGGACTGGATGGCGTGAATGGCAGACTTACTGCCCGGGATCAGGGCAAAGATTTCCGGGGCATTTCTCGCCATATCCACGACGGTGAGCTGTGCGGTGGAACCCAGCTGACCTACGGTTATGCCCAGGGTATCCGCCGCCTGCTGGACGAAGGTATGCTGGAGCAAATCCGGAATCCGCAGGATATGCCGCATGGGCTTGTATACCACATCCAGAAGTCCGAATATGATGGGGAGCTGTAACAGCAGCGGCCATACGCCGGCCATGGGGCTGTAGTGCTCTTTCTTATAGAGGGCGGCCTGGGCATCCATGAAGGCGTCCTTGTCATCTACATACTGGTAGCGAAGAGCGTCTAACTGGGGTTTCATCTTGACCATCTTAATGGAGTTTTTCTGCACCAGAAGGGAGATGGGGAACATGATGACCTTTGTCAGCAGCGTAAAGAGAATCAGAGCGGCTCCGTAATGATGAAAGATCTGGTAGCAGGCCCACATCAGCCAGCCTAAAGGCGTTCCCACTATGGTATTAATCCATGCCATAAATTGCTCCTTTGTACACCTGTGCGGCGTAATCGTATACGTAATCGGACGAAGTCCGTCTGTCCCGAAGGGAACTATAGGTTGCGGGTGTCTGATCAGATATAAAATGGCGTCTGCCCTGACAGAATACGGCTCACCCCGTCCGTGAAAGGGTATGAAACACAGGGAAATAGACAAACCATGCCCGGGCCAGAATATCCTCTCGCCGGACAAAGGGATCTTCCCAGGTGCGGGAGTCGCCGGAGGCGGTCCGGTTATCCCCCAGCACGATATAGCAGCCTTCGGGCACCAGGGTCTCAGGATAGTCATCCGCAGAAAAATGCGGTACATATGTCTCATCCAGAAGCTGGCCGTCTATGTATACCCGTCCCTGCCTGACGGCAAACATCTGTCCGGGGATTGCCACGACACGCTTGATCAGCCAGTTCTCGCCGGTCTCCCGGTGACGAAAGATAATCACGTCTCCCGCCGCCGGCTCTTCTGTCCGGTAGGCCAGGCGGTTTCCGATCACCATGGATCCGGAAGGAATCGCCGGTTCCATGGACCCGGAGGGGACATGGGCATTGACCAGGACAAATGTATTCAGAATGGCGGCCAGGACCACGGCGGACGCCGGAACGAAAAGAGGTTTCAGACGCTTCATTTCTCTGGCGCCGTACAGATATGCAGAGCCTGCTTTAAGAGCTCCACTTTCTTTCGTTCCTCATCCAGCAGACGGCGCAGCCTCATATTTTCGGTCAGCAGATTGCGTTCTCCGCCGGTCTCGTCGTAGGGATCCGGCGCGGGGAGCGGCTCATCGGAGACCGTGCAGGCCTCCTCCACAGAAGCAAAGGATACAAAAGAAGGCTGTGTCCCGGGCGCAAAGGCGCCGGAAGAGGCAGGCCGGGAGGCCGTCGCGGATCTGGCCGGCCTGCTGTCAGCGCTGTCCTTCAGGGCCTTTGCCTCAGGCTTTCGTTCCCCTGCCGCTTCCTCCGTCTCATAGTCGTCGCCGATCTCATAATCACCGAAACCGGTGAGATCATCGTCGTCCTCGTCGTAGGACCGGGTATCCGCCAGACGGTCTTTTTTGGAAAATTTGGAGAAGGTCCGCCGGATCCTGCGAAAATAAAATCCGAACCCGGCTCCGGCAGCGATGACGATACCCGCGATCAGCTGGATCATGTAGGTCATGGCCGACGGGTCGATGTAGGCCAGTGCCGTGATCGAAAAGAGCATGGCAGTACAGATGAAAAAGTACAAAAACGTGAAAACTTTTTTCATATCGGTTTGTCTCCTTCATAATGCGGCGAGTTACAGACCGGGGTATTTCATCTCCGTCTCCCCGATCAGTTCCCAGTTGGAGAAATCGTTGGCATCCCCTGTGATCTTAAAGGTAAACAGGATATTGTAGACATCTCCCCGCTCGCCCCGCATCCACACATATCGAATTCGGTCCTCGTCTTCGCCGATGGATTCGATGGTGGGGCCGTAGGCGGAGGTGTCCAGACCGAAATAACTGGCAATGGAAGCCCGCAGATCATCCTGACAGACCTGCTTGTGGGAAACCTTCATGGGGCCTTCCCCATGGACGCCGGCCGGTTTGATTAAGAGCGTGCATACACGGCTGTCACTGACGGCGCTGAAATCGCCTGTGGCCCTGGGCGGCCGTCCATGGTCGGTGGTGATGATGATGGTGGTGTCGTCATAGAGGCCCAGTTCTTTCAGCCGATCCATATACTGGAATATCATATTCATATTGCCGGTGACCTGGGAGTCCAGCGTGGCGCCCTCATCTGCCGAGAGCTCCTGTGCGTTTTCGTCCATACAATAGGGCGTATGGGCTCCGTTGAGATGATAGAGCAGAAACAGGCCCTGGGAATCCTGATTGATGCGAAGTCCCTGTTCCTTATATTCGCGCCAGAAGGTCACGTCGTCAAGCATATAGATATCGTTCTCCGTCTCGCCGCCCTCCACGGAAACGATATTCCCCAGATCGCCGGTGTATATATGGAAAAAGGGGCGGAAGATTTCCGGGGCATAGCGGTAAACCGACAGGTCCATGACACGCTTAAGCAATTCGGGATAATTGACCTTACGCCTGGACGAATCGATATTATCTACAAATTCTTCCACATTCTGGGCCCGGTCAAATACGTAGGGTCCCTCCGTATAGATGTGAGTCTGGTATCCGGCGTTATGGATGTCCGGAAGGAGGGTGTAGACAGGCTCTTCCCAGGCTTTTTTGAAATACTTCTCCCAGGGAACACTGTAATCATGCTGTACCCCGGTAAACAGGTAGGTGATGGCCGGGCGGGTATTGGCATAGCTGCCGGTAAAGTTATGATAATATGTAAAATCCCCCAGACGGTCCGCCCAGTCCGGGTGCAGTTTAAGCTCCTCATCCATGTACCGGTTATCCATACGGTCCAGCAAAAACACGATGACATTATTTTTGGGAGCTATCTCATAGATGGAATCCCTGGAGACATACTGATCCTGTCCGGCCCGCCAGACACGGCCGGCATCCGCGTCCACCAGTATGACCACCAGGGCGATGAGCTGGGTGGCGATCAGTATGACGCTCACCAGCCGGATACACTGGCTCCAGGCCTTCCGGCTCAGGTACAGGAGCATAAAGACAGCCACAAGGATCAAAAGCCAGAGCAGAAGCCCGGTCAGCATAGAGGGCTTATAATTCAGCCAGTCCACGGCATTGCCGTCCAGCGAGCCGGAATTGAGACTCAGAAAATTGCCCTGGAGATAACCGGCGAATGTCACCGCGAAGAGGATCGACATCGCGTAGTTGAATATCTTACCCCTGAGAAGAATAAGCAGGCCAAACAGTAAGACAAAGACGAACGCCCCGAAGAGCAGAAGCGTAAGAACCATTGCTCTGAAAGGAAAGGTCATTTCCTGGATGTTTGTTATATATATTTCACAGGGTCCGAACAGGATAAAAGTAAAAACAAATGTAAATGCGCTGAGAGCGGCAAGCGGAAGCCGGATTTTCCCGGGACGCCTGTCCTGCCACAGCGCTTTCAGTTTGTCTTTCGCGGTTCCCATCTGTAGAAACTCCTCCGATCATGTATCGTGTTGCTTATTTTGCCAAATGCAAGAATATCACAAATAAAGCGAAAATTCAAGCCTCTGAAAACTGGAAAAAAGTAAACATTCCGCGGGATAAGATGGAAAAGGGACGCCGGGGGCCATAGCGGTTCCCTGTCCGGGCGCGCTTCCGCTCTGTGCAGGAGGCAACGGTTCTAAGTTCGCGCTTCGCTGCCGCTCCCGCTCACTAAGAACCGGCGTCCTGCAAAGGCCCGGCCAGGGAACCGCTATGGCCCCCGGCTGTAACTTCCCGCGTCTCTCCCGCCAACGACGCCAAAATCAATCCCCTTCCACGTCAGGAAAAGCTTATCGATCGCTTCCCATGTGGACCATGCCATATATGAAAAATAATTGTACTTGATCTACCCCAAAACACCCAAAAGGCCGTCAAATAAAAACCCGTAGATCCATAGCAGGCTGCCTCCTTGCAGGGTATGGAAGGGCAAGCGAAGAAACAGCCCGGTTCCTGAGGGGATTGCCGGCCGGACCCTTGCAGGACGCCGGCACTTAGTGAGCGGGGGCGGCAGCGAAGCGCGAACTTAGAGCCGCTGCCTCCTGCACGGAGCGAGAGCGCGTCCGGCCGGCAATCCCCTCAGGAACCGGGCGTCCCGCTCCCTTTCCCTCCCTCCCCTGCAAACATCCTGCCCCCATTTATTTCCCCCACTCACGGAATTGACACCCTTCGTCCGATAATCTATACTATTATTAAAACGTTCATGACAGGAGCACCCCATGAAAATCACAGCTCTTCGCATACGAAACTTTAAATCCATTCACGATATCAGCATTCAGGACATAGAGAATGCTCTGATTCTGGTGGGACAGAATAACACCGGCAAGACCACGGTGTTAGACGCCATACGGGCAGTGGGCGGGGAATATAAGGCGGGGCCTGCTGATTTCGGGGAGGCAGGAGCGAATATCGAGATCAGCGTGACGCTGGGCTTCTCGGAGAAGGATCTGGATCTCTTAAGGCGACGGGGCGTGGTGAGTCAGTACCGGAGAAAGGAAGCCTGGATGCAGGACTTTAGCCGGAAGCTGCCGTCCTATGGGGACGGGAAGCTTTCCTTTACCATGTCGGTGAACCGCAGCGGCCGGATCCGGTATCAGGATGGAGTCAATAAGGACAATCCGTATCTGAGGGAAGTGTTTCCGAAGATCTATCATGTGGACACGGAACGCCGTGTGGAGCAGCTGCAGAGAGACCTGCTGCTTCTTCAGGAGGATGAGATCGTCCAGCGGATGCGCTCCGGCTGCTGCATGTTTGACCAGGCTAAAAGATGTACCGGCTGCTTTCGCTGTATCGGACTGATCGAGCAGAAAAGCCCGGCCGATTTAAACGCCTTTGAGGTGTCGAAGCTTCTGGACTATAAGCTGTATCAGCTGAACCTGGATGCTTTTGCGAAAAAGGTCAACGAGAGCTTTCATAAAAACGGGGGCAGGGAGAAGATCCTCTATGCCATGAACCGGGACCTGGAGAAGATCCTGCAAGTGACGACGCAGATCTGCCCTCCGGGACAGAATGTTCCCCGTTCCATCGCCCGTATGGGCAAGGGAATGCGTTCGATCTATCTGTTTTCCCTGCTGGAGGCATACACACAGATCGAGGAGAATCTTCCCAGCATCATCATGATCGAGGATCCGGAGATCTTTCTGCACCCCAGCCTTCAGAAGGTGTGCGGCCGGATTCTGTACCGGCTGGCCGGTAAAAATCAGGTCATTTTCACGACGCACTCTCCCAATCTTCTGCCTAATTTTAACAGCCGGCAGATCCGCCAGGTAGTCCACGGGGAGGACGGCTGCTCTGCGGTCCGCGAAAAGACGGATATCAGCGCGATCTTAGATGATCTGGGATATACGGCGGGAGATCTGATGAACGTAAACTTCGTGTTTATCGTGGAGGGAAAGCAGGATAAGTCGCGCCTGCCGTTACTGCTTCATAAATATTATTCGGAGGTGACCGATGAGGACGGAAATATGTCCCGCATCGCCATCATTACGACGAACAGCTGCACCAATATCAAGACCTACGCGAATCTGAAGTACATGAACCGGATCTATCTGCGGGATCAGTTTATCATGGTCCGAGACAGCGACGGCAAGGATCCCGCCGCGCTGCGCAGCCAGCTGTGCCGGTACTATGAGGAGCGAAACAGGGAGGATGCGGATAAGCTGCCCCGGGTCCGCCCGGACAATGTGCTGATTCTGAAATACTATTCCTTTGAGAATTATTTTCTGAATCCGTCCGTCATGGCCAGTCTCGGGATCGTGGAGTCGGAGGAGGCTTTTTACCGGATATTTCTGGAGAAATGGAAGGAATATCTGCATCGGATCGCCAGCGGACGCCGTCTTATGCAGGTCCTGGGAAGAGGGCTGGAGACTGTGGAGGATGTGCGGGAGCATATGGAGGAAATCCGGATTCATATGCGGGGGCATAATCTGTATGATATCTTTTACGGCAGATATAAGGAGCAGGAGAAGGAGCTTTTGAAGCGCTATATCGACCTTGCGCCCCGAGAGGATTTTCAGGATATTCTGGACGCCCTGGAGAGGTTTTCCTATTTTGAGAGCCGGAGAGTGTAAACGATGTGACAGGAGGGCGGAACCGGCGGCTTTTGCCGGCAGAGACACCACATCCCGGGACAGAGCGCCCATATGGTCGGCGCCCTTAGCTCAAAGGGGAGCGTGCCTCTGCCGGGAACGGATTTTCAGACACGCTCTAGGGGAGGAGCTTCAGCCTGCGGTATGAGGCGGGGCTCATCTGATAGATGGTTTCAAACTTTTTATAAAAGTATCCCAGGTTTTCATAGCCCACCCGTGCGGCGATATCAGAGACGGACAGATCGGTATTGGACAGATAGAAGCAGGCCTGGCTCATCCTCTGCAAGATGAGAAGCTCCTTAAAGGACCGGCCGGTATTCTTTTTGATAAAGGCGCTCAGGTAATTGGGATGAAAGCCAAAATACCCGGCTGTCTCCTTAAGGGTAGCCGTGAGGCTGTGGGCCTCGATGTATTGAAGGATCTCCATGATCTGACGGATGGTATGGTCGCGGGAGGCAAGCTGGCGGTCCCGGTACTGGCGCATGATCTCGCAGAAGAGCAGTATCATATAGGCGTCGATCATCTTATCGCTGCAGATACCCGGATCATAGTATTCGCACAGGATATTCTGAATCACGGAATGGATCGGGTTTTCTTGCCGTTTTGTAAAAAGAAGATACTGATCGTGAGCCGCATTGGCGGAGAGGGTATTGATGAGAAACTGGTTAATCAGCCCGTTATCCCCCAGCCGGTAGAGAAATCCCTGGGTCAGGTATTCCCGGCGCATTTCTATGGTGATGACAATATCGCTTTCCTCCAGATATCGGACGCTGTGGGGGACATTGGTATCCAGAAGGCAGATATCCCCCTGATTCATGGCTACGGATGTTCCGTTGATGACCTGCGTGCACGTTCCGGCATAGACATAGAGAAATTCGATCACCGTGTGGATATGCTCCGGAATATAGGTGAAACGGGATTCCTTGTTTACGCAGACATATTTGTTTTCAAACAGCTTATTAAAAGAAAATTGATAGACCTGACGCCCCTGGAAAGAAATCCGGGGGATTTTTTCGTAACGGGGGGACAGTACACGGCGTTCTGTCGACCGGTGCCTTTTTTCCGAGTCGGTATACCGGAAGAGAAACGTATTCAGATCTTCTGGCTTCACAGGCTTTTCCTTTCTGCCTCAGGGGGAGGGGACTGGGAGCGGAGCAGGGTTGCCGGGCACAGGGCGCGGAGGCAGTCCCGGGGTATCGTGGGATCAGGAAGCCTTTCCCGGCCTCCTGCCCTGAGAGTATCATAATACCTTAAGTTTGGTAAGTCAACAAGTTACGGGGCGAAATTGTGAAACGAGTGTTAAGGGGCTAAGATGGCGATGTAAAGCCGGTAAGGCAAAACATCACAAATCTTATAAGGGGGAAACAAAAGGATGAAGGATACGTCAAAGCTTGAGTACGGAAAGATGTGTCAGGAGATTCTGGAGGCTGTGGGAGGAAGCGCAAATATCAAAAATGTGTTTCACTGTGTGACGCGCCTGCGAATCGTTCCGGTGAACCGGGATGCGGTGGATATGGATAAGCTCAACAGCGTGAGCGGCCTTTTAAAGGTGGTGGAATCCAGCGGACAGCTGCAATGTGTCGTGGGGACGCATGTTCAGGAGGTTTTCGCGGATTTTCTGGAAGTGTCCGGGGTGAAGGGCGATGCAGAGGCGACGCCTGAGAACGGGGAACAGAAGATGGAGGAGAAGAAACAGAATATCATCACCAAGGGACTGAATACGCTGGCCTCCTGCGTGACCCCGGGCCTCTACGCCATCGTGGCCGGCGGTATGATTAAGGGAATTATCTCGCTGATTACGGCCATCGGTCTGGTGTCATCCAAATCGGATATTATCACGGTCTTAAACGCAGTGGGAGACGCGCCGTTTTATTTCATGCCCTTTACCATCGGCTATGCGGCGGCCAAGCGCTTTAAGGTGAAGGAGATCTTTGGTATCATGACGGCGGGAATCTTAATGTACTCCACGTTTCTGTCTCCGGCGGAAGGGATCACAGGCTACAGCTTCGGACTGTTTCAGATCCCGGCCTATAACTATAAGGGATCCATTTTCCCGGTGATCCTGTCAGTGTGGATCTTCTCTCTGATCTTTCACTTTATTGATAAGCATATGCCTAAAAACCTTCGGATCGTCTTTTCCGGCGCCCTGTCATTCCTGATTGCGGCTCCTCTGTTTTTGGGCTTTGCGGCCCCCATCGGCAACTGGATCGCTGTGGGCATGACCAGCGGCTTCGCCTGGCTCTTCACGAACGCAGGCCCCTTTGCCGGCGCTCTGTTCTGTGGGATCATTCCCCTCACGATCATCTTTGGAATCAAGGGATGGTCCGCCGTGGAGCTGCAGAATCTGTCCAGTCTGGGATATGACTATATGCTTCCTAACTTCTTTTACTCCAATCTGGCCGTATCCGGAGCGGTGCTGGCCCGTGCGCTTAAGATGAAGGCCGGGGAGCAGAAATCCGCCGCCGTGTCCACCGGGCTGGTGTGCATTCTGGGAATTACGGAACCGGCATTATACGGCATCGCTCTGCCGGAGAAGAAGCCTCTCTATGCAGCCATGGCCGGAGGAGCCATCGCCGGTGCGGCAGCCATGATACTGGGAGTGGTGACCTACGCCTTCTCCATGCCGGGCATCACCAGTATCGCCACCTATATGGATTCGGGAAATAACTTTTTGATGCTGTTAGTGGTCATGGTAATCGCGTGGGCTTCTTCCTTCGCCATTTCCTTTATGCTGACAAAGAAAGAAAAATAACGGGAGGAATCGAATATGAGAACAGGTTTTCCGGATAACTTTCTATGGGGCGGCGCCATCGCCGCCTCCCAGGCGGACGGCGCCTATGACGAAGGCGGCAAGGGGCTGGACACCCAGGATCTGAGATACTTTGACGCGGCGTGGACAAAGGAAGAGCGGGCCATGTACAAAAACCGCCGCATGAACGGAGAGAAGTACAAAAGAGCGCTGACCGATAAGGATACGGTACATTATCCCTTCCGCTGGGGAATAGATTTCTACCATACCTATAAGGAGGATATCCGGCTCTTTCATGAGCTGGGGATCAAGGTGCTCAGAACCTCAATCAACTGGGCGCGGATCTTTCCGTGCGGCGACGACGAGACCCCTAATGAGGAGGGAATCCGCTTTTATACGGATCTCTTCGACGAGTGCCATAAGTACGGGATCAAGGTATTTGCCACGATTCTCCACTATAATATCCCGGTACATCTCGTAGAAAAATACGGCGGATGGAAGAACCGCAGAACCGTAGACTTCTATGTCCGATATGCCGCCACCCTGTTTGAACGGCTGGGGAGAAGAGTGGATTACTGGCTGCCATTTAATGAGTTTAACGCAGGCCGTTTTAACCCGTTCAACGGTGTCTGCCTGGTGGAGGATCAGGAGGAAGATTATGTGAACAGCATCTTTCAGTGCCTGCACCACCAGTTTATCGCCAACGCACTGACGGTGAAGGCAGGTCACGAGATACTTCCCGGCTCCATGATCGGCGGCATGATCGCCCGCTTTACCACTTATCCGGCCACCTGCCATCCGGACGACGTAATGCAGATGATCCTGGATGACCAGTATTCCAACTGGTTTTATCTGGATGTGATGGCCAGAGGCAGCTATCCGGCCTACATGGAGCGGTATTTTGAGAAGGAGAAGATCCGGATCCGTAAGGAGCCCGGGGATGACGAGATCCTGAGACAGAACACCATAGACTTCACCTCCTTCTCCTACTATTTTTCACAGGTGTCCACGACGAAGCAGGGCTGGGAAAAGACCAGCGGCAATCTGATTATGGCAAATAAAAATCCCTATCTGGAGTCCAGCGAGTGGGGCTGGCAGAAGGACCCGGTGGGCCTGCGTATCACGCTGAATCAGATCTACGACCGCTATCAGCTGCCGGTATTTATCGCGGAAAACGGCCTGGGAGCCAGAGACGTGGCAGAAGAGGACGGGACAGTCCATGATCCCTACCGCATCGACTACCTGAAGGCCCATGTGGAGCAGATGAAAGAGGCGGTGAAGGACGGCGTGGATCTCATCGGATACACCATGTGGGGGTTCATTGATATCGTGTCCTGCGGTCCTATGGAGATGAGCAAGCGTTACGGCGTGATCTATGTGGACCAGGACGATGAAGGGAAGGGCAGCAGGAGACGTCTGAAAAAGGATTCTTTCTACTGGTATAAGAAGTGCATTGAGAGCAATGGGGAGGATCTGGAAGCGTAAGCGCCGAAATATAAGAGTTTGGCACAAGTATGAGGACCCGGCCAGGGAAGGTACAAAAAACCCTGGCCGCCACTCAATAAGCGCCCTGCTTATGCACATTTTTTACCTATCCGATGCCTTCCGCTTTTTCGTACCGGCAGTAGCCGGTAACACGGATTTCTGCTCCATATTTCCTGCTTTGGGCTGTTAAGAACTGTCCGACGGTCATGGAGTCATCTTTAATGAATAGCTGCTCTAACAGGCAATGTGTTTTCATATACTTGCTGATCCTGCCCTGATAGATTTGTTCAATCACCTTTTCAGGCTTGACGCTGAGTTCTTTGTCACTGGCAATGTCGAGCCAGGTCTTTTCCGATCCCTTTGACCGCCTCCCTGTTGTTGATCCCCTTTGTGTCAAGATTGAGAATCACGCCGTATTTTCCGTTCAGGTGCATATAGGCGATCGGGCAGTCTCCGGTCAGCGCTTCAAAGCGACAGTTCCATACCCATGGCCTTGATGAGATGGATCGTCTGCTGTACATCGTTTTCTGCTTCGGTGAGCGCCCTTTTACAGTCAAGCGGACCGGCTCCGGTTTGCTCTCTTAACAGTTGTATATTTTGAATATTAACAGTCATTTTTGTTCTTTTTTTTGTAATGTTCTAATCCCTCACGGAACTGCTGAATCCAGCGCAGCTCCGCTTCACATATCCGGACAAAGTTGTCGTAAATTATTTCCCACACAAAGTGCTCTTGCTCCGACCGGTTGGGGAAATTTTCAGCAGGGTACGGACAGCCTGTTTTTTTCTGCCGGAATCGTTGTCTGCATACAAGCAATCAATGGAATACATCCGGATATTGCTTGCTAACTTCCGCTTTTTAACACTTGTAATGCCAAATTTATCGCTGAAAAACGGCCCAATCTCCATTGAGTAAAATAGAGCTATATGATAGAATAGTTGGAAATATCAGATGAACAGATCGGAAGCTGTGAGGAAGAAATATGGAACGCCTAAAAGATTATTGTTTAGACGTATGCATTATAGATGGTCTGCAAACATATGTAATCTCTCCTGCAAAGTATGGTGTTTTGATAAAAGATAACGAGCTTTTACATTATTTGAAAAGAACAGATAAGAATCTACTTCCCTATATTGAGATGGCCAGGGAAATGGGTATAGATAAACTATATCTTGCTTTTGTAAATGTTCCTTCTTTTGTAAGAAAATTCCAAATGTCACCTGTGCTTTGTTATAAAAATGAAAACCGGTTTTATCATGTGCATTACCGAAATACATGGATGTGCAGAGAATGTAAGCATATAATGAATAAGCCGATCATCATGCCAATGGTTGAAGCCGATATAACAATTTATCATTGCTCTGAAAATAAATATCCTGATATTCCGTCGATTTTTCAAAAAGTAAAATGTCCAAAGTGCGGCAGGTTACTGCAAAATCATTTGATTATCCTTAAATAGCGCAGCTTCCAAATTTATCAGAAACCAAAACGGGGCTGTCGGGAAAACTTTGGAGGATCTGGAACATGCCTAAAATAATGAATTTTACCACGGCTTTTTGCTTTGTAATGGCGATTCTTACAACTATATTATATGGCTTTTCTGGCAGTGAAATATATATCATACTGGCTATTACTTTTGGCACAATTACCTACCATTTGGGAATGCGACTGCTTGTTGGCTTGCTTTATAATATTGGAATGAAGAATAGAGCAGATCCAACGAAGAAATGGTATCAGATTCATTCATGGGAAAGCAGGCTATATCAATTTTTGAGAGTAAAGAAGTGGAAAGCTAAAATGCCTACTTATAATCCGGATACGTTTTCAAACAAAAAACATACATGGGATGAAATAGCACAGGCGATGTGTCAATCTGAATTAGTGCATGAAACGAACATGGTACTTAGCTTTGTTCCGCTTATGGCTTCGGTGCGTTTCGGCGCATTCAGTGTGTTTCTTATAACATCCGTATGCAGCGCCGTATTTGATTTGATATTTGTTATTATACAGAGATACAACAGATCCCGTGTCGTAAAAATGGTCCTGCGACAGAGACAGGATTTTCAGGAAAAATAAATGTCAGATAAGTACAGAAGCGTTTCTTTATAGAAGCCTTTGGACATGATGATATAACCTATGAAGAAGCGTGGGGAGGGGGGATTCAGAAAGATTTTGAAGCAGATTGAAAGCATCCGTTTTGGAATGGGCGGCATTCTCCATATCTTCAAATAGCAGCTTCGGCGCCAAAATTTCCATCCCGGCCTTGACAATCTGTCAGGCCGGTATTATAATGGAGCCGGCGGGCAGGGAAAGGAACCCCTGCGAAATGCCATATATGATACATATACTTTTAGCTAGGGGAGCGCACTGCTGAGATCGGATGCTCCGCCCGTATTTCATGGAAGCCGGAAACGGCCCGTGATATGGATCGGAATTCCTGACCCTCAATACCTGACCCGGATAATACCGGCGTAGGGAAGCTGTTAAAACACTTCGTTCGTGTCCCCTCCTGTATGCAAAGGAGGTTTTTTTATGTCCATGTTCCTGATTTATGATGCAGAAAACGCGGAGTATCTGCTGCAACCGGCGGGCTATGGGATACTGGCAGTGCTGCTGCTGGCTTTGTTGGCCGCGATCCTGGTGCCTGGAGGCCGAAAGACACCGGCAGGGGAGGCCGGGAGCCGCAAGACGAAGGAGATGGTGTTCTGTGCGGCGGCCATCGCCCTGGCCATGGTATCGTCCACCTATCTGAAACTGGGATCCCTGCCCTTTGGCGGCTCGATTACCCTCTTCAGTATGCTGTTTGTAACGCTGATCGGATATTTCTACGGGGCCAGGACCGGGATCATGGCCGGTATGGCCTACGGGATTCTCCAGCTGATCACAGGACCATATATCTATGCGCCGTTGCAGGTGCTCTTAGACTATCCTCTGGCCTTCGGTGCGCTGGGGCTGAGCGGTTTATTCCGTGACCGCAGGCATGGACTGGTGACCGGATATTCCGTGGGTGTGGCGGGGCGTTATATCTGCCATGTGATATCCGGCTACGTATTTTTTGCCGAGTATGCGCCGGAGGGGATGAATCCTCTGGTGTACACGCTGCAATATAACCTTACCTATATCCTGCCGGAGATGGCGGCTACGATCGTCGTGCTGTGTGTTCCGGCGATGGCCAGGGCCATCGGCCAGGTGAAGAGGCAGGCGCTGGAATAAAAAGAATACGTCCGCAAAAAGACCGCCGCCGGAATCGAAGGAACCGGCGGCGGTCTTTTGGATACAGGGGTGAAGATGAAACGTGAAAATGGGTTATCCCAGCACAAAGGATGCACAGGCGGGGATAGATGCCTCAGAGACCTTCTCCCGGAACATTCCCCGGTCATCCAGGGAGTAGACACAGACCAGACCCTTCTCCAGAAGTCCCACGATCAGATGGCTGTCATCCAGCAGCCGGAATCCCCTGGGGTCTCCGCCCTCCAGCGGATTGACGCCGGTGAGGGCCAGGGTCCCGTCCTTCAGAACCTGATAGGAGGCGATGGACGCGCTGTTACCTTTGATGGTCCGGTTAGCCACATACACATGTGCCCCGTCGCTGCTTACGTGGATATCCGAAGGGGAGACGCGGCGGAGATCTCCCATGCAGGATGTGTTCGCCTCATCTCTGTCGCAGTGTTCTTTCGTGAAATCCGGAATGGGGTGTGCGGCCATATAATCCTCCCCCATACTGGGCAGGGTCTGGAGATGATGAAGCCGGCCGCCCTGATAATCCACCTGATATACGGATGCACAGGCATAGTTTTCATTGCAGACGTACAGAAGATCCTTAGAGGGATGGAATGCCGCATGCCGGGGAGCCAGTCCTCTCTTCGTGTGATTTCGGCTTAACAGGGTCAGAGTCTCCGCCTCCCGGTCGATTTTCATAAATTCCAGGCTATCGGCTCCCCGGTTGCAGGAGACCACGTAATCCTCCTTTATCCTCACACAGTGCAGATGAGAGGTGGACTGTCCTCCTCCATGGATCCAGTATCCGTGACCGTCGAAAACCTTCAGATCGCACAGCCTGCCGATGCCGCCGTTCTCTTGCAGAGAAAACAGCGCCACACTGGCGTCGTCAAACCCTCTTTGCAGCTCCCATTCTCCCCTGTCATTTTGGACATAACGGCAGACGACAGTGGTGTGAGAGCCGTGGTTGGAGACGACCAGATAGCGGTTATCTTCGGTTACAGCCACGGAGGAAGCTCTGGATCCATAGGAGATGGAATCGTTTATTTTTTCCAGAGTGCCGTCCTCCTTCACCTTAAACGCAGTGACTCCGCCGCCGGAGCCGTTTAGTCCGCGGTCGAAATCCTTACATTCATTGGCGGCATAGACATATTTCCTGTCCGATGAAATACACAGGATACCGGCATTATCCACCGGCACTGTCCCCATAAGCTGCATGGAATAATCGTCGCGTAATAAAATGCTGTAGGTGCCTTCCCCGTTTCCGGATATGGACCCCTTTACAGCAGCCTTGCAGAGGGCGGAAGGGGTGCCGACGGAACCGGCATAAATCATCTGACTCATCTCTATTTTTCCTTTCTGCTCAATGTTATGTATGTTACCACAAAATTGATGAAAATGGAAGCCGCAAATGAGATGGCACAGGCCATGACATTGCCCTCGATACCGGCGGCGGCCGGGATGGAGAAGACGGACTGAGAGATCAGCACGGTGACCTTGTAGCCGGTCAGCCCCACTGCCGCTCCGGATAAAAACATACCGATTAATGTGGAGATCAGCACTCTCTTGTTCACCAGAATGATGCCAAAGAGAGTCGGCTCAGAGATCCCCAGAATGCCGGACAGCGAGGCGGAGAAGCCGATAGATTTGGAATCGGCGGTCTTGCTTTTCAGGGCATAAGCCAGGGCGATACCGGCCACACCCACATTAAAGGCCATGAAAGAGGGCAGAATAATGGAATCATACCCCATTTCGATGATTGTCATGGAGACGATGGGGATCAGGCTTACATGAATACCGGCCATGACACAGAAAGGCAGAAGCATGGACAGGATCGCCGGAGCCAGGAAGCCGACAAAGCTATGAATCCACATGATGAAGCTGACCAAAGCGCCGGAAATCAGGTTTCCCACAGGACCTACGACCAGATAGGTAACAGGTATTACGAGAATAATCTCGATCAGTGTCACGCCAAAGATGTAGATCGCTTTGGGGCAGATCTTCTTTGCCAGCATTTCCGCATATTTGAGTACCCAGCAGGCTAAAATGACGGGCAGGACCGTGCCGGTATAGCTGTAGGGCTCTATCGCCAGGCCGAAGATACCGGCGGAGCCTTCGGAGATGGCAGTCATCATGCCGGGATAGATCAGCACGGCGCCGATGAAAGCTCCCATGTACTTATTGGTCTTCATCTTATCCGCGGCAGTAAAGCCGACGAAGACCGGAAAGGTGTATGTGGCGACGCCGGAGACAGTGAAGAAGAAGGAATAGGTCTGGGAATCGGCTTGCAGGATACCGATGGAAGTAAAGAAAGACAGAAAAGCCTGAAGAATCAAGGCTCCCATCAGGACGCCCAGCCAGGGAGATATGGAGCCGGATAACGTGTCGATAATCACATCCACAGGATTGATCTTGCGAATTCCGCTGTAATCCTCCTGCTTGAAGGACGCGATGGAATGAATGGCGTCAAAGTATTCGTCGACCGTTCCGCTTCCGATAATCAGCTGATACTGGCCTCCGGCCTTGGATATCCCTTTGACTCCCTTGATCTGTCTGGCGGTCACGTCGTTTGCCAAGGTGATATCTTTCAGACTGAAGCGCAGCCTGGTCATACAGTGCCCCAGGGTAACGACATTATCCGCTCCTCCCACCGCATCAAGAATTTCCTGAGCAATACCTGTTAATTCTGCCATAATGATGTCCTCCTTTATATTATAGTTTATTAGGGCTCTTTGCCAGACGGCACGTCTTAAAGTGAATCGCCAGATAAAGAATTTCCTGGTTCGATATTTTCTTGTGATATCTTTCCTCCAGATAGTCCCGGATCAGATGAATACAGTTGAGCTCCGTGTCAAATTGATTGCCCAGAAGCTGAGACAGCTGTATTTCTGCGCCGTCCTCCAGCTGCTCGTCCCTCAGAAAACGATAAGCAAAGAGCTTGACGTGAGTCAGAAGCCGATTATAGCGAAAGGAATTCAGAATGGCTTCGTCGTCGATTTCCAGGTTAGAAGTGGCGATCGCCATGATATCGTCTACAATCCTCATGGTATTGCTTACGCCCACACTCTCCACCAGCTTGTTCTCTGCTAACAGATGAAGGGCAATGTATCCCAGCTCATCCTTCCCGAATTCTATTTGAAGATTCTGCCGGATGATTTCCCTGGAATCCATGGCAGCGCTCCACTCCTGCGGAAAATACATTTCCAGTTCATAGAGAAACGGATTGCTCAATTCGATCCCCCGCAGCCTTCTCTGAACAGAGGCGTGCAGATGATCGGACAGGGAGAAAAAGATGGCATCTGATAAGTCCTCCACCCCCTTTTCTCTGGCCAGCGAAAAGATGTCGTTGACGGTCTGGAGGATATTTACAGGGATCTGGTGCTTTGTGAGCGCCAGCCCTTCCACATTATTGACATATACGCTCTGAATTTTTTGCTCATCCACCGTATCGCCCCGTCTGGCCTTAAATCCCACCCCGGTGCCAAAGACGATTACTTCCGATCTGTCATGATCGTTGGCGATCACAGCATTATTATTTAGTATTCCTGTTATAGTCATCGCTTTTTCTCCCCCCACAAAAAAGCAACACCACAAAAACCTGTGAGGGTTTTATGGTGTTGCCTGCATTACCAGTGACAATCCAAACGATCTGTTAATTATTGTATCATGGCGTCTGTGATGAGTCAACTGGAAAAAATGACTTCCTGGGCGTTCCGGCCTTCTCCGAAAATTCTCTAAAACAGTTGACAAATCTCGTCGAATCGTTTATCATAGGTCTAATCATCTTTTATCTGTTTAGTGAGATGAAGAGTGAAAGTGTCAGACCGGCACCCCTTAACTCATGTCTCCTCGGGACAGGCAGACTTGATCCGACGAGATATTTTTTGCTGCCCTTTTAAAGAAAACAGAACGATCAGAATTGCCGGGACGAAGCGGTCCAAGGGGCTCATCCCAATTAAGTGGGCGGGCCTTTTTTGATTCCGTGGGACATACCGATACATCACAGCATACCATCAGAGAGGAGAACAGCCATGGTCAACGGAGCACAGGCTCTCGTCGAGAGCTTAATACGGGAGGGAGTCACGCACATGTTCGGTTATGCCGGAGCTACGATCTGCGAGGCTGTGGATGCGGTGGCCGCTTCCGGTATTAACTATACCCTGGTCCGGACGGAGCAGAATGCCGGACATATGGCATCGGGATATGCCCGCACCAGCGGCAAGGTAGGCGTATGCATGGTGACTTCCGGTCCCGGTGCGACGAATCTGATCACCGGCATTGCCACGGCCTACATGGATTCGATTCCCATCGTGGCGATCACCGGCCAGGTACAGAGTCATCTTCTGGGCCGCGATATCTTTCAGGAGGTGGATATTACCGGCGCTGTGGCTCCGTTTATCAAGCACAGCTACCTGGTGAAGGATGTAAAAGAGATTCCCCGAATCGTGAAGGAGGCGTTTCATATCGCTTCCACAGGACGCCAGGGTCCGGTGCTCATTGACATCCCCAGCGATGTCCAGAAGCAGGAGTTCGATCCGATTTATCCGGAGACGGTGGATATCCGCGGCTATAAGCCCAGCTATAAGGGAAACGTGGTACAGATCCGCCGTGTGGCGGAGGCCATCGGCGGGGCGAAGCAGCCGGTCATCTGTGCGGGAGGAGGGATTTTCAGCGCGGGAGCGAAGGAAGAGCTGCGCACCCTGGCGGAGAGTGCCGGGATTCCGGTGGTGACGACGATGATGGGGCTGGGAGTCCTGCCCACGGATCATCCGCTGAATATGGGAATGATAGGTTCCTTCGGCAATGTCTGTGCCAATAAGGCGCTGGCCAAGAGCGATCTTCTGATCCTGGCAGGGGCCAGGGTCGCCAACCGGGCGATTCTGTCGCCGTCGGAGATCGGGCGGCGCATGAAGACCATACATATGGATGTGGATCCGGCGGAGATCGGAAAGAACGTCTCCACCAATATACCGGTGGTGGGCGATATCAAATGCATATTAAAGCAGCTTCTGGAGCTGTCTCCCCGTGTGGAGGCGGGAGAGTGGGTGAAGTTCCTCCATGAGTGGAGAGGCCGAGAGCTGACCGAAGAGCTGCCCACACTGGCTGCGGGCGTCCATCCCGGAAAGGTACTGCGCAGCCTGGGGAACCAGATAGAGGAGGATGCCACAGTCTGTGTGGATGTGGGACAGAATCAGATCTGGGCCTGCAAGTATCTGCCTCTGCGGCAGGGGCGTTTTCTGACCACAGGCGGTCTGGGAACCATGGGATACTCTCTCCCGGCAGCGCTGGGGGTGAAGGCCGCAGAGCCGGACCGGCAAACCATCGTGGTCTGTGGAGACGGAAGCTTCCAGATGGCATTCAATGAGCTGGCTACGCTGAACAGCCAGGGCAGCGATGTGAAGATCGTCATGATGGAGAACCATGTGTTGGGGCTGGTCAATGAGATCCAGAAGACCTCCTATAACGGTCCCTTCGGCGTGAATCTGACCGGAGCTCCTGATTTTGAGGCGCTGGCAGAGGCCTACGGAATCGCCCACGGCCGGGTGAGCCGGGACAGCGAGATTGAGGCGGCAGTGGAGGCCATGTTAAAGCACCGGGGCCCCTATATTCTGTGCTGCAGCGTAGACCCTGACACCACGACCGGAGACTGAGAGGAGGCTGCATATGAAAAAGACCATATCTGTCCTGGTGGAGAATCAGGCCGGAGTTCTGAATAAAATTACGGGGCTGTTTTCCCGCCGGGCCTTTAATATCGAGAGCCTGGCCGTGGGAGTCACCGACGATAAGAATGTTTCCCGTATCACCATCATTGTGGACAGCGGTAACAATGTAGTGGAACAGGTGGAAAAGCAGTTAAATAAGCTGGTGGATGTGATCAAAGTCCGCACCATCGAGGAGCATCATATGATCGGGAGGGAGCTGATTCTGATTAAGGTATCGGCCAGCACCCGAACCCGTCAGGATATTCTGAACGTGTGTCAGATCATGGGAGGAAAGATCGACGATATCTCCCCCACATCCATGACGCTGGAGCTGTCCGACACCACGGAAAAGGTAAACCTGTTTGAAGAGCTCCTGCGCCCGTTCTCTATCCTGGAGGTGGCCCGTACCGGCCTGGTGGCCCTGCAAAAGGGAACGGGAGGAATCTGAGAATTTTATCTCTGTGCCCGGACGGATGCAGAGAGCAGCCCGGGATACGGCGCCAGGGGAGCAGTACCGTGACGATACTATTATATTAAGGAGAGATTTCCCGTGAAAATACGAGCGACCAAAGCCATCATAGAGTGTCTGCTGGAGCAGGGTGTGGATACCATATTCGGTTATCCCGGCGGTACGATCTTAAATATCTATGATGAGCTCTATAATTATCAGGATAAGATTCATCATTATCTGAGCGCCCACGAACAGGGGGCTGCCCATGCGGCAGACGGTTATGCCCGTTCCACCGGCCGGGTAGGTGTGTGCTTTGCCACTTCCGGCCCCGGGGCGACGAATCTGACCACCGGCATTGCCACCGCCTACTATGATTCCTCGCCGGTGGTGTTTATCACCTGCAACGTGGCGGAGAGTTTTCTGGGCAAGGACTCTTTTCAGGAGGTGGATATTACCGGCATTGCCATGCCGATCACAAAGGCCACCTATCTGGTGAGGGATGCGCAGACGATTCCCGACATTATCCGGGAGGCCTTCGCAGTGGCGGCGACGGGACGGCCGGGTCCGGTGCTCATCGATTTTCTGAAAAACGTGACGGCTCTGAATGTGGAGATCGACTATACTCCTCTTTCGAAGAAGGATCACAGCAGAGAGGGACGGCTGGCAGCCTGGAATAAGAGGGCAGGATGGGATATCCGCACGCCGGAGCCCAATACCGGCGATATTGATAAGCTGGCGGGCTGGATCCGGGAGGCAAAGCAGCCGTTTCTGATCTGTGGCGGAGGAGTGGTGAGAGGCCGGGCAGATCAGGAGTTTATCGAATTTGCCGAGAAGATGGACAGTCCCGTGGCCATCACCCTCATGGGCGGCGGCGGTTTCCCCGGGAGCCATCCTCTGGCCACCGGTATGATCGGGATGCATGGCTCCCAGGCGTCCAATATCGCCTGCGATACCTGCGATCTTCTGATCGCCGTGGGATGCCGGTTTTCGGACCGGGTAGCCCTGGACCCGGTCAGCTTTGCCTCCCAGGCCCGCATCGTCCATATTGATATCGACCGGGCAGAGATTGATAAGAATGTAAAGACAGATCATCATATCATCGGGGATGCCAGGAGGGTGCTGGCTCTTCTCAACGAGAGGATCGGTCGCTTTGACCGCAGTGAGTGGAAGAGAGAGGTCTTCTCCCATGACACCCATGTGCCGGTGGTGGAGAGCGACCATATGACGCCGGATCAGGTGCTGCGTACCATCTATGGTAAGGTGCCCCAGGATTCTATCGTGGCCACAGACGTGGGCCAGCACCAGATGTGGAGTATCCAGCATTTCCACTTTACCTACCCGGGCCAGCTTCTGACCAGCGGCGGGTTTGGCACCATGGGCTTTGGCCTGGGTGCTGCGCTGGGCGCCAAGGTGGGGAATCCGGATAAGCTGGTGCTTCATATGACCGGAGACGGATGCTTCCGCATGAACAGCCAGGAGATGGCTACGGAATCCCACTATGACATTCCGGTGATTACGGTTATCTTTGATAACAGGACCCTGGGTATGGTGAGACAGTGGCAGAATCTGATCTATCATAAGCGCTTCAGCCAGACAGACCTTGACTTTGCTCCGGATTTCGTGAAGCTGGCCGAGGCCTATGGGCTGAAGGGCGCCAGGGTGGAGAATATCGAACAGCTGGAGGCGGCCATGGACGAAGCGCTGGCCTGGGGTCATGGCTACGTGATCGACTGTGTCATCGACACGGACGAGATGGTGCGTCCCATGGTGGGCGGCGGCAGCGCCATCACTGATTTTATGTTGACATAAAAGGGGGATCACAGAATGAATACGGATAAAAAAGCATATACCCTGTCGATTCTGGTGGAGGATGTCCCCGGCGTTCTGTCCCAGGTGGCCAGGCTCTTTTCCCGAAAGGGATATAATATCGAAAGTATCTGCGCCGGTTCGACCACAAAGCCAGGAGTGACCCGTATCTCTGTGGTGACCATCGGAGATGAAAAAATGATTACTCAGCTGGCCATGCAGCTTAGTAAGCTTCTGCTGGTGATTTCGGTGGACGTGCTGACGGGAGACGATTCAGTGCAGCGGGAGCTGGTGCTCATCAAGGTCAATGCGGCCGATAAGGACGCCAGAGATGAGATCATTCAGATCGTCAACGTCTTTCGGGCGAGCATTCTTGATATGGCCAAGGATACGCTTACCATCGCCGTGCTGGGTACGGCGGATAAGACAAAAGCGATTCTCAATCTTTTAGAGGATTTCGGGATTTTGGAGACCGCGCGGACAGGTATGGTGGCCCTGGAAAGGGGACGCAATAACATACATGAACAAAACAAGCTTAAGGAGGAGTATAATTATGGCAAAACTGTATTATGAGAAGGACTGTAATCCGGATATGCTGATGGGCAAGAAGATCGCCATCATCGGATACGGCAGCCAGGGACATGCACACGCCCTGAACCTGAAGGATTCGGGCTATGATGTGATCGTGGGCCTGTACGAGGGCTCTAAGAGCTGGAAGGTGGCGGAGGAGGCCGGGTTTACGGTGATGACCGCTGCCGATGCCACGAAGGCTGCCGATGTGATTATGATCCTGATTAATGACGAGAAGCAGAAAGTCCTCTATGATAAGGATATTAAGCCGAATCTGACTGCCGGTAAGGCACTGGCTTTTGCCCATGGATTTAATATTCATTTTGGTCAGATCGTGCCTCCAGCCGACGTGGATGTATTTATGGTAGCCCCCAAGGGCCCCGGTCATACCGTACGCAGCCAGTATGTGGCAGGTAAGGGCGTACCGGATCTGATCGCTGTGCATCAGGACGCATCCGGGCACTGCAAGGATATCGGACTGGCCTACGCGGCCGGGATCGGCGGCGCCAGGGCAGGCATCCTGGAGACCACCTTTCAGGAAGAGACGGAGACCGATCTGTTCGGCGAGCAGGCGGTTCTGTGCGGCGGCGTGGTGGAACTGATGCGCGCCGGTTTTGAGACGCTGGTGGAGGCCGGATATCAGCCGGAGAGCGCATATTTCGAGTGCCTGCATGAGATGAAACTGATCATCGACCTGGTCAATAAGGGCGGTATCGCCATGATGAATTACTCCATCTCCGATACGGCTGAGTACGGCGAGTATGTCAGCGGTCCCCGGGTGATCACGGCGGAGACAAAGAAAGCCATGAAGGGGATCCTGAGCGATATTCAGGACGGCTCCTTTGCGCGCAACTGGATTCTGGAGAACCAGGCCGGACGTCCCTACTTCAATGCCACCAGACGGATCAATAATGGCCATATGGTGGAGAAAGTGGGAGCTGAGCTGAGACAGCAGATGCTGTGGAGCGAGGATACGGATCCGGATAAGGCTTCCAATTAAGAGAAGGATGAGGAAGCGGGATGCTCTGTCGGGTGCGCTCTCGCTTTGGTAGTCACGTAGCGGTGCTAAGTGTGTGGCGCTGCCCTCTTTGGAGGGCAGCGCCACACACTAAATACCGACGTGCCTACAGGGTCCGACAGAGTACCTCACATGCCGCCGGGCTGTCTTCCAGCAAAGAACGCCTCCTGCACATTTTCTTTAATGGGAGCGCACGGGCGCCGGGGATGAGATTTGAGGGCGGCTGTTAGAGTTTTTAAAAAATGAAATTCGGAGGAATAAATTATGAATTCTCATCAGGTGACGCAGGGCGTGGATCGGGCGCCTAATCGGAGTTTATTTCATGCGTTAGGATATACGAAGGAGGAATTGGACCGTCCCCTGGTGGGGATTGTCAGCTCTTATAATGAGATTGTGCCGGGGCATATGAATCTGGATAAGATCGTGGAGGCGGTTAAGGCCGGGGTACGGCTGGCTGGCGGTACGCCCATTGAGTTTCCGGCCATTGCGGTCTGCGACGGGATTGCCATGGGCCATATCGGGATGAAGTATTCGCTGGTGACCCGGGATCTGATTGCGGATTCCACGGAGGCCATGGCCATGGCCCATCAGTTTGACGCGCTGGTGATGGTGCCGAACTGCGATAAGAATGTGCCGGGGCTCCTGATGGCGGCGGCCAGGCTGAATATTCCCACGATATTCTGCTCCGGCGGTCCCATGATGGCGGGACGTATGCGGGATGGGCGCCGGACATGTCTGTCTCATATGTTTGAGGCGGTGGGAGCTTATCATGCAGGGACACTGGATGAGGCTGGGGTGGATGAGTATATCGAGAATGCCTGTCCTACCTGCGGATCCTGCTCGGGGATGTATACGGCTAATTCCATGAACTGTCTGACAGAGGTGCTGGGGATGGGCCTGCGGGGCAACGGGACGATTCCGGCGGTATACTCTGCCCGCCTGCGGCTGGCTAAACATGCCGGGATGCAGGTCATGGAGCTGCTTGAGAAGAATATACGGCCCCGGGATATCATGACAGAAAAGGCTTTTGAGAATGCGCTGGCCATGGACATGGCGCTGGGCTGCTCCACGAATTCGATGCTGCATCTGCCGGCCATTGCGAAGGAGGCGGGAGTTCATATCAATCTGGACATCGCCAATGAGATCAGCAGGCGTACGCCGAATCTGTGCCATCTGGCTCCGGCCGGGGAGACCTATATGGAGGATCTGGAGAGAGCCGGAGGCGTCTATGCCGTGATGAAGGAATTGACGAAGAAGGGCCTTTTGCACACAGATCTTCTGACCTGTACGGGGAAAACCGTGGCTGAAAATCTGGAAGCAGTGGAAAACCTGGACGAGACGCTGATCCGGCCGGTGGATAATCCCTACAGCCCCAACGGCGGTATCGCGGTGTTGAAAGGAAATCTGGCGGAAATGGGCTGCGTGGTGAAGCAGAGCGCGGTGGCTCCGGAGATGATGGTCCATGAGGGACCGGCGAGGGTGTTTGACTCCGAGGAGGAGGCCATCGAGGCTATTTATAATAAGAAGATTCAGCCGGGCGATGTGGTAGTGATCCGCTACGAGGGCCCTAAGGGCGGTCCGGGTATGCGGGAGATGCTCAATCCCACCTCGGCGATCTGTGGGATGGGGCTGGGCGAGAGCGTGGCTCTGATTACGGACGGCCGGTTCTCCGGCGCGACCCGGGGAGCAGCCATCGGTCATGTATCGCCGGAGGCGGCGGAAGGCGGCGTCATCGCTCTGGTGGAAGAGGGCGACCGGATTGTCATCGACATACCGGCCTGCAGGATCCGTTTGCTGGTATCGGAGGAGGAGCTGAATAAGCGCCGGGCGGCCTGGGTATGCCCCGAGCCGAAGGTGAAGACCGGTTATCTGGCGCGGTATGCGAGGATGGTGTCCTCGGCTGCGGAGGGGGCCACTCTGAGCTAAAGGTATACGATAGAAAAAAGGGGCTGCGATGCAGCCCCTTCTGATGTAGGTATCCTTTAATTTTTGATTTCGAGCCCGGCCAGCTCAGCTAACTTACGGATACTTGCCCGAGATACCTTCTTTCCTTCAAACTCAATCAGATCTTCTTTTGCACCGGTAAAAATATCGGCATCCTGATACTTTTTTAAAATGATGCAATCGTGATCCACGAAAATTTCCAGGGGATCTTTTTCCTCAATCTGAAAGCTTCTGCGAAGTTCTATGGGCAGAGTAATACGTCCCAGTTCATCCAGCCTTCTGATTACGCCTGTGGGTTTCATAAAAAGTACCTCCTGTCCATCATATTCATCACCATACCATAAGACTAACATAAACGCGGGAAAAACGCAATTAGAAAAGGCAAAAAAAGCGAAAGAAACGGAATATTTGTAAACAGACCCACCAAAATTTGGAAATGTCTGGGTATTTTTGGGAAATGAAGAAATTTTATGTTAGTGGACTGACAAAGGAGTAGAAGCATGATGCAAATTGTGCAGGTTTACCTGTAAGGGAATGTTGGATTGGCGGAATACGGCGTTATGCTGTCAGAGAGGAGGAGAAGTGAAAATAATCTTGACATAGCCGTATAAGAGAAGTGTAATCAAAAATTTTATTTAGCAGAGAATCCGGCCGATGGATTCCTTGCATATGTGACAGAAAATGAAACTCTTTCCAGGAACAAAGTGCGTTATAACATCTTTTTATTTGGCTTGACAAACAAGTTTTTTGATGAATATAAACAATGAATATATTTTTGTTTACTTTTATAAGGTATTAAATGGAAACATTACTTGCTATATCTCAGGCAGGGTGATATAATCAACCATAATTAATATTTTTAAGATGAATTTGCCGGCCATTTATATGGAGACAGTTTGAAGCGGGTAGATCAGCTGGTCGATTCATGGGAGGCAAGATGAACGATAAAAAAGCAGTCCTGAAGGTTCAGATGCTCGGTGGTTTTTCGATGACCTATCAGGGAAACAGGATACAAGTAGGTAAAAATCAGACCACAAAGGCCATACAGCTCCTTCAGATTCTGCTGCATGCAGGACCGGAGGGGATACCCAGAACCCGCATTCTGGAAAACCTGTACGGACGGGAGGCGGATGGCGATGTGGCCAATAATCTGCGTGTTACCGTATATAATCTGCGCAGGCAGCTGCAAAGCTGCGGCCTGCCGGATGAGAATTATATCTGTGTGGAAGGGGGACGCTACCGGTTTGTCAGCAGCTTTGACGTGAGTATCGACGCCGTGGTTTTTGCGCAGACGCTCCAGGCGGCGAGGGAGATTCCGGGCGTCGGCCGGACGACCTTGCTGAAAAGTGCATGCAGGCTGTACAGAGGATACTTTCTTCCGTCCCTGTCCGGTGAGGAGTGGGTAGCCGTGATTGGCGCTCACTATCAGCACCTCTACTTTGAGTGCATGGAAGAGCTGTGTGAGATAATGAAGGAAAACAGGGAATACGAGGAGCTGTATGAACTGTGCAGTCAGGCAGCGGTTATGTATCCCTTTGACGAATGGCAGATCTGGCAGATCGACTGTCTTTTAGCGATGAATCGGCCAAAGGACGCCATGGCCCTGTATGAGAAGACGACAGCCATGTACTTTGATGAGCTGGGGCTGCCGCCTTCTAAGCGTATGATGGAGCGTCTACGGCTGATGAGCGGTCAGATCCGCCTTAATACCGGGGAGATCAATGCGATTCAGGAGGATCTGAGAGAAAAAGATCTCTCTGCCGGAGCATATTTTTGTCCCTATCCCAGCTTCGTGGACAGTTACCGTGTGGTGGTTCGTACCATGGAGCGTTCGGGGCAGTCTGTTTTTCTGATGTCCTGTACGATTTCAGACGATAAGGAGAAGCTGCTGGATGACATGGGACGCCTGAGGGATGTCTCTGAGAAGCTGATGGGAGCGATCAAGGGAGCGTTGCGAAGGGGAGATGTCTTCACACGCTACAGTATGAGTCAGTTCCTGGTGATTTTATTGGGAATCCGTAAGGAGGACTGCTCGATTACGATCAGTCGTATTGACTCGTTTTTTCGTAAGAAAGAGAGCAGCCGCCGGATCAAGGTGACATACCGGATGGCCTCGGCAGCCAATATTCAGACCAGAAAAGAAGGAGTCAGTTTTTCATAGAAAGACATAAAGGGCAGACGCCTGGTATCTCTGAGAGATCCGGACGTCTGTTTTTCTATGGGGAAAACTCAGTAGAAATCTGTATTTCACAGAATAAACATATAATATTCACATTTTATTAGCACTCGTCTATTGCGAGTGCTAATAAAATGTGCTATAATCTTTTCAGAACGAAGGAAACATATTCTCCTTCGTCGCAGAGCAAAATAAATTCCATGGTTCAGGCTCAGGCTGCCATGCACAAAAAGAAAGGAAGTATGAGTTATGTTGATGCCCAGTATTTTTGGAGAAAACTTATTTGATGATTGGATGGATTTCCCGCTTTCCCGCATGTACGGAAACAGAGCAAACGGCAATGTCAACGGCATTATGAGGACAGATATCCGCGAGACCGCGGACGGCTTTGAGCTGGATGTGGATCTGCCTGGTTTTAGGAAGGAGGATCTGAAGCTGGAGCTGAAGGACGGCTATCTGACGATTCAGGCTGAGAAAAACAGCGATCAGGATGAGAAGGACCAGGAAGGACGCTATGTACGTCGGGAGCGGTATTACGGTTCCATGAGCCGCCGCTTCTATGTGGGCGAGGCGCTGACGGAGGAAGATATCCGGGCCCGGTTCCAGGACGGCATCCTGAAGTTATCGCTGCCGAAGGATAAACCGAAGCAGGTCGAGCAGAAACGCTATATTCCCATCGAAGGCTGATCCGTCAGCCTGAGATACTCCCCCCTTGCGGCCCGGTGAAAACCGGGCCTTAGTGCGTTCCGGAGTCAGGCAGTACGCCAAGGCGGAGGAAAGAGGACGTACCCACCCGTCTACCAGTTATTCACCGCATGTTCTGCAAAGGCGATCACGTCTTTGATCTCCAGATGCGTGCCGTCATCCAGCACGGCAGTCCCGGTAAATTCTCCGAACATCTGATGGCAGCAATTATTGACCCACAGAACCTTGACCCGGGTGGTCCGGTCATAGACGGGCTTCATCCACAGGTCCAGCCGTCCTTTTCTGTCGGTCAGATGCCAGGGGTCCATGTAACGTTTTCCCAGAAGGAAATCCACCCTGCCCAGCTTATGGGAGCGGCCCTGATAAAAGAGCATATTTTCTGTGGCGGTATCGGTATTGCCGAAGCCGCAGCCCAGATTAAAACCAAACATTTCTCCGTTTAGCCGGCCGGAACCGTTGCTCCAGTACCATTCGTTGTGGAAAGGCCATACGCCGCGTCCCCAGTCCACCAGTCCGTAGGAATCCTTCGGGTCAAAACGCCATTCCTGTTTTCCTACGCGGATATAGCCGGCGGCGGTCATACAGTTGATCTTATGATTGTAATAAAAGGCCTCCGGATACTCGTCGAAGGGCAGGTTAATGACGAGGGAGTCGGGGTTTACCCGGTCCAGCCGTATGACGGCGTCCACGCCGTCCCATTGACAGACCAGGGTACGGACGCCGGAAGCGACCTGAAAGCTCATGTAGATCCCGTCCTTATCATAGCAGAGGCGGTGGTCCTTCTCCGCATCGGACGGCATGTGAAAGGAGCCAAAGGGAAGCGGGACCGTGCGGGAGAGATCCAGGTATTTCTTTCCCTCCCTGAAATTAAAAAGCATCAGGCTGACCTGGCCGGCGTAGGACGCGTGGCCGATAGTCAGCTGCAGGCAGAGCTCCCTGTTGGAAATGTGGTAATAGTCCCACTCCTTGATCCGCCAGGGAGGCGCTTTGACGGCGCCTCGGTCATAGGTCAGGGTACTGCGCCGGGAAAACCCGGGGATGGGACGGCCCTTGGCATCCAGCACAGGCCCGCGTTTCGTCAATTCTTTTTCCATGTGGTTTCCATCCTTTTCTTCCGGAGCCGCACCGCGGCAGTCAATGGTATCAGGGTCCGGTTTTGCTGCTGATTTTGTCCGGAGGCTATCTTTATCCGATATGTGTGAATACATTGATTCTACTATATATCCACGGGGAAAGCAATAAGAAGCGAATCATAATACGGAATGTATCTATGAGGGAATTATTAAGTGGAATTTGTAAAAGAAAGATGTAGATTTTCCGTGGAAAAGGGTGTAGAATAGAAAAAAATGAATCTGGTCTCACAGAAAACGGAGGATGGAACGATATGACGCTGAGAGAGTGCTATGAGGCGATGGGCGGCAATTACGATGAGGTAATGGGACGTTTGCGTACAGAGGAGAGAGTTAAAAAATTTGCCCTTAAATTTTTGGCCGATACCAGTTTTGACACACTGAAAACAGCGCTGGCGGCGGGGAATGGGGAGGAGGCCTTCCGGGCCGCCCATACCATGAAGGGAGTCACCCAGAATTTGAGCTTTGACCGGCTGTATCGCTCCAGCCATGAGATCACGGAGGCGCTGCGGGGCGGAATCAGCCAGGAGGCAGAGACCATGCTGCCGCAGGTGGAGGCCGATTATATGGCCACCAGAGATGCGATCGAGGCGCTGCAGGCCGGAGAGTGAGGCCGGCTGTCCGCCGGTAATAACAAGAGAGGAAAAGGACCGTAATCAGGCCGGGAATCGAAGATCAGATTCCCGGCCTTCATAAAGTTATTCCACGATATTAATCACGTCCCTGCGGCGCTCTTTCTTGGGGGGCTGTGCGTCCGGATATCCCAGGGCGGCGACTCCCCACACCAGCTGGTTTTCCGGCATTTTGAAATCGGTCAGGATCTGGCGGACAGAGGGCTCGTCACAGAGATCCTTCAGCTGGTTGATCCACACAGAGCCGATTCCCAGTGAGTGGGCGGCCAGGAAAATGCTCTGCATCACACAGCCGGTATCCTGCCTCGCATTGGAATTATCGCGGTCGGCTCCGACTAAAATGATGGTATCCGGCTCATACATATTGTAGTGCGGGTTGCCTAAAAGAGCCCCTGTGGCGGCAGCCAGGCGGCGGATCTTTTCCTGGTTCCGCACAGCCGTGAGATGCCAGCTTTGCAGGCCTCTGGCGTTGGGAGCGTTTATGGCCGCAATGAGAATCTGCTCCAGCTGCGGCATCTCTATATGCCGGTTGGTAAAGGACCGGGTGCTTCTTCTGTGCAGCAGCGCATCCATTACGGGGTTTGTCATTTCGTTCATACCTGTCTTACGACCTCCTTTTTGATCTTTCTCTCTATACCTTATCATAAAATTTCCGGGGGTTCAATGAGAAAACTTACTGGAATATTTGTCCACTCTTCCACATAAGATAATGTAGGAGAGTGATTGGTATGTCGGAATTCAGACGCTGGATTTCCTATATTTATCTGTATAACCAGGGAGAAAAGGGAAAAAACACGGGATTTGCCAAGGTCGATGTGCGCAACGGAAGATGCCGCTTACATATTGGTGTCAAAGGAGTATATAACTGCGATGGCAAGGGGCTGGAAGTGGGGATTTACAGCAGGAGAGACGGCCGGCCGGTGCGTTCTCCCATAGGCAGAATGAGAATCCAGGGCGGCTGCGGAGAGTTTTCCGGCGTCACCGCAGAGGGAAACCTGTTCGATACCGGAGTATCGTTGGAAGACAGCGGCGGTCTGTGGCTGACGGGCTCCGATGAGGAGGCGTTTTATCTGGCCTTTTGGGAGGGGGAGGAGGATGGAACGGACTTTCTGGAAAGAAAGCCGGAGCCGAAAAAGGAGCCGGAGATTCAGTTAAAAGCGGCGGAGATGGAGCAAAGCGATGAGGAAGCGGTTTTGGAGAAGCCGGAGCCTGAGCTGGATAACCTGCCGCGGCCCGGCCTGTGGGAGAGCCTGTGCCGCTACTACCCGAAGACAGGCCAGAGACTCAGGGAAAGAGGAATCGAGCTGCTGCAGATTCGGCCGGCGGATATCCGCTATCTGCCCAGGCAGCTGTGGCATTACGGAGGAAACAGCTTTCTGCTCCATGGATATTATCACTACCATCATCTGGTACTGGGCAGAATGACGGGAAGAAACGGACCGGAGTACATACTGGGAGTGCGGGGGATAAAGAACGAAAGGGAGAAATTTTCGGCGGGGCTCTTTGGCTTTGACAGTTTTCTGGAGGCGGACGGCAAGGGGCGCGAGGGGTACTGGTATACGATTATCTCGTTGGATTCATAAAAGTAGTTTGGTTTTGTAAAAAATGGTAAGACTGTAAGTACAAAACCAAACGAAAAGGTGTGAGTCTATGTGGAGTGAAATAAAACAGCTGGCAGCAAGGCGGCCGGCCTATTATCATCAGGCAGGGGAACAGTTTTCCCCCCAGATCTTTGGCAGGCAGCTGGCAGCCTTTGTGGACCGGGTGCGGGCGGAAAAGGAAAAGAAAGGAGTTCTGTTTTTGTGTATCGGCAGCGACCGGTCTACCGGGGACAGCCTGGGGCCTCTGGTGGGCTATAAGCTGGAGCGGCTGGAGGAGGATACGGAGAAAACAGCCGCCAGCTGCGAGTCCTGTGTGTTTTCCGGCTGTGAGAAGGAAGGAATCGCCAGGGAACTGTTAGGGACGCTCTCCAGTCCGGTTCATGCGGTCAATCTGGAAGAAACCATGAAGCGGATCCGGGAGGAATACCAGGACTATGTAGTGGTGGCCATCGACGCTTCGATAGGCCGCCATGAACACGTGGGTTATATTACGGTGGGACTGGGTTCTCTGAAACCCGGGCTGGGAGTGCGTAAAAATCTGGGCGCTGTGGGTGATGTGTTTATCACGGGCATAGTGGGCAGCGGAGGGGCATGGGAGCCGCTTCTGCTGCAAAATACCAGGCTGGCGGTGGTGATGGAGCTGGCGGACTGTATATGCGAAGGAATCTGCGCTTATTATGCCCTGTGTGCCTGAGCGCGGGAATGACGGATAACAGAGCAGGAGGAAAAAAGTATGGAACGGGTTCCCAAAAATATCCGTCAGATCGGCGGGCGGGAGGAACGGGTAAAAACGTATCTGGAAGATTATGTGAGCACCTATCTGCGCAAGCTGCAGGAAGAGCGGGAGGAAAACGGGGCGGTCGGTGTACTGGCAGGCCGGTGGGAGACAGAGGAAGGACCGCACTGCGTCTTTATCAACGGTGCGGCGGAGATGAGAGGAGCGGAGACGGGAGGGGGCCGGCTGCGTGTCACCGAAGATGCGTGGAACAGCGTTTATGAGTCGCTGGGGACCTATTTTTCCGGACAGGATTTGTGCGGAATTTTTGTGTGTGAGGGATCCTGCCGCCGTTTTAGAAGACAAGCTCTGTTTCAGGCGGTCAGGGAGAGCTTTCCCGACAGCGATGAGGCGCTTTTATATCTGCTGACGGAGGAGGGAGAGGAGATTCTCTACCGCATCACACGCAAAAACGAGGAGAGGCTGCAAGGATATTACTGCTATTTTGAGCGAAATGATGCCATGCAGGAATATATGATGGAAAACCTGTCCCGGCGGCAGGTGGAGAAGGAAGAGCTGCCCGGACGACGCGGGCGAAAAACCGGAACCGGGGGCAGGACAGGCATCCATGGGGAAGACAGGCAGCCGGTATCTGACAGAGAGGGCGGTAACCGGACCGAGGAGCAGTATCCGGGACCGGACAGGGCAGACGAGCCCTGGAACAGCGCCGGCCGGGTGCGCGCCAGTGAGGGATCACTGGGGGATCCGGTGAAAACGATTCGGGAGCGTATGCGCCGTCAGAAAGAAATCCGGGAAGAAGGGATCGGACAGGAGGCGGATAACAGCT
Organism: Lachnospiraceae bacterium; assembly: GCA_022791755.1. Taxonomy (GTDB): domain Bacteria; phylum Bacillota; class Clostridia; order Lachnospirales; family Lachnospiraceae; genus RGIG7193. Next base: position 74,358 of record JAAVZR010000008.1, read on the forward strand.
ATGGACCGGATGCGAAGGGAGAGACCGGGGCGGACCCCGGCCGCAAAAGCGGAGGCGGGTTCTTCGGCCTGTGCCTGCTGATGGCCGTGGCCGTGTTTGCCGGCGGCGTATATTTCATGCGGGAGAAGGACGGCGGGACACGGATTAAGGACATTCTGGACAGTCTGCAAATCGACGCCTCCGGGCTTTTGGCAGTGGCAGCCAATCCCACGGAGGAGCCGTCGGAGAGCGAAAGCGTGCATATACCGGTGATCGTGGAGGAGGTTCCGGGAAATGTGTATCCGACACAGGGCGACGCTCCGATTGCCTCTGCCGGCGTCCCGGAATCGGAGACGGCTCCCGGCCATGAGGGAAGCACTGACACTGCCGCGCCCGGGAGCAAAGAGACAGAACCGTCTCAGGCGGGCGGTGAGGCGCAGGTTACAGAGGGGGAAACACCGGGGACGAGTCAGCCGGAGACACAGGCGCCGCAGGACACACAGGCGCCGCCGGCGACAGAACCCCTGACACAGCCTCCGCCGGAAACACAGGCTCCCCCGTCAGACACGCAGGCTCCTCCGCCGACAGAGCCGCCGGCACAGACTGCGGCAGCAGGAGTGACATATGTGGTGGAAGCCGGAGACTCGCTCTACTCGATCAGCCGCAAATTCTACGGTACGGAGAGTATGGTCGGCAGGATACAGGAACTCAATGGGCTGAGCAACGCGGATCTGATCAAGGAAGGACAGACTCTGCTGCTTCCATGAAAATCCAAAAAACTTTCACATCCCGGGCTCTTTGATTTCTTCTGAAATTATGCTACACTATAGCAAGGTGCAGGGGAATGAAAGGATAGTATATGACAGACCAGGATCGGGAACGAAAAAAGAGCAGGCTGCGCAGCCGTATGCTGATTACGGATGCGGACGGTCAGGATGAAGAATATGAAGAGCCGCGGTATGAGCGGGAAGCCTCCGCCGCGCTGCCGGAGAGCGACGACCGGTATGAGGCCAGGCTGTTCTGGCACAGAGCCAGAAAGCTGATTCTGGTGACGGTTCCTCTTATCATACTGGCGGCGGCAGTCTGGTATTTTTATGATGATTACCAGAACCGGCAGTATGTGGAGTGTGAGGTGCGCTGGGAAAAGGAGATTACGGAAGGGCGTTCCTCATTGTATACGGATTACGGAAGTAATGTCCTTAAATATAATCAGGACGGGGCTTCCTACATTGACAGTGCCGGTGATGTGGTGTGGACGGAAGGCTATCAGATGCGGGCGCCCATAGCGGCGGTGAGCGGCTCCTATGCGGCGATCGCTGACAGAGAGGGGCGCAGTATTTACATATTTGATGAGACAGGCTGTCAGGGTCGGATCGGCACCACCCTGCCGGTGACAGGCGTCACCATAGCCAGTCAGGGAATGGTGGCTGTGCTGCTGGAGGAGGACGATGTCTCCTATATCAATTTTTTTGATAAGACGGGAGCCCGCCTTGATATAGAGGTAAAGATGTGGATGAACAGCCAGGGCTATCCGATCTCATTTACCCTGTCGCCCTCCGGGACACAGATGATGCTGTCCTGTATCTATGCCGACGCAGGTTCCATGCAGAATAAGCTGGCCTTTCTGAACTTTTCGGAGGTGGGCGAGACGCTGGAGGACCGCACGGCAGGAGGATTTGAACTGGGAGGGACCGTGTGTCCCCAGGTGGTATTTCTGGGGGATACCAGGGCCTGCGCGTTTTTGGACAATGGTCTGGCTTTCTTTTCCATGCAGGAATTATCGCCGAAGACACCTCTTTTGCCGGAGGAGGGAGAGCGGGTGACCTATAATGAAGAAATCCGCAGTGTGTTTTACGGCGGTAATTATGTGGGCGTTGTAACGGGCGGTAGGGAAGGAAACGCCCCTTATCAGCTGTACGTCTACAATGCTTCCGGGCGTCTCATTCTGGATATGGGCTTTGACTTTGACTATACCACGGTACAGCTGTCCGAGTATGGTATCTGTATGTATAATCAGTCCGAGTGCCGTCTCTACAGCCTCAACGGCCGGCTGCGATACGCCGGAGACCTGGGCGGTCCGATTAAAAAAGTCGTGCAGCTGTCTCAGGGGCAGCTTCTGCGTATCGGAGATCAGAAGGTGGCGGAGGTGACGCTGAAATGAAGCTCAGAACAAAGCTGATCGTTGCCTTTTTTACGATTATTCTGGTGCCCATATGCATCGTCTTTCTGGGGTTTTCCGCCTTTACGTTTTTTCAGCTGAGGACCGTGGCGCCAGGCTATGAGGGCAGCGGAAACGGAGATCTTTTTGCCGGAAATGCGGTGAATCTGATCAGTGGGATGACGGCCGATATCTATGAACAGATCAAGTGGGATGCGACAGAGAATCCGGATTCTTTTGAAAACAGGGACAGGCTGGAACAGCTGAATAATGAGCTGGCCTCCTTCTATTCCTTTCTGGTGGTACGTCGGGGAGATACTTTTACCTATGTGGGTATGGCGGGGGCGCCGTCGGGAGTCTTAGACAACCTTCCGGAGTACGGAAGCGGCGGAGGAGCCGGGGGCGCCAGATATTTTACGGATACCTCGGACGGAAAGAATTATCTGGTAAAACAGCGGGACTTCAGGGATAATCAGGATAACCGATGTTCAGTTTTTATCATCACGGCGCTCTCCCAGGTGCTTCCCCAGGTGCGGTCGATCTTTTCGGAGATGGGGCTCATGCTGGTGCTTCTGCTGGTCATGGCAGCTCTGGTGCTGTCCATGTGGATTTACCGGGCGATTATCCGGCCTCTCAGCAAGCTGCAACAAGCCACCAGAGAGATCAAAAAGGGAAACCTGGATTTTGAGCTGGATATCACGGAGCAGGATGAAATCGGTCAGCTGTGTCTGGACTTCGAGGAGATGCGGCAGCGGCTTAAGGATACGGCGGAGGAAAAACTCCAATATGATATGGAGAACAAAGAGCTGATCAGCAATATTTCCCATGACCTGAAGACGCCTATCACAGCCATCAAGGGATACTGTGAAGGGATCATGGACGGAGTGGCGTCCTCGCCGGAGCGGATGGATAAATATATCCGTACTATCTATAATAAAGCCAACGATATGGACAGGCTTATCGATGAATTGACCTTTTATTCTAAGATCGACACCAATAAAATCCCCTATGTGTTTACGAAGCTGGATATCTCCACCTACTTTGCGGACTGCGTGGAAGAGCTGACCATGGAGCTGGAGGCTAAAAATATCACTCTGAACTTCTATAATTATGTGGAGCCGGATACGGTAATCATTGCAGATACTGAGCAGCTGAAGCGGGTGGTGAATAATATCGTCAGCAATTCGGTGAAGTACCTGGATAAGCGCCGGGGCCTTTTGATCATACGGCTGAAGGATGTGGGAGATTTTGTACAGGTGGAGATAGAGGATAACGGGCGGGGGATCTCGCAGAAGGATTTGCCCAATGTCTTTGACCGGTTTTTCCGGGCGGATTCGTCGCGCAATTCCGCCCAGGGGGGCAGCGGCATCGGACTGTCCATCGTAAAGAAAATCATAGAGGATCACGGAGGAAAAATCTGGGCGACCAGCAAAGAAGGCATCGGGACGGTGATGCACTTTGTGCTCAGAAAATATCAGGAGGTACTGCATGAGTAAGATACTGATTATCGAAGACGAGGAATCCATTGCGGAGCTGGAGAAGGACTATCTGGAACTGAGCGGTTTTACGGTGGAGATCGAAAATAACGGAGAAGAGGGGCTTACCCGGGCGCTGGAAGAGAAGTTTGACCTTCTCATACTGGATTTGATGCTGCCTGGGGTGGACGGCTTCGAGATCTGCAAGCGGGTGCGCAAGGTGAAGAATACGCCGATCCTCATGGTTTCGGCCAAGAAGGAGGATATTGATAAAATCCGCGGTTTGGGGCTGGGAGCGGACGACTATATCACCAAGCCCTTCAGCCCCAGCGAGCTGGTGGCCAGAGTCAAGGCGCATCTGGCCAGGTATGAACGCCTGATCGGCAGCGGGGTGCAGGAGAATGAGATCATAGAAATCCGCGGACTGAAGATTGATAAGACGGCCCGGCGTGTTTATGTCAATGGTGAGGAAAAGACCTTTACCACCAAGGAGTTCGATCTTCTGACCTTCCTGGCCCAGAACCCGAATCATGTGTATACTAAGGACGAGCTGTTTTCCAAAATCTGGGATATGGAGTCCATGGGGGATATCGCCACCGTGACAGTACATATTAAGAAGATACGGGAGAAGATCGAGTTTAATACGTCTAAGCCGCAGTATATCGAGACCATATGGGGCGTGGGGTATCGCTTTAAGATGTGAGGGCGGCTGGCGCAGGGGATGGGAGAGGGGAGTTTCCCATAGTTAAAGATACCACTGGGACGATAATGATTATCGCTCTACTGTTTGGAACAGATAACGTGAAAGCGGCGATTAAGAAAAAACTGCTGTTAGAATTCAATCTTCATACTGTGATTCGTATGCCGCACGGCGTATTTTCTCCCTATACACCCATTACGACCAACATCCTGTTTTTTGACCGCACAGGCCCTACCAAAGAAACATGGTTCTACCGTCTGGATGTGCTGGAAGGATACAAGAACTTCTCCAAAACCAAGTCCATGAAACTGGAACATTTTGCCCCAGCGGTGGATTGGTGGAACCACCGCGAAGAAATTAATGTTGACGGCTTTGACAAGGCAAAAAAATACACAGCAGACGAATTACAAGAGAGAAATTATAATATCGACCTCTGCGGTTATCCTTGCGAGGAGGAAGAAATTCTTTCACCAAAGGAGTTGATCCAGCAGTATCAGGAAAAGCGGGCCAGCCTGAATGCGGACATTGACCAAATTCTTGCCCAGATTACAGATATTCTTGGAACTGACTTAACGGAGGATGACGGATGAACGAGTTAATGGATATCCGCTTTTATGAACAAATTAAATCAATCTTGGAAGGTGCACGAAATCAGGCATATTCTGCGGCCAATTCCGCAATGGTACAGGCTTATTGGAGCATCGGAAAAAGCATTGTTGAGCAGCAGGGCAAATCGGAACGTGCGGAATACGGCAGGCAACTGTTGCAGGAACTTTCAAAGCGATTGACCCATGATTTCGGCAGAGGGTTTACAGCCTCCAATCTGCGGAATATGCGTCAGTTCTATTTGACATTTCCGAATTGCTACGCACTGCGTAGCAATTTAAGTTGGACACATTACCGTATGCTGATGCGTGTCGAAAATGAGAAAGCGCGAAATTTTTATCTGGAAGAATGTGAAAAAGCAAACTGGAGTACTCGCCAGCTGGAGCGGCAGATCGACAGTTTTTTCTATGAACGGCTTCTCTCGTCACGCAATAAGGAAACGATAAGCAATGAAATTCTCTCATTAGAACCCGTCAAAAAGCCGGAAGATGTAATCCATGACCCATATGTTCTTGAATTTTTGGGGATGAAGCAAAGTGCAGATTTCTATGAAAAAGATTTGGAAAGCGCGCTGATTGGAGAGCTTCAGAACTTTCTGCTTGAACTTGGCCGCGGCTTTTCATTCGTTGCCAGACAAAAGCACATTGATCTGGACGGAGAGCATTTTTATATCGATTTGGTCTTTTACAATTATATCCTGAAATGCTTTGTGCTAATTGATCTGAAAACGGGCAAGCTGACCCATCAGGATATCGGGCAGATGGACAGCTATATCCGCATTTTTGACGAACTGCAAAAGGGCGAGGATGATAATCCCACAATCGGTATCATTCTGTGTTCCGAGAAAAATGAGGCGATTGTGAAATATTCTGTTTTGAACGATGGAAAACAGCTTTTTGCCTCCAAGTATCAGTTGACACTGCCAACAGCGGAGGAACTGGAACGATACATTGAGAACGAGCGTCGCAAATATGAGGAACGGGAGGATATTCTATGACCGCACAGCAATTGAAAAATTCTATTCTTCAAATGGCTGTGCAGGGAAAGTCATAAGGGATATTATCGGTGGCGGTTACCAATAAAGGTAACCGCCATCGAATCTCTATTTCGGAGTAGTCGATGTTACTGGATTATCTAAAATGGATGCTCCTTCAAACACACTTGAGGGAAAAGAAAGATATTTAGCAGAATTTTGCTCATTTGTCAATTATGTGTTACAAAATCCGGCTGAAATTCTTTGAGCATCTGGGAAGGGGTTTTCCATCCCAAAGGACGCATGGGGAAATGGTTGTATTTCCTCGTGTTATACCGTTTTAACTGCTTTGATTCGACTCGGTAAGGGAAAGCCTTTACCAAATGGTCAACAAACGGGGTGGCACTGTAGGAATTGTGTTCGTCAAAGACTTGTACAAAACGCCAGCGGGAATACTTGTCGATGGCAGTGAACTGGTAGAACTTTTCGGAAATGCCCCTGGGGTTCTTTAAACAGGTGGAAGGAACGAACTTGATGTCGATCTGGAAGCGCTGTCCAGGCCGCTGCATGGCCTCATAGGGCTTTTGGGGTTAGGCGGGTGGACGGCCATAATGCCTTGCCTTTTGAGAAAGCGATAAAGCCCGGGTATGGAGCGGGAGTAGCCACGCTGTGTAAGCTTAACCCAAAAGACGACGAGACCGGCATCGGAGTTACGCCTGCGCATGTCGGAGATAAACTTGATCTCGTTTCAAGAGCGAGTGCCTATGAGCTGGTACACACACCCGGTTTTCCGGCATCCCACAGGGGCAGGCTTACCAAGGTCAGCAAGATCGCTTTTTTGAATGGATGATTTGAATGGATGGCAAAAGGCTCAGAAATGGTATACTCTTTCGGGATTCGCAGATACTAAGATATCACAGCCGGGAGGTATCTTCATGGATCTGCATTTGACCAGAAAACAGGAAATGCTGCTGCGGACAGCGGGGATGACGCTGGCGGTTTATCTGATATTCAAGTATCTGCTGCCGCTCTTTCTCCCTTTCCTGGCAGCGATCCTTCTGTCCATACCGATCCGGCCCGCCGCCCGTTTTTTTTATAAGAAGCTTCACGTTCCCATCGGCCTGGCCGCCGGGGTCTTACTGGCGCTCTTATGCGGTGTGCTGGCTCTTCTTTTGTACTGGCTGGGAAAGAGTGCTCTGGATCAGCTGATTCTTCTGTCAGGGCAGCTGCCGGATCTGTGGAGCGCGTGCTGCGACTGGCTTTTGGACTGTTGCAGCCAGGTGGAGCAAGGCTTACGTCTGAGCCGGGGAACGATCAGCGCACAGATGATCCGATTTACGGATATGGGGGCGGACGGACTGGGGATGAAGACGCTGTCCGGTTTTCTGGACGGCCTCATGAATACTTCTTTTCAGGGCGTACGCGTGGCGGCTGAGCTTTTGGTGACGGTCTTTGTGACCATCGGGGCGACGCTGATTACGACCACTCAGCTGGAGGAGCTAAAGAGGGCCAGGGACCGCTCTGTCTTTCGGGAAGAGATCGTCCGCATTACAGGGATTCTGGCCAGAGTGGGGGCGGCCTATGGTAAGACGGAGCTGATGATCATGCTCTTGACCATGGCAGTCTGTGCGGCGGGCCTGACGATCATGGGAAATTCTTATGCGCTCCTGGTGGGAATCCTGCTGGGCTTTCTGGACGCATTGCCTTTGTTTGGCGTGAGTACGGTACTGTGGCCATGGATCGCGGTCAGCGCCTTTAGCGGAAACCTTCGCCAGACCGTGGGACTGGCCGTGATCTATGCGGTTTGCAGTCTGATCAGAGAGCTGATGGAGGCCCGGTATATGGGAGATCGGATTGGTCTGAACGCACTGGAAAATCTGATCTCCATGTATGTGGGAATGCAGCTGTTCGGCCTGCTGGGCCTGTTTCTGGGGCCCATCGGTTATCTGCTCATCAAGGAAGCCGGTTCTTCTTAGCAGTGGGATATATCGCAGTGAAGATATATCCCACTGCTATATATTTGTTAATAGGAGTTATTTCGCTTGTCAAGCTTTCTGTTTTGCAGTAAAGTATATGCGTAATGATTCGGCCAGAGGATGTATGCCGGTTGGGCTGAAGCATTGCCATATAAAGAGATACTGTACTTAAAGGAGATGAGTGGAGATGAAAAGAAGAATTATGGCGGTGGTAATGTATCTCGCTCTGTCACTTCTGTGCCTGGCAGGGATGGCAGGCTGCCAGGGCGGAAGCGGGACGGTGGCGGATAAGGTCTGGAAGGAGGCCCGCAAGGAGGACAGCCTGGAAAAATACATAACGGAGCATACGAATGAGATCGACGGGGAGGCTCTTTGGCAGGAGGCGGAGTCAGAGGATAATCCCATGGCGGACCGCTTTAAGGCGACGGCACTTCTGTGCGCCATGGAGTACAGCGATCCTCAGTACGGAATCAGAGAGGCATGGAAAAAGGGAGTATTTTATGCGGATTATCCAAAGACCGGAGAGCTGGCCGGTGAATTCCTGAAAAAAGTGAGTGAAGGAGAAGCTTTCTGGACAGCTCTCGAAGAAGCGTTTTATCCGTATGATTGCTTCTGGCCTTTACTGGCAGCGGCCGAAGAGCTGGACGGCGCGACGCTTCAAAAACTTCTGGAGGAGGTTCCGCAGGACAGCAAATACGGCAGCGGCCTGAGGGAGAGTATTGACCGGTGGGTCAAGGCAAATCCGGGCCGTTTTTCCGAGGTGGGAGAGGCTCTGGTGAGCTGCGGGTACTACGATGACTGGGTAAGTTCACAGTGGAAGGAGACCTATCTGTATCAATCCACCGATCCGTATAAGATACGGACCGATACGCTGACGGATGCCCTTGCCTATATTTCCTGTGTGCGGGATGACATAATGCCCCTGGCAGAAGGAAAGTATTACAGCGAGGAGTCCGAGATTCTGGGAGAATCGTTCTATAAGACGGAACTGACCGTGACTGTGGCAGAGTCTCTGGATTTAAAGCCGGCGGGGAGTGATCTGCCGGAATTTATCGAGACAGAGGGAAAGAAGGTGGTGGCTCTTTACAGAAATCCCCAGTCCGAGGAATTCGAGGGCTCTCCTACGCCTTTGCGTGTACTGGGCGATTTCATGCTGCAGCTTCCGAAGGAGGAATACCCCTCCTGTGCGGAGGAGGCGGACTATTATCTGGTTCTGACCAGCGATATGGAGTATGGCGGCTTCTATCAGACCATGGGAGGCGGCGAGAGCGGGATTCAGGAGGTGTACTCTTTCACTTCTGTCGACCTGTATGAAGCGGGTACGGGCAGGTTTCTGCGTCATCTGGGACAGCTGACTGAGACGGCGCCGGACACGGTCATGGCAGATTACGGCGAACAGTCGCTGCGGTATCCCGAACTGACGGCAGCGGATGTGCTGACCTATCTTTACCGTCACATCAATGAGCCGGATGCCTTCAGAGGGCTGGTGGATCAGACAGAGGGGCGGGAAGAATTTGCGGCAGGCGAGACAGTGATCTTTGGCAGCTGGGAGATCACGTACCATTCCGGTGAGATCGTAAAGGAGTTTGACGAGACTCTTTTTCATTTCGAGGCGGAGGACGGTTACCAGTATGTGCGATGCTATCTCACCATCACCAATATCGGTCCGAAGGAGGAGACATTTCTCCCTCTGGGTTCGGCATACTTCGGAGGAAGGGAGCTGAGCGTGCAGCTGGTGGACATGAGGAGAGAAACCGGATATGATTCCGTGGATCTGGTGACAAGCTTTGAGTGCATGAACGGCAGCTACCTGGAACCGGCAGAGACGAAGGAGGGTGTGCTGATCTTTAAGCTTCCGCAGGCGTCGGCCCGAAATCCGGAGGAGCTGTGCCTGGTGTTTTATCTGCCGGGGCGGGTGGTGTATTATCCCCTGACCGAAGGGCAGGCCCAGGAGCAGTAGACCGGTTTCATATAACGGCGGGCAGTTATTTTTCTGCATATTATGGATATTTTACCTGTTAATAAATAACCATTGGATTTTTCCAGGACATATAATACTAAAGTACGCTAAAAATATATTGTAATTCTGTGGGAATTGCGCTATACTTAATGTACTCGAATAGAGTGAGCTTTAGACTACTGGGAAGAGGAGAATAAGAATGAAAAAGGAAATTTCAAGAAGAGATTTCATCAAGGGTTCGGCGGCAGGCGCGCTGGGAATCGCTGTGACAGGCATCCTGACAGGCTGTTCCGAGAATGCAGCGGCGTCGACGGCGGCTCCTACGGAAGCAGCCACTACGACAGCAGCGGCCACAGAGGCCCCGACGACGGCGGCTCCTACGCAGGCCGAGACACAGGCTCCCGCTCCGGCAGCTCCCGCAGAGAACTGGGATGCGGAGTATGACGTGGTAGTATTAGGATATGGCGGAGCCGGCGCCAACGCGGCGGTGGCTGCCTGTGAGAACGGCGTCAAGGTACTTCTGGCAGAGAAGGCGCCGGAAGGCCTGGAGGGCGGTAATACGCAGGCATCCGGACAGTTCGTCATGGCGACGGATGATCCGGACCAGCTGTACACCTATCTGACGACCCTGATGGGCAAATTCAATAACTGGGATCATGAGGCGGTTCGCGCTTACTGCGATGGCTGTGCGGAGAACTTTGACTGGATGACCAAAGTGCTGGGCGGCGATCCGGAGATCATCTGCCCGGTGGAGCATCCCTCGGCTCCCATGGAGAAAAACAACAATGACTGGCAGGAATGGGAGAATCCCTGGGGCCTGGGCCGCAAGGGCTATGTCTATAACTGGCAGGAGTTCCCGGAGTATGAGTCCGGCAAGCACTGCCTGTGCCTGACGGCCACCGGCACCCGTTTTGACCGCGGTTACTATAATCTCTGCCAGGAGGCTGTAAATGCCCGCCTGGATAAGGGAATCGAGATCTGGTATGAGGCCCCCGGCACAAAGCTGATTACCGATGAAAACGGCGCTGTCACCGGCGTCATCATCGAGAAGGACGGAGCCAAGCTGCGGGTAAAGGCTAACGGCGGCGTGATCCTTGCCACCGGCGGCTTTGAACATAACAAAGAGATGGTATCCAGCTATCTGCAGCAGCCCTATGTGCATCAGCGCGGCGGCCTGTATAACGATGGCGAGGGCGTGAAGATGGCTATGGCCGTGGGCGCGGACCTGTGGCATATGGGAAACAGCGCGGGCTTTTCCTGGACCTATAAGAATCCGAATCTGTCGACCGTAGGTCTGGGCGGACCTTCTGCCACCCTCGGCGTGATCGTGGGCCTGGGCGGCGGACGTTTCATGAATGAAGCGGCTCAGAACCGTCATGGCCGTATCGAGATCGGCGGACGCTGGATTTCCACTCCCATGCCCCTGCCTTCTTACGTGGTGCATGATGCGGACCAGCTGGAGAAGAAGTTCATGGGCAGCTTCTCCGACGGCTATGAGGCAGAAATCGCCAGCGGCGAGGTGCTGACCGGCAATACGCTGGAAGAGCTGGCTGAGGCGATCCGCAAGTCCAACGACGGAAAGGATGCTCCTGATTTCAATACCGATGTCTTCGTAGCGGCCATCGAGTCGTATAATAAGCGCTATGATGCAGGGGAGGATGCCGATTACGGCCGTCCGTTTGCAACCATGGTTCCCGTGAAGAAGGGACCGTTCTATGCAGTGAAGATCGGACCGACCTACTTCAACACCATGGGTGGCCCTCGCAGAAACAAGTTTGCGCAGGTTATCAATGTGGAAGGCTATCCGATCGAAGGACTGTTCTCCGCCGGTGAGCTGGGCTCGATCTTCTGCGATATGTATAATGGTTCCGGTAACCTGGGTGAGACCATGGTATTCGGCCGGATCGCCGGTAACAACGCGGCTCTTCGTGTGAAGGGACAGTTTACCGGTACGACGGAGCCGGTTGCCACATGGCAGGGTGAAGACGATGGCGAGAAGGAAGTCACCATTGTGGCCGGACCTTATAAGGATGGCGCCTATGAGGGCACGGGCAAGGGCTTCGGCGGCGATATGACCGTGACTGTGAAGGTGGAGGGCGGCAAGATCACAGCTGTGGAGCTGGGACAGAATGCTGAGACTCCTGGTATCGGCGGAGTGGCTCTGCCGGAGTACATCCAGTCTGTGATCGATTCTCAGAGCCTGGATATCGACGTGGTGAGCTCGGCATCCAACACGCTGCGCGGCTTCAAGGAAGCGGTGAACGACGCTCTGACAAAGGCGGTTCAGTAATACAAAACATAATCCGGGGAGGAGACAGAGCACATCTGCCTCTTCCCCGGATTTTTTATGAATGAGACTGTTTTCCGGCCTGCAACGCCCGGGTGGCGTTAAGTACGGCCAGGACCATGACGCCTACATCGGCAAAGATGGCCGCCTGCATCCCTGCGATGCCCTTGGCTCCCAGGATCAGACAGACAGCCTTGACGCCCAGGGCAAAGACGATGTTTTCGTTTACGATGCGAAGGCATTTGCGGGAAATACGCATGGCCAGAGCGATCTTCGCCGGATCGTCGTCCATCAGCACGATATCGGCGGCTTCTATGGCAGCGTCGCTGCCCATGGCGCCCATGGCGATACCGATATCGGCCCGGGACAGAACAGGAGCGTCATTGATGCCGTCGCCTGCGAAGGCAAGAGTGGTGCGGGGCTTTTTCTGAGACAGAAGGCGCTCGACCTGGTTTACCTTATCCGCAGGCAGCAGTTCGCTGTGGACCTCGTCGATGCCCAGAGTCCGGGCGACGGTGTCCGCCACAGGGGCGGCATCGCCGGTGAGCATTACGGTGCGCACCCCCTGAGAGCGCAGGCCGGCGATGGCCTGGGCGGAGGTGTCTTTGAGGCGGTCGCTGATGAGGATGGAGCCGGCGAACTGTCCGTCGATGGCAGTATACACCACAGTGCCGGGATGTTCGCAGGGCACGTAATCGATTTGCAGCTGCTCCATCAGCCTGGCATTGCCGGCGGCCACAGGCCGCCCGTCCACCCGGGCGGTGACGCCGTGACCGGCGATCTCCTTCACGTCGCAGACGCGGTTCTGATCGACAGATCCACCGGCAGCCTCCAGCAGACTCTTGCTGATGGGATGGCTGGAATAGCTTTCGGCCAGAGCTGTCGTGGTCAGAAGCGCGGTTTCATCCATGCCGTTTGCCGGATAGATTTCCGATACGGCGAAGACTCCCTGAGTCAGGGTTCCGGTCTTATCAAACACGATGGTGCGGGTGCTGGCCAGAGCCTCCAGATAATTGCCGCCCTTCACCAGAATCCCGGCACGGCTGGCTCCGCCGATGCCGCCGAAGAAGGACAGGGGGATGCTGATAACCAGGGCGCAGGGACAGCTGATGACTAAAAAGGTCAGGGCCCTGCCGGTCCATACGCTCCACTCTCCCACGAACAGCGGGGGAAGGATGGCCAGCAGCGCAGCGCAGATACATACGGCAGGTGTGTAGTAATGGGCAAAGCGGGTGATGAAATTCTCGGCCCTGGCTTTCTTCAGGCTGGAGTTTTCCACCAGATCCAGGATCTTGCTGACGGTGGATTCGCCGAAGGGCTTTGTCACCTGTACCCGCAAAAGGCCGGTGATATTGACGCATCCGCTTATGATGTCGTCGCCGGGTTTCGTTTCCCGGGGAAGACTCTCGCCGGTGAGAGCGCTGGTGTTGAGGGTGGAGCTGCCTTCGATGACAAGGCCGTCCAGGGGCACCCGTTCTCCGGGCCGGATCACGATGATGTCTCCCACGGCCACATCGTCGGGGTCAGCCTGTATGAGCTGGCCGTCCTGTTCCAGGTTGGCATAATCCGGCCGGATATCCATGAGGGCCGTGATGCTTTTGCGGCTTTTGCCCACGGCATAGCTCTGAAAGAGCTCCCCGACCTGATAGAAGAGCATGACCTCCACGCCTTCCCCGTATTCTCCCAGTACCATGGCGCCGACGGTGGCGATGGCCATCAGAAAATTTTCGTCAAAAACTTCCCCGTGTAAAATGCCCATGACAGCCTTCTTCAGGATGTCATAACCGATAATCAGATAGGGGATCAGATACAGCGCCAGCCTGACAGGCCCTCTCTCCGGTACAAAGGGGGCGAAATGAAGCCCGATCAGCGTGATGGCGGAGGCCAGAATGCGGAATAATACTTTTTTCTGTTTTTTGGTCATAGCTGAATTTCGCAGTCAGGCTCTACCTTCTTGCAGGCCCTGACAACCTCCTTCATGATGGAATCAAAGCGGGCGTCATCGGCCTCCACTACCATTTTCTGAGCCATGAAGCTGACGGATACCTGACGGACTCCGTCAATCTTTCTGACGGCCTCCTCCATCTTGGCGGCACAGTTGGCACAGTCTACTTCGATTTTGAATTTTTTCTGCATGATACATTTCCTCTCTTTTCTATATTTTCTATTCTGCGATGTGCTCCATTCCCAGGGCGATCATGGAACGCACATGGTCGTCGTCCAGGGAATAGTATACGGCTTTGCCCTCCCGGCGGAATTTCGCCAGCTTGCTGTTCTTTAGGATGCGAAGCTGATGGCTCACGGCGGAGGGTGTCATATTCAGGCACTGGGCGATATCGTTGACACACATCTCGCTCTCAAAGAGTACGTACAGGATCTTGACGCGGGTGGTATCGCCGAATACCTTAAACAGTTCTGCCAGATCGTACAGTACCTCGTCGTCAGGCAGCTGGTCACGGATCTGGTCCGTGACGGGGCAGAGATCGTGGATCTTGTCCACAGGCATAAGTCCTCCTTTTGATTGAATATTTGAATGATTGTTCATTTGTTAGTATATGATATAAGACGGTGATTGTCAAGAGGAAATGAAAAAAGTTCAGGGACGGCCGGAAACCGGCACGCCCCTGAAAGAAGTGGATGCATACTGCTTACGAAAATGAAATGAGGACAGCCCTTTTCGGATTTTAATGGGCTATGGTCACCAGCGCAATGCTGGAATCCCCTTTCCGGGCCTGCTCGAGAACAGCCCGGGCCAGCATCTGAAACGTTGCATGAGACGAAGACGCCCCGCTGATCGCATCGATATTGCCCTCACCCTGTCCCTCCAGGAGCTGGCCTGCGTAATAGCGCGTATATTCATTGGGGTAGGTACCGTTGATATGGAGCATGGATTGCATATATGCGTTATCCCAGCTCTTGATGAAGCCGCTGGCATTCTCCGCGTTGTACTCTACGGAGACAATGGCGCCGCCCTTTACCAGAATCGTGATATATTCTTTCCAGCCGTGGTTGAAATCAGATACCTGGGCCGTATAATATCCATCCTGAAGCCCTTCCTGGTTTGTGCAGGCTGTCAGCAATGACGCTGTCAGCAGCAGGCTTAAAAGTATGGCAAAAATCCGTTTCATCTGCTATGGTCCTCCTTCAAAATAAATTTTCGTACCTGGGACTGAAGCGACTCGGCTTCTTTTGCCAGCGAGCTGCTGGACTGCTCTGTCTCTCCTGCGTTTTGCAGATTGCGGTCTGCAATGTCGGAAATGGTTGCAATCCGTGTCTCCATATCGCTCAGGGCAACTTCCTGACTTTGCACCGCTGCTGTCAGGTGATCCGTAATGGTGCTGATCTGCGAAGAGACATCGGAAATGGCACGGAGGGACTCGGCGGTATCTGCGGTCATTACCACGCCGGTCTGGATGATGGTTTTGGTATTGTTGACCATCTCGGTGGCGCTTTGTGCGGCCTCAGCGCTCTTGGAGGCCAGCTGCTTCACTTCATTGGCCACAACGGCAAAGCCTTTTCCGGCGACTCCGGCACGGGCCGCTTCCACAGAGGCGTTTAGGGCCAGGATATTGGTCTGGAAGGCAATATCTTCAATGTCCTTTGCGATTTTTGTGATTTGCTGTGCGTTGGTGCTGATATCGTTCATGGCCGAGGACAGGGAAGCCATCTGGTCATTGGCATTTTGTATACGCCGGGTGATCTCTTCCGTCTGGGAACGGGTCTGATTGCTGTTTTCAGAGACATCGGCCAGCCGGTCTTTCACATGACTTACCTCATGAACCAGCTCTTCGGTAGATTGGTTCTGCTCCAGAGACGCCTGATGCAGCTGGGCGGACTGCCCGCTTAAGTGGGCTGCCATATCGGTAAGACGGTCTGCGGCGGCACGGAATCCGAGGAGCGTTTCATTCATGGATTCTGTGATCGTGCATAAGCTGCCGCGAATCAACACAAAATCGCCCTTGTAGTCCACCTGAGGTTCGGTAGATAAATTACCGACCGCCACCTGTGTCAATACCTGCTGGATGTCGGATATGTACCGGTTCACGCTTTCCAATGTGGTATCCAGCGTCTGGGTCATGATCTCCAGCTCGTCGCCGGTGTCAACAGGGAGTACATCCGTGTGTAAATCCCCGTTGGAGAGAGCTACCATCCGGTCTGTTACGCGCTTTACCGGATGAGAGATGGAGCGGGCCAGCCGCAGGATCAGCAGCATGGAGACTGCCAGAACTGCCAGGGTCGCCAGGATGGAGACAATCATGGCCCCTCTGATAAAATGGCCGTAATCCGACTTAGGGATTTGGATGACCAGCGACCACTGCGTTCCCCGGACAGGAGAAAACGCCACCAGCATCCGTTCCCTGTCGACGGGAAATTCGGTTGCTCCTGTTTCACCGGTTGTTACGCGCTCCGCCGCGTCACCGTTACCGTCGCTGAGCTGAACCAGCGTACTCCTGCCAAGGGGCAGGGACTGGTTCGGATGACCGACCACGACGCCTTCCCGGTTGACGATATAGGCCATGCCGCTTCTTCCTAAGTTGATACTGCTGATGACATCGTTGAGAGTGTCATATTTAAATACACCCATCACATAGAAGACGGTCTCATCCTCCGCCTTCACCGGCATACCCATGGTAATGCCCAG
The DNA here is from genome assembly GCA_022791755.1 of Lachnospiraceae bacterium. Classification (GTDB taxonomy): domain Bacteria; phylum Bacillota; class Clostridia; order Lachnospirales; family Lachnospiraceae; genus RGIG7193. The sequence continues at coordinate 91,114 of JAAVZR010000008.1, forward strand.
CTTTCCCTGATAGATGGTGGAGGAATCGGTAGTCAGATTATCCGTTTCTTTCAAGAGTGCCAAAAAACCGCTGTCCAGACTGGCCGGAGCATTGTCGATCCCCTGTAGCAGACGCCCATCCAAATCATACAGGGCGATCGTGTAAAGCTCATAAATCTCTGCGGCCTCTTGCAGCACCGCCATGCGGTCCTGTGCGGCTGTGGCAGTATCCGGGCGGGATGCCTCCGCACTGTCCGGGCCGGCGGCCGCTTTCATGCGGGGATCGCTGGCAATGGTCATCATGCGTTCTGCCAGCATGTGGATGTTGGCCTCCACTGTCTTGGCTGACTGCCGGGCCATGGGCTGAAGACTGTCCAACAAAATATTGTTGGCAAGTGATTGCATGGAAAGGGCCATAATAGCACAGCATATGACCACCAAAATCAGGATATTGAGCATAGTGCTTTTCAATATCCTTCTATTCAGGCTTTGCTTTATTCCCCGGCCGGCGGGGAAATCCACTTGCTTTCCCATCACGTTCCTGTCGCTCCTTTTCTGATAATTTTTGTCGATAAACAGAATAAAAAGCCGCTCGTTCTTCTGCTCATGAGCCGTATGCTCTGCTGAACCGTTGGACGATAGACTTTATAAAACAGTATACCATAGAATGTCAGTAATGGGAAGTGCTTCTTTTTTGTTTCGGGGCGGCTGTTTTCAGGCATTTCTTCCATAGGAGACCGCGGCAAAGGACAAGGAAGAGCCGGGCGGTATCGGATACACGGGTCAGTACCCCGGCAGATTCTCCGCTGTGTCGATCAGGATCCGGCAGCCCTCACGGACATGGCGCAGGATAAAAATCATATCTCTTTCGGGTACGGACACACAGCCTGTTGTATAGGGGTTTTTTCCGTGACAGTGCAGGAAAATACAGCATCCTTTGTCCACCTCGCCCTCGGTATTATATTCGATAAACAGGCAATACTCATATCCGCTGAAATCCACCAGATGTTCGCCCTGAGAACCGTCGGTGGCCCAGTCCCGGTCGGGCACGTCCTCACTGCACAGCTGATTGAAATACCGGGACTCATAATCTCCGATCCACCAGTGGGAATCGTCCACCTGGGTATAGGGAAGGAGAGCGCCGGGGTCCGGCTTTGTGCCAAAGGGTACGGACAGGCCGTAGACTCCTGTGGGGGTCCTTCCGTCTCCCTCCCGCTCCTTGTCGATTCCATTGTAGCCCACATAGCCCTTTGTCCGGAGGATCTGCACCCAGATGCCGTTTTGCCGTTCATGCATGGTTACGGTCACTTCCTGCCCGTCGTTCGATTCTGCCTCTACGATGATGAGCTGTTCCAGGCTTTCGCAGACCGACAGCTGTCCGGCAAAGGAATCCTCAGGCATGGTGTCGGACAGATATGCCGCGCTGATAAAAGCATCGGACCCATTGAAGTCAAAGCGATACCATTTGCCGTCATAAGTGACTCCTGTCACCTCCAGGCTGTTGCCGATGGCAAAGCTTCCCAGCTTCGGGCTGTCTTTGTCCGGCTGTTCACGTATGTTTACGCTGTCCGATGTATACTTCGTCCCGCTGGCCTCCAGAATGGGGACGGACTCCAAAGCGGCGAAAGTGGTGGCCGGTTCCGTGGGTTCCGACGTGAGGCCGGTGGTCCCGGGCTCTGAAGGGGCTTGCGCCGATGTGGTCCGGACTGTCTCCGATAAAACGGAGGAGGCCTCCGTATCCGGAGTTGCCGGCCTGGCGCAGGCAGAGAGCGCCGGTATATTCAGAGCGAATATGGTCAGGCAGAGGGCGGCATATTTTCTCAGGTGCATGTGACGTTTCTCCTTTGTGTATCCTGGATACAGGACGGATATGCTTCCGATAAACTTCATTATAATGAGTTCATTCCATGGAGTCAACTGCGCACAAGGAGACGGCGTCGGCGTGCTATTCGTCCGCCGCTTCTTCCACCGGCTGCCACGCCTGTCCGAATTTTACATCCTTGAACAGGGCGGCCAGCCCGGTGATCTGTTTCAGGCGCAGAATCTCATCCCGGTCCATCCCCAGATGCTTGGAAATCCATGCGTCGGAGCGTCCCAGCTCATGGAGCTCTTTTACGATATTGCTCATCAGATCCACATCGTGGGAACCTCTGGCGCGGTTGTGACGAATCGTACTGGCCATGCGGCAGTCGATGGGCTTGTCGATGACGGATACGGGCAGACAGCCCTTTTCCCGCTCGTAGATATCAGGATAATCCAGGATGATCTGATAGCGGTGGAACCCGTCTACGATGACATAATTGTCCTCCTCCCGGTTATAATAACAGACAATGGGCATGGTGTAGCCGTCCTCCCGTATGCTGTCATAGAGAAGTCTGTACTCAGGAGGGGCCACGGCGTTGGGGTTGTAGGTGTTGGGGATGATTTTTTCCACGGGAACAGAGATCACATGATATACGGGGCTTTCAAATGGCATGGTCATTCTCCTATACTGGCGTACTTTTGCTTCAGAGCATTGATGGTTTTCTGCTGTTCTCTGGTGAGGCCGAAGCCCATGAAGCGGCAGATATGGTCGTTTTTCAGGATACAGTAGCACATGCGTTTCCAGCTGGGAATATCTTTGGTGGACCGGATATCGTCCGTATGGTCGGGAATCCTTCCCACGAAAATAACGCGGGAGTTTTTGCCGATGGTGTAATTGGATACCCCGTTGCGCCGGATCTGGTAGCCATGATCAATGAGCTCATGTATGGTTTCCTCCTCCAGGCCGCCGCCGGTGGTATGCCAGAAACGGATGGAGGTATTGAACTTCCTGGCATAATTCTGCCGGAGCCTGGCGGGCAGCGTATCCAGAAGAAAATGCGTGTACTTTTCCCAGGTGAGTCCGTCGGGCAGCGTCACGTTTTTATAGCCCATGGCCTTGGTCCGGCCGTAGATCGCGGCGAAATTGGCGCCCTGGACGCGGCCCACCAGACGGACCCAGATCTCAGGGTCGATGACACGGTACAGATTCAGGCTGTCCTTGGCATAGTCGTTAAAGGGGGAAGCCACCCGCATCTGGCTGGGAGACAGTCCGGCCTTGTAATACAGGTCATACAGATGGTTATAATCGTAATTGAATTGATAGATGGCATGCCAGACATCGCTAATGGACCAGTCATAGAGAGGAGAAGCGCACCACACATCTTTGAACTGGTGGCTGATCCAGCACTCTCCTTTATAGCCGTATTTCTTATTGAGAAAACCGCTGTAGCGCTGTAAAGATTCCTCGGCCCGTATCCCCAGAAGACAGACGGTCCGCCTGTTACCGTGGGAGATGCGATACCAGCGCCCGAACTGCTTGGCCAGGTCTTCCTGATGCATCCGGTATTTGTAGGTGGTCATGGGGTTGTTTTGCAGGTTGATGACGTAGGGATGCTTTGGCATGGGGCGTACCCAGGCTTCTTCTTTCGTATCGTCCCAGGGGTACCAGTACATCTCATAGCTGCTCACGGCAGTGCGGGTGGCCATAGGCAGGCAGACCCAGTAGGGCTCCACTTTTTTTTCGATTTTGGCAAAGGTGCGTTCGATGTATTCGGTGGTCACCGTATACTGGGCTTCAAAATCCTGATGAAAGACGCCGACGCTTCTGTCGGGATAGTATTTTTTCCGGAAATCCAGAAGCTGGTTCAGCAGAAGCCCGCTGTCCTTGCCGCCGGAAAAAGAGACATAGATATTGTCGAATTCCTCAAAGAGAAAACGGAGGCGTTCCTGTAGTGCATCGTAGACGTTCTGGGTATTATATTGCCGCTTCATAATCCGGCGCTCCTTTCTCCGGCCCGATATGCCTTACCGGTATAAAATTGGTAACTTTTTCATTATATGACAAATTGTGGCAAAAAACAACAGCGCAAATGAACTGCGGAATTTTACCGGATTGACCATTGGTGGGATTCGTACTATAATGCAGAGATAGGAATTTAGAGTGAGGTTAAAGGTACTATGACATCGTATTGTTCGCTGTTGTATCTGATGATATTTCTGCCAGGCGTGATCCTTGTCTACAGCATCGCGCCCCGCCGGCTGCGCCCTGCGGTGCTTTTGCTGGCCAGCTACGCTTTTTTTGCGGAGATCAGCGGGAAGCTGGCGATTTACCTGCTTGGCGCCACGGCAGTGAGCTATCTGGCAGGGCTCAGGCTGTCTGCTCTCACCGACGAGAGAGACCGGCGTCTCAGGGCGGCAGAGAAAGAAGAAAAAAAGTCTCTGCGTCTGGAGTGCAGGAGAAAAAAGAGGCAGGTTCTGGCTGTGGGCGTTCTGGCATTGCTGGGGATTCTGGTGGCGCTTAAGTATTCGGCCTTTCTGGGAGAAAACGGAAATGTGCTTTTAAGAGCGCTTCATCTGCCGGAGATCCTCCCGGTCCCCTCCTTCGTGCTGCCCATAGGAATCTCCTTTTATACGCTGCAGGCGGTGTCCTATCTGGCGGATGTACACAGGGAGACCATCCCGGCGGACAAAAATCCGGTCAGGCTGGCGCTGTATCTGAGCTTTTTTCCTCAGATCATGGAAGGGCCCATCTGCCGCTACGCCGAGACTTCAGCCATGCTGTGGCAGGGGGAGAGGATCACGTTTCGGAATCTGACTTTTGGAATCCAGAGGATTATCTTTGGTCTCTTAAAAAAGATGGTGATCGCGGACAGGCTGAATATACTGATCCGGACGGTGTTTGACGGCTATGAGCAATACGACGGCGGAATCATCGCCGTGGCCATGTTTTTTTACACCTGCCAGTTGTATATGGAGTTTTCCGGAACTATGGATGTGGTCGCCGGCAGCGGAGAGATCTTTGGGGTGAAGCTTCCGGAAAATTTCCGTCAGCCGTTTTTGGCGCGAAGCATCCGTAAATTCTGGACCAGATGGCATATCACACTGGGAACCTGGTTTAAGGATTATGTCTTCTATCCTCTGTCGGTGTCGAAGGGGCTTAACCGGCTTACGGTGCGGGCCCGAAAGAGATTCGGAAATCAGTACGGTCCCATTCTGACCGCCGGTGTGGCGCTGCTTGCCGTGTGGCTGTGCAACGGTCTGTGGCATGGGGCGGGCTGGAATTATATCTTCTTTGGAATGTACCATTTTGCCTGGATCATGTTTGAAAATCTTACGGAGCCGCCGGTCAGGGCCTGTGCGAAGAAATGGAATATCGACAGGGAGAGCGTGCCATGGAAAGCGATGCAGGTGGCGCGGACGGTTGTGTTAGTCAATATAGGAGAGCTTTTTTTCAGGGCGGAGACTCTGAGTGCCGGCTTTGCCATGTTCGGGCGGATGACGACAGGATTTTCTCTCTCCTCCTTCTGGGACGGGACGATTCTGACGCTGGGGATGGACAGCCTGGATTTTCTGATTGCGGGCATCGCCATTTTACTGGTACTGGGCCTGAATCTCCAGAGGGAAAAGGGGGTAAAGCTCAGGGAGTGGCTGGCCGGACAGAGGACAGCGCTTCGGTGGGCGGTACTTCTGGCCCTGATCCTTTTTGTGGTGATATTCGGAGCCTACGGTCAGGGCTATATCCCCGTGGATCCGATCTACGCGAACTTTTAGCAGGAGGAGCAATATGAAAGAAGAAAAACCCCGTTCGGATGAACACAGCGGACAGAGCGTCAGGCCGCTTGGCCGGCATCTGGCCGGGAGTCTGGCGTTTTTGGGGATTCTGGCCGTTCTTCTTTTGCTTTTGTCCCGGCTTTTTCTGCCTAAGAATAACCGGCAGGACTTTGGTATGGGGGAGATGAAGGCCAATGGGATCCTGGCTGAGGAAGCGAATACCATAGAGGTGGTGGCACTGGGAAACAGTGAATGCGCCACAGCCATCGCCCCCATGGTCATGTGGCGGGAGCAGGGGATCACCGCGTACAACTGCGGCACGGCAGGCCAGTACCTGTATCAGACGGTCATGTATTTGGAGCAGGCCCTTGCCGGCCAGAGCCCGTCAGTGGTGATTCTGGAGGCGGACACGATTTATAAGGAATGTATGCTGAGCGATTATCTCTTCTCCAAGCTGGAAGCGATTCTGCCGGTGCTTCGCTATCATGACCGCTGGAAGAGCCTGCGGGCGGAGGATCTGGGGCCGGTGGAGTATACCTGGTCGGATCCTAATAAGGGCTGTATGTTTTATCTGGATACAGTACCTGTCTGTCCGTGGGACTATATGGCGCCCTCTGATGATGTGCGCCAGGCAGCCCGGTGGAACCGGCAGTGCTTAAAGGAAATCATAGCTCTGTGTGAGGAAAAGGGGGCCCGTCTTCTTCTGGTCAGCACGCCCAGCCTAGTAAACTGGAATGCTGTGAACCATAACGGAATCGCCGCGCTGGCAGAAGAGTTTGGGCTGGAATATCTGGATCTGAATATGCTGTGTGAGGAGCTGGGAATCGACTGGCAGACGGATACGAAGGATGGAGGCGACCATATGAATGCCTGGGGAGCGGAGAAGGTATCCTCGTATCTGGCCGCATATCTGACAGAACGGTATCAGGTCGGCGGCCATGGCGGCCAGACGGGGTTTGAGAGCTGGGAGGAGGCTCTGGCAGAATATGAGAGACAGTGGGAAGAACAGACCGGAGACAGGGATCAGGGATGATCGGGGACGAATAGAGGAAAAGCATTGTATTATCGGAAAGAATCCGTTATACTGATAGCAGCGTGTGTTCGCAGAAGCGCTGTCCTGCGCTGTGCGGCGATTCACCGATACCGTGGAGAGGAGAGACGAATATGAAGTACGATTTTACATCTGTTATGGACCGGCATGGCAGAGATGCCATCGCGGTGGATTCCCTGGGTCTGAGCCCCGGGTTTGGCCCGGACGCGCCGAAGGAAGGCTTTGACGCCATTCCCATGTGGGTGGCGGACATGAATTTCCCTGCCTGCCCTACGATTCCGGAAGCCATTATCGAGAGGGCGAAACACCCGGCATATGGTTATTTCCGTCCCACGGATGAATATTTTAACTCCATTATCCGCTGGCACGAGCGCCGCAATGGCGTGACAGGCATGACTGCGGAGTGCATCGGATACGAAAACGGCGTGCTGGGTGGAGTGGTTTCTGCCCTGACTGCCTTCGCGGCTCCGGGGGATGCGGTGCTTTTACACAGCCCCACTTACATCGGCTTCACAGGTAGCATCACCAACAACGGCTATAAGATTGTCCATAGCCCTCTGATAAAGGACGCGGACGGCGTATGGCGTATGGATTATGAGGATATGGATGCAAAGCTGAAGGAGCATGGGATCCATGTGGCCGTGTTTTGCAGTCCGCACAACCCCTGCGGCCGGGTCTGGGAGAGGGACGAGATCGAGAGGGCCATGGAGGTATACCGGGCCAATGACTGTCTGGTGATTTCCGATGAGATCTGGTCGGATATCATCCGCCCCGGCTGCCGCCATATTCCGACACAGATGGTCAGCGAGGACGCCAGAAACCGCACCGTGGCACTGTACGCGCCCAGCAAGACCTTTAATCTGGCCGGCCTGGTGGGAAGCTATCATATCATTTATAATAAATATCTGCGGGACCGGGTGACAGCCAAAGGCAGCAAGCCTCACTACAATGACATGAACGTTCTTTCCATGCATGCTCTGATCGGCGCGTATAAGGAAGAGGGGCATCAGTGGGTGGATGAGCTGAATCAGGTGCTGGCAGGCAATATCGACTATGCCTGTGATTATATCCGGAAGCATTTTCCGGGCGTGGAGGTGGCTAAGCCGCAGGGTACATACATGCTGTTTCTGGACTGCACGGGGTGGTGCGAGTCCCATGGACAGACCATCGACGAGCTGGAGAAGGCCGGCTGGGACGTGGGCGTGGCCTGGCAGGACGGGAGGATGTTCCACGGTCCCTGTGCCATCCGTATGAACCTGGCTCTGCCTCTGTCCCGGGTGAAGGAGGCGTTTGAGAGGCTGAGCCGCTATGTCTTTGTGGCAGGCGTACCGGAATAAGCGCCGGAGGACCGTAAGGAGGAAAGACGCTATGACAAAACGGATAGAGAGGACCATGGTTTTTCTGAGAGAGAGCCTGGCTAAGAGTCCGTATCTGCAACGTATGCCGGGGCAGCTGGATTACCGCTATGAGCATTCTCTGCGGGTGGCGGCCATCGGCGCGCAGATCGCCAGGGCCGACGGACTGGATGAGGAGGCTCTGGTGCTGGGAGGCCTGCTTCATGATATCAGCTACTGCGGCGAGTTCCATACGGAGGAAGACTGGAAAAACCATGGCAGAGTATCGGCCCGGCTGGCCCGACCATGGCTTCAGGAGCTCGGAGTGGAGCCGGATATCGTAGAACAGCTGTGCTATGGCATCGCGATTCATGTGGATGACGAGGCGGATTTCGACGGAGAACGGACGGTGCTGGCGGAGCTGATCGGCGACTGCGATAATATCGACCGTTATGATGTCTACCGGGTATATGAGACGCTGGAGGGATCGGGATTCAGCACTATGAGTGCGAAGGACCAGCTGGCCTGGCTGGAAAAGAGGCTGCCCCGGATGCAGGCCTATGCAGAGCTCGGGCTGACGACGCCGGAAGCCACGAGGCTCTGGCGGGAGCGGGCGCAGATGCAGCTGGTATTTCATACCCGGCTGTATGAGCAGCTGAGGATGCCGCATGGGGAGAGCCTGCTGACTTTTTGATTATAAGATTATAACTGGAAAACGGAGGAGATAAAGGAATGGTAAAGGAAAAGAAGCTGGTGGAGGCGATCACATCCATGGATGCGGATTTCGCCCAGTGGTATACCGATGTGGTGACGAAGGCGGAGCTGATCGACTATTCCAGCGTAAAAGGCTGTATGGTGATTAAGCCGGCCGGTTATGCGATCTGGGAAAATATCCAGAAGGAGCTGGACAGAAGGTTTAAGGAGACAGGCGTGGAGAACGTATACATGCCCATGTTCATTCCGGAGAGCCTTTTACAGAAGGAGAAGGATCATGTGGAGGGGTTCGCTCCGGAGGTGGCGTGGGTGACCCACGGCGGACTGGAGCCCTTGCAGGAGCGCCTGTGTGTGCGTCCCACCTCTGAGACGTTGTTCTGCGATTTTTATGCCAGAGAGATCGAGTCTTACCGGGATCTGCCCAAGGTCTATAATCAGTGGTGCTCCGTAGTGCGCTGGGAGAAGACGACGAGACCTTTCCTTCGCTCCCGGGAATTTCTGTGGCAGGAGGGGCACACCGCCCATGCCACGGCGGAGGAGGCCGAGGAGCGAACGGTTCAGATGCTGAATCTGTATGCGGATTTCTGCGAGGAGGTGCTGGCCATACCGGTGGTCAAGGGCCGCAAGACGGATAAGGAGAAGTTTGCGGGAGCTCAGTCCACCTACACGATCGAGGCGATGATGCATGACGGCAAGGCGTTGCAGTCCGGCACCAGCCATAATTTCGGCGATGGCTTTGCCAGGGCCTTTGAGATCCAGTTTTCCGACCGGAATAATCAGCTTCAGTATGTCCATCAGACGTCCTGGGGACTGAGCACCCGTCTGATCGGCGGCATCATCATGGTGCACGGCGATGACAGCGGTCTGGTGCTGCCGCCCCGCATCGCGCCGGTTCAGGTGATGGTGATCCCGATTCAGCAGCGAAAGGAAGGGGTGCTGGAAAAAGCGGAGGAAGTCCGTCGGTCGCTTTTGGAGGCGGGAATCCGTGTAAAGACCGATGATTCGGACAAGAGCCCTGGCTGGAAATTCAGTGAGCAGGAGATGCGCGGTATCCCGATCCGTGTGGAGATCGGTCCGAAAGATATCGCCGCCGGCCAGGCCGTGCTGGTGCGCCGCGATACCAGGGAGAAGCTGGCGGTATCTCTTGACAGTCTGGCGGCAGAGGCCGGCAAGCTTTTGGATACGATCCAGTCCGATATGCTCCAGCGGGCCAGAGCGCACCGGGACGCTCATACCAGCACAGCTCATACTTATGAGGAGTTTAAGGAGCTGATCGAAACCCGGCCCGGCTTTGTGAAGATGATGTGGTGCGCAGACCAGGAATGTGAGAACCGGATCAAGGAAGACACCACGGCGACTTCCCGCTGCATGCCCTTTGAGCAGGAGCAGATCGGGGATGTCTGCCCGGTGTGCGGGAAGAAGGCCAAAGCCATGGTATACTGGGGGAAGGCGTATTAAGATGGAGCAGATCCGGATTTCCATGCCCCCGGCGGCGGCCCGCATCATTCACCGGCTGGAGGCCGCCGGTCACGAGGCTTATATCGTGGGCGGCTGTGTCAGGGACAGTCTGCTGGGAAGAGAGCCCGGCGACTGGGATATCACGACCTCGGCCAGGCCTCAGGAGGTGAAGGCTCTGTTTCGCCGTACCATAGATACGGGCATCCGCCATGGAACGGTGACGGTCATGGACGGCCGGGAGGGCTTTGAAGTCACCACCTACCGGCTGGACGGGGTCTATGAGGACGGAAGGCATCCGGTGAATGTGGAATTTACCCGAAGCCTTTCGGAGGACTTAAAGAGGCGCGATTTTACGATCAATGCCATGGCCTATAATGAGACGGCAGGCCTGGTGGACGAGTTTGACGGGATCGGAGATATCAGGCGGCGGATTATACGCTGTGTGGGTTCTCCGAAAGAGCGCTTTGGCGAGGATGCCCTGCGCATGATGAGAGCGCTGCGCTTCTGTGCGCAGCTGGGATTTGAGGCGGAGGTACAGACGCTCGGGGCGGTGAAGAAGCTGGCCCATACCTTGGATAAAATCAGCAGAGAGCGGATCCAGGCAGAGTTAAACAAGCTTCTGGTATCCGCCCATCCCGGATATTTCCGGCTCATGTATGAGACAGGACTTACGAAGGTGTTTATTCCGGAGTTTGACCGGCTGATGGAGGTTCCTCAGCATAATCCTTACCATTGCTACAGTGTGGGAGAGCATACCCTGAGAGCGGTGGAGGAGGCGCCTGAGGATCTGACGCTGCGGCTTACGATGCTGCTTCACGATATCGCCAAGGGATGGACCGGTTCCACGGACGAGAAGGGCTGCGATCATTTCTACGGCCATGCCGTGGAGGGGGCCGCATGGGCGGAGGAGTTTTTGCGAAGACTGAAATATGATAACGATACGATAAGGAAGGTATCCCTGCTGGTGAAATGGCACGATGTGCGATTTGTACCGGCGAAGAAGAGTATCCGGCGGCTGATGCACGCCATGGGACCGGAGACGTTTCCTTCCTTTCTGGCAGTGTACCGTGCCGATACCATGGCAAAGAGCGAGTTTGCGAGGGAAAGGATACTGCCGCAGCTAAAGGCGGCCGAAGAGCTGGCCGGGGAGATCCTGGCGGAGGGATCGTGTCTGTCTCTGAAGGAGCTGGCAGTGAAGGGAAGCGATCTGATCGCTGCCGGAATGAAGCCGGGACCGGAACTGGGGCAGGAGCTCGACCGTCTTTTAAACCTGGTGATTGAGGACCCGTCCCGCAATACCAGGGACTACCTGATGAAGCAGTTGGCGGAGGTTGGGCAGGATAAAACGGACAGGGATGAAATTTGACAGTACGGTTTACGGCTTATGAGCTTATGGGCAGTGTGACTGTAAACCGCAGCAATCTGACAGGAAATGAGGTAGATAGAAGGAATGAAACCGGATTTGTTTTCAATAGGGTCCGTCACTGTCCATGGCTATGGCTTGATGATCGCCATAGGCGTGCTGGCGGCGGTTATGGCCGCGGAAAAGCGGGCTCCCAGGCTGGGGCTGAACGGAGAGCATATTTTCAATATCGCGGTCTGGGGCGTGGCAGGGGGAGTCATCGGCGCCAAGGTACTGTACTGGATCGTGGAGCTGCCGGATATCCTGGCGGATCCGTCGATTCTTCTGGATATCGGCCATGGCTTTGTGATCTATGGCGCGATCCTGGGAGGAATTTTGGGGGGCTTTCTGTACTGCCGTGTGAAAAAGCTGAATTTCCTGGCGTATTTCGACCTGGTGATGCCGTCGGTGGCTCTGGCCCAGGGGTTTGGCCGTCTGGGCTGTCTGCTGGCCGGCTGCTGCTATGGAAAACAGACGGACAGCTGGTTTCATATCGTTTTTACCGAATCGGATCTGGCGCCCAGGGGCGTGCCGCTGATCCCCACCCAGATCATTTCCAGTGCGGCGAACTTTCTGCACTTTGCAGTGCTTTTGTGGATTGCAAAGCGGGTAAAGGGCGACGGGCAGGTGGCCGGTTTTTATCTGATCTTCTACAGCGTGGGACGGTCTCTCATCGAACTTTTGCGGGATGATCCCAGAGGAGCGGTGGGCGGTCTGTCTACATCGCAGTTTATCTCTCTGTTTATTCTGGCTGCCGGGATTGGGCTGGTGGCCGTGAGAGGAAGAAGGAAGTAGAGGTGAGACGATGATTTCAACAGATGCTCTGGCAAAAGCTATATTGAGTCAGCGGGACGATATTTCTAATAAGAAATTGCAGAAGCTGGCCTATTATAGCTATGCATGGTATCTGACGATCTATGGGTATAAACTTACGGATATCGTCTTTGAGGCATGGGAGCATGGGCCGGTATCCCGGTATTTATATAACGAATATCGCCGGTACGGATGGAATACCATACCGCGGTACCGGGGGTTTTTGCTGGTGCCGGATGAGACGCTGGATTTCATTGAGGCAGTGGTTGATTATTATGGTGACTATGATGCGGACCAGCTGGAGAAAATGACTCACGGGGAGGCCCCCTGGCAGGAGGCCAGACAAGGATATGCCCCCAGTGAGGCGTCGGATGCCGTGATTTCAGATTTTTCCATCGTCAATTACTATTCCCGCAAGGCCGGCATTCGCAGAGAGATTCTGGCAGGAATGAGGTAGGCAGTATTTCCTGATTTTATATAAACAGCCGTTACTTCTAAAAGATTTCCGGGGAAGGGGCGCAGAGTATAGGGAGTTCTATATTTTGCAGCCCCTTCTTTTTCATGTCCCGAAGCCTTATGCCCGTTCGTTTACCAGCGTAAACCCGGCATCGGTCAGCGCCTGACGGATCTCCCGGATCTGTTCCCCGTCTCTGGTCTCCAGCCCCAGCTTCAGGAAACAGCTGGTGATGGTCATGCTGGTATCGGCCCTGTCGTGGTACACGCTGACGACGTTTCCGCCGCAGCGGCTGATGATTTCGCTGACGCCCTGCAGCTGGCCGGGCTTGTCCTCCAACGCGATCATCAGGTTGGTATTGCGGCCGCTCATGACCAGGCCGCGGGTGATGACGCGATTCAGGATATTGACGTCGATATTGCCTCCGGATACCAGGCAGACAGCCTTTTTGCCGGCCAGATCCACCTTCCCGAACATGGCGGCTGCCACACTGACAGCGCCGGCTCCCTCGGCGATCAGCTTCTGCTTCTCGATCAGGGCCAGGATGGCGGCGGCGATCTCATCTTCCGTGACGGTGACGACGCCGTCCACATATTTCTCCACCATGGAGAAGGTAATGTCGCCGGGATGCTTTACCGCGATGCCGTCGGCAAAGGTGGAGACTGAGTCCAGAGTGATCTGCTCGTGGGTGGCCATGCTGTTAAACATGCTGGGAGCGCCGGCGGCCTGGACGCCGTAGACCTTGACATCCGGGCGCAGGCTCTTGATGGCAAAGGCTACGCCGCTGATGAGGCCGCCTCCGCCCACGGGGACCAGCACCGCGTCCACGCTGTCCAGCTGGTCTAGGATCTCCAGGCCGATGGTGCCCTGACCGGCGATGACCTGCTCGTCGTCAAAGGGATGGATGAAGGTGGCTCCGGTTTCCTTCTGTAGCCGGCATGCGTAGTCGTAGGCGTCGTCATAGGCCCCCTTTACGAGGCATACCTGGGCGCCCAGGCGCTTGGTGGCCTCCACCTTGCTGATGGGAGCGCCGTCGGGCATACAGATGGTACTGTGGATATGGTTCCTGGTGGCGGCCAGAGCCACTCCCTGGGCATGATTGCCGGCGCTGCAGGCGATGATGCCCTTTGATTTTTCTTCTTCCGTCAGCTGGCTGATTTTATAGTAGGCGCCCCGCAGCTTAAAACTGCCGGTGATCTGCAGGTTCTCGGTTTTCAGATACAGCTCTCCTTCGCTGCCTAAGAGAGGAGCGGCGATCAGGCTTGTCTTGCGGGCCACATCTTTTAGGACAAAGGCGGCATGATAGATTTTATCCAGTGTCAGCATATCGAATTCCCTCCGGCCGGCCTGACCGCCGGATCACCACAGGGCAAACATGCCGGTTGGAGCATCCGGGGGCGGGGCCTTTCTAAATAAATTTCTTATCAGTGTACCCGGATCGGGTGAGTTTGTCAAGTGCGGGATGAGGAGTTATATTTTTGCGGAGGTTTTGCACGCATTTTTATAGCGCCTGATTCATACAATGACAATATCGAAGGAAGCGGAGGGGTAGCGGTGAACGAAAAAGGTACTGATGTATTGCAACAATATGACTTGGATATAATCCGAACCAGCCGGGTCCGGGGGGCGGTGCTGTGTGAGACCAGGCAGGGCTGCCGGCTGTTGAAAGAATACAGGGGAAGCGAAGCGCGGCTTTGTCAGGTGGAGAATGCACTGTCTGCCCTGGAGGGAGTCTCCGGAATCGCTGTGGACCGGGTGATACCCAACCGGGAAGGACAGTTAATCAGTGTAGATGCGGATCAGACCGCTTATATCGTAAAGGAGTGGAACAGCGGGCGGGAGTGCGATTTGACCAACGAGGGAGAGGTTCTGCGCGGAGTGCGGCTTCTGGCCATGCTGCATACGGGACTTCGTCAGGTCTTTGGAGACGAGTGTAAGGAAGGAAACAACCTGAAGGAGGAATACGAGCGCCGTACTGCGGGGCTGCGGCGGACCAGAAGCTATGTACGCAGAGTCCGTAACAAGTCAGAGTTTGAACTCTGTATGATGCGCAGCTTCTCCATGTTTTTTGAGCAGGCGGAGGAAGCGCTGCGGCAGCTGGAACTCGAGGAGGCCGGCGGCACAAAGCCGCAGAAGTATCTTTGCCATGGCGAGTACAGCCATCACCATATTCTTTACGACGGCGAGTTTGCCATGATTACGGATTTTCTGGGAATGCTGCGGGGCGTGCAGGCCGGCGATCTGTATTACTTTATGCGTAAAGCCATGGAGAAACGAGGATTTTGCTGCCGTACCGGAGAGAGGATTTTGGAGGAATACGACAGGTATCTGCCGTTGACAAAGGAAGAACGGCATTATCTCTATATCCGTTTTCTTTATCCGGAGAAATATTGGAAGCAGATTAATTACTATTATAACTCAAATAAGGCGTGGATTCCTCAGAGAAATACGGATAAGCTGAAAATTCTGGAAGAACAGGAGCCGGAACGCAAGAAGTTTCTGGACTTTTTGCACCGGAGTGTTATATAATAAGAGAAGAACAGGCCGTCCCGGTCTGGTGAAGGAGGCGCCCAAAGGGCGGCCTTCGCGTCCTGAGAATACGGGCGATAATAAAGAAACACAGGAGGAAACATTTATGGGCTACAAGGAAACCTATGAAGAGTGGCTGGCGAATCCCTATTTCGATGAAGCTACGAAAGCGGAGCTGGAATCCATCCGGGGGAATGAGAAGGAGATCGAGGATCGCTTCTATATGTCTCTGGCTTTTGGCACGGCGGGACTGCGGGGCGTCATCGGCGCCGGCACGAACCGGATGAATATCTATACCGTGCGCAAGACGACACAGGGACTGGCCAATTATATCAGCAAACTGGGGATGAAGGACAGAGGCGTGGCCATTGCCTACGACTCCCGCCGCATGTCGCCGGAATTCGCCGATGAGGCGGCGCTGTGCCTGTGCGCCAATGGAATTAAGGCGTACGTATTTGAATCCCTTCGTCCGACGCCGGAGCTGTCCTTTGCCGTGCGCACCTTACAATGCATTGCGGGAATTAATATCACCGCCAGCCATAATCCGCCGGAGTACAATGGCTATAAGGTATACTGGGAGGACGGCGCTCAGATTACGCCGCCCCATGACGGCGGCATCATGGGGGAGGTACAGGCTGTCACGGATTTTGCCGGCGTGAAAACCATGGATAAGGCTGCGGCGGAGGCTGCGGGCCTCTATGTCTCCATCGGGGCCGATATTGATGACGCCTATATCGCCAGGCTGAAGGCGCAGGTGAAGCGCCCTGACTGTATAGCAGAGCAGGCAAAGAATATCCGCATCGTCTATTCCCCTCTTCACGGCACCGGCAATATCCCGGCCCGCCGTATCATGAAGGAGCTGGGTTTTGAAAATGTGTGGGTAGTGCCGGAGCAGGAACTGCCGGACGGGGAATTTCCCACGGTCAGCTATCCGAATCCGGAAGCTGCGGAAGCGTTTACCCTGGGACTGAAGCTGGCGAGGGAGGTGGATGCGGATCTGGTTCTGGCCACCGATCCTGACGCGGACCGCCTGGGTGTGTATGTGAAGGATGTAAAGAGCGGCGAGTATATCACGCTGACCGGTAATATGTCCGGGTGTCTGCTGGCGGATTATGAGATCAGCCAGATCAAAGAGACGCAGGGACTGCCGGAGGACGGCGCCCTGATTAAGACCATCGTGACCACGAACCTGGCAGATGCCATCGCCCATTACTATGGGGTACGCCTGATCGAGGTGCTGACCGGCTTTAAGTATATCGGCCAGCAGATTCTGGGCTTTGAGAAGAGCGGACAGGGTACATACCTGTTCGGCTTTGAGGAGAGCTACGGATGCCTGATCGGGACCCATGCCAGAGATAAGGATGCCATCGTAGCGGTCATGGCTCTGTGCGAGTGCGCTGCCTATTACAAGAGTAAGAATATGACGCTATGGGATGCCATGATTGCCATGTATGAGCGCTACGGCTATTACAGAGACGATATCAGGACCTTTACCCTGAAGGGGAAGGAGGGCCTGGAGAAGATCGCCCGTATCATGGACACGTTGCAGAAGGAATCCCCCGCTCAGATCGGCACATATAAGGTGCTGACAGCCAGGGACTATATGAAGGACACGATGACGGATCTGGCCACGGGCCAGGTGAAGCCCACCGGTCTGCCCTCCTCGAAAGTGCTGTACTATGAGCTGACCGAAGACGCCTGGGTGTGCGTGAGACCCTCGGGCACGGAGCCGAAGCTGAAGATGTATTATGGGGTCAAGGGAGACTCCATGGAGAGTGCGAAGGAGAAGTCCGAAGCGCTGGGTAAGGCTCTGGAGGAGATCGTCGAGAAGATCGACTGAGAAAATCCTGCTTCCTCTTTGGAAGAGCTCCGGGCTTGTCTGACGGATTGATCGAAGAAGTAATGAAAAGCGGCCCTGTGAGAAGGTCCCGGGAAGGATCTTTTTACAAGGCCGCTGTTTATTTAATGACTTGTACTTTTAATGAAAAATCCGACGGATATGGGCTGTCCCTGATTTTGCCGCCGCCCTCTGGTATTTTCACGGGAAATGGTTTATAATAGGAGACAAGCCTATTGGCACACAGGAGGAACTTATGCTGACATTAGAGAACGTGTCGTTTGAGGTACAGGCCGGCAGCGGTCAGAAGGAAATAATACGGGACATGAGCCTGAATATCGGCGATCACAAGTTTGTGGTGATCACAGGGCCCAACGGAGGAGGTAAGTCTACCTTAGCCAGGCTGATCGCCGGGATCGAGCGTCCGGCCTCCGGACGGATCCTCTTTGGAGATACGGATATTACAAAGATGAGCATAACGGAGCGGGCCAATCTGGGGATCAGCTTTGCCTTCCAGCAGCCAGTGCGGTTTAAGGGGATTCAGGTCATTGATCTTCTGCGTCTGGCGGCGAAGAAACAGCTGTCCATAGCAGACGCCTGTCAGTATCTGTCGGAGGTGGGGCTCTGCGCCAAGGACTATATCCGCAGGGAGGTCAATGCCAGCCTCTCGGGCGGGGAATTAAAACGGATCGAGATCGCCACGGTGTTGGCCAGGGGGACCAGACTTTCCGTGTTCGACGAGCCGGAGGCAGGGATCGATCTGTGGAGCTTTCAGAATCTGATCCGGGTGTTTGAGCGTATGCGGGAGAGCACGGACGGTTCCATTCTGATTATCTCTCATCAGGAGAGGATACTGAATATCGCGGATGAGATCATAGTCATCGCCGGCGGACAGATCACCAGACAGGGCCCCAGGGAGGAGATCCTTCCTTCCCTGTTAGGCACGGCCTCGGCGGTGGACGCCTGCGGCAAATTTTATCAGGAAGGGGAGCGTGCATAATGGATCAGATACAGCAGAGGATACTGGAGGAGGTGGCGGACCTGCACGGCGTCCCTGAGGGGGCCTACAATATCCGCACCGACGGTGAGACCGCCTCCCGGAGCACCACAGCCAATATTGATATCATCAGCAAAGAGGACGGCAGCGGCATAGACATCCGGATCCGGCCTCAGACCCGCAATGAGAGCGTCCATATCCCGGTGGTCTTAAGCCGCAGCGGGTTAAAGGAAGTGGTATATAATGACTTTTATATCGGCGAGGACTGCGATATCGTGATCGTGGCAGGCTGCGGTATTCATAACTGCGGCGACCAGGATTCGGAGCACGACGGAATTCATCGCTTCTATGTGGGGAAGAACGCCCGGGTACGGTATGTGGAAAAGCACTACGGAGAGGGTGACGGCCGGGGAAAACGTATCCTGAATCCGGGCACGGAGGTGTACATGGAGGAAGGCAGCTCCATGGAGATGGAGATGGTGCAGATCCGCGGCGTGGACTCCACGGAGCGCAATACGAAGGCGGAGCTGTCTGCCGGAGCCAGGCTGGTCATCCGGGAGCGCCTTCTGACCCATGGCAGCCAGCAGGCCGTGAGCTTCTATGATGTGAAGCTGAACGGAGAGGGCGCCAGCGCCGATGTGGTATCCCGATCCGTGGCCAAGGAGGACTCGTACCAGAGATTCGACTCCCGCATCACAGGCAATGCCCCCTGCAGCGGCCATACCGAATGCGATGCGATCATCATGGGAAATGCCAGGATCCTGGCGATCCCCCAGCTGGAGGCCAATGATCTGGATGCGGCGCTGATCCATGAGGCTGCCATCGGCAAGATCGCCGGAGAGCAGATCATCAAGCTGATGACGCTGGGGCTTTCGGAGGCCGAGGCAGAGGAGCAGATCATCAATGGCTTCCTGAAATAAGGCGGGGCGGGTGGCTTTATGCAGATATATGACGGCGGACCCGGCAGCAGGCCCGGTTATGGTCAGAATAAAGGATATCCGGTTCCATTCATGACCGGGCTTTTGCTGGCAGTAAATATTATAGTTTTTGTCTGGCTGGAGTGGAACGGTTCCACAGAGGACGGCTATTATATGGCGGAGCACGGCACGCTGATCGCCGGTTTTGTGCTGGAATACAAGGAGTATTATCGGCTGCTCACCGCCTTTTTTCTCCACTTCGGAGTGCGGCATCTTTTTAATAACATGCTGCTTCTGTGGTATCTGGGAATGCGGCTGGAGCGCTATGTGGGGCACTGGCGATTTCTCTTTATCTATCTGGCCGCCGGGCTGGGGGGCAATGTGTGTTCCCTGATCTGGTATGCCGTAACCCAGCCCTATGTCAACAGCGCCGGTGCGTCGGGCGCGGTATTCGGGATCGTGGGAGCCATGCTGTGGGTGGTGCTGCGCCACCGCGGCCGCCTGGAGGGGCTGACCAGCCGGCAGATACTTCTGATGATTCTGTTTTCCCTGTATAACGGCCTGTCCGGCACAGGGATCAATAATGTGGCCCATGTGTCAGGGCTCCTCATAGGCCTGTTGCTGGCGGCTCTTTTGTACCGGGGCGGATATGCTGTCCTGCCGTGGTTAAAACGCCGGCTGGGGCGATAAGAAAGCGATTGCGAAGGAGGTTATGGAGAAAATGAAGAAAGAAGACTGTATTTTCTGTAAGATTGCGGCGGGGGAGATTCCCTCCTGTACGATCTATGAGGATGAGGATGTGCGGGTGATCCTGGATCTGGGACCGGCATCGAAGGGACATGCGCTGATCCTTCCCAAAGAGCACTATGACGATGTGTGCAGCCTGGACGAGGGGCTGGCAGCAAAGCTTCTGCCTCTGGCGGCCCGCATCGGACAGGCCATGAAGAGCAGCCTGGGATGCGCCGGATTTAATCTGGTACAGAACAACGGAAGGGCGGCGGGCCAGACAGTGTTTCATTTTCACATGCATGTCATTCCCCGCTATGAGGATGGCGCGGACATCGTGAGCTGGACACCGGGAAGCCCCGACAGCGGGGAACTGGCGCAGACGGCTGAGAGGATCCGCGAGGCGCTGGAGAAGCAGTAGAAGAGAGAAGCGCTTATTTCTGATTTACAGCCCTGGGCAATACCGCAGAAGTGTTGTTCCGGGCTTTATTGCGTTTAAGTTACTGATATGTTGAACAGGCCGCCGGCTATGCCGGCGGCCTTGCGTTTGTTCGCAGAAAGCTATCTGATACATGTCTCGATCAGATTTACGATCTTTTCCACCGCGTTCCGGTCTTCGGCCTGCTCCATGGCCTGCTGATAACGGCTCCGGTTTTCATAAAGCGTAAGAACATCCCGGACCAGGCGTTCCGGCCCGGCCTCCTCCTCAGGTAATACCATGCTGTAGCCCTTGCTCTCATAGGACTTGGCATTGAGGATCTGGTCGCCGCGGCTGGCGGCCAGACTTAAGGGGATCAGGAGGGCAGGCTTTTTCAGAGCCAGCAGCTCGCAGATCGCATTGGCGCCGGCACGGGAGATGACCACGTCGGCCATGGCGAAGAGATCCTTCAGAGGTTCATCCATATACTCGTACTGGATATAACCGGCAGTTTTCTCCAGGCTTTCATCCAGGTGCCCTTTGCCGCAGAGATGGACGATCTGGAAATGGGCCAGCAGCTCAGGAAGAGCAGCCCTGACGGCGTTATTGACGGCGACGGCTCCCAGACTGCCGCCGATGATCAGCAGCACCGGCTTATTTGCGGACAGGCCGGTATATTTGAGTCCGGCCAGCCGGCTGCCGCTTAAGAGTGCGGAACGGATGGGGCAGCCGGTGTGAACGGCTTTTTCGGCCGGTAAGTAGGAAAGCGTCTCCGAAAAATTGCAGCAGACCCGGGTGGCGGAGGAGATGCACAGCTTATTAGCCAGCCCCGGAGTCATATCGGACTCATGGATGATGGCAGGGATATGCAGGTGTCTGGCAGCCAGTACCACCGGGACGGCGACGAAGCCGCCTTTGGAGAAGACGATGTCCGGACGGTATTTCTTTAACAGCTTCCGGGCCTGAGCATATCCTTTGATCACGCGAAACGGATCGGAAAAGTTTTTAAGATCAAAGTAGCGGCGGAGCTTTCCGGAGGAAATGCCGTCATAGGGAATTCCCGCTTTCTCTACCAGAGTTTTTTCGATGCCGGCGTAGGAGCCGATATAGCGGATTTCATATCCTTTCTCTCTCAGAGAAGAAAGCAGTGCCAGGTTAGGCGTCACATGTCCGGCGGTGCCGCCGCCTGTCAGAATGATTTTTTTCATGCTGTCTGTTCCTTATATTGTTTCAGTGCCCGGGCCAGCTGATCGGGACAGGATGTGCCTTTGCCGTTGCAGTCTACGCCCGAAAGGCGTTCGATGGCGGTGTCTACGTTCATACCGGCTAATAGCCGGGACAGCCCGGTCGTGTTGCCGTCGCAGCCTCCGACGAATTCCACAGACTGAATGATACCGTCTTCGATCTCGAAATGAATGGCGCGGCTGCAAGTCCCGGAAGTCTTGTATGTCATGATATGATTCCTCCCTTGATGAAATAGTATTAATATCACTTCATCATAACATATTTTACCCGATTCTTCTATTCTTTTATTATGAAAAAGGAGAAAAATTTATTCACAATTTTGTCGCGGGGATACGGGCAGGGAGACCGGTCCCTGCCGGATTTTTCCTGAGATGGCCGTATGCGGTAATCATAATATACCAAAATGTCCTGATTTTTCGGACATGCTTTGGTATTTATATATAAATGGATTTCATATAAGATAATTTTATCCGGAAAAGGTGGTGACTATGTTAGGAATCATAAATTACCGTCAGAAAAAGCTTCTGGCCTGCCTGATTGACAGCGGCGGATATGTGTCCATGAATGAGCTCATGGAGGCAGGGGGATGCTCGGCAAAAACCGTCTACAGAGACATGAAGCAGATACAAAACCTGGAGAACGTATACGGTTTTACTCTGACCAGAAGAAGCCGGGACGGCTATGGCATCGAGGCAGGAAGGGATGTAAAGGACCGGCTGCGCTGCGAGCTGAAGCAGAGCCGGATCGTGGCGGCGGAGGAGTCGGTGGACCGGCGGCGGTATAAGATATACCTGGATCTTCTGATGGAATCACCGAAGCCGACGACGATACAGAAGCTGTCGGATCAGTATTATGTGGGCAAAACCTCCATCGTGAATGACCTGAACCGGGTGGAGGAGATGGCAGGGCGGGCAGGCCTTACCATGGACAGAACGCGGGGCGGGACCAGGATCATCGGCCAGGAGAGCGGGATTCGCAATGAGATTGCCCGGCTGATGAGTACGATCCGCCTGTCCGACTCAAAGTGGGAGGAGGCCGGTTCCGGGCGTATCGACAGGGATACCTGCCGGATGCTGAATCAGATTTACGGGGAACGGGAAGTCCGCCTGGTGGAATGTGCGGTGGAGGCCATGGAGATGCGGATGGGCCGTCTGCTGGGAGATCTCTACTACATCAATATTATTACACACCTGCTGATCACCGGCCAGCGGATTCGCAGCGGCCAGTATATCGGAGAGGAGAATGTGATCTCGAGACAGGAAGCGGACAGCCAGGTCTATCTGGTGATCGAAGGGGAGATGAAAAAACTGGGAGAATTTCTCTCCCTCTCCTACCCTGAGATAGAAATTCTCTTTCTGTACACGCATTTTTCCTCCGCGGGATACGGGGAAATGCCGGGGAAGGAGCAGATGGGCAGCATCCTGTCGCGGCTGGATGAAAATACGGTGGAATTCTGCCGGGAGCTGGTCAGAGGAATTCACAGAAACACCTGCCTTCTGTCCCTGAAGGATGAGAATATGTTCCATTATCTGCTTCTGCATGTCAATTCGATGATGAACCGGCTCCGGTATAATATCCGGATCATCTGTCCGCTGAAAGAACAGATCATAAGGGAGTTCTCACAGACCTATCTGTTAATCAGGGAGGAGCTTCTGCGGTTAAAGAAAAAATATTTTCCGGACAGTTATATCTCGGAGGATGAGATCTGCTATCTCTGCCTGTATTTTCAGACCTTTATGGAAGCGGAAAAAGACAGACTGAGGATCCTGGTGGTGTGTTCCACCGGGGTGGGCACCTCGCATTTTGTAAAAAAGCGGATAGAAGGGACGTTTCCCGGGCTAGAGGTGGCGGATGTGGTATCGCTGAAACAGCTGAGAGCCCACAGCCTGACCGGCATTGATTTTGTCGTATCGACGGTGGGAATCGGGATGGACCTGCCGGTTCCGGTGGTGACGGTATCCATACTGATGGATCAGAGGGATGCCATGGTCATATCGGAGGCAATCGTACAAAGTACACGAAAGGAAAAGAGGAAACAGATGGAATTGGAAACCGTATTATCGCCGGAAAATGTCAGACTGCAGCTGAAAGGGAGAACGAAAGAAGAGGTTCTTCAGGAGATGACAGAGCTCCTGTTTGAGAACGGATACATAACCAGCCGGGAGGATTTTCTCAAAGAGCTGTACCTGCGGGAAGAGGAGGGGATCACAGGGATCGGAGACGGGATAGCGATCCCCCACGGCAAGTCAGAGGTGGTGACGAGGACAGCCATCGCCGTGGGCAGAAACCGGGAAGGAATCCAGTGGGAGACCTTTGACGATAAACCGGTCCAGGTGGTGATCCTGTTTGCGGTGCGGGATGTGGACCGGTCACAGCATATCATGCTTCTGTCGCGGGTGGCGGAGCTTCTGTGTGATAAGGAAGTCTCAAAAGGACTGTTAAAGGCTGAGGACACGGAAACCATACTTAATATATTGAAGGGTGTCTGAAAACAGAAATAAAAGCAGAGGAAGGAGGAGAAGGGATGAGGATCGTCGGTATTACGGCCTGCCCCACAGGAATCGCACACACGTATATTACGAAGAAAAAGATCCTGGAGGCAGCTGCGGAGTGCGGTTTTCCCTGCCGGATCGAGACCCAGGGAACCATAGGAGCGGAAGACGAACTGACGCCGGAAGAGATTGCGGCGGCAGATGTGGTACTTCTGGCGGTGGATGTGAAGATCACAGGGGAAAGCCGGTTTACAGGAAAACCGGTCGTGCGCTGCCGCACGGAGGATGTGATGCGCAATACGACAGGGTTTTTGCGGAAGATCGAGACAGCGTTGAACGAAAGAAAAAAACAGTAAGGGGGATTTGAAGATGAACGTAAAGACAATCAAACGGCATGTCATGACGGGGATATCCTTTATGGTACCGGTGGTGGTAGGTGCAGGGCTCTGCCAGGCCTTGGGCGTGATCCTGGGAGGGCCAGATGTGGCCAACTCCACAGGTCTCATCTACTATATCTATAAGACAGGCAATCTGGCCATGTCTACGATGATTATACCGGTGATCTGCGCAGCCATCGCCTATTCCATAGCGGATAAGCCGGGAATCGCGCCGGGCCTGGTGGTGGGTCTGATCAGCGCGGAGATCAAGGCCGGTTTTCTGGGCGGCGTGGTGGGCGCCTTTCTGGTGGGCTACTTTGTGAACTGGATGAAGAAGAGCATTAAGCTGCCGGAGAGCATGAAGGGGCTGATGCCGATTCTGATTATTCCGTTTGTGTCTTCGCTGGTATGCGGCTTTCTGATGTTTACGGTGCTGGGCAAACCCATTGCCTTTATCATGGAGGCGCTGACCGGATTTTTGACGAGTCTGTCCACGGGTTCCAAATTCCTGTACGGCTTCTGCATGTCGGCAGGAAGCGCCTTTGATTTCGGAGGTCCAGTCAATAAGACGGTATCTCTGTACACGACCGCCATGCTGGCGGACGGCATTTATGAGCCCAAGGCCTGCCATATGGTGGCCTGTATGATCCCGCCCATGGGAGTGCTGGTGGCGTGGATTTTGTCGAAGGTATTCAAAAAACCGATCTACACCAATGACGAGAAGGAAAATCTGAAGGCCTGCTTCCCCATGGGAGTATGCATGATTACGGAGTGCGTGATTCCTCTGGCCATGAACGATCTGTGGAGAGTGGTGCTCTCCAGCGTACTGGGCGGTTCCATAGCCGGCGGCCTGTGTATGATGTGGGGCGTGGCTTCCCCTGTGGCCCACGGCGGATGGTTCGTCATCCCCACCTTTACCAATGCAGGCGGCTTTGTCGCGGCGCTGGCCTTAGGCAGTGTGGTCATGGGAGTATCCCTGTTCCTCTTAAAACGGCGTCTGAGCGCAGAACAGGTGGAATACGGCATCGACGTGCCTGTGGAGCAGGGAGAAGCAGCAGATATCAATATCACATTCTAAGAAAAGAAATCAGGGAGAGAAAAATATGCTTTATAATATGAAAGATTTTCTGGCTGTGGCAGAGGAGCACAGCTTCTCCGTGGGAGCCTTTAACGTATCGGAGGTTTCTAATTTCCGGTGCGTGGTGGAGGAGGCGGAAAAGCAGAATGCGCCGGCCATCGTGGCAGTGGCGGTCAATGAACTGGATTTGTGTACCAGGGACTATTTTCTGTATGTGCGGCAGCGTCTGGCCGGAAGCAGGATTCCCTTTGTGCTGCACCTGGATCATGGCAGGACATTAAAGGACTGCCTGCGGGCGATCCAGGCGGGGTTCACTTCGGTGATGATCGACGGCTCCACACTGGGATATGAGGAAAATGTGAGCCAGACGAAGAAGGTGGTGGAGATCGCCCATCTGCTGGACGTATCGGTGGAGGGTGAAGTGGGCACCATCGGGATCATGGATTACTCCGACGAGGGAGGAGTAAAGGATATTACATACACCAGGCCGGAGGAGGTGACAGACTTCGTGGAGCGCACAGGCGTAGACACGCTGGCGGTGGCGATCGGTACTTCCCACGGGCTGTATCCGAAGGGGTTTGTGCCCCATTTGCAGCTGGAGCTTTTAAAGGAGTTAAAGGCCGTCTCCAAAGTGCCTTTGGTACTGCACGGCGGATCAAACAATCCCGATGAGGAGATGAGAAAGGCCTGCCGGTACGGCATACGCAAGATCAATATAGCCAGCGACTATAAGGCGGTCTTTTCCAGAGAGATGAACCGGATCATGAATGAGACGGGGGATTTCAAGCTGGCGCTTTTAATGCCCCAGGCCATGGGACCGGCCAGGGAGGTCATCCGTCAGAAGATGGAACTGTTTGGAAGTATCGGCAAGGCCAGCTGTTATTATGAGTAGAGGAGAGGCAAAGCAGATGAAGAGAATTGTAATGATTCACACCAGTCCGGTTTCTCTGAATGATCTGAAGGCATTGACGGCGGAGATCATCCCGGAGGCGGAACTGATAAATATCATAGACGACAGTCTGTTGGAGGAAGTGAAGGCCAATAACGGCCTGACACCGGCCATTATCTCCCGGATGACGACCTATGTGAAGGTGGCGGAGAGCCTGAAGCCGGATCTGATTTTCAACCAGTGTTCTTCCGTGGGAGAGGCGTTCGACATCGCAAAGAAATGTACAGCGGTGCCTGCCCTGAAGGTGGACGAGGCCATGGCAGAGGAGGCGGTGAGGATCGGCCGGAGAATCGCCGTGGTGGCCACCGTGGCCTCCACCATGCGTCCCAGCTGCAACCTGGTGAGGGAGAAGGCGGCCGTGGCAGGCCGTGAAGCAGAGGTCACCGAGTATCTGGTGGACGGAGCCCTGGATGTGCTGATGAAGGAAAAGAATGTGGAGAAGCATAACCAGCTGGTGTTAAAACGGATTCAGGAGGCAGAAGCCGACAATGATGTGATCGTGCTGGCCCAGGGATCCATGACGGCGCTGCTGCCTTATCTGAAGGAATGTGCCAGGCCGGTGCTTACGAGCCCCCGTCTGGGGGTTATGAGAGCCAGGCAGATGCTGGGGCTAAAGTGAAAACGCAAGCGGACACGAAAAGTGACACAGAGGAGGCTATATGCGGAAGAAAGGTTATTTTGAACGGGTAAAGGAACAGACTCCCACACGGTTCTGGATCAATAATGTGACAAGAGAGGAAGCGAAGCTGGCCATAGAAGCGGGAGCCACGGGCTGCACGCAGAATCCGGCCTACACCTGGAAGATGCTCTGCCATGAGGACGGCAGAGCTCACGCGAAGGAGCGGATCGAGGGTTATCTGGGAAAGGGCCTGGATACGACAGACATTCAGGTGCGGGTGCAGCGGGATCTGGTGGGGGAGATCGCAAAGATCTTCATGCCCCTGTATGAGAGCTCCCGGGGAGAGGCAGGCTTTGTGAGCATTCAGGGTGATCCCTTCCATGAGGACGCAGAGACAATGATCCGCCATGCCTGCTTCAATCATGAGGCGGGACCTAATGTCATGGCTAAGATACCGGTGACGGAAGAAGGACTGAAGGCCATCGAATATGTGGCGGCCAGGGGGATTCCGATCAACGCTACGGAGGTCATGGCAGTCCGGCAGGCGCTGGACGTGTGCGAGATATATGAGAAGGCGACGAAAGGCATGAAAAACAGAGCCCCCATCTATTTCTCTCATATCACAGGCATCTATGATGAATACCTGAAAAAAGAGGCCCAGGCAAGGGCGGTGGACATCAGCCCGGATGCGCTGTGGCAGGCGGGAATGGCTGTGGCCAGAAAAACCTATCATATGACGAAACGAAAAAATAAGGCGGTGGGCTTCATCGGAGGCGGCGCCAGAGGACTGCATCATTTCACGGAGATGGTGGGAGCGGACGCCTGCATTACCATCAACTGGAAGGGTACGGCCGAAGAGCTGCTGAAGCAGGATCCCCCGGTGGTAGAGCGCTTCTTTACCCCGGTGCCGGACGGTGTGATCGAGGAGCTGTGCGCGAAGCTTCCTGATTTTCGGAAAGGATATTTCGTGGACGGGATCCGGCCGTCGGAGTATGAAGATTTCGGTCCGGTGAAGCTGTTTCGGACGAGCTTCGAGGAGGCCTGGGAGAATACCAGGAGATATATCGAGTCATTGTAATGAACGGAGTATCATTTCATCTAAAAGGGAATGTTGTAGAAACAGAGATGAGTCTGTTTTGACGAGATGTCGCAACGAAGTGTTTATGTATGGCGGGATCTGTGACTGTGAAAGGTCACAGGTCCCGCCTTTTCAGGCCGCTTTGGAAGGATATGGCTATGGGATCAGAACTGTGAAGCCAGGTTCAAACCTGGCTTTCGGCTTCTGTGCCCTCCGGGAACGAGACGCAAAACGCTACCGGACCAATCGATATGACCTCGCCGCCCCGCAGCTTATTACGTCCCTGGAACCGCATTCCGTCCAGGGTCGTCCCCTGCGGCGAATTCAGATCCTCGATATAAACCTGGCCGTCTGCCAGCTTTATACGGGAATTTTCTTCCGCCACCTCCGGATTATCAAATATAATGTCGCAGCCGGCGCCGCTGCCGATAGTCAGGCAGTCGGAGAGGGTCAGGAGCGCAGAAGTATTCCGGCATCTTCCCGAATATATTTCAAGCTTTAAGGGGATGCCGGGCGCCGCGGTCTTTGAATCGCCGCCGCGTTGGCCGCCCTTTTTACGGACAGCCCATACCGCCAGCAAAACGGCAATGAGGGCGACTGCGGCGCAGACTCCGCAGACAATGACCATAGCGGTTTTATCATCCACCGTAAGCCCCAGCCTGGAAAGAAGCCGGGAAAAGTCGGCGGCGGACAGCAAGGATCCCATTTTGGCATGATACATAACGGTATTTATCCCTCCATAAAAACTATTTCAGCATGACGGCCAGCAGCGTCAGATTGTCATTTCCTTCGTTTAGCCGCTCCATCATACGCAGCAGCAGATATTCGGCCCACTGCCGGGCATTTTCGGATTTTAACAGGTCGATCACGATTTCCTCGTCGTCCAGATATTCCCAGACGCCGTCCGAGCAAAGCAAGAAGGCGTCGCCCGGCGTCAGATATTCCTCATAAGAACGGATCGTCGGCTCATTGTGATCCGGCCCTCCGACAGAGCGTAAGAGACGGGGCTGATCCTCGTCAAAGGCGATGTCTCTCTTTGAGATTTCCCCCGCCTTATATTTTTTATAAGCGACGGAATGATCCTCCGTAACGGCCTGTAAGCGTCCGTCATGGATATAATACACACGGGAATCGCCGGCATGCGCCCATACGGCCCTGTCTCCCAGGATATAAAGCGCCGCTACCGTGCTTTTCAGGACAGCGTCCTTTTCCTCCTGAAGCGCCAGCACACGCCGGTTTGCCCCGGCAATCTGTTCCTCAAACCATCGGGAAATGTCTCCGTCCCGGCAGGGGAAAGCATCCAGCAGCGTATCTCTCACGCACGCGGACGCCAGTTCGCCATAAGAATGGCCGCCCAGGCCGTCCGCCACCACAAAGAGCCCTTCGCCCTCGTGGATCCGGGAACCGGCCGAATCCTCGTTATAGGAGCGGCCGCCCCGGTTTGTAAATTCATAGTTGTCAAAAACCATAGTTTACCCCAATTCCACAGAAATCGCATTGGCCTTGTCGCCGACGTAGAATTTTTCGCCGGGCCGCAGGCGGTAAGGGACATTGGCGTCCAGCTTCTGGCCGCTCATGAGGAACGTGCCGTAGGAGGAGCGCAGGTCGGTCAGTACAAATACGCCTGTCGCCGCATCATAGGAAATCTGGCAGTGCCGCCCGCTGACGCCTGTCGTCCCCTCCGCATATACCAGCTTGCAGTTTGCGGGATCGCGTCCGATCAGAAGAGGCGTATCGCTTACCACCAGAGCCATGCCGTTATGCTGCGGGGCCAGGGAGCGGATAAACGCTCGCTGCGCCGGCTGCGCATTGCCAGGAGCCGGTTTCGCCGTTTTTCCGGAGACCACGGCCTTCGCCTTTTCGGAAACGGCTGTCCGCGCCTTATCAGGGCCTGCCCCGGCCGCAGGTAACGCAGCGGTTCCTTTTTTCTTTTTCAGAATCACGGCTGCCGCTGCCGCCGCACAGACGACGGCGCAGATTGCGATGACCGGCAAAAGGGAGCCGCCGCTCTTTCCCGCCATCTCGTAGGGGATGCTGTTTTTATCTAAGAACTTGACCAGCTCGCTGGCATTGATGGCATAATAATCCACTTCGATCTGGTTCGCATAAGGGCTGTTTGACTCGACATTTGTGTTGACGCCGATGACGTATCCGTTCTCTGTCACCAGCGGCCCGCCGGAATTTCCGTGCTGGATCGTGGCGTCGATCTGAATCCGTTCCACGCCCTGCCCTTCGTTTACCACGAATTTGCTGATGATGCCCTGATGTACGGTTACGTCATTCAGCCCATATTTGCTTCCGCTGGTAAAATCATTATCCGCGTTCCCCGGGAAGCCCAGCGTAGATACGGTGTCTCCCTGCATATCCGCGGTGGGGATCTGGATCGGAAGCGGCTCCCGTTTGTCCGTCCCCTCCCGGATTGTAAGGACTGCCAGATCGACCTTGGCGGTATCCCCGTAGCAATCTATGAAGGCCACGTCGTAATCGTTGCTTTCGTAGTACACCCTTAGCTCGCAGCTGCCCGCGATGAGCACCACGGGATATCCTTTATAGGTCTGACCGGTCGCAATCCTGCACTGCCCGCCCTCTCCGGAATTGATATAATCCGCTACGACGTGGTGATTGGTGACGATATGAGTAGGCTTTTCTCCTGCCTTGCCGACAAAGAATCCGCTGCCGCCGCTCCAGGAACCCTCTCCGTTCGTGCCGAAGGTCACTTCTTCAATCCGGTAAAACTGCTGATCCTGCGATGAGTAGACCGTGTAGACAGCGTCTTTCAAGTAAAACTCTATGGAGACCACGCCGATCTTGGCGTCCGCGGCACTGCGCTTTTTCGCGGCGCAGCCCTGCGCGCTGCAAAGCAATATCGCCGAGCAGAAAAGGACTGCCGCAAAAAGGGCTGCTTTTACCCGTATTTTGTTTTTTCTCATTTTCTCATACTCCTCTTATCCTGTTTTCGTATTGCCAGACCATGGGAGAGCCGGCCTTTATAAAACGCATTTCACCACGATTGCCGTGTAATTATCCTGATTCGGCTTATTGTGTAAGACAAGCCCCTCCTCCAGCGTCCGGCACATCTGCTCCACGCTGCCGCCCTGCAGGGCTTTGGCGATTTCCTGTGGGTGCAAGACGCCGCCGACTCCGTCCGAACAGGCTAACAGCACGTCGCCCTCCTGCATGGGGAGAGGGCGCACGCTGCCATCCACATCATGGAATCCGGTCATCCCCAGGAATTGTGTCAGAGCCGCCGCCTCCGGTATCTCGCGAAGCGGCGCAGGATCCAGGTCGCCGTCCCGTATGGCCTCCAGATATTTTTGATGGCACAGATTGTGCTCGGTGTTCAGCCGAAGCAGCCGTCCATCCCGCAGAAGATACAGATAGCTGTCCCCTACGCTGGCATAGAAGAGCCTTTCCTGATACAGGATACCGATCACTGCCGTGCTTCCGCCGTCGCCGCCGATTTGCGCTTCCACCCGGGAAGAGGCCAAAAACACGCTTTCCTTAAGCTGGGCCGCCAGATCGCTGTCCCGGTTCATTTCCGCAAAGGACTGCCGGAGGCTTTGAATAGCTGTCTCGCTGGCCAGTTTTCCATCTTTCATGCCGCCCATTCCGTCGCATACGGCAAAGAGAAGGCCTTTTTCCCGTATCGCAGCCACGTCGAAAGCTCCGGCTACCGTGAAGGAATCCTCCTGGCGCTCCCTGGCGCCGATTCCCTGGAGGTTCGCTACATAATATCCCAGCTGCCGCTTTATGGAGGGGCGTTCGGTAACGGGCAGGCAATCCTCCTTGGGCTTCTGTCGGAGCCCTTTAAATAATGCCATACTATTCTCCTTGTGCCGTGCCGTCCTTCCAGTTAAAGCTTTCGTCGCAGAAGGGAACAAATACAAACTTGCTCTCCCCCAGCTCGATAACATCGCCCTTTTTAATCTGGGTCGGGACATACGTCGGCTCGTCGTTGATATATACGCCGTTTACGCTGGCGTCCGGAATGAAATAAAAGTTATTGTGCTTGACGTCATAGGCAATACGCGCATGATTTTCCCGGGAAATCGCCGTGTCGCCCTTGATGCAGATATCCATTTTTTCGCTGCGCCCGATGGAATTATTCTTGGCGGCCACCCGGTAATCCTTTCCCTTTTCCGCGCCCTTGATGCAGACGAGCCATCCGGCGATGGGCTCCCTGGAAAAGCTCTTTTGCAGTACGGCCACCGTTTTCCCGGTATCCTGTTCCGGCTGCCGGACTTTGCCGTATTCGGCCGGAGCGACCGTCGCCCCCACTTCAGAAGCCGGGGACGGCGCGCCGCCGCCCAAAACCCCTACAGTCTTGCCAACGCCGGAATCTGTCCCGGCATCAAATCTCACCTGTTTCACACCCTGGTTGCAGTATGGGCATTCGGCATACTGATCCGTATCGTACAAGTGCCCGTTTAAGCATTCTGTCAATGCCATTTTCTTTCCTCCTCACTGGTTTTTTAGTTCTCTATCGGGTTTCCATCCGCGTCGAAGCTTTTTGTACGCGTCTGGTAAACTATGTTTCCGGCTTCGTCGGCAATGCCGCGAAGATACAACAAACTGTAACTGCCATTGTCATTGTTATAGAACAGGGTAGCCGCATAGGCATCCTCCGCAATGCTCATATAATCAAAGGTTCCGTCTTCGTATCCCTTTATCTGGTACAGGTGGGGGGCAGCATTGCCCGTATCCCGCGTATAGAAGTATATATCATGGTTATTCTGGTTTACATTAAAGCTGGTAAATCCGGGCTCCATGGCAAGGCCCAGTTCCTGGCTAAGCGGCCATACAGGATCCGCCTCGCCGATCCCCTGCCATCGGTTGCTTCGGATTATCCCATATTCACGAAAATCGTCATTGAGATATGCCAGATAATATATATAATCGCCTACCACGATCGGTGAGCTGAGCGTCAGGCCGGTACCTTCGGTGGGGACAAGATTCGGCCCTGCTTCCAGCGTATCGATCCGCATACAATAAATACCGTCCTGCTGCACATAATAAAGCCAGCCATCCTTAGACAGGGTAAATCCGCTGTCGTAGCGGCCAACCGACCAGACCGTACAGCATTTGACGCTTTCACCGGTGGTTCTTGAAACGCGGTATACAGCGTTGTCATACGAACTGAGAATCACATAATAATCTTTCAGTACCAGCAGACGCTGTATATAGCCCTGGAAATCGTCCAGTCCGGGAACCAGCGACAGCCCCTCCTCCCCCGGGTTTGTCAGATCATACATTCCCGCAGAACTCCTTCCTTCAAGCCGGCTAAGAAAATACAGCGTATCGCCCACGACAGACAGGCCTGAAAGGTAACTGTCTTTGGGGCTGTTGTATACATGATCAAAAATATAGGGGCGGTCATTATCTTCCGTTATTTTTACGGACTCTGAGTTGTCGGCTAAATATAATTTTTTGCCGTTATAAACCGCACAAATTCCGCCATTCATAAGATTCCCGATGCTGTTGCCAAGCACGGACCAATCCTCGGATGCATTCCCGGTATCCTTCGGCGGCGTTTGAGATTCCTTCACCCCTTCCGTTTCCTGCCTGGATTCCTTCACCTCTTCCGTTTCCTGCCTGGAGTCCGCCACAGCTACCGTTTCCTGCCGGTCTTCCTCTGTCGCCGCCACGGCCTGCGGGCTTCTCGGGGAACCGGTATTATCCGTAGTCTTTTTGCCGGGCTTCAGCATAAAAATTCCCAGAATAACGACGGCTGCCGCTGCCGCCATGATATACAGCTTCTTCTTTTCCAGCGGTTTCTTTTCGGCCGCGGCTTTCGCCGGAGCTTCCTTCCTGGCCGGCGGAGGCGTCAAAGCGCTGCCGGCGATCTGCCCTGCCATGGCGGCGTTTCCTGCGCCCGGCCCTGGTATGGGAGCGGCTTCCGCAGCCTGCCCGGAGGCAGCCGCGGCTTTCCCGGCTTCTGTTTCCTCCGGGGCGCTGAAGAACGTCTGCTTCACCGTCGTTTCGCTTCCGGCGGGCGGCGTTTTGGCCGTGCCCTGCTCATCTCCTATGAGCGCCCGCTTAAACTCCGCCATGCTCTGGAAGCGTTCCGTGGGCTGTATGCCCAGGGCCTTTAAGATAGCGTCCTCCTCCCTCGGGCCGATCCGTACTCCCAGGGCGCTGGGAGGAACGAGGTCGTCCTCGTCCATCCGTTCGATGGAATCCTGCGGACGCTTTCCGGTCATGGCAAAATAAAAGCTCGCGCCCAGCGAATAGACGTCGGTATAGGGCCCCTGCTTGCCGCGGCGCGTATACTGCTCTTTGGGCGCGAAGCCATGCTTTAGGATGATGTCCAGGCTCCGGCTCTTATCGCCCAGGCTGTACCGGGCCGCGCCGAAGTCCAGAAGCTTCACAACGCCATCGTTTGTAATGTAGATATTATCCGGCGTAACGTCGCGGTGTACGATTCCTTTACTGTGTACCACGCCCAGGGCATCCATCACCGGTGTCAGGACCCGGGCGGCCTCTTCATAGGAAATCTTTCCGCCATGCTGCTTTAGATACTCGTCAAAGCTCGTTCCTTCTATAAATTCCATCACAAAATAAGCCGTTCCGTTTTCCTCGAAATAGCTGTAGATGCGGACGATATTTTCATTTCCGATAAACTGCGCCAGTGTTTCGGCCTCCTGAAGGAAGCCGGTTTTTCCGTACTCATAGTTTTCGCCCCGCTCGCCGGTGAAGGGCGTAACCGTCATCTGGTTCGTGCGGGTGGCCAAAGCGTCCGGGAAAAATTCCTTTACGGCAACTTTTCTGGAGGTTTTGTGGTCGATTGCCTCATAGGTGATGCCGAAGCCTCCCTGCCCCAGAACTTTTTCAATGACATACTGTCCGGCCAGGACTGTGCCGGGCGGCAGCGCAAGAGGGTAGTTTTTGTTCATATGTAAAAACCTCCGTAAGATATAGCTCTAGTTTAGAGTTTATAACTCTATTTGTCAAGCGCTTTCTTTTTATCTCTTATACTATTTCAGAGGTGGATATGCCATGAAATATAATGAAAGAATCCGTGAAATCCGTGAAGACAATTCCCTGACGCAGCAGAGGATTGCCGATCTTCTGCATATAGGGCAAAGGACGTATTCCGATTATGAGAGCGGTAAGACAAGAATCCCGATTGACAACATTATGATTCTGGCCAGATTCTATAATGTATCGATGGACTACATCACGGGAGCCAGCAACGTAAAATCCGAATATCCGAAACGGTAGGAGGGAGGGCTGCCGCGCGATGCACATCGAAAAGAGCCAATCTACGGTTTTGCGGGCAAAAACAGGGCAGGGAAGCACACAAAGCATCCCGCTATGCCCTGGGACAGAGGCAATAACAGGGGAAAAATGCAGGCTGCGTCCGGCCTGCATTTTTATGTAAAAACAGAAAAATGGTTCCAAAGAATAGGCTTTCCATGGTATAATTAAGTACATCTGCTACGGAAAGATACCATAAGAATAATGCCGGATTTATCATATCATATGAAAAGAAGGGAGATATAAAGAATGGACGGTCATGGCATAATATCTGACGGCGGCACAAGAAGCGAAGACTGCTTTTGCAGGGAGAGTATTCTGGAAGACGACTTTTGCCTGGAAAAATGCATTGCTGCGGCAGAGGCTGGCGATGCCGGCGCACAGGGCGTACTGGGTGATTGCTATCAGTATGGGTGGTTTGTGAAAAAGGATTATGCGGAGGCAGTGGCATGGTATGAGAAGGCAGCGGCGCAGGGAAACGCTGCCGCACAGCGCAGTCTCGGCTGGTGCTGGAGCAGGGGAAAGGGCGTAGGACCAAGCGGAAAAAAAGCCGTGTATTGGTATACGAAAGCGGCGGAAGGCGGCGATGCGGACGCCCAGCATAATCTGGGAGTCTGTTATGACTACGGACAGGGTGTGAAACAGGATCAGGTCAGGGCTTTTGAACTGTACAGCAAAGCGGCGATGCAGGGGCATGAATGGTCCCAGTATAATCTCGGTGTTTTCTATGAGTACGGATATGGCGGTGTGGAGCCGGATTTAGAGAAGGCGGTGGAATGGTATACCAAATCTGCCGAGCAGGGGTTTGCAAACGCCCAGACTAATCTGGGAAATTGCTATTATGAAGGCCGGGGTGTTTCTCAGGATCTGGAAAAAGCCGTGGAACTGTTCAGAAAGTCGGCTGATCAGGGGAATCTTGCGGGACTGAACCAGCTGGGCATATGTTATAAACACGGAGAAGGCGTAGAAGAAGACCCTGCCAGGGCCTTCGACCTTTTCATGAAAGCGGCGCGAAAAGAGGATTCTGTCGCTCAGTATAATGTGGCTTGCGGCTATTACTTTGGAAGCGGCGTGAAGCAGGATTACGATAAGGCGTTTAAATGGTACGAAAAGTCTGCCGGACACGGCGTTGCTTACGCTCAGTATATGCTGGGAATATGCTATGATGAGGGTATAGGCGTGGAGCGGGATAAACGCAGAGCGGCAGAATGGTATAAAAAAGCGGCAGATCAGGGAGATGCCGACGCCGAGTATGCCATGGGAATGTGCTATGATGAGGGCACAGGCGTGGAGCAGGACAGTGCCAGGGCTGTCGTGTGGTATGAGAAAGCGGCTCTTAAGGGGCATGCGGCTGCTCAGCACGATCTGGCATGCTGCTATAAAGACGGCGAAGGCGTGAGCCAGGATTATAAAAAGGCGGCCCAGTGGTATCGAAAGGCAGCAGAACAGGGAGACGCCCGCTCGCAGAATGATCTGGGCTGGTGTTATGAAAAGGGGAAGGGAGTAGAGCAGAGCGATTCTCTGGCGGCAGAGTGGTGCCGGAAGGCGGCGGAACAGGGAGAACCGCAGGCACAGTATAATCTTGCCATATATTATGAGCGCGGAACAGGAGTAGCGCAGGATTTTGCCCAGGCGGTCATGTGGTATGAGAAAGCCGCTGAACAGGGACATGCGGATGCACAGTTTGAGCTGGCACGTTGCTATGATTTTGGAAAAATTGTAGAACAGGATGGGGAGAGGGCCGTAAAATGGTATCAAAAAGCCGCCGAACAGGGGCATGCAAGGGCGCAGTATAATCTGGCATGCTGTTATAAAGAGGGGGAGGGAGTGGAGCAGGACTTTGTTCAGGCTGCCAGATGGTATGAGAAGGCTGCCAGACAGGGAAATGCGGACGCGCAGAACAGTCTGGGTTTTCTGTACAAAAAGGGGAACGGAGTGGAGCAGGACAGCGCTCAGGCTGCCAGATGGTACGCAAAGGCTGCCGGACAGGGGCATATGCAGGCCCAGCTGAATTTAGGTATTTGTTATATCTCGGGAACGGGCCTGGACCAGAATGACATGCTGGCGGCCATGTGGTTTGCCAAAGCGGCAGCACAGGGCTCAGCCTCTGCCCAGTATAATCTGGGGTTATGCTACGAAACCGGCAGAGGGGTGGAGCAGGATACGGACGAAGCGGCGGAATGGTATGAAAAGGCAGCCGAACAAGGGAATAAGAGCGCCCTGGCCGCTCTGGAGAGACTGGAATATTAATGTCGGCGTCAGGTTAAGAAGAATCAAAAAGCAGATACGGGAGGAAAAGAAAATGCTTGGAATTATTGGAGCCATGGAGATCGAGGTAGCCCGCCTGAAAGAAGCTATGGGCGATGTGACCGTAAAGAATAAGGCAGGTATGGAGTTTTATCAGGGAAAGCTCTCCAACTGCCCGGCGGTGGTGGTGCGAAGCGGCGTGGGTAAGGTGAATGCCGCCCTCTGTGCACAGATTCTGGTGGATGATTTCGGCGTGGACCGGATCGTGAATACGGGAATCGCCGGCTCCCTGCGGGCTGAGATCAATATCGGCGATGTGGTTATCAGCACCGATGCGATACAGCACGACATGGACGCCACCGGCTTTGGCTATCCGGTGGGGGTGATCCCGCAGATGGATAACTCGGTATTTGCGGCGGATCAGGGACTGATTGCTCTGGCGAAAGAGTGCTGTGAGGAGGTCAATCCCGACATTCATGTCTTCACAGGCCGGGTGGTATCAGGCGATCAGTTTATCTCGGATCGCGGGAAAAAGCAGTGGCTGACGGAGAACTTCGGCGGATACTGCACGGAGATGGAGGGAGCGGCCATCGCCCAGGCCGCATATCTGAACGGAATTCCTTTTCTGATTCTCCGGGCAATCTCGGATAAGGCTGACGAAAGTGCCCATATGGACTATGGCGAGTTTGAGGCAAAAGCTGTGGAGCGCAGTGTGAAACTGATGTTTGCCATGGCGGGACGCCTGGCATAGCGGGTATTTTCGCCGCCGCAGGATTTGTCGAACGATTCCCGGGTCTGTCGAACGAATTCTACTGTTCAAAACTTCCTTTACCGTTTACAATATTTGGTAGAATATGGAAAAGGAGAGTGGAATAGAATGTTAGATACGTTTCTTAGTTTTCTGCGTGAACAGGGGATTCTGATCGTCATGGGGCTGTTGATAGCGGGCGGAATCCTGACGCAGATGCTGTCCTCCATACGCTACCGCAAGCTGCGCCAGGGCATTCGGTCTCTGGCGGCGCTCCAGGCGCCGGCAAAGCGGGACATGCCTTCCCGGAGTTCCAGAGACAACCGATCCGGGCAGGGACAGAAAAACACCAGAAAGGTGCAAAGAATACAGACAGAGGAAGAACCGGAAGAGGTATCTAAAGATACATATACAAGACAGCCTTCCAGGTCGGAAGGACAGGCTATGACCAGGCGGGAGGCGCTGGCGGAGGCCGTGCGGGAGGACCGGGCAGAGCGGGCGGAGGCAGAGAAGCTTTCGCGTCAGGAGACAGAGAAGTTTTCCCGCCAGGAAGCGGACAAGCTTTCTCAGACGACAGGCAGGACAGAGGTGAAAGCCGGGCCTGTCCGGAATGAAGACGCATCCAAAGCAGAGGAGCCTGCGGCCGGGAGCGAGGAATCGCTGGTTTATGTAAAGCAGAGTCTGGATCACATTGCAGCGGGGCGGGAGGAGGTGCGGGAGGAAGAAAACGAGAGCCGCCCTCACCGGAAACTGAGCGCCGCGGAGGAGAAGCTGATCCGGGATATCCTGAAAGAGTATCTGGCGTAACAAAAAAGGGCGGTCCCCGGTCTGATGACCGGGGTATCGTTTTTTGCCGGCCGGTCAGTCCTTTCGGCGTCCGTATAAAGCAAAGAGCACCTGTCTGGTTCGCCGGCACATTATTGGAGAAAGGGCTTGAAAAACTTTCCTCATCGTATTATCATAGAGTTAGTTTTGGAAACGAATACGCAAAAAGGAGAATAATCATGGAAAAAGAGCTGGTTTTAGACCGCAACAAATGCAGTGCTTTTTTGACAGAGACAGAGATACAGAATATGAAGAGCGCCGTTTTGGCGGCGAGAGAGACATTGGTGAGCCGGACCGGCGCGGGAAATGATTTTCTGGGCTGGGTCGATCTGCCGGAGAATTATGACAGAGACGAATTTGCCCGCATCAAGAAGGCGGCGGATAAGATCCGAAACGATTCGGACGTACTGTTGGTCATCGGCATCGGAGGGTCCTATCTGGGAGCCCGGGCGGCGATCGAGTTTTTGAATCACTGCTTTTATAACGTTGTATCGAAGGAGGTCCGCAAGGCTCCCGAGATCTATTTTCTGGGAACCAATATCAGCAGCTCCTATATCAGAGATCTGAAGGACGTGCTGACAGGCAAGGATTTTTCCATCAATGTGATCTCCAAATCCGGCACCACCACGGAACCGGCCATTGCGTTCCGCATCTTCAAGGAGATGATCGAGGAGAAGTACGGCAAGGAGGAGGCGGCGAAGAGAATCTATGCCACCACAGACCGGGCCAGAGGGGCGCTTAAGACGCTGGCCACAGAGGAGGGATATGAGACCTTCGTGGTGCCTGACGATGTGGGCGGCCGCTTCTCCGTACTGACCGCTGTGGGGCTTTTGCCGATCGCGGCATCCGGGGCGGATATCGACGCGCTGATGGCAGGCGCGCAGGCAGCCAGAAAGCAGGCGCTGGAGGCGGATTACGAGGCGAATAACTCCCTGCAGTATGCGGCGGTCCGCAATATCCTGCTGCGCAAGGGAAAGAATATCGAGATCACGGCCAATTACGAGCCGGCCCTTCACTATGTGGCCGAGTGGTGGAAGCAGCTCTATGGAGAGAGCGAAGGCAAGGATCAGAGGGGAATCTTCCCGGCGTCGGTGGATCTGACGGCTGATCTGCACTCCATGGGGCAGTTCATTCAGGACGGTTCACGCAATCTGTTTGAGACCGTGCTGTGTGTGGATGATGCCGGCGCCGAGATCGTCATGGGCAGCGAGGAGGCGGATCTGGACGGTCTGAATTATCTGGCAGGCCGCAACCTGGATTTTGTCAATAAGAACGCCATGAACGGTACGATTCTGGCGCACAACGACGGCGGTGTGCCCAACATGGTGGTGCATATTCCGGACCGCAGCGAGTACAGCCTGGGCCAGCTCTTCTACTTCTACGAGTTTGCCTGCGGCGTCAGCGGCTATGTCCTGGGCGTAAATCCGTTTAACCAGCCCGGCGTGGAGAGCTATAAGAAGAATATGTTTGCTCTTCTTGGCAAGCCCGGCTATGAGGATGCCAGGGAGGCGCTCTTAGCCAGATTATAATCGGTCCGTTGGATTTTCTGCGGATTTTAGGCAGTGTAAAGACGAAAAGGGGGTTTTGATACCCCCTTTTTACTCGATTGGGGGAAGTTTATGTTTATATTATTCGGAACGAGACAGACAACGAAGCAGATGACAGCGGGGAAAGAGTATCTCTGTCCCCGGTGCAACAATGTGAGGCGCTGGCCTGTGACCCGGTATACTTCCTGGTTTTCGCTGTTTTTTATTCCGGTGATTCCCTACCGGAATAAATACTATGAGATGTGCCCGGTCTGCCGGGCAGGCCGGGAGGTAAAGGAGGGGCAGTTCGGATAGGAGAGGAGGCGACGGACTCACTGGTTAGGTTCCTGCGCTTAATCCTCCTCGATCACCTGAAGCTCGAGAAAGTCAAAATCAATGGAATCTACAAAGGAATCCTGGCGAAAGCGGGTCTTTGCATGGCGCTTGAATTCGGCGATATTGGCGTCCAGCCAGAGGGGGACGCTTAAGTCAAAGGCCAGACAGACCTCGTCCAGGGCGGCGAATATCTTTTTTGTGCGTGTCGTCTGCGGGTCTTCGTTTTGTATAACCATATCACGGAGCATTCTGTTTTCTGAAAATATCTTTGCCCAAATACGCATGGATGGGGTCCTTTCTGCATTCCTGCTCTTAATCATATTC
This sequence comes from Lachnospiraceae bacterium, assembly GCA_022791755.1. Lineage (GTDB taxonomy): Bacteria > Bacillota > Clostridia > Lachnospirales > Lachnospiraceae > RGIG7193. The sequence goes on from JAAVZR010000008.1 coordinate 132,418, forward strand.
AGCTGACGATTATAAAGATAACATGAAACGTTGCCCGGCGCAAGGCGATCTTTTTTGAAATAAATAATTGGTTGATAGCTTGTGGCATTCTCTTCCTAAAAAGGGATTTTTCCAAAAAAAACATTGCCTGTTCTGCGTTTTTTTGTTAGAATAGCGATAGTTTCCAAAATTACAATTATGGGAGGAGAATGTTTATGGGATTAGCGGAACAGATTACTCAAACATTGCGCAGTCACAAACTGTTTTTGTCGGGGCTTCATTACGATCAGTTTATTATGCTGTTAAACCGTGTTCAGGATGAGCCGTTTTTCTGCAAGGAGCTGTGCAAATGCGCGTTTTTGGCTTCCTGGGATCAGGCCCACGCGATCTTTTTTGATCAGACAATGTCATGGCTGTGTGATATCAGGGCTGCGGATCTGACTCCTATGCTGGAGCGGGGGAAAGCGTCTCTGGCGTCGCAGCCGCACAGCGAGAAGGCTCTGTTTCAGCTGTCCTGTGATTTTCTGGAATATCCGGGGGAGACGCCGGACGAGTCCGTGCTTCTGAAATTGTCCAACAGCTGGATATCCATCGCGGACAATGCGCTGGAGGCCAGCCGTCTGATCGACGAGGTGCAGGCATAAGAGAGGCTTTTTTGTCCGACGGAGGCCGGTTTGGCTGCTGTGGGCGGCGCAGCTTTGAATGGAAACGGGTTTTGTCTGTAAGGGTCATGATTTGCCACGGTGAGCGGCGGGTCATGACCTTTTTGATTGGTCATAATATCTCTGATTTTGTAATAAACTGTACCAAAACCATTTAACAGGTGAGATTGATGAAGAAGAGCTTGACAAAGTGCGCGGCGGGATTGCGGAAGGAAAAACCGGCGGAGGAAGGCATGGAAAAGAGAGAGGATGACAGGATAGCAGGCAGAGCAGTCATTTTCCGGCTGGCCGCCATGTTTATTCTGGCGGCGGCGTTTGTTTTGCTGGTATCGGGAGTCATGGGCTGTGCGAAGGAGAAGACTCCGGAGGATAAGGTGGCAGATCTGGAATTTACGGTGGTACCGGCTGAGGAGCTGCCGGAGGAGCTGAAAAGGCTGATTGAAGAAAAGAAAGAAAATGAATTCAAGCTGTCCTACAGTGCCGATGGATTTCTCTATATCGCCGCCGGCTTTGGCGCCAAGGAGACCGGGGGATACAGCGTCAACGTGAAAGCGCTCTACCTGACGGAAAATGCCATCGTCATGGACAGCGATCTGATCGGGCCCGGACAGGAGGAAGATGTGTCGCAGGCTCCTTCCTTTCCTTATATCGTGATCCGTACGGAAGACCGGCCGGAATCCATCGTGTTCCGCTGAAACAGGCATATTCGGACTTCAAAGCGCATACAATGGGAGCAGTGAAGACAGATTTCGGAGGGACATATGGATCTGATTACGAGAAATATACACAGAAACCGGCAAAAGGGGCGTACCGTGACACAGGTGACGCTGGATGACGATTTTATCGTACCGGATACCAAGGAGGATATGGAGGCGCTGATTCTGGACAGCGCTGCCGTGGAGCTGGAGGATACCAGGCTGATGGGGACTCGCCTGGCCGTAAAGGGCCGTCTGGTTTTCCGGGTGCTGTATCACACGCAGAAAAACAGAATGGTGGACAACATGGAGGGCGCTCTGCCCTTTGAGGAGTTCGTGAATGTGAGCGATGTGGCGGAAGACGATGATATCCGGGTGGACTGGGACATCGAGGATCTGACGGCATCCATGATTAATTCCCGTAAGTTAAACATGAAGACGGTGATCACTCTGACGGTGACGGCGGAGGAGCTGCGGGATGAGGCTGTCACCGTGGAAGTGGACGGGGGCGAAGGCGCGGAGACCGTCAGCGAGTACATAGAAGCCGCTCAGATCGCGGTGCAGACCAGAGATACCTACCGGGTCAAGGAAGAGGTGGAGCTGTCGGCCAGCAAGCCGAACATCGCAGGGCTCCTGTGGCAGGAGCTGACGCCGAGGGGGATCGAGTGCCGTCCTCTGGACGGGAAGCTGAGTATTCACGGAGAGATGGAGCTCTTTTGTATCTACCGGGGAGAGGAGGAGCATGTCCCCTTGCAGTGGGTGGAACGCAGCATTCCCTTTTCCGGTTCCATTGAGATGCCCGAATGCACCGACGAGATGATCCCGGCCATAGATATACGCCCGGTACACTGGGAGGTGGAGGCCAAGGCGGATTATGACGGGGAGATGAGGCTTTTATCGGCGGAGGCCGTGCTGGAGCTGGATATCCGGCTGTATGAGGAGCTTCGGGTGGGCGTCCTGAGCGATATCTACTGTCCGGGCGCCGACGTAATCCTGGAAAGCAGCGAGGCGCACCTGGAGCATCTGGTCACGCGCAACGCGTCGAAATATAAGATGACAGATAAACTGACACTGGGAGCGGTGGATAAGATCCTGCAGATATGCCATGCCGGCGGTTCGGTGAAGCTGGATTCGGTGGAACCGGTGGAGAACGGTCTGAGCGTCGAGGGGACCCTGTGCGTAGATGTGCTGTACGTGGCGGCGGATGATCTGTCGCCGGTGCGGAATATCCGCGGTATGCTGCCGTTTAGCTATACCATAGAGGCATCCGGGATTCGTCCCGGAGCTACGTTTCGGGTTAAGCCGGGACTGGAACAGCTGAGCGCCATGCTTTTAGGCAACGGGGAGCTGGAGATCAAGGCCGTCATCGTACTGGACAGTCTGGTGATGGAGCCATTGACATTGCCGGTAATACGGTCGGCACAGATCATGCCGTTGGATCCGGCCAGACTGGAGGCATTGCCCGGTATTGTGGGCTATGTGGTACAGAAAGGGGATACTCTGTGGAAAATCGCCAAGAAATTTTATGCTTCCGTGGATAACATACGCGAAACAAACGGCTTGGGCGGCGATGAGCTGGAGCCTGGCCAGAGACTGCTAATCATAAAGCAGGCCGAAAGGCTGTAACCATGCAAAAAAGAAATTGAACGGGAACAGAAAACAGGCTGCGGGCATATAGTAATATCAGGAAGACGGAATTTAAATCCTTCCCGATATGAAAAACCCGCAGCCGTTTTTTTATACCGGTTTTCCTCCGTCTCTCAGAGACACCGGACGCTTTGCCATAAGGCAAAGCGTCGTGATAACATTTCAATGCGCGGCTGCTTTTGCATAGATGGCGTGGACTTGCGACTGTCCACGCTGTACATAGCGGCCGGGAAAAGCGTCTGCGTAATGGGTCAGTCCAGTTTCAGCATGACGCCGCTGTTGGGCTGATCGATGGAGAGCGGAGCAGCGTGCATGATAATCAGGCCCTTTTCATAGTCGATGGAGAAGAAGGTGATGGAATTCTCCTCGTAATTGATGCTGCACACATGCTTTTCGTCGGGGAAGAGAATAAAATCCTTCGGATAACGGCCGCTGACCGGCAGTGAAAAGCGGTGTGTCAGCATACCGGACTGGGGATCGCGCTCAAACATGCCGAGACAGTTATCCCCGGCGCTGGTGTAGAGCAGGTGGCGGTCATCCGGCGTGATATCCAGACGCAAAGCGGCGGTGACGGAGCTGTTTAAGCTGCGCTTGCCCACCGTGGGGATGCTTTGGAGGCGTGTGAAGACAGGATGCGTTCCTTTATCCTCATAGTGATATACATGGATCACATTGGCCATCTGACAGATCACATACATAAACTGTCCGTCCTGGCTGAAGACGATCTGATTGGGCGCAGACTGTACGTTACAGTGCAGAATATGGGCGACGGTGAGGCGGCCGGACGGCCGGTCCACCCGAAAGACCTTTATGTGGTCAAGCCCCATCTCCACAGAGCACAGATAATTGCCGTCGGGGGTGAAGCGGACGCAGCTTACATGGGGCTGGGAATCTCTCTCGGCGATACTGCCCATGCCCTGGTCGAAAATACCGTCGGTGATCTCTCCCACCGTGCCGTCCTCATTGATGCGCAGAATCGTGGTTTTGCCGTCATGATAGCCGGCCACGGCCATAAACTGTCCGGTGGGGTCGATATCCAGAAAGCGGCCCCGCATACCGCGGATATTGGTGAGAGCAAGCCTGGTAAGGCCGCCGTTTTCATCAATGGCAAAGGTTACGACGCCGTCATCTGCGATGGAATACAGAAAACGACGGTTCGGTGAAAGGGTTACGAAGGCAGAATTGCTGACGGCCGCCTCTTCCCGCTTGATCAGCGTATTCTTTTTGGTATCCACGTCGAAGATGGTGATACCCTTGCTCTTTCCGATATAGGTGTATGAGCCGACGTAAGCGACATATCTGCTCATGGGGATCCTCCTTTTTTCGCTCATAGAATTCCTGAATCATGGTTTTATCATAGCATAAGTCGGGGGAAATGTTAAGTTTTATTTTACCATCTGAAAATATTTGAAAAACCATTGACACCCCCTGAAAAACTGCTATAATCCTCTTACAATGGGGGAATAGGGGATGCCTGGAAGGCATTATTTTACGGTAGGAGGAATGGCCATGGAGCGTACATTAATTGACCTGAAAGACATTTCCAAGAGATTCGGCGACACGATGGTTCTGGATGAGATGAATCTGACCGTGCGGGAGAATGAATTCGTCACTCTTTTAGGTCCCAGCGGATGCGGCAAGACCACCACTCTGCGCATCATCGGCGGCTTCGTGCAGCCTACCACAGGCCAGGTGATCTTTGACGGCAGGGATATCACAAAGCTTCCTCCGAATAAGCGGGCGCTGAATACCGTATTTCAGAAGTATGCTCTTTTTACTCATATGAATATCGCGGAAAACATTGCCTTTGGCCTGACGGTGAAGGGCAAGTCGAAGGAATATATTAAGGATAAGATCAGATACGCGCTGAAGTTAGTAAATCTGGACGGCTATGAGAACCGCTCGGTGGATTCTTTAAGCGGCGGACAGCAGCAGAGGATCGCCATAGCCAGAGCCATCGTCAACGAACCGAAGGTGCTGCTTCTGGACGAGCCTCTGGGGGCGCTGGATCTGAAGCTGAGACAGGATATGCAGTACGAGCTGATCCGCATGAAGAAGGAACTGGGCATCACTTTCATCTATGTGACCCATGACCAGGAGGAAGCTCTGACCATGTCGGATACGGTGGTGGTCATGAATCAGGGCTATATCCAGCAGATGGGGACGCCGGAGCAGATCTATAATGAGCCGGAGAACGCCTTTGTGGCTGATTTCATCGGTGAGAGCAATATCGTGGACGGCATCATGATAGAGGACCGGCTGGTGGAGATCTGCGGGGTCCGGTTCCCGTGCGTGGATGAGGGATTCGGCTGCAATAAGCCGGTGGATGTGGTGATTCGGCCGGAGGATATCCGCCTGTCGGAGACAGAGGCGGGGCTTTTGGAGGGTGAGGTGACTCACCTGATCTTTAAGGGCGTGCACTACGAGATGGAGGTCATGGCCGGCAGCCATGAGTGGCTGGTTCACAGTACCAAATGCTTCCCCGTGGGGACGAAGGTCAGCATGCAGGTGAAGCCTTTTGATATACAGATTATGAACAAGCCGGAATCTGAAGATGAAATGGCGGTGGAGATCGATGGGTAGGAAATCCTTTGCGCTTCCCTATGTGGTCTGGATGATCGGCTTTACGATCATCCCTCTGGCGATGATCGTGTTTTATGGACTGACGGATAATACGGGAGCTTTTACCCTGGCCAATGTGGCTGAAGTTATGACGGCGGAACATGCCCGGGCACTGTGGCTGTCCGTGGGCCTGTCGGTGGTGAGTACCTTAATCTGCCTGGTGCTGGCCTACCCCTTGGCGATGATTCTGAAGGGAATCAGCCGCAATCAGAACAGCCTGATCGTGTTTATCTTCATTTTGCCCATGTGGATGAATTCGCTGCTGCGCACCATGGCCTGGCAGACGATTCTGTCCAATCAGGGCGTGCTGAATGCCGTGCTGAGCTTTCTGGGCCTGCCCACCGTGCGCATCATCAATACGGCGGGGGCCATTATCTTCGGCATGGTCTATGATTTCATGCCGTTTATGGTGCTGCCCATCTACAATGTGCTCATAAAGATCGGGCAGGATAAGGTGGACGCCGCCAGGGATCTGGGGGCAAATGGCTTTCAGACCTTTGTCCGGGTGATTTTTCCCATGAGTATGCCCGGTGTGGTCAGCGGCATTACCATGGTGTTCGTGCCGGCCATGACCACCTTCGTGATCTCGAATCTGCTGGGCGGAGGCAAGATTCTGCTGATCGGTAATGTGATCGAGCAGGCATTTACCTCCGGCAGCAACTGGCACCTGGGGTCCGGCCTGTCACTGGTGCTGATGGTGTTTATCTTCATCAGCATGGCGGTGCTGGCCAAGTATGATCCGGAAGGGAGTAATGTCATATGAAGAACATCATTAAGAAAATCTATCTCATTTTGATGTTGTTTTATCTGTATGCCCCGATCCTGGTGCTGATCGTACTGTCCTTTAATGAAGCCAGGTCCCGTGTGGTCTGGGGAGGCTTTTCCCTCAAATGGTACGCGGATCTGTTCCGCAATCAGATGGTGCTGGATGCTTTAAAGACGACGCTGGTCATCGCGTTTTCCTCGGCTCTGGCGGCCACGGTGCTGGGGACGCTTGCCTGCCTGGGGATCAACCGTATGAGGCGTTTTCCCCGCACGGTGGTCATGGGCATAAACAATATTCCCATGATGAATGCGGACATTGTCACCGGCATCGCGCTGATGCTCTGCTTCATGGCTTTCGGGGTGACGCTGAGCCTTCAGACCGTGCTTTTGGCTCATATCACGTTCAATGTGCCTTATGTGATCCTGAGCGTGATGCCGAAACTAAAGCAGCTGGAGGGCGGCGCCTACGAGGCGGCCCTGGATTTGGGGGCTTCGCCGGTCTACGCCTTTTTCCGGGTGGTGATGCCGGATCTGATGCCGGGAATTCTGTCCGGTTTTCTGATGGCCTTCACCATGTCGCTGGACGATTTTGTGATTACCCATTTTACTACGGGGGCCGGAGTCAATACGCTGTCTACGCTGATCTACAGCGAGGTGCGCAGGGGAATCAAACCTACATTGTACGCGCTGTCAGCGCTGATGTTCATATCTGTGCTGGTGCTGCTCATTCTGATCAATGTGCGGCCGCAGAAAAAAGAGATGATCGACTGAGGACAGGCTATCTGTCCCCGGTATCATAATAATACATTCAAAGGAGGATAAAAGGATTGAAAAAAGGAATTGCTTACCTGCTGGTACTGGCCATGATAGTGGCTCTGCTGGCCGGCTGTGGCAATGCAGAGAGCTCCCAGGAAGGAGAATTCAAAGCAGGTGAAAACGGTGTCGTCAAGGTGTATAACTGGGGCGACTATATCGATGAAGAAGTCATTGATATGTTTGAGAAGGAGACAGGGATAGAGGTGATCTATGATCTGTTTGAGAACAATGAAGAAATGTACCCTATAATCGAGGCCGGCGGCCGGGTGTATGACGCGGTCTGTCCGTCGGATTATATGATAGAAAAGATGATTCAGAACGGTCTGCTCCAGGAGATCAATATGGACAACGTTCCGAACATCCAATATATCGGCGAGATGCATATGCAGGGCGCCGGCTCTTTCGACCCGGAGAATACCTACGCCGTTCCGTATACCTTTGGTACGGTGGGTATCATGTATAACACGACCATGGTGGGGGACGATGAGGTGAAGAGCTGGAACGTGCTGTGGGATGAGAAATACAGCCAGTCCATCGTCATGTACGAGAGCGTGCGGGATTCTCTGGTTCCGGCTCTTAGGCTTCTGGGATATTCTTTAAATACCACGGATCATGCGCAGCTGGAGGAAGCCACACAGATGCTGATTGATCAAAAACCTCTGGTTTATTCTTATGTGATGGACCAGATCAAGGATCTGATGATCAATGGCGAGGTGGCTCTCGGAGTGGCCTATTCCGGCGAGGTGCTGGCGATCCAGGAACAGAATCCGGATATCAGCTTCTGCGTGCCGGAGGAGGGCTCCAACTACTATATGGATGCCTGGGTGATTCCGGCCAAGGCAGAGAATAAGGAGAATGCCGAGGCATGGATCAATTTCCTGTGCCGTCCGGATATCGCCAAAATGAATTTTGAGTATATCACATACTCCACCCCCAACGAAGGAGCCTGGGAGCTGTTAGATACGTCTTATCTGGAGAATAAGGATGTGTTTCCCGAGGCGGACGTGGTAGAGCGCTGCGAGGTGTTCCGCTATCTGGGAGAGGAGATGGATCAGTTCTATGCCGATCTGTGGAAACGGGTGAAGTCGGCGAGATAGGAAGACAGAGGGCAGGAGAGAATGGAAAATCGCAGGAAATATTTTTTCTTTGACATAGACGGGACGCTGGTTCCTAAGTCCGGCGGCGCCGAGATACCGGACAACACGCGAAAGGCCATAGATGAGCTGCGAAGAAGGGGCCATTTCTGCGCCATCGCCACAGGCCGGGGCCAGTTTCTGGCCAGAGGCATCTGTGAGGCGCTGGGATTTGAGAATATGGTCAGCGACGGCGGCAGCGGCATTACGCTGGGCGGAGAGGTAATCGAGATCAGGCCGCTGCCAAAGGACCTGTGTGTGGATCTGGCCAGGCAGTGCGACAGTCTGGGCTACACCTGGGCCGTATCGCCGGAGAACAGCGATGTGCGTCTGACCAGAGTGCAGAGCTTCGCAGACCGGGTGGGAACTTATTATATGAAGACGGTGGTGGCGCCGGATCTGGACATAGAGAGCTTTCCGGAGATTATCAAGATGTTCGTGGCCTGCGATCCCGGCGAAGAGAAGAAAATACCGGCTCTCAGCCAGCTGACATGGATCCGCTATCAAAAGGAGTATATCTTTGTGGAGCCCCTTGATAAATCGGTGGGCATTCGCCGCGTCATGGATTACTATCATGCGGATTACAGGGATGCGGTGGTGTTCGGGGACGGACTGAATGATATCACCATGTTCATTCCCGACTGGACCTGTATCGCCATGGGAAATGCGGTGGAGGAGCTGAAAGAGCGGGCAGATTTCGTGACGAAGGATTCGGGTGACGACGGCATCGGGTATGCGCTGAGGCACTTTGGGTGGATATGAGACGGGAGTTTGAAGGCATGACCCGTTTTGGAATTGAATGATGTATGGGAAAGGACAGTCGCAGAGGCTGTTCTTTCTTTGTATGAGGAAATGGGGTCAGTTTTGAATGATGAACCAAAAATATTGTCATGCATATAAAAGAAGGGAAAAAAATATGTATATCTGTTCCTGATGTGGAAAGTCAGCAAAAGATGTTGCGGCTGTTTGAAAAATGGTGGCGGAGAGAAGCACTGTTGATTTTGCAGGAAAAAGTCGATGCATTATATCCGATCATTGGAAAATATGGGATCGAAAAGCCGCAGATAGCGCTGAGAAAAATGAAAACGCTTTGGGGCAGTTGCAGTGTGGATCGCAGCACAGTTACGTTTAACCAATATCTCATAAAGGCAAAGCCCGCTTGCGTGGAGTATGTAGCGCTGCATGAACTGGTCCATTTTCTCTACCCGAATCACAGTAAAAAATTTTATGACTTCATGAGCATTCAAATGCCCGACTGGAGGGAGCGCAAAAGGGTTCTTGATCTGGAGGTAGTGCACGGGCTGTAAACGGCCCTGTGAATACGCGGCCTCACCAATAAGAATTTTTACGGGATAAGCGCCTCCACAACCTTTTGGCTGCTGAGCAGATCTGTCAGCAGTATGGCGACGGAATCAATATCCGAAAGAGTTCCCTCCTTCAGTTCCACGCCGCAGTAGCGGCAGGTGTCGGCCAGAGCGCCGAAGACCAGAGGATGGCGGGCCAGGATGCGGGTCATGCGTCCGTTTTCCATGACATAGTGGATGAAAAAGCGGGCTAACGCTTCGGCTTCAGAGTCATCGGGTTGCAGAATATCCTTATAGACCAGAGCCTTTGTACCGGCATCCAGAACCAGGATGGCATGAGGGTTCAGCGGCCGTTCAAAATGATGGTCATGGACAGGGATTCCCAGATAGATAAAATCGACTAACAGGATGGCGCCGTTGCCATCCTGTTTTTGTAAGCGCTTGCGAAGCAGTTCATTGCCCAGACGCATGGGCGGATAAGGCCTCCTGGGATTGGGCATGGAGGAGGGGAAGGTATTCCAGCAGCCGCGGAGCATATTGTAAAAGTGCCACAGAATCTCTCCGTGTTCCCAGTCCACGCAAACAGGATCGGACTGGTATCGGTGGACTGCGTCGATCAGATTCCGGAAGAGGTCGATTAACAGTCCGGTCTCATCCTCGTCGGGGAGGCAGGGCATAAAGCGCTTGCGGTAGGAGAGAAAGAACGGCCAGTTGTCCGTTCCGGGCGTGGGGAGCTTCCACTCGCAGATCAGTCGCCGCTGATCCGAAGGAATGGCATCCTGGCTCATCCAGCGGCAGGTCAGGGCGTCGTGGTCAAAGAGAGCATAGTAATCGGACAGGCCGGAGTTCTCGGGACAGGTGAGCATATGAAAATCGTAGAGTCCCTGAATCCCGTCGTAGACGGAGACGCCAGGTCCTCCTTCATCGGAGTCCAGTATGCTGCAAAAGAGAGGTTCGCTTCTGCCGGCCGGCTGTATGGCGATCAGCTGAGACGCATGAAAACAGTGCCATGGCTCCAGGCATTCCAGTTCCCGGGCAATCCCATATAATTCCTTCCATTTTTCGGGTGAGGCAGTTTGACGCATGGCATTTCCTCTCTTTCCAGTATGAACAATCGGTCAGTATGCAACGTCACTTACAGGGGTTTTGCGCCCGGTATTGGATTTCAAATCAATCATATCACAATCTATGGGAGGATGCAATCAGAAAATTTTGAAAAATAGACCCAAAGATGACATAATACTGTCAATTTTGCGTAAAATCTGCCTGAATCACTGAGATGCGGAGAAAACCCCCCGGACTTTTCATTGACAGTGAAATAATATAAGGATAGAATGATACCAGAAGCAAAAAAGGGAAAGGGGATAAACCGCCCATGGGATATACGGCATTGGAGGAAATGAGGAAGAAAAACCGAATCCGTTACGGTATCGATGCGCCACGTATACCGGCTATGGCAGAGACCAGGCTTTTGCAGGACAAAACCGAAGCGCCGGTGGACAGCTTGGAGAGGGAGGCCGTTTCTTTTATTCGGGAGCTTTGCGAGGCGCTCTTGTTTGATAAGACGAAAGAGCGGGCGGAGCTGGAGGATTCGGACGGGACCAGTGTGGGAAAGAGTCAGATTCCCTTTAATATGGAGAGAGATATCGACCGGCTTTGCCTGGAGACGGCCGTTCACCGTTTTCTGGAGACAGGAATCGCCCAGGACGCCTTTGACGTTTATTTCTGCTACCTGGAAATGTTTATCGGAAGCTACAGCCATTCCCGCAGGATGATCGAGACGCTGGCGGAGTTTGAGTCTAATGCCAGCACGCTTCTGATGAAGCACAGAGATCATTATTCCCATTCGGTCTATGTATTCCTGATCGGCCTGGCAATCTACCACAGCAATCCGGATTTCCGCAGACAGTATCAGGAATTTTACGGCCTGAAAGGAGAAGCGCAGAAAGCGGCCCATCACTTTATCCGTTTTTGGGGATTGTCATCGCTGTTTCACGATATCGGATACCCCTTTGAGATCCCGTTTGAGCAGGTTAAGTCCTATTTTGGAAAAGAAAACAAATCAGTGCCTTATGTGGCTTACCATAATATGGAGCATTATGTAAAGATCGATGTGCAGCCGGATAACCGGGAGGACTGGGAGGGGCTTTTGCTGGGAGGAGGGGGCTTCGTACCGTCGGGCCTCAATGAGGTTCTGGCTCATAATATCGCTTACCGTCTGGAAAAAAGCTACAGAGACAACGAGGAGTTTGAGAGATATCAAAGGTCCCATCCGGACCGGAGCTATCCGGATTATCTGTCAGAGGATGTACTGGGAAGGAAAGCATCCGCTCCGGAGGCCTTTGGGAGCTTTATGGATCATGCGTATTTCAGCGCCGTGGTGCTTTTTAAGCAGCTGCTTTCGGTGGTGGGCCTTCCTGCGATGGCAAAGGATGCGTCGGGCTATATGGATGCGCTGACAGCGATTCTTCTCCATAACAGCTTGTACAAGTTTTCGATTACCAATTACAGATCTGCCTGTAACGACGGGCATGAATTTGACATGAGTCTTCATCCGCTTGCCTTCCTTCTGATGCTGTGTGACGAGCTGCAATGCTGGGACCGGACGTCCTACGGACAGAATTCGCGCAGCGAGGTACACGCCATGGGGTGTGAGCTTTCTTTCGACCCGGACGGGATACGGGCCACATACGTTTTTGACAGACAGCTGCGGGAAAAGGCGCGGGCAAAGGGAACGAAGGGAACCTATCGGAAGCTGACAGAGCCGGCTGGGGACCGTCCTGTTTTTCTGGCAGATATCGAGAGGATCCTGCGGGTGAACCGGCCGGGGACGATGAAGCTTTCGGTGGGCACGACCTTTGCCCCCAATAACCGGCTGCGCCGGCAGTATCTGTCGGACAGCAGCTTTATCCATCTGTATCACTTCGCAGTGGCTCTCAATGCGCGTTATTTCTTTGCGGAGAGGGCGGGCGGCGATACGGGTATCCGGGAAGAGAGTGCACAGGAAGACGTGCTGGAGAGGATGTTTGAAGACCGGTCGTTGGAATACAAACTGTCCAATATCAATCAGGCAAAAGCGTTTGCAGGGCATATGGAAGCCATCGGCTGTTTTTATACGGATCGTCCGGTGGCCTATGAGCTGGTGACGGCGTTTACGCCGGAGGATATGGAAAAGATCGGTCCTCTGGAGCATCTGAGATGGTTAAGGGAGAGGGCTTCCATGGGCTGGATCTATGGAAAGAAGCAGCCGGTGGAGATCCGGGAGCAGACCAGAACCCATGGACTGATGACCGGCCCGGAGGTGGAGATTGGCCCGGATACGGCCCGGATTCATTATGCAGAGCTGCCGGAGGCGGAGAAGAATAAGGATGTCGAGCCCATGAACAGTATGCTGAAGCTGCTTGAAAGATACGATGGATTACGCATTTACCGGAGATAGAAGATGATGAAGAGAGAAAAATACGGCAGGATCCTCCTGTTTTTGGGAATCGTATCCTTCGGCTTTGCGGCGGCAGAGGGGTATTACTACTATGCGGAGTACCGGGAATTCGGTTTTTTCCAGTTTCTGCTGATGGTGCAAAACGGCGTCAAGGCCTTTGTTTTTGCGGCGGATATCCCGGCGGCAGAGGCTCTGGACGGCGTAAGGGGCAGTGCCGGGACGCTTGAGAAGATCATAAGCTATGGCTATACGGCTTCGCTTCTGACGGCTCCGCTGTGTACGGTGACTGCTCTTTTCATGACAGCGGAGACGCTGATCCGCAGGCATCTGGGAAACGTGGGACACAGAAACCGTGAACCTGTTCTGATCTTCGGTTATAATGACAGAGTGAAAAGCCTGCTGCGCAATTCGCATGGGGGAGAAGAGTATCAGCTTCACATATTTACCGGGGAAGAGCTGGCAGAGGGGGAGGAGTTACAGCTTCTCAAACAGGGAATCGTACTGCATCAGACGGATATGGCAGCGCCGGCGGATGGTCCGGACGGATGTCTATCCGGCGCAGAGCTCAGCCGGGTGCGCAGGATCATTCTGCTGGAGGAGTCATCGGCTGCGTGCTTTTCCCGTTATTTGCAGCTGTGCGGCAGCGCCGCAAAGCTGGCGCCGGGTGCAAAATGCTTCTGCTCCTGCGAGGAGGAGAGCGTGAGGAGGATCATCGAAGATTATCATGATACCCAAATCGCCCGGCCGGGAGGCGTTTTGCCGGATCTGAAACTTTTCGATCTGGCAGAGCTGCGGGTGAGGAGCATGTTTCAGAAGACCCCTCTTCATACCTGCAACTGTCGCCGTATCGCAGGGGATGGCGAAATCTGCGCTCAGGACTGGGATGTCCATATGCTAGTGGCAGGATTTGGCAGGCTGGGACGCCAGACCGTCCTGCAAGCCATGAATCTGGGAGTGATGCACAGTCAGAGCCGGATTCTGATCGATGTAATGGACCGGGATATCCTGGCGAAACAGGATATTTTTGCGAATCGTTTCCGTCCGGAGTATGTGACCATGACCGGGGATGAGATGTGTATCGGCGAAGGCCGGGCAGACGGAAGCCTGAGGATCCGCTTTCATTCTCTGGATGTCCGGGGCAAATGCTTCACCGACAGGCTGCGGGAGATAGACAGGGAAAGCCCTCTGACCTATGTGGCGGTCTGTCTGCCGGAGGCGGATGTGAGTCTTCACTGTGTGACGGAGCTGAAAACGTTTGTGGAGACCGGCAAAGCGGAGGGCTTTCCCATAGCGGTAAATCTGGAGACGGAGTCTTCACTGGCGGATTATCTGAATCAGAATGATGAAGGCTATCGGGAGGTCTTTTCTATCGGATCAGATCGGGAGATCCTGAGTGTGGATGCGGTCTGCGAGGAGACATCCGAGACGGCGGCACTGGAATTTCATATGCGCTATGAAAGGCTGCGGATCATGAGCCAGGCGGAGGCAGAGGAGAAGACGGCAGAAAATCCTGCCGGGCAGAGCGGAGGGAAGACGCCCGGGGAGGAGGCACAGGAATGCTGGCACCGCCTTGCATTTCGCAAGAAGGAGGCCAGTCGCCGGCTCAGCTATCACTATGGGGTAAAGGAGGCCGTAATCCGGGCTTATCTGGGAGAAGGAAGGAGAACATATCTGCTGGATAGCTTTGGTCCGGAGGGAAGGATTTTAAAGGGCTGCGGAGACAGATATCTCTATGACGGCAGCGAGGAGGAGATGCTGGCCAGGATGAATGAAAATCCTCTGGCTCTGGAGATGGCTATGATGGAACACAGACGGTGGTGCTATGCCATGGCTGCGGCAGGATGGCGGTATACGCATGGCAGGAAGAGTGAGGAGAGGAAGGAAAGTCCCTACATGACGGACTGGAAAACGCTGTATGAGAGATATCCGTATATGTGTATCTATGATTTGCTGCCTGTGCTCTTGATGGCAGCAGAGGAAAGACTTGACAAAACTACCGGATAGTGGTAGCCTATTGATAACATAAAGGGGAGTAGCTTACGCCTGCCCGGCGGGATATGATATCGTCAATACGATTATCTGAGAAGATGATCCGTGTCATATACTAAGAAGCAAGACTTTTATTGTGAGTACAAAGGCCGCAATAAGAGGACTTGCTTTTTTGTTTTATGGGGAAGCCCCTCAGATGGCTGTCCGCAATAAGGCGGACGGCGCGTGGGGAAAGGGTGAATGGAGGCAGATGCGTATCTGTGCGGGCTTTCGGATATAATAAGACTGCGGGCATCCGTGCCAGTATACTCTTAAAGAGGCGGGTAGATTTCATTTGGTGAAAAATCATGTAAAAGGAGGTTGTAACATATGAATATGTACAGCAGTTCCAAAGAGCAGCTGCAAAAAGAGCTGGATACCAGCTTATGTGCCGGTCTGACCGGTGAGGAGGCGTCGGCCCGTCTGGGCCGTTATGGAGAGAATCGGCTGAAGGAGAAGAAAAAGAAGACGTTCTGGCAGCGTTTCCTGGATCAGTTTAAGGATGTAATGATTTTGATTTTGCTGGCGGCGGCCGCTGTGTCCTTTGTGCTGGCTGTCATGAGCGGGGAGGGATCGGAATTCTTTGAGCCGGTGCTGATTCTGTTGATTGTGATCGTCAATGCCGTCATGGGTGTCATGCAGGAGAGTAAGGCAGAAAAGGCGCTGGATGCGCTCAAAAGCATGTCGGCGCCCCATGCCAGGGTCATCCGCGGAGGGAAAGAGGAGATTGTGGAGGCGTCGTCTCTGGTGCCCGGAGATCTGATGCTTCTGGAAGCCGGAGACTTTGTGCCGGCGGACGGACGTCTGGTGGAGGCATCGGCGCTTAAGGTGGAGGAATCCGCTCTGACCGGAGAATCGGTGCCGGCAGAAAAGGATGCCAAAGCTCTGGTGGAAGATAACGCGCCGCTGGGCGACCGGGTCAATATGGTGTACTCGGGGTGCAGCGTCACCTATGGCCGGGGCCGCGCTGTGGTGACGGCCACGGGTATGAATACGGAGATGGGAAAGATCGCCGGCCTTCTGGACAATGAGAGAGAGGGGCTTACGCCATTGCAGCAGAAGCTGGCGGGTCTGGGCAGCCGTCTGGGACTTCTGGCCCTGGCTGCCTGCGCTGTGATTTTCGTGGTGGGCCTTCTGGACGATATGCCGGTCATGGAAATCTTCATGACGTCGGTGTCCCTGGCTGTGTCGGCGATCCCCGAAGGGCTTCCGGCCATCGTCACCATCGTCCTGTCCATCGGCGTACAGAGGATGGTGAAGAAGAATGCCATCATCCGGCGTCTTCCGGCGGTGGAGACGCTGGGCAGCGCCTCTGTCATCTGTTCCGATAAGACCGGAACGCTGACACAGAATCGCATGACTCTGGTGAAGGCTTATGTGGACGGAGATACGAAACCGGCGGACATCGATACGGAGACAGGAGGGAGCAAAGGAGAGCAGGGGATAAGGGCCCGGAAGGCCCTCGCCCCCGGCGTGCTTCGCCTTCTGCAATACGGAAGTCTGTGCTGCGACGGCACGGTGGTCTTCGGTGAAGACAAGAAGGAGCAGCATGTGGGAGACCCCACCGAGACGGCCATTGTGCTGGCGGCTCACAGACTGGGAATGCCAAAGGAAGAGCTAAATGTGCGCTGCCCCCGTCTGGCAGACCTGCCCTTTGACTCGGACCGCAAGCGCATGACCACGATACATCGGATAGACGGTAAGGTCATCGCCATCGTCAAGGGGGCTTTTGACAGTATCCGCCCGCTGTGCGTGGCCGGAGATCTGGAGAAAGCGGCAGCGGTGAACGATGCCATGAGCGGCGAGGCTCTGCGGGTTCTGACCATTGCCTGCCGGCAGCTGGAGGAGGAACCGCGGGATGTGTCCATAGATACTATCGAGAAAGACCTGACCCTTTTGGGGCTGGTGGGAATGATTGATCCCCCCAGACCGGAAGCCAGGGCAGCGGTGGCTGTCTGCCGCCAGGCGGGGATCCGCCCGGTGATGATCACAGGAGATCATGTGGTGACGGCGTCCGCCATCGCAAGAGATCTGGGGATCCTGCTGGAGGGAGACCAGGCGGTCACGGGACAGCAGCTGGCGCAGATGGACGATGCGCAGCTGGATGAGTCAGTGCGCCGGATCGCGGTCTATGCCCGTGTGTCGCCGGAGGATAAGATCCGCATCGTCAAGGCCTGGCAGAGGCAGGGGGAGACCGTGTCCATGACAGGAGACGGCGTCAACGACGCACCGGCGCTGAAGGCGGCCGATATTGGCTGTGCCATGGGAATCACCGGCACCGATGTGGCCAAGGGTGCGGCGGATATGACGCTGACCGACGATAATTTCGCCACAATCGTGGATGCGGTGCGGGAAGGCCGTGGGATCTATGACAATATCAAGAAGGTGGTAGGGTTCCTGCTGGGAACCAATATCGGAGAAGTGCTGACCGTATTTTGCGCCATGATTCTGTGGAGGAGAACGCCTCTGGTGTCGATGCAGCTTCTGTGGATCAATCTGGTGACAGACAGTCTGCCGGCCATCGCCCTGGGGATGGAGGATGTGGAACCCGACATTATGGACAGGGAGCCCAAGCCCCGGGAAGAGGGAATCTTTGCCCACGGCATGGGAGCGAGGATCATCTTGCAGGGCTGTATGTTCGGTCTTCTGTCACTGGCAGCCTTCTGGCTGGGCTGGAAGGGAACCGGACAGGTGGCAGGAGGGCAGACCATGGCCTTTATGGTGCTGGCTCTGTCCCAGATCGTGCAGGCATTTAATATGCGTTCTCACCGCTCGCTGTTCCAAACCGGCTTTTTTACCAATAAAAAGCTGAATGCGGCAGCGGCTCTTTCGGTGCTTCTGGTGTGCCTGGTGCTCTTTACGCCGCTGTCGGTGGCATTTGAGCTGATTTACCTGCCTGCGCATCTGTATCTGGCAGGCGCAGGACTGTGTCTGATTCCGTTTGTGTGTATGGAAGCGTCCAAGGCCGCCGGATTGATTCACCATAAGAACTGAGGGGGGAGAGGAAGGGGGACGCCCGGCTCCTGAGGGGATTCCCGGCCGGACGCGCTCTCGCTCCGTGCAGGAGGCAGCGGCTCTAAGTTCGCGCTTTGCTGCCGCTCGCGCTCACTAAGTGCCGGCGTCCTGCAAGGGTCCGGCCGGGAATCCCCTCAGGAGCTGGGCTGTTTCTTTGCCTCTCCCCATGCCCTGGCGGGAGCGAGCGGCGCTGGTGCCTTCGGGTTTTCATTTGATGCCTGTTCTGGTGCTTCTTATCATAGGATGGTATAAAACTACTGCAAATGAAAGTACTTCTTTTTCATTTTCTTTTACCTTATTTTTACCGGTGAAGTCCTGTCAGCATTTCTACCGTTGCCGGGTCATAGTGGGAGAAGAACAGGCTTTCTTTTTTGTCCAGCGCCTGAATCGCTGCCATATCTTCATCAGACAGAATAAAATCAAACACATCCATATTCTGGATCATGCGTTCCTTATGCGTAGACTTCGGGATTACCACAACGCCGCTCTGGATTAAGAAGCGCAGAGCGGTCTGCGCCGCGCTTTTATTATGTTTCTTCCCGATTTCTGTCAGGACAGGATTGGTAAAGAAATCTTTCCGTCCTTCTGCGAAAGGCCCCCACGATTCATGCTGTACGCCATATTTCACCATATACTCATGGGCCTGCGCCTGCTGCTGGAACACATGGGTTTCCACCTGATTGATCGCCGGTTTTACTTCCACAAAATTACACAGGTCGATCAGACGGTCAGGGTAGAAATTCGATACGCCGATCGCGTGAATCCAGCCTTCTTTATAGGCTTCTTCCATTGCCCGGTAAGTTCCATAATAATCATTGAAAGGCTGGTGGATAAGCACCAGATCAATATATTCCGTCTGCAGTTTGCGCAGGGATTCTTCCAAAGAAGCCTTCGCCTTTTCATAGCCGCCGTTACTGATCCATACCTTTGTGGTGATAAATAATTCTCCACGGGGAACGCCGCATTTTTTGATTGCATTGCCCACAGCTTCTTCATTCCCGTATGCCTGTGCCGTATCAATGGAGCGGTAGCCGACATGGATCGCATCCAGCACACAGCGTTCACATTCCTCATTGCTTACCTGATACACACCGTATCCTAACACCGGCATCTTGATCCCATTGTTCAAAGTTACATATTCCATGATTTTTTCTCCTATATCATTATTTTATTTTTGCATAATCTTCGCTGCTGAGCGGTTCACACCACTCCGTGTGCCTGTTTTCTCCCGGCACCTCTACTGCCAGATGGGAGAACCAGCTGTCCGGCGCCGCACCGTGCCAGTGCTTCACGCCTGCCGGGATGTTGACCGTATCACCTGCCGTCATGCAGACGGGTTCTTTTCCCCATTCCTGATAAAAACCTCTGCCTGCCACGCAGATCAGAATCTGGCCGCCGCCATTGCCGGCATGATGGATGTGCCAGTTATTCCGGCAGCCCGGTTCAAAAGTCACATTGAAAATCCCTACCTGTTCTTTGGAAACCGGAGCCAGATAGCTCTGTCCTGTAAAATACTGTGCAAAAGCATCATTTAGCTGACCGATTGGAAATATCATAGACCTTTCATGCAGAGCCTTTTGATCCTCACCGTCTGTTTCATCATTCCAGATTTCCTTTGCCAGACGAAACGCCGCCCACGCCTTTGGCCACCCTGCGTAAAAAGCCGCATGTGTAATGATCTCAGCAATTTCATTTTTTGTTATGCCGTTTGCTTTTGCCGCTTCAAGATGATGGATAAAAGAGGTATCGGTTAGTCCCTGCGAAAGCAGCGATACCACCGTGATAAGGGAACGGTCACGGAGAGACATTTTATCTTCCCGGCTCCACACCTGCCCAAAAAGCACATCATCATTCAGCTCTGCAAATTTAGGGGCAAATTCCCCAAGTGCAGTCCTTCCTGCTGTCTGTTTTACTGTCATGCTGTGTTCCTCCTATAATATTGATATTTGTATTATAAACAAAG
>JAAVZR010000009.1 GCA_022791755.1 Lachnospiraceae bacterium
AAACCATAGAGATTGGCAATACTATAATCAGATAGATAAATCGACAACAAATTCAATCTAATAAATCGACAGAATACGGTACATATCTGAATCTTATCGGAAGGATTTTTCTTTCATAGACACAGAAAAATTTACAGCCTCTTGTATTACATCTTTTGCATGAACTCCTCGATGGTCTCCGCTCTGGCAGCCAGCCGCACCCATTGATGCAGAGTGATAAGATTTTGTTCCTGGCGGATTTTTTCAGAAACCATCAAAGGAATCGAGCCGATTTCCCCGAGAAAATCCAGGATTTCTTCTGCTTTTCCCTCGAGTTTTCCTTCAAGTTTACCCTCGAGCTTACCTTCTATTCTGCCTTCCGCTCTTCCTTCCTCCAGGATACTCATTCCCAGACCAGTCATATGAGTCACCTCCCTCAGTAAAACCGGATTTTTATCAAAATCAATAAATCGTGACAGCGTTTCCAGAAAACCCTCTTTATGAGGGTAAAATAAAGCGGTCAAAAATACAAAAAGCTCATTACATTCCGGAGGACACACGCTGTCGCCCAGACGGATAAGTACCATGTGAAACAAATCATAATCTTTAGGATCCGGCCTACAGCCGCCGGTATTCCTGTAATTGTGCATTCCATAAAAAGAGATAGTAAAGCGCTCCCTCTTAGGAACCCTGTCACGACAGATCCAGATAGTAAAACACTTCTCCAGCCGTCCATAATCGGTATCCTCCGTCAGTACATTCATCTGAGAACTGAGGCTGCGCGCCAGGTAATAGGCGGCCCGCTTCTCAATGGGATAACCAGGACGATAATTTTTCTGTAATTCCACGTTAATATGTAAATTTACATGAACATCACCGGAGAGCTCCGGATTTCTGGCCCGAAACAGTGCATCAAACGTAACCGTTCTCTCGTCAAGCTCCGAAAACTCGGTGGGTTCCCCACGAATGACAGAATGTGTACGTCCGCGAGATACCTCGGGAGAAGAAACAGAGGCTCTGTCAATGAAGCCGGCGATCTGTTCCAGACTGTAATCCCGATATTCCTCCACGACCCCTTTGAGAATCACAGAAAGGATTTCAGGATGCCCTAAAAGCTTCTTGCCGACCGAATCGAGGCGAATCATAGCCCCGGTAAGCTCCAAATCACTGAGCATATGTATACTGCCTGTGATTTTATCCGTCATACATAATTCCTTCTTTAAAATCAATGCCAAGCCAAAAAAGCTCCCAATATATAAACCGCTACATATTCCGTACAAACTCCTCGAAGGTGTCTGCCCTGGCAGCCAGCCGTATCCACTGATGCAGAGTGATAAGATTCTGCTCCTGTCGAACTTTTTCAGAGACCTCCAAAGGGACCGAGCCGATTTCCTCCAGAAAATCCAGGATTTCTTCCACTTTTCCCTCAAGTCTTCCCTCGAGCCTTCCTTCTATTCTCCCCTCCTCCCAAATACTCATTCCCAACCCAGTCATATGAGTTCCCCTTTCGTAAACCCGGACTATACTCAAAATTATAAATTACACCCCTATAACCCCTCTCTATAAAGGCAACATGAATCAATCACCCCATAAAAACCCCAACATCCGCAGAGCGGAAGCGATCCGCACCGAACGGATTATCCCATAGAACAAGCCGCATCCTTTAAACCCGGCAGTCCCTTATAAAATACACTCCCAACCAAACGATAACTCCAAAAATTTCCAAAAAAACGGATATCAAAGAACAAACAAAGAAAGACAATACAAGAGAAACAAAGCAAGACACCCAGTCAGAATAAGCAAGCATCTGAGCAAATTTATCATACTACACCTCTCCCAAAACCGCAACCCCTTTCTAACCAGATTCCGCATTTTCCCCTCTCTCCGAAGTCCCCAAACCGTCCTCCACCCAAGGCCATGCAGCCTCTCCAGGGAGCCCCCGGGAATGTTCCGGGAGGCATGCGGGAAACAGCCGGGAAGGAAAAGGGGTGGGGCGCCGGACGATTCGGTGAAGCGCGGGTCAGAGACGAAACCATACGGCATCCATGAGCCCGCATGCGCACCGTGTCCGACGCCCCACCCCTTTTCCTTCCCGGCGTCCCTTCCCCCTCTCCCTCCCCGTTCATTCCCCCTCCCCCCTCTTGACACCCTCCCCAATCCATGATACAGTATTTCATACCGGAACAAAAGAAAGAGGAGGCTGTCCATGAATATAACGGTAGCAGGGACCGGCTATGTGGGACTGGTCACCGGCGTCTGTCTGGCCGAGCATGGCCACCATGTGACCTGCCTGGATATCGATGAGGCCAAGATTGAGACCATGAAGAGGGGGCATTCCCCCATATATGAGCCGGGCCTGGAGGAGCTGATGCGAAAGAATCGGGACAGGCTCGTATTCACCACGGATTATCGTCTTGCCTATGGCGGCGCGCAGGTGATCTTCATCGGCGTCGGGACTCCGGAGAAGAAGGACGGCTCAGCGAATCTGCGCTATGTCTTTCAGGTGGCAAAACAGATTGCGGAGTCGGCCAGACAGGACTGTGTGGTGGTAGTGAAGTCCACGGTTCCCATCGGGACCAATGACAGGGTGGAAGAGCTGATTCGCAGGGAGGCGGCTCCCGGTGTGCGTCTGACAGTGGCCTCCAATCCGGAATTTCTGGCACAGGGTACGGCCGTACAGGACACGCTGCACGCTTCCCGCATTGTCATCGGCGCGGAGGATGAGAATTCGGCTCAGGTCCTGCGCCGGGTATATGAAGGGTTTGACGCACCGCTTCTGGTGACAAACCGGCGCAGCGCAGAGATGATTAAATATGCATCCAATGATTTTCTTGCGCTGAAGATTTCATATATTAATGAAATTGCGAATCTGTGTGAAACCGTCGGGGCGGATATCGAGGATGTGGCCCGGGGTATGGGCTATGACCGGCGTATCGGCAGTCAGTTTCTGAAGGCAGGCATCGGCTATGGCGGGTCCTGCTTCCCGAAGGACACGAAGGCCTTAAGCTGGCTGGCCAGCTTCAATGATAATGAGCTGAAGACGGTCAAGGCGGCCATAGAGGTCAATGAAAACCAGAAGTTTAAGCTGATTAAGAAGGCCCGCCGTTATTACGACGATTTTCACGGCCTCACCGTGGCAGTGCTGGGGCTGACCTTCAAGGCCGGCACCGACGATTTGCGGGAGGCCCCCTCCTTAGTCAGTATTCCGATCCTTCTGGATGACGGCGCCAGGGTGAAGGCCTGGGATCCGGTGGGAGTTGAGAATTATAAACGACATTATCCGACACAGATCGAATATTGCCGGACACCGGAGGAAGCGCTTCAGGATGCCGGCCTCTGTCTGATCTTTACGGAATGGCCTCAGGTGAAAGAGCTTTCTCCGGCCGTATTCCGCCAGAGGATGCGCCGGGCGATCGTTCTGGACGGACGCAACTGCTTTTCCCTTTCCTCCATGGAAGGACAGGGAATCGTCTATGACAGTATTGGACGACGCGCAATTGTCGATGGGATTTAAATGACAAAATCTGCCATTCGTGCTATGATGATACCGCTGCTTCAGAGGTGATGCGGCATACAGACGGGTGGGAGGAGCGTATCATGCAGGAAGCGGTTAAGGCGCAGACAGGACATATTATTTCCATGGAGAGGCTTCATGAGATTGTCAATTCCGGGTGTTTGAGCGGACTGTGCACAGGCGGCGTATTTTGCGGCGCGCAGATCGGGACAGGGCGTCAGGAAGAGGAATATACTCTCTGGAAACTGCGCTATGCCGACGGACAGCAGGAGCATTTGTACACATTAAACTAAAACGCAGAACAGGGGCTTTGGAAAAAGCAGATGAAATACAGATATAAGGAAAAGACATATTGCTTCGGCAGCTATGACCTGATTCCCATGGAACCAGGTGACGACTGGGTTGCGGAGGGTGTCGTGCGGTTCCATCTTCCGGCCATACTGATTGATGTGGAGACGAAACCGGAGGAGTTTATCACAGGAGAAATCCGGGTGGCAGACTATGTGGACGAGATGGAAGAGCACGACACAAAAGAGGATGATGAACCTTTAAGCGAACCGGTGATAGCGGTGGAATATGGTCCGGATGACTGGCGTGTCATCGACGGCTGGGGCAGAATCGAACGGGCTGTCAGAGAAGGAGTGGAGCGTCTGCCGGCGGTGAAGCTTCCTTCGGAGCAAGCCATGAAATATCTGGTGGAAGAGAGGGATGTCAAAGCTTTCATCGAACACTGGAATTTTAAGACAGCTTACTGGGAGCGCCGGGATCGTGTCAACGGATTCCTTATGGAGGACAGACCGGAATATACGGAATGTATCGTGGATCCCGATGCCACGTGGGAAGCCGTTCTGGCTGCTGCCGCAGGACGGGAGATCGAGATTCCCATTCGGTGGAACCGGTGGTTTGCAATCCACGGCGATGGGACCAGGCTGTTTATCGGAGAGGCAAAGCATATGGCGCCGGTCTGTCCGCTGACTTTTGACAGACAGATCCGCAAGAAAGAATACCTGGCGGTGTTTCCGCTGTATGAAGAATGGGAGCGGGCGGCAGATGATAAGCCCGTCCGGGAAGAAGCGAGGCGGATTACCATCAGTTATGAATATATTTTCGCCATGATTCGTCAGTTTGCAAAAGGAGAAAAGTAATGGGAGCAGGAAGTAAGATCAGTGCGCTTATCAAAGTAGTTAAGACATGGGTGGCGGCTAATAAAGCGGCTGCCGGAATCCTGGCCGGCGTGTTTGTGGCCGGCGGCGGTACGGCGGTGGCTCTGGGAGCCGGGGCATTCTCCCAGCCTGTGGCTGCCGAGACGACACAGGCAGTGGTTCAGACAGTGCCCGAATCCACCCAGGCAGAGCTGTCTGGTGAAGATATTGAGGCGATCTATGTCCCTAACCTTCTGCGGGGTGATCTGATCGGCGAACCTCTTCTCAATGAACTCTGGGAGTCCCTGGAAGCGGCCTACAATCCCAGGGTCGGTACGACGGCTGAGGAGACTACGACCGAGGAAGAGACCGAGACAACAAAGAAGGAGAAAGTGGAGATTCCGCCGGTGGTGGTGGCTCCTGTCAATGACAAGGAGGACGAGCAGCCTCAGGATGACGCCGATAAGGGAACCTCCGATGAGCTGGATATCAAGGATGTCATCGAACAGGAGAAGGAAAAGGAAGAAGAAGGAGAATATGAGAATATCAGCCGCTCCTATGGAATCGACGTGTCCAAATGGCAGTATTCCATTGACTGGGCTCAGGTAGCGGCCAGCGGCGTGGAATTTGCCATGATCCGCGTGGGATACCGGGGCAACCAGACCGGAGAGATCGTGATGGATCCCTATTTTGAGCGTAATATCAAGGGAGCTCTGGCCAACCATATCAAGGTGGGTATTTATTTCTATTCTCAGGCCATTGATGAGGAGGAGGCCAAACAGGAGGCCGCCTGGGTGGTGAACGTCATCCAGAAATATCAGATTACATACCCGGTGGTGTATGACTGCGAGGGCCTGGGGCAGAACCGGATCAAGGATGTGACGAAGACGCAGCGCAGCAAAAATGCGGCGGCTTTCCTGGATTATATCCGTGGAGCCGGCTATACGCCGATGATGTATGCCAGCAAATACGGATATAATAAGAACTGGGATATGAGCTACATTAAGAACTGCAAGATCTGGCTGGCCCACTATACATCCGGAGGCCTGAACACACCCAGCGATTATTCGGGCACCTATCATATGTGGCAGTATACCAGTAAAGGCAGCGTACCCGGTATTCGGGGCAATGTGGATCTGAATGTGGCGTATTTCAGTTATTCCAATACGCCGGACCCGGTGATCGGCACTGTGAATTATACGGTAGTGGACGATACTGGAGCGCCGGTGAAGGGCGCCACCGTTTCCATGAAAGGGGCGAACAGCCGCCGTATACTGACAGCAGAGACCGGGGATAACGGGATCGCCTCCTTTGCCAATGTGGTGGTGGATGACTATAATGTGGAAGTGACCGGAATTCCGGAGTATTATAAGAAGGGTGCGCAGAGTACGGCACAGATCAGTTTCGGTAAGGCGGAGAACATCTTTGA
Organism: Lachnospiraceae bacterium; assembly: GCA_022791755.1. Lineage (GTDB taxonomy): Bacteria > Bacillota > Clostridia > Lachnospirales > Lachnospiraceae > RGIG7193. Next base: position 6,065 of record JAAVZR010000009.1, read on the forward strand.
AGGCCGTCTGAGCATCGACAGAATCATGAGCACCGGCGTCAGCTGCGAGGTAGTGGACATGAACGCCAAGGCAGTGGCCGGAGTGACCGTGACGCTGGCCGGGACCTCACGCCTGGGTACTGCCGTACAGATGAGCGCAGTCACCGATGCCGGCGGTAAGGCCGTGTTTGCCAATGTACCCCTGGGCTCTTATGAGACATACGTCTCGGCTGTGCCGGAAGGATACGAGATGCCTGCTGCGCCGGTGAAGGAGATCGTGGAAGTAACCTCCTCAGCCGCGGTGACAGTTAAGCAGAAGATGACGGTGAAAGCGGTGAAACCCTCGGAGAGTGAAACGCCGGAGGAACCCTCCACGGATAATCCGGGTGAGACCACGAAACCGGATGAAACCACAAAGCCGGACGAGACCACAAAGCCGGACGAGACCACGAAACCGGATGAGACCACAAAGCCGGACGAGACGGCTACAGCTCCTGCGGAGACCACTACAGAACCTGTAGAGACGACGACTCCTGCGGAGACCACCACGGCGGCGCCTGCCACGACCACGGCGGCTCCTTCCTCTTCGCCCGCAGAGACCACGACGACAGCGGCAGCTGCCCCGGCGGAGAGTACGACACCGGGACCGGCGCCGGGGGAAGACGATCCGGCCTCCCGGTCAAATGAAGGCCTGACGGCAGAGGAGGGCTGAGGGCAGGGGCAGACAAAACAGGAACCGGAGAGAAACTGGATACAGGGAATAAAACCCCGGCTTGAATATGGCCGGGGTTTTTGGTATAATCAGGTTATGAAGTATCATATTGAATATGCGAAATATAAATATGGGCGGATCACGGCTGTGGGCTGGCTGACCGGAGATACGCCTGAAATACCGACTTTTATCTGGGCTGAGGATGCCATGGGGAGACGCCTGGACTGCTCTGTGGAAAGAAGAGAGCGGGAGGATGTCCGGGCAGCGGTTTTTCCGGAGGATACGGGTGGGCTTTTTGGGTTCCGGATCTGTTTTGCCGTGGCGGAGGGAACGGCTTTTTTCCTGTGCGTAAGCGACGGGGAGAGGACGAACAGATGCCGGACCGATACCCGCCGGGTCAGCGCCACAGGCAGGATTCCGGACAGCCGGAAGGCACAGCTTAAGGAGACATGGCGCAGCCTGATAAGAAAGGATTCTCCCGAAGGCAAGCCGGTTGTAAGCCCCTATGGGGATACGGACAGACAGACGGCGTCATCTGAGAGCCGAAGGGGGAGTACGCCGCTCTTTAGCATCATAGTCCCTGCCTGTAATACGCAGGGAGAGCATCTGGCGGATATGCTGGAGTCGGTTATGGGACAGACATATGACAGCTGGGAGATCTGCCTGGCAGACGGAAGCGCCAGATCTCTCAGGGAGAGCTGCGAGGAGGATCAAAGTCTTCTGGGCCGGACACTGGCCGGATATCTGACAGACCCCAGAGTCCGCTACCGGCATCTGCCATCCAATCTGGGGATCTCCGGCAACAGTAACGAGGCGCTCGCGATGGCCTGCGGTGAGTATACGGTGATGTTAGATCATGATGATATTCTGACGCCGGACGCGCTGGCCTGTGTCGCCGGGATGCTGGCGAAACAGCCGGAGGCAGACTTTATCTACAGCGACAGCGATCTGACCGATCATGATTATCTGTATTGCTATAATCCCCTCTTTAAGCCGGAATGGTCTCCGCAGATGCTGTACAGCGCCAATTATATCACCCATCTGTCGGTGATCCGTACCGATCTTTTGAGAGAATTGGGAGGTTTCAGGAGCAGCTGTGACGGAGCGCAGGACTGGGATCTGTTTTTGCGGGTGGGGGAGAGGACAGACCGGATATACCGGATTCCCCGTATTCTGTATCACTGGAGAGCGGCGGAGGGGTCCACGGCCAGGGGAGTGGAGGAGAAGCCCTATGCGCGCCGGGCGCAGCTTGCGTCGGTGCAGGGGCATCTGGACCGGATGGGAATAGCGGGCCGCGCTGTGTTCGAGGACCGGGCGGGGACCTGTATCCGGGTGGAGCTCTCAGCGCGGGAGCACCGGGGGGACGTGGTGCTCTGCACGGCCCCGGGCGTCATCCTGTCGGAGGAGGCGGCTGCGGAGCTGCGGGCCTGGGCAGGCGTGCCGGGAATCGGCGTAGTCTGCCCGCGGGTGGCAGATGAGAAAGGGCGTATCGTGTCCCAGGGAGTATTGCTTTGCGGGGACGGTCCGGAGGCGTTGTTTGCCGGTTCGTATCCGGGCACGGCGAATGCCCTGGGGCATACGGACTGGTATCGGAACCATGTGGCGGCGGAACCGTTTTGCTACGCCGTCTCACGTCAGGCATGGGAGGAAGTGGGGCCCCCGGATGAGAAGCTGGGACCTCTGGCGATGGTGGATTTCTGCCTTCGCATGGAGGAGGCGGGATACCGGACCCTCATGACACCGTTTGCCCAGGTGACGGGAGAGCAGAGCATAGCTCAGGCGATCCGGAAGGAGGCGCTGGCTGCCTACAAAAAAAGGATAAAACGGTATCAGGCAGAGGAACGCAGATGAAGACAATTCGCTATTATATTGATAAATCGGAACTGCTGGAACAGACGGCCCATCTGACAGGATGGGCTGTGTCCATGACAGAGGAGCCTGTGACGATCCTGGTCGCAGGAAAGAGAGGGGAAGCGGTGGAGGCGGCGGTACGCAGGCTGTCACGGCCGGATGTGAGCCGGGCGGTCTTTGGCGACGGCCGCCGTCCGGACTGCGGGTTCGATGTGAAGTTTCCCTGTGAGAAGGACGGGAAATACCGGCTGATCTTTGAGGCGGGCGAAAAGAAAAAGACGCTTTCGGTAAATCCCGGCCAGCTGAGACGGGAGACCGGACGGCGCTATGTGCCGTTCCGAAAGATGGTTCGCATGACGACGCTTCCCATGGCGGCGGATGATCTGCATTTTCTGATTACGAAAGGGCTGTCGGCCTGGAGAGAGAGGCTGGCCCGCCGCTACGAGACAGACGGGAATAAATATATGCGCTGGCTGGATGAACACAGGGCGGACCGGAGGGAGGAGACGAAAGGCGAGGGGCAGCGGCAGATGCCCTATGGCGGCAATAATCCGGCCCACAGCCGTCCCATGGTCAGTATCGTGGCGCCTGTGTTCAATACGCCTCTTAAATACTACGAAGCCATGGTGGCATCCTGTATGGGACAAGCCTACGAAAACTGGCAGCTGTGCATCGCGGACGGCAGCACGGATAAGACGGACCGGGAGAAGTGCCTGCCAAAGGACAGCCGGATCTGCTATCGGAAGCTTTCTGAGAATCTGGGGATTGCCGGGAATACGAATGAAGCGCTGTCCATGGCAGGGGGACAGTGGATCGCTCTGCTGGATCACGACGACTTTATCGAAAAGAGCGCCCTGGCAGAGATGATGGAAACAGCGCTTAAGGACGGCGCAGATCTGATTTATTCCGATGAGGATAAGGTATCCCTGGACGGGAAATTTTATTTTGAGCCCCATTTTAAACCGGATTTTAACCCGGATCTGCTGCGGTCCAACAACTATATCAGCCATTTCCTGATGATAAAGAGGGAGCTTTTGCTTCGGGTGGGAGGGCTGCGGCGGGAATATGACGGAGCCCAGGACTATGATTTTATTTTGCGTCTCTGCGAGCAGGCAGAGCATATTGCCCATCTGCCGCGGGTACTCTATCACTGGCGGGCGCATCCGGCGTCCACGGCGGAGAACCCGGAGAGCAAGGCCTATGCCTGGGCGGCAGGCCGGCGGGCGGTGGAAGGACATTTAACGCGCAGCGGCATCGCCGGCAGAGTGGAGGAGACATCCCGCCCCGGCTATTACCGGGTGCATTATGAGGCGCCGGGCCATCCGAAGATCTCGATCATCATCCCCAACAAGGACCAGGCTCAGCTTTTGTACGCCTGTGTCCGCTCAATCCGGGAGAAGACCCGGTGGCCGGATTACGAGATCATCATCGTGGAAAATAACAGCGCCACCCGGGAGATCCGGGACTGCTACGGGAAGCTGGAAAAATATCCGGAGGTAAAGGTGCTGACCTGGCCGGGGGAATTCAATTATTCTGCCATCAATAATTTCGGGGTGAGCCACAGTACCGGCGACTACATCCTGCTTCTGAACAATGACACCCAGATTATTACGCCCGAATGGCTGGAAGAGATGGCCGGCATCTGCAGCCGCCCGGAGGTGGGCGTCGTGGGAGCCAAGCTTTTTTACCCGGACGACACCATCCAGCATGCCGGAGTGGTCATGAAGCTGGCAGGCTGCTGCGGCCATGTCTTCTACGGCGCAGAGAAGGAAAATCCCGGAAGCTATGCCCGGGCGGTACTGATTCAGGACTACAGCGCCGTGACGGCGGCCTGCCTGATGTGCCGCCGGGAGGTCTGGGACAGAATGGGGGGCCTGTCCACGGATTTTAAAGTGGCCTATAACGATGTGGATTTCTGCCTGCGGGTCAGAAAGGCGGGACTGCTGGTGGTGTTTACGCCATATGCACAGCTCTATCATTATGAATCCCGGACCAGAGGCTATGAGGAAGGCAGCGAGAAGCAGAAACGTTTCCTGAGAGAGCAGGAGCTTTTAAGAGAGCGGTTCCCGGAGTATCAAACACAGGGCGATCCCTGCTATAATCCCAATCTCACGCTGGTGGCGGCGGACTTTACAGGGAAATATCTGCATGACGGAAAATAGTGCCGCGCGGACGGGCCGTCCTGTCAGGCGGCGCACAGGGAGGAGAGACAGTGGAAGTTCAGGAAGAACGCAAGCCCAAAAGCCTTCTGACCAAGACCGTTCTCTATTTTAAGAAAAACGGGGCGAAAAAAGGCTTAAAAAAGATTCATAATAAGTTTTTCCGTCTGGAGACGGTGAGCTATGAGAGATGGAGACGGGGAGCCATGCCTTCGGAGCATGAGCTGGCCAGGCAGAGAAGAGAGAGCGCGTCCTGGAAGCAGGAAGCCGCCCGGGAAAAAGAGGAGAGATCCGGTTCTTATCCGCTTTTTTGCATTGTGGTTCCCATGTACCATACGCCGCCCGGGTATCTGGAAGAGCTGATCGCGTCGGTGCAGGGGCAGACCTATGAAAACTGGCAGCTGTGTCTGGCCGACGGCAGCGAGACGCCCTGCGGACGATTCGGCGGCGAGAGGGAGACGGACCCCAGAATCTGCTACCGGTTTCTGGGAGAAAACAAAGGAATCGCGGGCAATACCAACGAGGCTCTGTCCATGGCCCGGGGAGACTATGTGGTGTTGGCAGACCATGACGACCTGCTGACGGCGGACGCTCTCTACAGCCTGGCGAGAGCTGTGAGGGAGGAGCCGGAGGCCGATCTGCTCTACTCCGATGAGGATAAGACGGACGCAAGAGGGAAAAAATATTATGACCCGCATTTTAAGCCGGATTTCAACGAGGATCTTCTGCGCAGCGTGAACTATATCTGCCATCTGCTGGCGGTGCGCCGCTCTCTGGCGCAGGAGGCGGGCGGCTTCTTATCCGGCTTCGACGGAGCCCAGGATTACGACTTTATTTTTCGCTGTGCGGAGAGGGCCCGGAGGATCGTCCATATTCCGAAGATCCTCTATCACTGGCGCTGCCATGAGGCGTCCACCTCGGAGAATCCGGAGAGTAAGCGTTATGCCTTTGAGGCCGGACAGCGGGCGATCGAGGCGCACTATGGGAGGCTGGGGATCCGGGCGCAGGTGTCCGGGGGAGTGCGTCCCGGCATGTACGTAACCCGCTATGAGAGATCCCGGGATCCCCTGGTATCGGTACTGATCCCCAATAAGGACCACGGGGAGGATCTGGAACGCACGATCCGTTCGGTGCTCTCCCGCACATCCTACCGGGAACTGGAGTGGATCATCCTGGAGAACAACAGTACGCAGGAGGAGACCTTTGTCCTTTATGAGAGACTGAAAAAGGAGCTGAAAAATGTCCGTATCCTGACCTGGGAGGGAGAGTTTAACTATTCTGCCATCAATAATTTCGGGGCGTCCCAGGCGTCGGGGGAGTATCTGTGGCTCTTAAATAACGATCTGGAAATGATTACGGACGACTGTGTGGACGGGCTGCTAAACCCGTGTATGCGTCCGGAGATCGGCATTGTGGGAGCCCGGCTCTACTATGGAGACAATACGATCCAGCATGCCGGGGTGATCGTGGGTCTGGGAGGCGTGGCCGGTCATGCCTTCGTGGGCCAGCCCCGCTTTGACTGCGGGTACATGGGCAGGGACTGGTGTACTCAGCGCCTGAGCGCGGTGACGGCGGCCTGCCTGATGATACGCCGCTCGGTCTTTGAGGAGATCGGAGGATTCTCCGAAGAGCTGGCCGTGGCGTTTAACGACGTGGATCTGTGCCTGAAAGCCGGAGAAGCCGGTTACGGCGTTCTGTATAACGCGCAGGTGGAAGCTTACCACTATGAATCCAAGACGAGAGGGCTGGAGAACACGCCAGAGAAGATCGCCCGGTTTAACGGGGAGATGGACCGTTTCAAGGAGAAATGGGAGGGCAGGCTTCGGGCCGGAGATCCTTACTATAATATCAATCTGACGTTGGCCCGCAACGACTTTACCCTGCGCAATCCCTACGAGATCGACTATGAACAGCGGATAAAATAAATGAAATCAGGTGTATTACAATGAAAACGACGGTAATTATCCCTAACTATAATGGAAAGCATTTTATGGAAGCCTGTATGAGGGCTCTGGGAAAGCAGAGCCGGAAGGATTTCTGCGTGCTGATCGTGGACAACGGATCCTCCGACGGCAGTGTGGAGTGGATGAGAGAGCATCTGCCGGGACTGGTGACCGTGGAGGAGGGGAAGCATCTGCCGCTGTCCGAGGCGGCCACAGGGGAGAAGACAGGGCAGAGCGGCAGGGACAACGGGGCGAAGCGGGGAGAGCTCCCTTTTCCGGTCTATCTGCTGCCGCTACAGGAAAACACCGGCTTTTCCGGCGCGGTGAATCGGGGGATCCGCGCCTCTGTGACAGAGTATGTGATTCTGCTCAATAATGACACGGAGGTCCACCGGGACTATATCCGGGCCATGGAGCGGGCCGTCGGACGAGACAGACGAATCTTTTCCGTCAGCAGCAGGATGGTTCAGCTGCATGACAAGAGCCTGATGGATGATGCCGGGGATCTGTACACGGTCATCGGCTGGGGATTCCAGCGGGGAGTGGGGCAGAAAAGCAGCGGCTACAAAAGGGCGCGGAGGGTCTTTGCCGCCTGTGCGGGGGCTGCCATTTACCGGCGTCATGTCTTTGAGGAGATCGGATATTTCGACGAGGCGCATTTTGCCTATCTGGAGGATCTGGACGTGGGCTACCGGGCCAGACTGGCGGGATATGAGAACTGGTACTGTCCCGCTGCGCTGGTGTACCATGTGGGCAGCGGCACCAGCGGCTCCCGGTATAACCCCTTTAAGGTACGGCTGGCTGCCCGCAACAGCGTGTATCTGAATTATAAGAATATGCCGTTTCTCCAGCTCCTTATTAACGCGCTGCCGTTAGCCTTCGGGTATGCGGTGAAGATACGCTTCTTCACGAAAAGAGGCTTCGGAAGCGACTACCGCGCAGGGCTTAAGGAGGGATTTACCACGCTTTACAGATGCCGTCGCGTGCCGGTTGGCGCAGACCGTCTGCTTCGCTATGCGCAGATCGAGCTGGAGCTCATCGGTAATACCTTTATTTATGCTTACGAATATATAAAGCGTCGGATAAGAAAACCTTAAGAATTTTGAATCCACTTTTTTTCTTGCAATCTGTCTGTCTTTAGAGTAAGATAACACAATAAGAAGGATTGTCTGTCAGGAGAAAGACCGTGATTAAGGAGAATCAGAAACGTTTGAATAATCTGGCGGTGCTGCTGGATGCGCTGGTGATCATAGCCTCGTATCTGGCGGCTTACTTTCTTGTATTCCGCTTACAGATCTTCAGCGTCTTCACAGGTCCGGTGGAAGCGGTATACAGCTTCTCCCAGTATATGTCGGCTCTGTTCTTTCTGGTTCCGGCTCTTTTGTGCGTCTATTGGGTACTGAGGCTGTATGCGCCCAAGCGGGCGGCTCAGAGTATCAAGGAAATCAACAGCATTCTACAGGCAAATCTCATCATACTTCTCGTTTTTTCCATGATCCTGTTTCTGGGCAAGGAGCGTTTGCAGGATTTCTCACGTCCGATGCTGGCGCTGTTTTTTGTGATGAATGCCCTGGGGGACATGCTGTTTCGCTACAGTGTGCGCCAGGTTTTACGCCGGGTGCGCCGCAAGGGCTATAATCAGAAGCATGTGCTTTTGGTGGGATGCAGCCGGGCGGCATTTGGCTATATCGACCGGACCATGGAGAACCCGGTCTGGGGATACCGGGTCCGCGGGATTCTCGACGATAATACGGACTGGGGATATGAATACCGCGGCGTCCATGTGATCGGTCCGACCACCGAGCTGGAAGACATTCTGGCGGTGAACCGTCTGGATGAGATCGTCATCACTCTGGGCTTAAGCGAGTACGATAAGCTGGAGCATATCGTGGCGGTGTGCGAGAAATCCGGCGTCCATACGAAGTTTGTGCCGGACTATAATAATATCATTCCCACGAGGCCTTTTACGGAGGATCTTCTGGGACTTCCCGTGATTCATATCCGCCATGTGCCCTTGACGGATTCCTTCAATGCCACGATCAAGAGAGGCATGGACATAGCCGGTTCCATCGTGGCTCTGATCCTGTTTTCCCCGGTGATGCTGGCGGCGGCGGCGGCAGTGCGTCTGTCCTCCCCCGGCCCGGTGATCTTTAAGCAGGAGAGGGTAGGACTTCACAACCGCACATTTTCCATGTATAAGTTCCGTTCCATGTGTGTGCAGACGCCGGGGGAGGAGAAGAAGGAGTGGACCAGAGCCGGCGATAACCGGGTTACGGGGGTGGGACGCATGCTTCGCAAGACCAGCATCGACGAGCTGCCGCAGCTGTTTAATGTGCTTAAAGGCGATATGAGTCTGGTGGGGCCCCGGCCGGAGCGGCCGTTTTTCGTGGAGAAATTCCGGGAAGAGATCCCGCGTTATATGATTAAACATCAGGTGCGTCCCGGCATGACCGGCTGGGCACAGGTCAATGGCTACCGTGGCGATACTTCCATCCGTAAGAGGATCGACTATGATCTCTACTATATTGAGAACTGGACCGTGGGGTTTGACGTGAAAATCCTGTTTCTGACCGTAATCTGTGGATTTGTCAATAAAAATGCTTATTAGGCAGGAGGTTTATTATGGCACGGAAGAGGGAGAAAGAGGCGTCTCCTGTGAAGAAGAGGAGCCGGCCTCTGACAGAAGAGGAAATTATACAAAGAAAGCGCCAGGAGAAAGAGATGAAAAAAGCGAAAAAGAAGAGACGCCGCCGTGGTCAGGCGGCGATACTGGTGGTGGAGGGACTGATCCTTCTGGTATTGTTAGTCCTGATCTTTCTGCTCTCCAAATGGAATAAGGTGCTCAAGGCCGATTTCAAGAAGGAGGAGATCAAGGTCAATAAGGATCTGAAGGAGGAGACGATTCTGTCGTGGACAGGCTATCGGACCATAGCCGTCTTCGGTACGGACTCCAGGGATATGTCGAAGGAAAAGGGGCATGCGGATGTGGTCATGCTGGTCAGCATCAACAGCGAGAGCGGCGATGTGAAGGTGGTTTCCGTGTACCGGGATACCTTTATGAATGACTCGCAGGACACCGATACCTACCGGAAGATGACCACCATGTACTGGCGCGACGGCGCCCTGGGCGGGCTGGGAGCCCTGAACCGGAATCTGGATCTGAATGTCACCGAGTATGTGGCGGTAAACTGGTATGCCGTGGCGCGGACCATTGATCTCCTGGGAGGGATCGATCTGGAGGTGCCGGAGTCCATGATGAAATACATCAACGGTTATATTCAGGAGACGGTGCAGTCCACGGGCATATATACGGATCCGACAGAGGGCAAATACCCGGAGTCCGACTATATCTATGAGCCGGGGTATCAGCACTTAAACGGAGTGCAGGCGGTGGCATTCTGTCGCATCCGCTATATCGACAACGACTACGGACGGGCGGAGAGACAGCGCCAGGTGGTGGATCTGATGTTGGAGAAAGCCAAGTCGGCCGGTCTGGGCACTCTTTTGAATATACTGGACGAGATCCCGAATTATGTGTCCACCAACCTGGAGATCAGCGATCTGATTTCTCTGGCTGAAGTGATCGGCCGCTTCCATATCGTGGAGATGGTGGGATTTCCCTTTGACAAACAGGCGAAGAAGCTCAAGGAAGGCGCTCCGGATTTCGTGTTCCCGAAGGGACTGGAGCAGAACGTGGTGCGGCTTCATGAGTTCCTCTATGATAATGAAAATTTCGAGGCATCGGATACGGTCAAGGAGATCAGCCGCTACATAGAAAAGTATTCCGGCATCCCGGCGCCGGAGTGACGGGCAGTATCATATTTTTTTAAAGGTTTCATCACATTTTCTACACAAGTCCGTTTTATAGTATAGGCATACAGACAAGAAACGCCGACAGGCGGCAATAATATTATCATATGTCAGGGCAGTCCCGTACCGGCAGAGGATCGGGACGGCGCCAGGAAGGAGCGGCAGTATGAACGGATATGATGAGACCAATAATGTAAACGATTTTAACGATCAGAATGAACCGGGTTCCGGGGAGTATTATTCCTACAGGGAACCGGACCGGAACGGTTCCGGACCGTCCTCGCCGAAAAGAAGCGGCGTAGGCAAGGTGGTGGCCGTCACACTGGGAATGCTGCTGCTGGTGGGGATCGCTGCTGCCGGCGGATACAGCGCTCACACGCTGGTGGAACAGCTGAAGAACGGCTGGGAGTCAGTGGTGGGAAGCAGCGAGCCGGAGGAGACGAAGGCCTCGGCGGACAATGGAAGCCAGAAGGAGACAGAGACCAGCCTTAAGGAGAGGGAGACAATTCCCCAGACTACGACGATGACAAACCAGCCGAACAGAGGAGCGGTGATTCTCACCGATGTGTCGGATATGGTGGCCTCGGTCATGCCTTCCGTGGTGTCTATCGTCAACAGCAGCGTATACACCAGCCAGAACTTCGGCGGTTTCTGGCAGGGAGCCACGGAGATTCCCACGGAGAGCAGCGGTTCCGGCATTATCATCGGACAGAATGAGTCAGAGCTTTTTATCGTGACCAATAACCACGTGGTGGAGAACAATAAGAGCCTCACCGTACAGTTTATGGACGGCTCTTCGGCGGAAGCGACGGTGAAGGCGTCCAAAGCCAGCTCGGATATCGCCATCATCTCCGTTCCTCTGGACAAACTTTCTCAGGAGACAAAGGAATCCATCGCCATCGCCACGCTGGGTAACTCGGATGAGCTGCGTATCGGCCAGGGCGTGATCGCCATCGGAAATGCGCTGGGATATGGCCAGTCGGTGACGGAGGGCTGTGTCAGCGCACTGAATCGCAAGGTGACGACCAGCGAGGGTACGACGCTTAACGTGCTCCAGACTTCAGCGGCCATCAATCCCGGCAACAGCGGCGGAGCCCTGTTAAACGCCTCCGGCGAGGTCATCGGTATCAATACGGCCAAGGTCATGGATACCAGAGTGGAGGGGATTAATTACGCGATCCCCATCTCTTCTGTGATTGATCTGATCAGCGATATGATGCAGTGGGAATCCCGCAATAAGGTAGACAGCGAGGATGCTTCCTATCTGGGAATCCAGCCGGTGTCCGTGGACGACGAGTCTTCAGAGAGCTATGATATGCCCCGCGGGGTCTACGTCTATTCGGTGACAGACAATTCTCCGGCAGAGCGGGCCGGGATGCGGGCAAAGGATATCATCACGGCGGTGGACCAGTATCCGGTGGGCAGCACGGCGGATTTGCAGAATGCATTGGAGTATTTCTCCGGTGGCGAGACGGTGACAATCATCGTGCAGCGGCAGGTGGACGGCGCTTACCAGGAATTATCTCTGGATGTGACTCTTGCTTACAAGAGGGATTATACCACCAGGTAAATCCCGTTTAAATATCGTATCATTTCCCTTTTTCTCTGGAAAAACCGTCCGGGCAGCCGGGCGGTTTTTTCCGTGGTAAGAGAGCGGCCGGACCGGTGGCCGGGACTTATCTCTCAGTATCGTTCGGGAAGCTCTGTTATCTCAAGAAAGCTGCCGTAGCGCTCCGGCCAGGCGGCGGCCAGGTATTCTCCTGCGCTCTGTCTCTGTGCCAGCAGCCTTTGGAGCTGCCGGCGCTCTGTGCGCAGCCGGCGAATCTCCCGCTGGAATCTGGCCGGGCGGGAGGGATCTGTTTCGGGGACGGTCAGAAGGTCCCTCTCTGTCTCAGAGGAGACAGGGAGAGGCAGAGAAGCTTTGTCCGGGGAAAGGGAAGCGGCGGACGGCCCGTTCTCTCTTCTGTGAGCGGCTGTCTCGACAGTCTGGACATCGCTCTTTTCAAAATCACAGTACCGGATATGGCGCAGGGCGTGTTCAAAACGCTCGCGCTGCGCATGGGGATCCAGGCGGGCGCTGATAAAGACGGTATACGTTCCGTCCTCATTCTCTGTGACAGCCTCCGTTACCTTTCCGTTCAGATCAACGATCCGGACGAATATATCGCGTCCCTCAATCAACGTCGCCATAACCCCGTTCCTTTCTTTTAAGGGCAAGAAGCATGGAATGTACCGTCTCCAGGTCCTCCGGCTGTGCGTCGCGGGCGGCGTCAAACAGGAGGCGGAGCTCTCTGTTTTCAAAGATCTGCTGAGCCATCTGGGCAGTCTCCTGGTTCAGATAGTAGTCTTCCTCGTCTTCCTTTTCTTCGATCAGATCAGAGCGCCTACAGTGAAACAGACCGCACATGGCGTCAATTTTATCCATCCGGGGACTCTTGATCCCATTACACCAGTTATATACGGATGTGGTTCCCACATTCAGACGGCGGGCCAGCTCGGCCTGCGTGATCTCATACTTGGCCAGATAGTATCGCAGACGTTTGGAAAAAACCCTGTTGAATTCCTGTTCAGACACGATGTATACCTCCTGTTCTTATTTATATAATACACTAAAAGTGATAATAATTCAATAAAAATAAAAAAAATATCACCTAAAGTGTTGACACACACTTAAAGTGATGGTATACTGATCTCAGCTTCCTAAGAAGGAGCAATAAAAAGCCCAGGTTTGCCCGGTGATATGCGGTTTTCTCCCTTCCAGCAGAGAAAAAGGGATGCTGCACGGAAAAAGGAATCGTTGTCAATATTTTTTTGCAGATAGAATCCACTTAAAGTGATATACAAACAAGAAAGAGAGATCGCGCGGAGCGCTGGGCGGGAAGAAAAATCAGGATGAGAGGAGGGATCATGGCAATGAACGGAAACGTCCGGGACGGTCCCGGAGGCAGAGAGCAGGAGCGTGGGGATTTGATACGAAAAAGAAGGGAGCGGGCAGATGACATTGGCAGAGTTTCAGCAGATTTTGCTGCGGGTGACAGCCGGAGTATATCACTTTGAGGCCGGGGAGGACGCGGGAGAGAAATACATCGTCTGGCAGGAAACAGGAGGCCGTGCACTCTACGGGAACAACCGGTGCACGGAGAGAACCCGGCAGATCCGGGTGGTCCTGCATACGCGGGAAAAAGAATCTTTTCTGCCTGACCGTCTTCTCTGTGAGTTGGACAGGGCCGGGGCAGCGTTTGAGGAACCGGTGACCGAGTACGACCCGGAGACAAAATGGATCCGGCACACGGTGATGTGCGAGGTGCCGTACAGCCTGACGACGGCCGTGGAGGGGTGAGAAGAGCAGGCGAAATTCGGCAACAGGAAAAGAGTATCAAAAGAAATTAATAAAAAACAAAGAGAAAAGGAGAACGATTATGGCAACATTTGGAGCGAAATATATTGTATTTGCACCCTTTGCGGAGGAGCCGAAGGATACCCTTCCCAGCTATAAGGCGGCAGTGGAGGTGGGCCAGCTGGTGAAAGCGGACCTGACGGTCAATCTGACGGCCGGGGAGCTGTGGGCCAATAACGCGCTGGCGGAGAAGATCGAGGAGTTTGCCAGCGGCACCCTGGCGGTGGAAGTGGACGATATGACCCATGAGACAGAAAGCGCTCTGTTCGGATCTACCCTGAAGGAGAAGGAGCTGATCGACAGTACCGGCGATACGATTCCTTATGGGGGCCTGGGATATTATAAGACCCTGTCCCGGGGCGGTAAGAAGTATTATGAAGCCTGTTTTTATCCGAAGACGAAGGCGGTGATGGGGAACGATACGGCGCAGTCCAAGGCCAGCAGCATCACATTTACGGCCAGGCCGCTGTCCTTTACGATCTATGAGCCGCAGACAGGCGAATGGAGATACCGTGAGGTCTTTGACAGCGAGGAGGCTGCGGTGGCGTATATCGACGGCAAGCTGAAGACCGTGACCGGCGAGGACGTGCAGTAATATAGGAGAGCCGGAGGCTGCCACAGGAGGGCTTGGAGCGCAGGATATGAGATTTTGCGGGAAACAAATTTTCATATCCTGCGCAGGGGTTCAAAATGTGGCAGCCTCCAGAGAAGGATCGTGACGCGTAAGAGAACAGGTGCAGACAGAGAGGAGGAGACAGCTGATGCTGGCAAAAACAGAGAAATGCGTACTGGCGGGGAAGGAGATTCATCTGGCTTACACAGTGAACGCCATGTTTGAGATCAATGATCTGCTGGGAGAGAGGGAACTATTTGAGGTGCTGGGGACCAACGACAGGGAAAATTTTTCCGCCTTCTGTGAGATCATAAGGATTCTGGCGGTAAACGGAGCGCTGTGCCGGCAGGCCCAGGGCTACGGACAGGGAGATGCGCTTCCGGAGAACGGACAGTGGGAGGCCAGCCTGACGCCGCGGGAGTATATCGACGCGAAAAACAGCGCTCTCCATGCGGTGCTGAAGGGGCTGGGAAGAGAGACTGCCGAGGAGGAGGAGGTCGACCTGGGACTTCTGGAGCTGGAAAAAAACGCAAGCCGGCCAGAGCGGATATCCTGACAATGGCAGCTCTGGCCGGTTTCAGTATAAGCGAGGCGCTGATGACGGCTCCGGGCCTGATCCGCGATATGTACGGCGTGTATCTGAAACGAAACGGATATGGGAAGGGGCTGCCCCAGTGACGAAAGCTTTTATGAGAGTGAGGAGACAAAAACCGATGGAACAGAGAAAAAGGGATGGGTAGTAAAAGAATGGATATGAGTGATGTGGCGGGAATGGCAAAGAGCCGGGACGGGAAGCAGGAAGCAGCGCAGACCCAGGAGGAAAAGAAGGCCGGCGGACAGGACGCGCTGGGAGCGCTGGCAAAGGCGTTAAAGGATTCCGGGATCAAGGGGGCGCTGGAGGATATCGATCAGCTGTTGCAGGATTGTTCTTCTTCAGCGGCAGCTTTTGAGACCAGCATGGCAGGGTTGAAAATCATGGCGGATACCTCGGTCGTGCCGGTGGATACCATGAAAAATGAGATACTGTCTCTGTCGTCGGAACTGGGTATAGGGGCGGGAAAGGTGGCGGAGTCCGTGTCCGCTGCGATCCGGGCCGGTGTGGATACAGCCTCCTCGGTGGGATTTGTGGAGACAGCGTCTAAGCTGGCGGCTGGCGGCTTTACGGATACTGCCACTTCGGTGAAGGTTCTGGCGGCGGCCATGAATGGCTACAAGCTGGAAGCGAATGAGGTGGAGCAGGTATCGGACTATCTGATTACCACGCAGAGGCTGGGCAAGACCACGGTGGGAGAGCTGGCATCCGCGATGGAGAAGGTGATTCCGGTGGCTGCCGCCAGTCACGTGGAGATGGACAATCTGTCCGCCGCTTACGCGGTCCTGACGAAAGACAGCCACACAGCAGGCGAGGCCGGCGCTTACCTAAAGGCGATTCTGGGCGAACTGGGGGACAGCTCCAGCCTGGTGGCCGGGATACTGCGCAGCGAGACGGGGATGTCTTTCGAAGAACTGTCGGAGTCCGGCAGCTCCCTGGGAGATATTATGGCGCTCCTGGGAGAGAGCGTGGGAGGCAATACGGAGGTCTTCCGAAAGCTGTGGGAGAGCTCGGAGGCCGGCGTCGGAGCCCTGTCTTTACTGGAAACGGGATCGGAGGAGTATGCAAGCGTACTGGTGCAGATGCGCCAGAGCGCCGGCGCGGCGGAGGAAGCTTTCGCACTCATGGCAGATACCACCCAGGGCGCCCATGACCGGATGGATGTGGCGGTGGAGAACATGAAGACTGCCCTGGGCGATGCGCTGAATCCGGCGCTGGAGAAGCTCTATGAGACCGGGGCGGATGCCTTTGGCTGGGCTGCGGATTTCGTATCGGAACATCCGGAGGTGGTACAGGCGATCATGGCGATTACCACCGTGGCTGGCGCCCTGACGGCAGGTCTGACTGTCCTGCATGGAGCCCTGACGATGATAGAGGTCGTTCAGAAGATGATAGCGTCACATCCGACGGCTATGATTGTAACGGCCGTGGTAGCAGCCGTGGCAGCGCTGGGGACCTACGTGGCGACATTGGAGCTGACGGGAGAAGGAGAAGGAAGCCTGAGGCAGCGGACCAATGAACTTAGGGACAGCGTGGAAGAGCTGAATGAGGCCATTAAAGGGAATCAGGAGGCCTATGAGCAAAAGCAGGAGGCCATGCGGGAGCAGGCGGAAGCCACGCAAGCCATGATTGAGCAGCTGGAAACTCTGATGGAGGCGGAGGGAAACAGTCAGGCAAACAGAGAATCTATCAAAAGCTTGGTGGAAGAATTAAATGAAATGGTGCCGGAGCTGGCACTGGCCTATGATGAGGAAACAGATTCTTTAAATAAAACTGCTGAGGCTATCCGGACCACCGTGGAGGCTCAGGCGGAGTTATCCGAGTATGACGCAGCCATTGAGCGTCGTTCAGAGCTTCTGGCGGAGAATCGTGCAAAGTCGGAGGAACTGGCGGCGGTGCAGGGGCTTCTGGCGGAGTCGGAAGCGTATCTGGAGGAAGTCCAGCGACAGTATAACAACAATACCTATGAAGGAGCATATATCATCGCAGAAGCGCAGGCTCAGACAGAGAATCTGCGAGTGACAATGGAAGCTACGAAACAGGCGCTGCGGGATAATGTGGAAGAATATTATGCTGTCGGCGTTCAGATCAATGAGTATACGGCGGCCAATGCGGATCTGCTGCCAAGCTCCAGAGCCGTAGTGGACAGTATGCTGGAGCAGGCGGAGGCATTGCAGGAAGACGAAAAAGCCTATCAGCAGATGGTGGAGCAGATCGCGGAGGCAGCGTTGGCCCATGAAGAATTCGCTGAGGGATATCGCTGCAATATAGAGAGCATAGAAGAGGGTTTGCACTCCTTATGGGAATCTTACTACGAAAGCGCGGCAGCGGCCTATGACAGTATCTCCAGTCAGGTCGGTCTTTTTGAGAATATGAAGATCGAGTCGAAACAGAGCATCGAGGGCCTGATAGGAAATCTGCAAAGTCAGACAGAATATATGAATACCTATGCGGAGAATATCGATAAGGCCATGGAACTGGGGGTGGATCGGGCGATTCTCGAGAGACTGTCGGACGGATCAAAGGAATCGGCCGGATATCTGGCAGCCATTGCGGCCTCCGGTAAGGAAGAGGTCGATCAGTTGAATGCGGAATTTGCCAAGGTAGAAGTGGGAAAAAATAAATTTTCCGACGCTGTGGGGCGAATGGCCACGGATTTTGATAAGGAAATGGAGAAGATGGAGACCTCCTATGACAAAATGGTGACGGAAATGGACCAGTTTGATAAAGCCTTTGCCGCATCGCTAAATACCTGCAAAGGGGTGGAAGAGGCGATTCAATCGGAGCAGGAAGATATCGTTTCCAAAAACAGAGAACTAAAGGAGGCGATGGTAGCGGAGCTGGACGATTACGGAGCAGCCCATGTGGCGGCGGAGCATACCTGCGAGGGCGTAAAGAGCGGCGTGGATGCCATGTGGGATTCCGTGGTGGAGAAACACCGGGCTCTGGCGCGGGCTGCCTGGGAAGCCTACAATCAGGAAATCGACATCCACTCCCCTTCAAGAAAATTCAAATGGTCTGCCGAGATGACCATGGAGGGCCTGGAGGCCGGTGTGCAGGAGGGGAGCCCGGCCGTCATGAAAGCCTACCGGGAGACAGCCAGAGAGGCCTGGGCCGCCTATGAGGAGGGAAGCCGGAGTCTGACCGGACAGACCTGGCAGGGACAGGCGATGATGATGGCCTTCACATCCGGTCTGCCGGACCCTGCGACGGCGGAGGCATCCATACGGGATTATGACAGGCGGCTTCTGGTCCGGATGATGGGCGTCGGGCAGGACAGAGAAGAGAGGGGCGTCAGAGAGATCAATCAGACCGTGAATATTTACAGACCGGTGGAATCGCCGGCGGAACTGGCCAGAGAGATGAGAAAGGCGGGAAGGGAGATGTGGCTGGATGGATAACGAGGTGGTATTTACCTTTTACAGAGACAGCGAAGAGCTGACGGTGGGGGCCAACGCGTTTGGCATTATCAAATACAGCGGGCTGGAGGCGACAGACTATGCTCTGGAAACTATGCCAAACGGAAACGGGATCGGCGCGAGTCTGACAAAACGCAGGCTGCTGCCCAGGGATCTGTCGCTGGAATTTGAATATAAGATCCGGCGGCAGGATTCCGGGATCCGGCAGCGGCTGATCGGTTTTTTCAGCCCGTTTTCCTGCGGATGTCTTAACGTGCGATATAAAGGGGTGGTCCGGGAAATCGAATATGAGGTGGAGAAGATGAGGCTTCCCACGGTCAATGTGAACGAACGTCTTCGCTGCTGCCTGGATCTTCAGTGTATGAATCCGTTCTTTACAGGCGTACAGAAGCGCCGCGTGACACTGGCGACCTGGGTCGACGGCTGGAGGTGGAAATTCACACTGCCCTTTCATATGAAGCGGAGGGGCTCCTTCCGGCGCAATGTATATAACGCGGGCCATTCGGACACGCCGGTCCACATCATCTTTAAAGGGCCTGCGGTCAATCCTGCGGTGAAAAACCTGACCACAGGGGAGATGATCCGGATTCGGAAGGAACTGACGACAGACGATGTGCTCTACATCTGTACGGAGTTCGGCGCTAAGACCGTGAGAATCGACCACAGTGACGGACAGCAGGAGGATGCGTTTGACTATATTGATCTGAACAGCCGTTTCTGGTGGCTTCAGACAGGCGACAATATGGTGGAGTATGAGACAGACAATGATCTGGAACCTCAGTCGGTTACCATCGAGTACGATGAGAGATATCTGGGAGTATAAGACAGCGGCCCGGCGGCCGCAGGAAAGGAGACGATATGGAGAACAGCGGTTTTTTTAACGGAGATGAAGAATACGGACAGGACGAGTTTAACCGGTATTTCCGGAACCTGTTTCAAAACGGAGTGAGTCTGGACGATGGGGGAGCTCTGACTCTGAAGGTGACAGCGGGAGAGAACGGTGTGACCCTGTCGAAGGGCTTCGCTATCGTGGAGGGATTTTTTTATTACAATGACGCGGATAAGGCGGTGGCGCTTCAGAGAGATCCGTATCTGCCCCGGGTGGACCGGGTAGTGCTCAGGCTGGATCTGGCGGCGCACACGGTGCGATGCAAAATTCTGGAGGGGACAGCTTCCAGTACGCCGGCAGCACCTGTGCTGACCAGAGACGAACTGGTGTACGAGATATCGCTGGCGTCTGTGTATATCCCGGCGGAGGGAGACATGGTGGTGACGGATGAGCGGGCGGATACGAAGCTGTGCGGAGCCATACGCCCGAAAAATCTGACGGAGTATCAGGATATGGTGACAGAATTTCAGCGCCGGTATGAAGCATGGTTTGTCATGCAGCAGTCCGTGGGATGGCGGAAGACGTACATCCAGTCCCTGGAACCGGAGGAGCATGTGGAGGGAAGCATATGGCTGAGAATCCGATAGAGATATGGTTTTTTGATCCTTCGCTCACCTTTATCGGTCTGGAGGATCACTATGAAGCCATCCGTTACCGGCAGCGGTGGAACACATACGGCGACTTTGAGATCTGCCTGTGCCGGATGATACCCCAGGCAAAGCTGGGAAATATCGTAGTCTTTGGTCACAACGGCAGAAAAAACGGGGTGATCCGGTATATCCGGATGGAAGAGGACGGAAAGGTGCGGATCAGGGGCTACAGTCTGCTGTGGCTTCTGACCCAGAGGATCACGATACCTCCAGCCGGGGAGGACTGCCTTACAGTCAGCGATACTCAGGAAAATGTCATGAGAACTCTGGTGGA
The DNA here is from genome assembly GCA_022791755.1 of Lachnospiraceae bacterium. Taxonomy (GTDB): domain Bacteria; phylum Bacillota; class Clostridia; order Lachnospirales; family Lachnospiraceae; genus RGIG7193. The sequence goes on from JAAVZR010000009.1 coordinate 26,353, forward strand.
CCAAAACGCCATCCATCCCGAGAATGTGTCCCGGATCATCCCCCACCTGTCTCTGGGAAAGAGGGCGCAGGCAGGGCGGATGATAACCTTTCAGAGCCGCTACGCCGGACTGGACAGAGAGATCGGCAGTCTGTCGGAATCTTCCGGCCTGGGAGTATCCATAGACTTTGACTATCAGAGGCAGGAATGTCTGTTTTGCGTCAGGCAGGGGACAGACCGGTCCTGTGAACAGGAAAAACGGTCTCCGGTGATCTTCTGTATGGACTACGATACGATCGAGAGCCGTACCTATGAGATCAGCGATATGGACGCGAAGACCTGTGCCGTCATAGCCGGAAAGGGCGAGGGAGCGGACCGGGCCGTGTATGTGTACGGCGACGAACTGGCGATGAATGAGAGGCGGGAGATATTTATCGACGCAAAGGATATAAAGGACCCTCTGCTTTTACCGGAACGGGCGGCCACGAAGCTGGCGGAGTGGAAACCGGCGGAGGCCTATGAGTGTATCCTGTCTCTGGAAGGCTACGCAAAGAAATGGGATATCGGAGATTATGTGACGGTGCTGGATCCCGAGCTTGGTATCAGGAAGCGGATGCAGATCACGGCGGTGGAGGAGTCTGTGGACCGCAACGGAGGATATGAGGTGGAGGCAACCGCAGGAGAGGCGGCCAAAAGCGTGGCGGAGCACCTGCGGAACAGGACGGCGGCAGGGAGCGCCGAGTGAGAGACAAAAGCTCTGTACATAGAGTCGCAATACCAACATGATGGAAGGAGAATGAGATGGGAGAGATTAAGAAAGCAGATTACCTGGTGGACAATGGGACGGATTACGATAAGATACATTTCTCCACCGGGGCGGATCAGGTAGAGTATGTAAAAAGCGGCGGTCAGACGACCAGTATCCAGGAGGCCCTGGGGGGCTACAGCCTGCGAATCGTGGATGTGAGGCCGGATGTGCAGGAACCGGGAGTGATCTATTTTATCAGAAAGGCGGAAGGCTGATGACAGGATTGATATGCGATGACCTGGAGTGTATCATGGCGGAGGAACGGCTCATATCGGAGGCGTGGAGCGGAGGAAGACAGCTGTATCAGTACGACAGCACCGCTCCGTCTCTGACGGTCGCGGCCCCGGCCGGTACGGCTGAGAATGCTCCCTCATACTGGACCTCCGGCGCTGCCTATCGGGTACAGGGCAGCGTAACCGATGCGGACAGCGGTGCGGCGGCAGTGTATGTGAATGGGAAGGAGGCGGTGGTAAGCGGCAGCAGCTGGTACGGAGATATCACGCTGACGGCGGATACGACGGTGGCAGTACAGGTATATGCGGTGGACAAGGCGGGAAACCGGACGGGGACGATTACCCGATATGTCCGTTACGACAGTATGGCTCCTGCGGTGTCTCTTACGGCCCCAGCGGCAGACTCGTATATATCGGGAACCAGCGTCACCGTCACAGGTACGGCGTCCGATGCCGGAGGGATCCGGTCTCTGACGGTGAACGGGACCGCTGTGGCTGTGGCGGCAAACGGCGCTTTCAGCATATCGGTGGCTCTGACGGCCAATGTCTGGAATACGGTCACGGTGGCGGCCACGGACTATGCCGGACGCAGTACCACGGTCGCCAGAAGGATATACAGCGATACGGTGAACCCGGCGGTGTCCTTTACGGCTCCTGCGGCAGATTCCTATACCTCTGCCGCCTCGGTGACGGCCTCCGGCACGGCCACGGACGCTGCGGGAATCCGGAGTGTGACGGTAAACGGGACGGCAGTGACCGTGGCAGCCAACGGCGCGTGGAGCAGATCGGTCTCTCTGACGGCCAATGCCTGGAATACGATCACGGTGACAGCCACGGACAGAACCGGGAGGACGACTACCGTCACCAGGAGGGTGTACTGCGACATGACGAATCCAACCCTGGCAGTGAGCGCGCCTGCCGGCACGTCGGCCGGCGCTCCCACGTACTATCAGAGCGATGCCGCGGTCAGCTATACGGTGAGCGGCACGGCGTCCGATGCCACGGGGATCCGGAGCGTGACCGTAAACGGAGCGGCGGCCTCGGTGAGCGGATCAAGCTGGAGTAAGGCCCTGTCTCTGGCGACGAATACGACGCATACGATTACAGTGGTGGCGACGGACGGAGCAGGCAGGACCAGCACGGTGGTACGGTATCTGCGGGTGGAGGCGTGGTATCAGTATGCGGCCAGAGTGGCTGGGACGACAGTGCAGGCCAGTCTGGACGCAACACTTAAAAATAGCGCAGTATGTAATGCCATTGCTGGTTATGCGACGGCATATGATATAATGAAAAGCCACTATTCTTCCAGCATGGCATCCTATATTGGAAGCTATTACTCCGCCGGTCTTAACCTCTTAAATTATCGCTGCCACTTAAAAACGTATTTGTTTAAGGATGGTGCAGATACAGGAGCTGTTTCCTACTCTATTTCTACCATTGGTTCTGAAAACGGCAACTGGGTTGCTCGCAGGGAAAACAACGCATATTTATATGTTTATGTATCGGCAGGTATGTACTTAAAAATGGCATACATAAACTTTATTGGATGGAATCGGATCGGCATACGGGCCAAGAGAAAACAATATGATTATGACAGCATTGCCGGGTTTATGGGTTTGAGTACCGATACAATATGCGATTTTAATAGTGACAACACTACATTTAAAGTTGCCAGGGTTACTTTTGATGCGTATAGGGATCCTGAATGGACTTATCTGGGCCTCTCTGCCTATCAAGGCTCTTATTATTTAAAGTTTGGATCGGTTTTGGGCTTTGGAGCCAACCAGCCAAGAGATTGCTATATCTATGATGTGATCATAGAATAACTACTGCAAATATATCTTCGTAATGTTATAGGCATTGCCGCCCCTCCAGTCGTTTACCCTGACATACGCATCGCTGGTAAGCGATGCGGTAGTTGCTGGTCTTGGAAGTGTGGGCTTTCGACGTTTCTGTCGGGGGACTACGCTGCCCTGGTTGAGGGGCAGCGGCTCCGAGACGTGCAGGCTGGCGCGCAGTTGCTCCACCTCATCGTCGGTAAGCGGGTGCTTCTTCCGGGTGTCCTTGCGACGTCGCAAGAGAAAAGGAGAAGAATAGGATCTTTACCAGAGCGGGCCCAGAAAGGTCTTTTAGTGTGCCAAAAATATAAATCGATTTGGCTATGGGTACAAATAACCGAACTGTGAGAAAATAAATAGGAGTCAGGATGATATGTATGAAGCACTTATTACAGGATCTGTAGCTATTTTAGTTTGCATGATTAATAATCTTTTTCAGAAACATGTAGTCAGAAAGCAAAATGATAAAACGATTTCGCTGGTTGCGTATCGTATAGAACAACTTGAAAATAAAGTACAGGCTCATAACAATCTCATAGAAAGAATATATCGTTTAGAAGAGCGAACCGAAATTCAAGAAGAGAAAATTAAATCGGCAAATCATAGAATCGCAAATTTGGAGAAAGGGGATTGAGAATGAACGAAAGATATTGGACTATTTGGGTTAAGGCAGCGGGAGTAAGGGCAGTAAAAACGATAGCCCAGACAGCTGTTGCCACAATAGGTACAGCTGGCATACTGAGTGTGGTAGATGTACGGACCGTATTGTCTGCATCCATATTATCCGGTATTTTGTCTTTGCTTACATCGCTGGCAGGGCTGCCGGAGGTAAAAATAAAATCAGGAGGCGGATATGAAGGGTAAGATGAAAATCGCAATGGACGCCGGTCATGGCCTGCACACAGCCGGCCGGCGCTGCCTTCCCTCTCTGGATCCGGCCCAGACCAGGGAATGGAAGCTGAATTCGCGGATTATGGACAGGCTCCAGGAAGCCTTGCAGGGATACGACTGTGAGGTTCTGCGGGTCGATGATATTACCGGAGTCCGGGATGTGGGCCTTAGTGACAGAGTGACTGCGGCTAACGATTTCGGCGCGGATCTGTACCTGAGCATGCATCACAATGCCGGTGTCGGGGGAAAAAGCGGCGGGGGAACCGTGGTCTATCACGCCAGCGATATTCCTGCCCATGTCTCCCTGGCACAGAGGCTGTACCAGCATATCGTGGCAGAGACGGGACTTATGGGCAATCGCAGCAGCAAGGTGGTAAAGAAAGCATATTATGTTCTGGCTAACACGAACATGCCAAGTTATCTGGTGGAGAACGGTTTTATGGACAGTCTGGCAGATACGCCTGTCATTATCACGGAAGCTCACGCACAAAAGACAGTTCGTGGTATCATAACCTGGCTGGAACAGGATTGCGGTCTGAGGCATCTGGCTGAGAGCGAGGATTCCGGGCAGCAGGAAACGCCCTCGAAAGAAGAGTCGCCGGATGGCGGCGAAGGTACGGATCCGACGGATTTATCCCCGGGAGCAGCGGTCATTGTCAACGGAATCATCTATGGTACAGGCAGCGGCAAGGGCTGCGGAATCGCGAAAAACCATGACCGGATGTATATCACCGGTTACGCCGGAGAACGTTATCCCTATTGCTGGGGAGTGGCAAAGACAGCAGGCGGAATCCGACAGGGATGGGCCCGGGCAGAGGATCTGAAGCTTGCGACGGAGTCGGCCGGGATGAGGAGACTATAAAGGATTATCCGGAATGGGCGGCGATCTGTAACGAGAGGAACGTTAATGTGCGTATCGGTCCGGGGACGGAAAATGCTGTTTTGACAGCCTGGCCGAAGCTGGGACCCGGCAATGAGGTGGATGTGACCGGTGAGAAGAGGGCGCCGAATGGTAAGCTGTGGTACCGGATACGGATTGCCGGGATCCATACCGGTTGGGTGTATGGAGGATTTCTGGACAGGAGATGAGATTTTATAATGGGATTGGGCTGGCAGAGAGGAATTCTGTCAGCCGTTTTTTTAAAACCTATTGCTTTTTTTTGCGATTCTGCGTATAATAGCTAAAGATTCAGGGGAACTTGAATAGATAAAATTTTAAAATTTATAAAAATAATAAATATTGTAATATCTTAGAATACCCTTGCAGCCTGGGCACCTGGGTTTTCCTGATATAATATAATGAAAATCAAAGCATTCCATCGGATCGTATGTTTCTTAGTAGAGAGCAGCCATCCGTAAGCTTTATATAGATTGCCATGGTCATGACGACATATTTCGTGAGCGTGGATGGCGAAGCATACCCTTACAGGGTTCTTTTTTTATACCTTTTTGGAGAACGTATTTTGAAAGCGTATTCAGATAGTATCCTTTTTCAGAACAGATTATAGGAGGAGAGGATTTGTATTATGTAATTCAGGTGGCACCAGGAATGGAAGAGCGGACGGAAACTTGGATTCGAAACAAAGTAAAGCATGACGTATATGATTGTTGTTTTCACCCGGTACGCCACAGGAGGAAAAAGTTTCATGGGGAATGGAAGGATCTGTATGAAAAGCTTCTGCCGGGGTATGTGTTTATTGTAAGCGATTTGATTCACGAATTATATCAGGAATTGGGACAAGTTCCTGCATTTACTAAAATACTGGGTAAAGAGGGAGATTATTTTACATCTCTTCATGAAAATGAGGTGGACTGGCTGGGAAGGATTATGGTTCCGGGCCTGTCTGACGAGGGGTATGCTGAAATAGGATTATCAAAGATAATTGTAACAAAGCAGAATACGATAGAGATTTTATCGGGGCCTCTGCAAAATCTCAAAGACAGGATACGGAAGATCAATCTGCACAAACGGATCGCAGAGGTGGAAGTAGACTTTATGGGAAGGAAAAAGATAGTCTATTTGGGAATTGAGTTGGTTAAGACGGGGGAAGACCTTGAATAGGAGGGAGGATCTTAAGTGAAAAAACTTGCAGTTACAGGAATCACCGGAAAAAGCGGATTATTTTTTCTTTCTGAGGTATTGAAGAATGAAGGGATTTTTTTAGACAGATGGAAAGAAATACGTTTTTCATCGAGAGAATGTGAAAAAGCAGAGAAGATTAAGAGCCGTGTAAAAAAATCTGAGATAACCTTCAGGCCGTTTATCGGAGATACGACAGACAGCGTATTTTGTGAAAAATTATGTGCCGGCTGTGATACATTGCTTCATATTGCCGGAATACACAGCAGTCGAATTATGGTTGAGGCAGCGATTAAAGCAGGGGTTAAGAGGATGATTCTGGTCCATACGACAGGAATTTATTCAAAATATAAAGCGGCCGGAGAAGAGTACCGGGAAACGGATAAAATTGTTTACCGGCTTTGTGCAGAGAACCAGATTATATTGAGTATCCTTCGTCCTACGATGATTTACGGGACCTTGAATGACGGAAACGTATCGGTATTTATACGTATGATTGATAAGCTTCCCGTTATGCCTACAGTCAATGGAGGAAGATACGAATTACAGCCGGTACACTGCCGGGATTTGGGAGCGGCTTATTTTAGAGTGCTAATGAATGAAGAAGTTTGCAGTGGTAATGATTATATTCTTTCGGGCGGTGAACCGATTGAATTGCGCAGAATGTTTGAAGAAATTGCACAGAACCTTGAAAAGAAAAAGCATTTTATCAGCTGTCCCTATCCGATTGCGTATGCAGGCGCTTGGTTTATATATATGTTGACGTTGGGAAAGAAGGATTACCGGGAAAAGGTACAGAGACTTGTGGAGCCTAGAATATATGGTCATGAAAAAGCGACGCAGGATTTCGGATATGCCCCCAGAACATTTCAGGAGGGTATCATAGATGAAGTAAGAATGTATACGCGGCAAAAGGAGCGGAGCTGCCAGAAAAAATAAAAGCATATGTGGATTATTGCGGAGAACAGGGATGAGAAAATCTAAAAAAGCAAAAATACTTACGGGATGTATAGCCTTTTTCGGCGGCGTATTTGCTTTGCTGTATTATGTTGCGAAGAGAGATCCGGAGAATTTTGATAATAATAAAAAAAAAGTTTCTCAGGAGCCGTCAAAAACAGAACGGTCATACAAATATGATTTCCAGCCTACTATATATGAAGGAACAGTGAAGCCTTTTATTGATAAAACGCTTTCCTTTATGGGACTGATACTTTTAGCTCCGCTGTACCTTATTATTGCAGCGGCGGTGTATGCGGATGACCCGGGTCCTGTTTTCTTCAGGCAGAAGCGAGTGGGAAAAGATAAAACATTTTTCTTTTTGCATAAATTCCGGACCATGAAACTTTCTACACCTCATGATGTTCCCACACATCAGCTGTCGGATCCGGATCAGTATATTACAAAGGTGGGAAGAATATTACGAAAATACAGTCTGGATGAACTTCCGCAGATCTGGGATATTTTTCGGGGACGTATGAGTATTATCGGACCGCGGCCGGCCCTGTGGAATCAGAACGACCTGATAAAGGAGCGTGAAAAATACGGCGCAAACAGCGTTATGCCGGGACTGACCGGATGGGCGCAGATCAATGGGAGAGATGAACTGGAGATACCGGTCAAAGCCGGATTAGATGGAGAATATGTAAAACATTTGAAGCAGGGCGGATGGAGCGCCTTGTTTTTTGATGTGAAATGTTTTCTGGGCACAATTACTTCGGCGTTAAAAGGAGAAGGCGTTGTCGAAGGAGGAACAGGGGAGCTGCATAAAAATGCGGAAGAAAACGATCGGAGAATCGTTAACGAAAATACGGATGGCGTGTTAGGAAGTGAAGCTGTAAAAGATGCCAAAAATAATATATTAGTAATCTGTCAATATTATTATCCTGAAAATTTTCAGATAACGCCAATTTGTGAACATCTTGCGAGGGACGGTTATCGTGTTACCGTATTAACCGGTTTGCCTAATTATCCAGACGGTGTGATTCCAAAAGAATATAGAAAAGGTCACAGAGACGAGTATATTAACGGCGTCCATGTGATTCGCACCTATGAGATTCCCCGTGGAAAGGGCGCTGTAAAGTTAGGATTTAATTATCTTAGTTATTCCCTGACATCATATAAAAAAGTTTTGGAACTTAATGATAAATTTGACCTGGTATTTGTTTACCAGTTGTCTCCTGTTTTAATGGGATTACCAGGTTTACGATACGCAAGGAAATATAAAAAGCCTTTATTCTTGTATTGCTGCGATCTTTGGCCGGAGTCTATGAAAATGTATATAAAGAATGAGAATAATCCGGTGTTTAAGATAGTTAAAACAATAAGCAGGAAAATTTATACATCAGCAGATTTGCTGGCGGTACAGTCAAGGAGTTTTTCTTCCTATTTAAGAGATACACATGGTATCCCAGATGAAAGATTTGTTTATATGCCGGCCTTTGCTGATGAAACATATCTGGAAATGGATTTTTCTACGGAAGATGAAGTCACGGATTTTGTATTTCTTGGGAATCTTGGTATTGCTCAGAACCTGCTTGCCGTATTGGACGCGGTAAATAAAATCAAAAATGTGCCGGGGTTCAGGGTTCATTTCGTGGGTGAGGGTACATGTCTGAATGAGATGAAAGAGTATGCGGCTAAAAATGATTTGAAAGATATCGTTAAGTTTTATGGCAGACGTCCCATAGAAGAGATGCCTGGATATTATAAGCTGGCAGATGTATGCCTGGTTTCTTTGAAAGCGGATAACGCCACCGGACTGACATTGCCGTCAAAGGTTCAAGGCTATATGGCAGCAGGAAAGCCTATTATCGGTATGATTGATGGATCGGCGAGAAAGGTAATCCATGATTCAAATTGCGGCATTTGTGTGTCAGCTGATGATATTGATGGGTTTGCAGAAGTAATGAAACAATTTATTGAAAATAAAGAAAAATATACGGAGTATGGGGAGAACGGAAGAAATTATTTTAAAGAAAATTTTTGCGAGGATGTTTTTATGAACAGACTTGAGCAGAGTTTCAAAATATTATTAGGGGAGAACTAAATAAAATGTCAATATTAAGCGGAAAAACATTGATGATTACAGGCGGAACAGGATCCTTTGGAAATACTGTTTTGAACAAATTCCTCACCACAGACATTGGTGAAATAAGGATTTTTTCAAGGGATGAAAAGAAACAAGACGATATGCGCCATTTATATCAGGCTAAATTTTCAGGATATTCGGATAAAATTAAATTTTATATCGGTGATGTCAGAGATATTCAATCCATAAAAAATGCCATGCATGATGTGGATTTTATATTTCATGCCGCGGCATTGAAACAGGTTCCTTCCTGTGAATTTTTCCCGGTAGAGGCAGTGAAGACTAACGTGCTGGGGACGGAAAACGTACTGACGGCTGCTATTGAGGAAGGGGTTCAGAGAATCATCTGTCTTTCGACAGACAAGGCGGCATATCCTGTGAACGCTATGGGAGCTTCGAAAGCGATGATGGAAAAAGTTATTGTAGCCAAAAGCCGTACTATAAAACCTGAAAAAACGAAAATTTGTTGTACCCGGTATGGGAATGTTTTGTGCTCTCGCGGATCAGTAGTTCCGCTTTGGATAGATCAAATCCGAAACAGAGAACCGATTACCGTTACGGCGCCGGAAATGACAAGGTTTGTTATGAGCTTACCCGAAGCGGTAGATTTGGTGCTGTTTGCGTTTGAAAAGGGTGAATCGGGAGATATTCTTGTTCAGAAAGCACCGGCCTGTACGATCGAAACCCTTGCCAGGGCAACGGTGGAAATATTTGATCCGGGTCATGAAATTAAGGTGATAGGCATACGCCATGGTGAGAAGATGTATGAGACGCTGCTTACTAATGAAGAATGTGCCCATGCGGTTGATTTAGGGAATTTTTATCGGGTTCCGTGTGATAAACGCAGTCTTAATTATGATAAATATTTTATTCATGGAGACGCTGAAAGAAATACTCTCTCAGAATTTAACAGTAACAATACAAAGCTTCTGAATGTGAAGGAAGTAAAAGAAAAATTGTTGTCGCTTAATTATATCCAGGATGAATTAGTAAATTGGGAAGTTAAACAGGGGAAAAAATGAAATTTTTAGTAATTGGTTGTAACGGCATGGCAGGACATATGATATCCGTATATTTAAACGAAAAGGGATATAATGTTATCGGATATGCCAGACAGAAATCCAGATTTGTCGATACGGTTATCGGGGACGCCACAGACTTTCATTTATTAAAAGATACGATTTTAAAAGGTAATTATGATACTGTGATTAATTGTGTAGGACTTTTAAATCAGTTTGCGGAAAATAATCATCCCATGGCAGTTTTACTTAACGCGTATCTGCCTCATTATCTGGCACAGGCGACATTTCATACGGATACTCAGATCATACAAATGAGTACAGACTGTGTGTTTTCGGGAAAGACGGGTGGCTATACTGAACAGTCGGTTCCGGATGGGAAGCTTTTTTATGACAGATCAAAAGCAATGGGAGAACTTGACGACGGTAAAAATATAACATTTCGAAACTCAATTATCGGACCGGATATTAAAGAAAGTGGAATAGGACTTTTAAACTGGTTTATGAAACAGAAGGAAGCGGTATACGGTTATACCAGGGCTATTTGGACGGGGCAGACTACTTTGCAGTTAGCAAAGACGATGGAAGCTGCGGCAAAAAGCAGAGCACATGGACTGTATAACGCCGTACCGGCGCGGTCTGTTAATAAATATGAATTACTTAATTTTTTTAATATGTATATTCGGCGTGAACCGATAAAGATTGAGCCCATGGAAGAGTATGCGGTTGACAAATCATTAATACGGACCAGGTTTGATGGTTTTGATTATGTGATACCGGATTATGAGTTTATGGTGAAAGAATTAGGAGACTGGATGCGGGCACATAAAGAATTGTACCCACACTATGAATTGTAAAGGAGACCGAGATGGGAACAGTAAGAAAACTAAGGTTGATGACCATAGTTGGAACACGTCCGGAAATAATAAAAATGTCTGCTGTTATAAAGAAATGCGACCAATATTTTGACCATGTTTTAGTACACACAGGACAGAATTATGATTATACATTAAACGAAGTCTTTTTTAATGATTTAGGGCTTCGGGCCCCTGACTACTATCTAGGCGTTGCAGGTGAGAATATTGGACAGACGATGGGGAACGTAATTTCCAAATCGTATGAATTTATGATAAAGGTTAAGCCGGATGCAGTTATTGTTTTAGGCGATACGAATTCATGCCTTTCCGTTATTTCAGCGAAGAGATTAAAAATCCCGGTATTTCATATGGAGGCGGGAAATCGTTGTAAGGATGAAAATCTTCCGGAGGAAGTGATTCGCAGGATTGTGGATGTGACAAGTGATGTGAATCTTTGCTACTCGGAAAATGCAAGAAAATACATTTTGGATTCTGGCGTCAGGCCTGAGTATACCTATGTTGTGGGATCGCCGATGGCTGAAGTACTGGATGCTGGTTTAGAGAGCATAGAGAACAGCAGTATAATGGAAAAGCTTGCGTTGACAGCAGGAAAATATATATTGCTTTCGGCTCATCGTGAAGAAAATATTGATACTGAAGAAAATTTTTTTTCCTTGATGAATGCGGTAAACACGATGGCTGAAACATATGATATGCCTATTTTATATTCCTGTCATCCAAGAAGCAGAAAATATATCGATATTCGTAATTTTAAATTTGATAAGCGGGTGATCCAACATCAGCCGTTGGGCTTTTTCGATTATAATAAGCTTCAGAAAAACGCTTTTTGCGTAGTCTCGGATAGCGGAACCTTACCGGAAGAGAGTGCATATTTTAAGTTTCCGGCCGTTTCTATTCGTACATCAACGGAAAGACCGGAAGCGATGGAACGAGGCGTTTTTACTGTGGGATCTATTACTGCGGAACAGGTTCTTCAGGCAGTTGACCTTGCCGTAAGTATGCATGTTAACGGAGATGATGCCGGTAGCGTTCCTGCATATATAGATAATAATGTATCAACGAAGGTTGTGAAAATTATTCAGAGCTATGTTGGTATTATTAATAGAATGGTTTGGCGGAAGATATGATTTGGAATATATTTCCGGCTTATGGCCGTCAACTGCCGATAAGAGGAAACCAGGCATGGATAATAGTGTAAGTGTAATCATTCCATTTTATGAAGGGGTAGAATGGCTTTGTGAAGCTGTTGAAAGCGTGTTAAATCAGACGTATGCCGTTTCGGAAATAATAGTTGTAAATGATGGATCCAGGGAATCCGTAGAATATTTTTTGGAGAAGTATGGAGAAAAGATAATTTATATTTATAAAGAAAATGGCGGTCCTGCGTCGGCGCGCAATATGGGAATAGAGAGATCTACGGGGAAGTTCATAGCCTTTTTAGATTCTGATGATTTATGGCTTCCCAGAAAATTGGAATTACAAATTTTCGCTATGAAAAGTAAGAATGCTGTGTGGTCGCATACAGGATATGAAACATTTGATACCTTAAGTAAAAACAAAGACACAGTTAAGCGAGTTTCTATATCTGAGTTTTCAGGTGATATTTTTCCTAAAATGTTATATTTTAATCCGCTGGCAACACCTGGGATCGTTATTGATGGGGAATTGCTCAGAAATAATATAAATTGGAGATTTAATAAAGATATGCGCTATGGACAAGATCAGTATTTATGGATGTGCATAGCTCCAAAACATGAAATATTGGCAATAGATGAAGTACTTGTACGGGTACGAATGCGAGGGAATAATGCTGCTTTGCGAGCCAGAGTGCAATTACGAGCCAAGGCTATTATTTACGATAATATACTAAAAGGCAACCGGGAATATTTAGGGCAGCTGTCTTTTATTGGAAAGAGTGCCTTTGGCTTATGTATATGTGGCGAAAAGATATTGACTTTTTTTGAAAAGAAAACTGAAAAGAATACGGTTATCTTAGAAAACATATCAAGATGCTTGTATATATTGCCGTGGTGCATGTTTAAGATAGCATATATCTATTGTAGGCATAAAGAGTAAAAAATGAAGTGGAGAAAATAGATGAATGAAATGTCAAAAGCATATAAATTGCCAATGAAGGTAATACAGATCTATTTGTTTACTACCATTATACTCTATGTTTTTGGTCCATGGCAGTGGAAAGATTTAAATATGGCCCTGACCGTAGGCTTGCTTCTGAGTTACCAGACAGCACTATATTTGGGGTATAGATACAGTTCAATAGGTTATATGAAACGTAAGACAAGAACGGTTTATTTCAGTAAACATGCATTACAAATGATAATTTTGCTCGGCTTTGCTGTGACTTTATTGCAATGTATCAGGACAATAGGGTCTGTTAATATTTCTTCGATTCTAAAGCAGGTTTTACAGGGCTTGACAGATGCGGCATCTCAGTACAGGGCGAGCAAAGAAGTAACGAATAAATTTGGAGGTGCGGCTGCAACTTATTTTATTGTTTTAACAGCACCTATCACCTGGATGGCGATACCATTATCTATCCGGCATTTTAAGGAGCTGAATATGCTCTTCAGGGTAATTGCCATTGCCAATATTTTTCTGGAGGTTTCCAGATGGCTTGCTATCGGTACGAATAAGGGAATTATTGATATCTTAATTATTGCGGTATGCATGATTTATTTAAACAGTATTGCTAAATGTATTAAAAAAAGGAGTAATCTAAATAAAAGTAAGACACATATATTAATTATAGGAGTTGTTCTGACAGTCATAGGACTCTATATTTTTGAAAACAATGTTGGTAGTCGTATTAATAGTAACTGGAGAAATTATGAGATTACTAATGGCAATACACCGATAAATTATGATTCTCTGTTAATGCAATTACTGCCTCCCGGATTAAGTACCATATTAATACTTGTTGCATCCTATTTGACTCAGGGATACTATGCATTTTCTTTATGCCGGTCTGTTGAATGGATTCCTATGTTTGGAACAGGAAATTCGATGTTTATAATAGAAAATATTCGGGATCTGTTTGGATTTAGTTTGTATGATTATACATATCAGACGAGAATAGCATGCTTTAATTGGGACCCGTTTGTAAACTGGCATTCATTTTATGTATGGTTAGCAAATGATTTCAGTATTATAGGTGTTATTTTCGTTATGTTTATATTGGGATATCTTTTTTGCCAGGTAGTTCAGGATGCCATCATAAAAGGCGACGACCTGGCGATTGTTTTGTTTTGCTTATTTGCGATCATGTTTATTTACTTACCGGCAAACAATCAAATACTGTCATATCCCACAACATTCATGGCTTTTTGGGTGATATTGATTATTTGGAAGATTACAAGAAAGTATAAGTTGCGCATTGGAAGTAAAGTGTAATTATGAAGAATATTGTTGTTTTGCTTAGAAATTATAAACCCTATAATTCTGCTATTGGGATATGCATGAGTAATGTGATTGATATATTGAAAAAAAACGCTCATATCTATGTGATCTGCGAAAAAACTAAGATAAATGAGGAAAACCGGGAAATCATCGAGGGAGAAACGGTTATTAGATTTTTATCCAGGCAGTCATATTTCAGGAAAAAAAATGAAAATAAGATAGAAAGTTCAGAGGGATTTAAAAAAAAGTGGTACTTTTTTATGCTTCAAATGATCCGGTTTGCATACAATATAAAATTTCTGTTATCAAAACATAGCATTCAGACAGACTTGGCAGATTGCTTCTTCACTGCGTTAGAGTCGATACCGGATAAAATAGACATGATAGTCCCGACATGTATGCCTGTCGAATCGCTTATGGCAGCACATCGTTATTGTTCCATTCATAAAGAAGTGTTTTTTTTGCCGGTTCTGTTTGATAAGTTTGCAGACAACGGAACTCTGCATCGATTTACTTTTAATAAGAAGTTAAAATGGAAAGCAAACCAGAGCATAGAGTATGAAGCTTTTTCTGATATTCAATGCAGGAAAATTTTATATGTCGAGGCCTGGGAAAATTATCTCAAACAAAATTATCCTCAGATTTTAAAGAAAATCGTTTTGATAGAGCATCCTCTTTTAAAACCAATCACTACGGATTTGAACGTTAATTTTGAAAAAGACAGAATTAATTGTGTGTACACGGGGACGTTAACCGTCGCTGGAAGAAATCCTTTGGCCGCATTGGAAATGATAAAAAGGCTGCATAAAATTAACCGTCGAATAAAATTTCATGTATATGGATCCGGGGACGCATTACCCATTGTCAAACGATTTACTTCCGAGGATAGAAATGTATTTGAATTGCATGGTGCGGTTTCTTCGGAAAAGGCACATGCGGCAATGAAAAATGCTCAGATTTTAATATCGATTGGTAATGAAGATATCACACAGACTCCAAGTAAAATATTTGAATATATGTCCTGCGGCAAAATCATTATCCATATTGCCAAAAAAGAAGAGGATCCGGTTCTGGAGGTGTTAAGAAAATATCCTCTGTCGCTTTGCTTTGTGGAGAAAAAAGACAAGATTCAGCAGCAGGTTGAAGAAGCAAATGATTTTATCGTTAAAAATTTAGATACTCATGTAAGTTATGAGAAAATCAGAGAAGTATTTCCGACGGCATTACCGGAATATACGTCAAATTTAATTATAAGTGAGTGTTAAGGGATAAGGGAGAAAAATATGTCGCTGTATGAAAAGATTGTTAATAAAGACGAAAAAATTGCACTGGTCGGCTTAGGATATGTCGGCATGCCGATCGCAGTGGCTTTTGCAAAAAAAGCAAATGTTATTGGATATGATTTAAATGCGAGGAAAATTGAACTTTACAGACAGGGGATGGATCCGACAAAAGAGGTGGGAGAGGAGGGCATGAGGGCTACCACGGTTGAATTTACCGCAGATGAAAAAAAACTGCGGGAAGCAAAATTTATTATCATTGCGGTTCCCACTCCTGTGAATACAGATCATACCCCAGATTTGACTCCGGTTATTGGCGCGTCTGAGATTGTAGGTCGTAATCTGACCAAAGGCGCGATTGTCGTATATGAGTCAACGGTTTATCCGGGATGCACGGAAGACATCTGTATTCCGATTCTGGAAAAGGAATCCGGATTGAAGTGCGGCGCGGATTTCAAAATTGGTTATTCGCCGGAACGTATTAATCCTGGCGATAAGATACATCGTCTGGAAAACATTCATAAAATTGTTTCAGGTATGGACGCGGAATCACTTGAAGAAATTAAGAATATATATAATCTTGTTATAGAAGTTGGAACATACCCCGTTTCCAATATTAAAACAGCAGAAGCGATCAAAGTTGTTGAAAACAGTCAGCGTGATATCAACATTGCTTTTATGAATGAACTGGCGATGGTTTTTGACAGAATGGGTATCGATACAAACGAAGTTGTCGATGGTATGAATACAAAATGGAATGCACTTGGCTTTCGTCCAGGCCTTGTAGGAGGGCATTGTATCGGAGTAGATCCATATTATTTTACGTATGAAGCAGAAAAACTTGGGTATCACAGTCAGATTATTTTAAATGGCCGCATCGTAAATGACAGTATGGGAGATTATATTGCTGATGCCGCAGTAAAACAGATGATTGTTGCAGGCCAGGCCCCGAAAAAATCAAAGGTTGTTATTTTGGGGCTGACATTTAAGGAAAACTGCCCTGATATAAGAAACAGTAAAGTGAAAGATGTGATTAAGAGGCTTAGAATATACGGAATCAACCCTGTTATAATAGACCCCTGGGCTGATGAAGAGGATGCCATAAGGGAATATGGCATTGAACTGAAACATATGGAAGATGCCAAAGATGCCGACAGTATAATTATTACAGTTGCTCACAATGAATTTAAGAATATGAGTCTTAAATATATGAAAGATATTTATAAAGACGGACCAGATGATGAAAAAGTGTTAATTGATGTCAAGGGGATCTTTAAAGTTTCGGATCTGGAGTCGTCAGGAATTAGATACTGGAGACTGTAAGATAGAAAACGGTATTAAGTAAATATAGCAGAAGGAGAAGGAAGCATACCTATGTTTTGTAAAAAGAAAACGATAATGGATATTCTCAGGGTTTCCGTGAGTAATATCATAAAATTGTTATCGGGCATTTTAGTAGGCTTCTTACTTCCCAGAATTATCGGAGTTACTGATTATGGGTATTATAAGACATTTACATTATACTCTACTTATGTAGGTTTATTTCATCTGGGAATCTGCGACGGAATATACTTAAAATATGGCGGTAAAAATTACGAGGAGCTAGATAAAAAAAAGTTTCGTAAATACAGCTGTTTTTTTGTAATAGTTGAAGGAATAATTGCTTTAATAATAATGATCTGCGGCGCTGTGTTTTTAGCGGGAGAATATCGTTTTATATTTATCTGCTTATCAGCGTACCTCTTTTTTACAAATATTACCGGATATTATCAGATTATATCACAGATCACCAGTAGGTTTCGTGAGCTTTCCCACAGAAATGTAATTCAGTCCTTGCTAATGGCTGTCTCCGTTGTAGGGATATGGGCGATTAATAAGTATTTTGAGATAAAGATTTCCTATCGGATATACACGCTTATATATATTTTTATCACAGCTGTTCTTGCGGTGTGGTATATGGGTACATATAGGGATATTTCTTTTGGAAATCGAGATAAAACTTATAAAGTCAGCGGAGATATTTATTGTTTTATAAGAACAGGTTTCCCATTGACCGTGGCAAATTTGTGTTCCTCTCTGATTCTGACGTTAGACAGACAATTTGTAAATGTTTTGTTTGACACAGATACATATGCGGTGTATGCGTTTGCCTACAATATGTTATCGCTGGTTACGACTGCAATAGCAGCTGTTTCTACGGTAATTTATCCCGAATTAAAACAGAAAGATGAGAAGAAATTATTTGAATTATATCCCTTTTTGCTCATGGTAGTTTTATGCCTGGTGTTCGCATGCCTTACGATATATTTTCCTTTATGCGCATTTGTCGAATGGTTTTTGCCAAAGTATACAGGATCAATAAGAATATTCAGAGTGATTTTTCCTGGGTTAGCGATCAGCTCTGCTGTGACAATTATTATACATAATTATTATAAAGCTATTGGACGCAGTTTTTCGTTTTTTATAAAAAGTATTGTAGTTCTGATAACGTCAACAATAGCGAATGCTATAGCATACGTTTTTTGGGGAACGACAATTTCTGTTTCTGTTGCATCGATTATATGTATGATTTTTTGGTACTTATTTACGGAAAGACTGATTATACGGGAATTTAAGGTTCTCTGGAAGAAGAATTGCTTATATTTGATCGTAATGATATTTGCATTTTATACTGTGAGTTTAGTGAATAATTATTTGCTTGGATGTCTTTTGTATATAGCATTTTTTGGAATAATTACCTTTGGTTTTTACAGAAGACAAATTGGCAATGTAAGAAGATGAAAAACCGTAAAAAATTTCATCTGGATAGCCGGCTTAAGTAAATGGCCCAGCCGGGAAACTCCTCCATTTCACAAAATCTTTACTTGTAACCTCCCCTAATCTCCTGTATAATTGCCATACAGAAGGAGAATGATACGCCCATGAGTGAAGAATACAAAGACACGGAAGAATCCAGGGAAACCAGGGACCTCAAAGATACCGAAAATACAAAAGAAAGCACACATACACAGGCGGCTGTGGCTGACGGGGAGGAAAAGAGCGGCGGGGACGGATCCGGCCAGGGCACATCCCACAGTACTAAATCCCCCTCTGGTACGTCAGGAAGCGCCGCCTCTCACTCCGACGACGATGACGCCTACGAAAAAGTATGCTTCATCTGCCGTCGTCCTGAGAGCCGGACCGGGCGCCTGGTGCGTATGCCCGGCAATATGGACGTCTGCCCCGACTGTATGCAGAAGGCGTTTAATATGCTACAGAACGGGAATCTGTCAGACTATCAGGAGATTCTGAAGAACTATCCGAATCTGGGGAAGGATCTGCTTAATCTCAATGAGCTGGGATTAAACAGCCCCGAGGTGCCTAAGAGGCAGAAGCTCAAGAAGAAAAAGCCAAAGGAAGAGACGGAGAAGCCCCGGTTTGACAGAAAGCAGATCCCGGCGCCTCATCAGATGAAGGCTCAGCTGGACGAATATGTGGTGGGGCAGGAGCAGGCCAAAAAGGCAGTATCTGTGGCTGTGTATAACCACTATAAAAGGATCACGGCCGATCTGTCCGACGGTGTGGAGATCGAGAAATCGAATATGCTTCTTCTGGGGCCTACCGGCAGCGGGAAGACCTATCTGGTAAAGACCTTAGCCAGGCTCCTGAATGTCCCCCTGGCCGTTGCCGACGCCACCTCCCTGACAGAGGCCGGTTATATCGGCGACGATATCGAGAGTGTGGTTACGAAGCTTCTGGCCGCGGCGGATAACGATGTGGAGCGGGCAGAGCATGGCATTATCTATATTGATGAGATCGACAAGATCGCGAAGAAGAAGAATACCACCACCCGGGATGTGAGCGGAGAATCGGTACAGCAGGAGCTTTTAAAGATGCTGGAGGGCTCTAATGTGGAAGTTCCTGTGGGCTCTAACAGCAAGAACGCCATGGTGCCGATGACCACGGTGAATACGTCAAACATCCTCTTCATCTGCGGCGGCGCGTTTCCGGATCTGGAAGATATCATAAAGGCGCGGCTCAATGAAAAGGCGGGTATCGGTTTTGGCGCGGCTCTTAAGGACAATTTTGAGAAAAAGGACATTCTGTCAAAGGCCACTACGGAGGATCTGCGCCGGTTTGGCATGATTCCGGAGTTTCTGGGACGGCTCCCCGTGCTGGTGGCGCTGGAGCCCCTTACAAAAGAGTACATGCTGCGGATTCTGAAGGAACCCCGCAATGCCATCATTCGTCAGTACCAGAAGCTTCTGGCTATGGATGAGGTGCGGCTGATATTCGAGGAGGAGGCGCTGGAGCTCATCGCAGAGAGAGCCATGGAGAAGGAGACAGGAGCCAGGGCGCTGCGCTCGATTATTGAAGAATATATGATGGATATCATGTATGAGATTCCCAAGGATGATAATATCGGGAGCGTCACGATTACCAGAGAGTATCTGGAGCATACCGGCGGTCCCCGGATTGCCATGCGGGGGATGGAGCTGCTGTAGGGGAGACGGGTGTCTCCATACCGGCGGCGTATGAATGATATGTGATCCGTAACGATAAAACAGAATAATAGAAAACGGCGGCTTCTGAGGTAAGAATACTTCAGGAGCCGCTTTTGTCTCTACGACCAGATGGAAGATCTTTTTGGCTTTTGGAGTATATCCACAGCTTTTAAAGCATTGGGAGATAGGTTCTTTGTATGGAAAACAGTAAAAAGTAACCCTCCCCGCGCCCCAGGCATAAAATAAAAAAAGACTACGGTTTGTCGGAGATTTGTCATGCCCAATGAAGCAGAACGCAGGCAATGCACGGAAAACATTATATCAGAGGACTACGGAGATTTCATTCTGGAAGATTATTTTCCGGAGCAGGTGGAGACGATACCGGCAAATTATTGCAGCCAGGAAGTAAACAGCCGATATCTTTCTTTTTATGTCCCCAGACAGCTGTGGGCGCCTTTAAGTTTTAGCAGCGCCCCCTATGTGTCGGTCCCAAAGCTCTTTACCCCCCAGGACAGTACCAGCCTGACCGTATCCGGCATCACACAGGTGAGGCAGTCGGCCCTGGGGCTCACCGGGGAAGGGGTGATCGTAGGAATCATTGACACAGGCATTGATTACCGCAATCCGGTATTCCGCAATCCGGATGGGAGCACGCGGATTCTGGCAATCTGGGATCAGACGATAAATGACGGTCCCCTGCCGGGGGTGTTCTCCTATGGGTCCGAATACCGCCGGGAGCAGATCAATGAGGCGCTTCAGTCGCCGGATCCCTATGCGGTGGTGCCATCGCGGGATACGGAAGGGCACGGAACCTTTCTGTCTGGTGTGGCAGCGGGCAGCGACATGCCGGAAAATCAGTTTATCGGGGCGGCCTCGAAGGCATCCATTGTGATGGTAAAGCTGAAGCCGGCCAAACAGTATCTGAGAGATTTTTTTGCGATCCAGCCAAATGTACCCGCCTATCAGGAAAACGACATTATGCTGGCGGTAGCCTACCTGCAACAATTGCAGCAGGAATTTGATATGCCGCTGGTGGTATTGTGCAGCATGGGCACCAACTGGGGCAGCCATTCCGGACTATCGCCGCTGTCACAGACGCTGGCCATGATGCTGGAGAGACCGGCCATATCGGCGGTGGTGCCGGTGGGTAATGAGAGCGGCCTGGGACATCACTATGAGGGAAAGATCAGTGAAGAGGGAGGGTATCAGGATGTGGAGATCCGGGTAGCGCCCGATGAGAGAGGATTTCAGTTGGAGCTGTGGTCGATTGTGCCGGACAGGTTTACGGTATCCATCCTCTCTCCCGGCGGGGACTTCGTGCCGCAGATTCCTGCAAGACTGGGAGAAAATCAGAGAATTACCTTTCCCCTGGAGGCCACGACCGTGGATGTGAGCTACCGTTTTCTGGAGGTACGGGCCAATAACTATCTGGCGGTCATGCGTTTTCTCACACCGGCGCCGGGGGTGTGGACGATCCGCGTCTATAATATGAATTTTGTGACGGGGATGTTTAATATGTGGCTGCCATGCCAGGGCTTTATCAGAGAAGAGACAGCTTTTTTGAATCCTAACCCCAACACGACGCTGACCGTGCCCTCCGCCACGGAAAAGGTACTGTCCGTAGGGGCTTATAACCATAATAACGGAGGGATCTATATCCGGTCCGGCAGAGGATATACGACACTGGGGGCGATCAAGCCGGATCTGGTAGCTCCCGGCGTGGATGTCTATGGCCCCGGTTTACACGGACAGTATATCCGGCGCAGCGGAACCAGCGTGGCTGCGGCCATAGCGGCGGGAGCGGCAGCCTGTATGCTGGAATGGGGGGTGGTGAGAAAAAACCGCCCCTGGATGAATAATAATTTTATCCGCGCGACACTGATCCAGGGAGCCAGAAGAAATCCGAACCTGACATATCCCAACCGGGAATGGGGATATGGTACTTTGGATCTCTATAATACCTTTAACAGCTTTTCGTGATATGGCGCTGTTCCCACTTATGGCCCCGGTAGCGAAGGAGAAAGAGGACGAGGCGCAGCTGCCAGTCGATGGTCATGGCGACCCAGGTGCCGAACACCCCCATGCCCAGGTGACGTCCCAACACATAGCTGAGCAGAATGCGGCAGAGCCACATGGAGACGATGGATACGGTCATGGTAAATACGGCGTCTCCGGCTGCGCGCAGCGTTCCGGGCAGCGTAAAGGAAAGAGGCCAGGTGAGCATGGCGGCGATCCCGTACCAGAGAGTGATCTGTCTGGTGAGAGCGGACGTCTCCGGAGACAGGTTGTAGGCATTCAAAATCACGGGAAGAATCAGAAATATGATCGCATTGGTGACAAGGATCGCCACATGGGCTATGACCAGCAGCTTGCGGGTATAATAGCGGGCCTGTTCGTAGTCTCTGGCCCCCACGCAGCGGGAGATTACGGTGATAAGTCCCAGATTTACGGCGCCGGCCGCCAGAACCTGAAAACCGGATATGGTATTGGATACGGCATTGGCGGCGATGGCAGAGGTGCCAAAGGAAGCCACCAGGCTCAGTACCAGGATTTTGCCCAGCTGAAACATACTGTTTTCCAGACCGCTGGGGATACCGACCTGGAGAATCCGCATCACCATATTCTTCTCCGGACGAATGGAGAACGGGAGGTTGAGGTGAATGAGCTGTTGCGGCTTTAAGAGCATCGCGGTGATAAAGCATGCCGCTACAATGCGGGAAAACAGCGTGGATAAGGCCGCTCCGGCCACGCCCATGTGAAAGACGAAGATCAGGAGGGCATTTCCCACGATATTCAAAAGATTCATGGCTAATGACACATACATGGAGATCCGTGAATTACCCATGACGCGAAACAGGGCCGCGCCGGAATTATATACGGCGATAAAAGGGATGGCAAAGGTCAGGATAAACAGGTAGTCGGCGGCAGCCTGATGGACATCGTGATCCAGCCGGCCAAAGACCCGCGTGAGGATAAAGCTTTGTCCGAGGAGGATCAGAATCGTGACCGCGGCCGAAATCAGAATACTGAGAAGATAGAGCTGGCCGGCCGCAAAGCAGGCCTGCTTTTCATTTTTCTGTCCCAGCAGCTGGCCGGCTGCCACAGCGCCGCCTGTGGCCAGAGCCGAAAAGATATTGATGATAAGAATATTGACGCCGTCCACGAGAGAGACGCCGGACACGGCGGCCTCCCCTACCTGGGCCACCATGATGCTGTCGGCCATACCTACGACTACGGCCAGAAACTGCTCTGCGATGAGGGGGCCAATGAGCTTACACAGAGCCTGATTATCAAAAAGCTGTTTCTCCACCGGGATTTTGGGAAATACTCTCTTCATGGGATGCCTCGAATCCAGGCGGCACAGGGCACAGAGGACATGATAAATCTGATCCTGCCGCCGTTTTTATGATACCGTATCGGACGAAGTCCGCCTGTCCTGAGGGGACATAAAGTAAGGAATGGCCGAAGGTATATACCTGTTCAGTATACTACCGGGACGATGAAAAAGCATCCTCATAAATATACAAAAAAAAGCAGAGATCCGGAGGAAAACTGTACAAGAAAGTTTATATCCCCGGGGGTCGGACAGATCTCGTCTGATAAGGTATCCCCTTACGGGGCCCCCTTAACTCATACCCCTGCGGGGTAGACAGACTTCGTCTGATAAGGTATAATCACTTGGGAAAGATTGCATTATGGGTTAGAGTCATTGGGGCGGGGGAATAAGCGAAGGGACGCCGGGGACCGTAGAGCTTCCCTGTCCGGGCGCGCTTTCGCTCTGTGCATGACGCAGCGGTGCTAAGTTCGCGCTTCGCTGCCGCTCGCGCTCACTAAGAACCGGCGTCCTGCAAAGGCCCGGACAGGGAAGCTCTGCGGTCCCCGGCTGTATCTTGCTTACCTCATGAGGATGCCTCAAAAGATAGATGTGGTTTCAGCTTTTCCGGAAGGTAAAAGCCATCTTTTTGGTGTGTGATACCCTGTTTGTTGTAAAGTGTTGTAACACTATAATGCAGGGGATTTTGCATTGGAAGAGGGAAAGGTTCCGGTGCGGACAGCCATCGGTGTCCGGGGGCCGCTGTCGTTCCCTTAAATGCCTCTCAATACTACGAAGGCACTCCCCGGTATTCCGGGCCGTGACGATACATAAGGAGGATTCATTTTATGAACAGCTTTACCTATCATATTCCAACAGAAGTTGTATTTGGCAGAGATTCGGAGACGCTGACGGCTTCTCTGATACAAAAATACGGAGGGTCCCGGGTTCTCATAGTCTATGGCGGAGGCAGCGCCGTGCGAAGCGGGCTGATCGAAAAGCTGGAGACACAGCTTTCGGAAGCGGGACTGGCCTGGGAGGCCATGGGCGGAGTGCATCCGAATCCCTATCTGGAGTTTGCCAGGGAGGGAGCAAAGCGTGCACGGGAAAAGGAAGCAGATTTTATTCTGGCAGTGGGCGGAGGCAGCGTCATTGACACCTGCAAGGCTATTGCCATCGGAGCCGCGAATCCGGATACCGATATCTGGAAGTTCTGGACGCGGGAGGAGACCGTGACAAAGAGCCTGCCGGTGGGAGTGGTACTGACGATCTCCGCCTCCGGCAGTGAGATGAGCGATTCGGCAGTGCTCACCGATATGGAGAGCGGTGTGAAGAGAGGGCTGGGTACATCCTTTAACCGGCCCGTATTTGCCGTACTGAATCCGGAGCTGACCTATACGCTGCCGTCCTACCAGGTGGCCTGCGGGGTGGCGGATATCATGATGCATACCATGGACCGGTATTTTAATCCTGATACCACGAACCAGCTCACCGATGAGATCGCGGAGGCGCTGCTTCGCACCACGATCCACAATGGTCTGACGGCGGTGAAGAACAGCCATGACTATACCGCCATGAGCGAGCTGATGTGGTGCGGCAGTCTGTCGCACAATGGTCTGACAGGGCTGGGAGGAAAGAAGGATTTCGCTCCTCATCAGCTGGGACATGAGCTGTCCGCCCGCTTTGACGTGGCCCATGGGGCCAGCCTGTCGGCCATCTGGGGTTCCTGGGCGAGATATGTCTATAAGACGGATGTAAACCGTTTTGCCCGTTTTGCGGCCAACGTATGGGGCCTTCGGGGCTCCAGCGAGGAGTCGGCGGCCATAGCCGGGATCCATGCCACAGAAGAGTATTTCACCTCCATCGGGATGCCTGTGAACTTCGTGTCACTGGGGATCGGAGTTCAGCCGGAGGAGGCGCTCAGAGAAATGGCCCTGGGATGTACCTATCAGAGGACGCGCAAGGTCGGCACGTTTAAAGTGCTGGACGTGGAAGATATTTACGAAATTTATAAGGCGGCAAATTGCGGATGATGACAAAGCAGGAGCTATCCAAACTTTACCAGAAGATACTGATGGAGCTGCCGCCCAGGACCTGCCGCGACGATTTGTCCGGCTTACAGCAGAAGATTCAGGTGGTACTGCGCCATGGCAGACAGAAAAAAATCAAGGATGAGACGCTGGTATCGGAGCTGATGCATCTGGTGCCTGTGTTAAAGGACTGTAAACAGAAGCATCTTTACGAAGCGCAGGCGGTCATGGCGCTCCCGCAGGTGCTGGGCGTGTGTGACCGGCTGGCCGAGATCCGGTATCGGGCTTATGAGCAGGCCGGCGAGGAGGACAGGCCGCCTTTAGAAGAGCTGTTTCAATACTTTTATCACGGCAGGAGAGAGATTATCACCCTGCCGCCGGTGAAGGCGTACCGCACCCGCTACATAGAAATGCAGATTCTGGCCCGGGTGAAAGAGGCGATCCCGGCAGCTCCGGCCACGGAGTATCCGCTGGCCAGGGAGATGAAACGTCACTTTATCCTGCATGTGGGCGCTACCAATACCGGCAAGACCTACGATGCCCTGCAGGATCTGAAGCGGGCGGAGAGCGGAGTCTATCTGGCGCCGTTACGGCTTCTGGCCATGGAGGTGCAGGAGCGGATGATGGAAGAGGGGATATTTTGCTCTCTTCTGACCGGTGAGGAGGAGGATATCCGGCATTCAGCCACGGTGCTGTCGGCCACGGTGGAGAAGCTGGATGTAAACCGTGCCTATGAGGTGGCAGTCATTGATGAGTGTCAGATGATTACGGATCCTCAGCGGGGGGCGTCCTGGACCAGAGCCATACTGGGCGTGCGGGCACAACGGATCCATGTATGTATGGCGCCGGAAGCAGAGCACATCGTGCGGGCGCTGATCGCCGACTGCAAGGACAGCTGGGAGATCGTCCGCCACCGCCGCCGGATTCCTCTGACGTATCAGGACAGGCCCTATCGTTTTCCGCAGGATATCGAGGACGGCGATGCGCTGGTGGTATTTTCCCGCAAGACCGTGCTGTCGGTGGCAGCAGAGCTTACGAGGGCCGGGATCCAGGCCAGCGTCATCTACGGAGCTCTGCCCTACGCTGCCAGAAAGCGTCAGGTGCGGCGCTTTCTGGACGGAGAGTCCAGGGTTCTGGTGACCACGGACGCCGTGGGGATGGGGATGAATCTGCCGATCCGGCGTATCGTCTTTATGGATATCGTCAAATTCGACGGCAAAGAAAGGCGGCTCCTGGAACCGGCACAGACCAGGCAGATCGCAGGCCGGGCCGGACGTCTGGGAATGTACGAGGAAGGATTTGTGACCTGTATCAAGCAAAACGAGGTGATCCGGAATAATCTGGAGACAGAGGTGGAGACGATCACCCAGGCCCGGCTGAATTTCTCGGAGGCCCTTCTGGATGCGGATTATGCCCTTGAGGATCTGATCCGCATGTGGTCCCTGGCTCAGGTGCCTGACAAGTACAGCAAGATGGATACGGAAGAGCCTCTGACGCTGTTAAAGGCGCTGCGGGGAGCAGGAGTGGATATCACGGGGCGGGAAGCCAATGAGACGCTGTACCGGATGATTACCGTGGGTTTTGATATCGAGAGCCGGGAGCTGGTGGAGCAGTGGCTGGAGTCATGCCGGCGTTATCTGGCCGGGGAAGAGCTGCTCTTGTTCCCGGATTGCGAGGTGGAAGGGCTTCTGGAGATGGAACTGGCATGCAGGCAGCTGGACTTGTACTACCAGATGTGTCATCGTTTCGGAATGCCCTGCGATGAGGAGCGGGTGGCCATGGAAAAGGACCGCCTGGCAGCAGCCATCGACAGTGCCATCGCGAAGGACCTGCAAAATTACCGGAAGCGCTGCCGGATCTGCGGCAGGACCCTGCCCTGGAATGTGGCCTTCGGCGTATGCGATGCCTGCTTCGGCCTGCAGAACCGCCGCCGGACGAAAGCGCCGGAGAAAATGCCGGGGAAGGCCCGGGGCAAATCACGGAAAAAAGTAAAAAGATGAAAGGAATCTTAAGATTTTTTGTATACGGAAGAAAAGGATAGCAAGGCGGAAAAAAGCGTGGTATACTGATTACAATATAGCGGGCCAGGCAGGATTGGCCCTCACGGTTCGGGCCTTTTAGTCAGAGGGCGGTTGTCAGAACAGGATCAGGAGACGGCGGGACATCATGGATAAAAAAGAAATAAACGATATAGGCAAGGAAATCCGTACAGCGGTTCAGGATGCGATCAACAGCAATGACTTTGCCGATCTGAATCACCAGATCCGGGATTCGGTTAATGAAGCGCTGGATGAAATTCGCAGTGCCTTTCAGTCAGGCGTGGAGTCATTCGGAGGAGACGGCCACAGAAATCCGGATGGGGCGGACAGGCGCAGGCAGGAGCGCGGGGCAGCGCAGAGTGCAGGGTGCAGGCAGATGGACGGCCCGGCCAGGGTCAGAGAAACGGCCCGCCGTCAGATGGAGGCAGGCCGCCGCAGGGCTGAGGAGGTACGCCGCCGGATGGAATCAGCCGGCAGGGCTCATATGGCGGGAACGGTGGAGCATACCCGCAGTGAGGGCGTATCGGCCCGTGAGACGGTTCATCTTCGCGCCAGGGCAGAGCGGGAGCATATCCGGCAGACACTCAGACGCCGGGCAGATATCATCGCCAGACGCCCGAAAGGTACGGTGTCCGGTGTGCTGTGCACGGTCTTTGGCAGTGTGTTTCTCAGCACAGGCA
Source organism: Lachnospiraceae bacterium (assembly GCA_022791755.1). Lineage (GTDB taxonomy): Bacteria > Bacillota > Clostridia > Lachnospirales > Lachnospiraceae > RGIG7193. The sequence goes on from JAAVZR010000009.1 coordinate 54,410, forward strand.
TACTGCTGGCCCTGTTGTTTGGAACGATATCGCTGACCGGAGATCTGCCTTTTATAGGTCTTTTGATTATCCTTCTTTCGGCGGTCATGCCTGTGGGGGGAGGCGGCATCGCCCTGCTCTCGGCGGGAGCCAGAGCGCGGGGACGGGTGGAGCGCTTCCGCACCTACGTGAGTGTGATCGGCGAGCAGAATTATGTAAAGATCAGTGAGCTGGCGGCGGCCGTGCGTAAATCAGAGAAGTTTGTCCGCAAAGATTTAAAGAAGATGATCGAACTGAGAATGTTTCCTCAGGGACATATCAGCGAACAGCAGAACCTGTTCATTCTGGATCACGACACCTATGCCGAATATGAGACCATGCAGCGGGAAGTGGAGCAGAGAAGCCAGACCAGGAAAGAAGAGACCAGAGAAGAGCGTCAGCTGAGAGAGACCATGGAGCTGGGGCGGGAGTATCTGGCGAAGATCCGCCGGGCCAACGAGGCGATTCCCGGCGTGGAGATATCGAAGAAGCTGACGCGGCTGGAGAAATCGGTGAGCCGTATCTATGCACAGATACAGAAGTCTCCGGATAAGCTGTCGGAGCTGCGCCGTTTTCAGGAGTATTATCTCCCCACCACATTGAAGCTGGTGGAGACATACCGGGAGTTCGACGCACAGCCCATTGCCGGAGAGAATATCAATACGGCCAAGACAGAGATCGAGGCGTCTTTAGATACGATTAATCAGGCTTTTGAAAAGCTGTTTGACAGTCTCTTTGCCGAGACGGCTATGGATGTCTCGGCGGACATATCGGTATTGCAGACGCTGTTAGCCCAGGAGGGGCTGACGGAGGAGGCATGGAAGGCAGCCACGGAGACCGGCGCCGAGTATATGCAGGATGGCGCTATCTCAGGAGGAGAACCGGCTGAGAAATCGGAGGAAGCCGCCCTGAAAATGGGCGTGTAGCTGCCGATTTTGGGACAGAAACTTAGAATAAAGCAGAGGAGAAGCACAGGATGGACGAGTGGAAAGAAATGCAGACAGGGACGCCGACACTGACCTTTACCCCTTTTACGGAGGAAGAGAAGGCGCCGGTGGCGGTGAATGAAGAGCCGAAGAAGATGGAACAGGTCGTCTTTGACGAGAGCAGCCTTTCGGTGGAAGAGCGAAAAATGGTGGATGATTTTGCCAGCCAGATCGAGTTAAATAACAGCAATCTGATTCTCCAGTACGGAGCCGGGGCGCAGAAGAAGATGGCCGATTTCTCGGAGAACACACTGAGCCATGTGAAGACCAGAGATCTGGGAGAGATCGGAGAGGCGCTCAGCCGGGTGGTGTCGGAGCTTCGCAGCTTTGACGAGGAGGAAGAGAAGGGCTTTTTCGGAATCTTTAAGAAAGGCTCCAATAAGATCGAAGCCATGAAGGCCAAATACGCCAAGGCGGAGACCAATGTGACGCAGATCGTCCATGTGCTGGAAGACCATCAGGTGACGCTTCTGAAGGATGTGGCCATGCTGGACAAGCTGTACGAGCTCAATAAAACCTATTTTAAAGAGTTGTCCATGTATATTCTGGCGGGTAAGAAGCGTCTTAGAAAGGCTCAGGAGGAGGAGCTTCCGGCTCTGGAAAAGAAGGCGGCCATGAGCGGACTGCCGGAGGATGCCCAGGCGGTCAATGACATGCTGTCGATGATAAACCGTTTTGAGAAGAAGCTGCATGATCTGGAGCTGACGCGGATGATCTCGATTCAGATGGCGCCGCAGATCCGCCTGGTTCAGAATAACGATACTATGATTTCGGAGAAGATTCAGTCCACTCTGGTGAATACGATCCCCCTGTGGAAGAGTCAGATGGTGCTGGCGCTGGGAGTCTCCCATTCGGCGGAAGCTGCCAAGGCGCAGCGCGAGGTGACGGATCTGACCAATGAGCTTCTGAAGAAAAACGCGGATGTTCTGAAGACGGCTACCATTGAGACAGCGAAGGAATCCGAGCGGGGCGTCGTGGATATTGAGACACTGCAGCACACGAACCAGTCCCTGATCTCTACTCTGGATGAGGTGATGCGGATCCAGGACGAAGGGCGTGAGAAGCGTCGGGAGGCGGAGGCCGAGCTGGGACGTATCGAGGGAGAGCTGCGCGACAAGCTTCTCCAGGTCAGCACATCTGCCGGACGGAAGCAGAAATAGGAATGAAATCCCCTTTGTTCCAATATACTGAGACTGAGAGAAAATGGGAACAGGGATTTTATGAAAAAACGAATCCAAAAGGCAGCAGGGACATTGACTTTGTTTGCCTTCATGTATCTTCTGGGGACGATGGCCGGAGTGTGGTCCGTGGCGCGTCATGGCAATGGGACGAAGGAGACGGCAGCCGTCGATGCGTCGATGGATGTGGAGAGGTACTACGCCGGAGACATATCCGGCAATATCTTAAATTCTGAGAACTGGGGCCTGGGGTTTGGCCCGGAAGGAACAAAGCCCTCCGGCAATGTCAGCGCGGAGGAGCTGGAAAAATACAATGCATGGTATGTGGCTCCCACGGAGGAGAAGGTGATTTACCTGACCTTTGATGCAGGCTACGAGAATGGAAATACGCCGGCGATACTGGATGCTTTGAAAAAGCACAGTGTGCCGGCGACTTTTTTCCTGGTGGGGAATTATCTGGAGACCAGCCCGGACCTGGTAAAGCGAATGGTGGAGGAAGGACATACGGTGGGCAATCATACCTATCACCATCCCGATATGGGCAGTATCTCGGATCAGGCGGCCTTTGAGGCGGAGCTGCGGGAGTTAGAGGAGCTGTATGAGAAGATCACCGGAGAAGAGATGGCGAGGTACTATCGTCCTCCCCAGGGAAAATACAGCGAAAATAACCTGAAAATGGCCGATGGCATGGGATACCAGACCTTTTTCTGGAGCCTGGCCTATGTGGACTGGTATGAGGATGACCAGCCCTCTAAGGAGGAGGCATTTGAAAAGCTGCTGAGCCGGATCCACCCCGGCGCCATCGTTCTGCTGCACAGTACCTCAGCCACCAATGCTCAGATCCTGGATGAGCTCCTGACCAAATGGGAAGAGATGGGATATCGCTTTGAGGCCCTGGGTGAGCTTTCGCAGGAAGCCTCTCTGACTCTGGGAGGATATTATTGGTAATGTTTTCCGCTAGCTCCAACAGTCTGTCAGAGGGGCTATTTCGGCAAGCTCTGACCTGGGAAAGAAAAATTCCGGAAATCCTGTGGCATAGGGGGCCACATCGTACTGTTGATAGTAGAGGGTAAGGCCATCCGGCGTCAGGTAAAAGCTTTCCGGGCGGAAGTGTTCTCGTAAGAGAGAGGGGTAGTCCTTAAAATAGGAGCCGGGCTCTTTTTCCAGCCGCTCCTGAATCTGTTTTTCTATCCTTTCAAAGAGGTCGTTGCGTATGAGAGGAGACAGATAGTCAGAAGAGAATATGTCCGACAGAGTGACCCTGCGGCCGGTTTCGAAATCCCAGGTATCGGAGGTACGTATGGTATTTCCGTGGGCGCCTCCCATATAACAGTACTGATCCGTGTAGAGGCTGGTGAAACAGCCCTGATTGTAGGTGACATAATAGCGACTGGTCCATTCATACTCCCGGACAGGACCCGGCCCGTTGGGCGGAATATATTTGACCTGTCCGGCAGCCTGTACATAGAGTACGGTCCGGCAGTGATTTTCGGCGGAGGCAGCGGCATATGCGTAGACTTCGTTAATCTGATCGGCGGCGGATACGGAGCAGGTAGTAGTAAAAGAAGGGTATTCGATCAGGTACGAGAGAACCGGAAAATTCCGGTAATACATAGTATCTGACAGGGCATTCTGATAGATAGTCTGCATGATGGTTTCCCAGGAGTTTTCTATAATATATGGCAGGACAGCGCACTTTGATACAGAGGGCCTGTCCGGGAGGAAATGGAAAAAAGATCACAAAAAAGGGCGGCGCTTCATATAATGTTGTAATGAGAAAAAGGATGGAATAGTTAATGAACCATTCATGCAGACTCAGCGACAATACCAAACGATATCTGGACCGGTTTTACTGTATTTTGGATGAGATGACAGTGGCGATGACAGGCGTGGAGTGGACGGAAAGCATCTCCTATGACTTCATCATACAGATGATTCCCCATCACCGTGCCGCCATTGAGATGTCACAGAATTTGCTCCAGTACACGACCAATGTTTCTCTTCAGAATATGGCGGAGAATATCATTGAGGAGCAGATGCGGGGGATCGAACAGATGCAGGCCGCCATGGCGTGTTGTTCACAGCTGTGCAACAGCGAACAGGAACAGTGCCTGTACCGTCGCCGGGTGGATCAGATTATGGATACCATGTTTATGGAGATGGGGCGGGTCTGTGAGTGTAACTGCATTGACCATGATTTTATGAAGGAAATGATTCCACATCATGAGGGAGCGGTCCGGATGGCGGAGAATGCGCTGAAATTTGAACTTTGCCCGGAGCTTGTTCCGATTTTGGAGAGAATCATCCGGTCACAGAGAAGAGGAATCGGAGAGATGAGAAGAATGATGGGGTGCTGCCGGGGGTGAGAGCGGCCCGCCGGAGGTTTTTCTTTCAAAATGAAATGCGCCCCTGTCCACGGAGGGTACTCATAGCCGATATTTTATCTGCAATATTGATGTTGACAATCCGGAGAGAAGTGATATAATGTTCTAAAAAGAACAGTGCGAAAAAGAACAATAAAATGCGGGCTCTGAGAGGAGCGAAATACACAGGACAAGGGACAGGAGTAAAATGGAAAACTTGACAAATGCGGAACAAAAAATGCGGGCCGGTTTCTTTGACACGGTGGGGCTGATGAGGCAGCTGTATAACCGGTCACTGGAATCGGTCTGCATAAAATTTGGTATGACCAGGATGGAGCTGGACGTGCTCTTATTTCTGGCTAATAATCCTGAGTTTGACACGGCCAGCGATATCGTGGAGCTGCGTGGGCTGAGCAAATCTCACGTCTCCACCTCTGTGGCCGGCCTGGAGAAGCGGGGCTATCTGGAGAGAAATCACCGGTCCGGGAACCGGCGGACGGTTCATCTGAAATTAAAAGCCGATGCAGAGGCGGCAGTAGAAGCAGGGCGTCTGGCGCAGAGGCGCTTTTTTACAGTTGCATTCCGGGGCATTTCTTTGGAGGACAGGGAAGCCATGGAGCGATCTTTTGAAAAAATGGCGGGAAATGTCCGTGAGATACTTTGGGAGGAATAGGCGATGTATGAGCTTTTGATCTGTTTTGTGGCAGGGATTGGAGCCGGGCTGGGTACAGGCTTTGCCGGAATGAGCGCAGCGGCGGTGATCAGTCCCATGCTGATTACCTTTTTACATATGGAACCCTATGAGGCGGTGGGAATCGCTTTGGCCAGCGATGTGCTGGCCAGCGCAGTAAGTGCCTATACTTATGGAAAAAATAAAAATCTGGATATCCGAAACGGGCTGGTCATGATGGTCTCAGTGCTGTGCTTTACTCTGGTGGGGAGCTGGATTTCCAGCCTGATTCCCGGCGCGACGATGGGAAGCTTCTCCGTCTTTATGACATTTCTTTTAGGGGTGAAGTTTATCGTAAAGCCTGTGATGACGACCAGAGAGGCCATGGAAGGGGTTAGCCTGAAAAAGAGATTTGCCCAGTCCGTCATCTGCGGGATTTTCATTGGCTTTATCTGCGGTTTTATCGGCGCCGGCGGCGGGATGATGATGCTTTTGATCCTGACCAGTGTTCTGGGATATGAGTTAAAGACAGCGGTGGGAACCAGCGTCTTTATTATGACATTCACAGCCTTCACCGGTGCGGTGAGCCATTTTGCTATCGGCGGTTCGCCGGACTGGCAGATTCTGATTGGCTGCGTTTTGTCCACACTTTTATGGGCCAGGATCGCGGCCCGTTTTGCTAATAAGGCCAGCGCAGTCACTCTGAACCGGGCCACAGGCGTCGTACTGGTCATCCTGGGAGCGGCGGTCATAGCAGTGAATTATCTTCTGTGAGGCAAGGGGAACGACCTTCTCTGAGACGGATTGACAAAAGGCAGACTTACCTGTATGATTAATGATGAATACGGAATTATCGTACAGAGAGGGACGACAGCCAGATGAAACAACAAAGGATTTCCCGTTCCCGACGGGATATGAGAAACGCTCTGCTACAGCTGATGAAAACTACGCCGTACGGAGCCATTACGGTGACGATGCTGGCAGGAGAGGCTGGCGTCAACCGCAAGACGTTTTACGCCCACTACCAGAATAAGGATGAGCTCCTGCATGAGCTGCTCTACGATATGTTTGATGAGCTGTTTGGATGCTTTATGTATGAGAAAGGGACCCCGGATGAAATCCTGGATGAGGAGCATCTGCGGTCGGATGTGCGCCGTTTTCTCGAGACATTGGAGAGAAGCGAGGAGAAGATCCTGGTACTAATTACGTCGGATACCTCAGAGACAGCGATCGCCATGGCGGATCAGGTCGTCTTAAACCGTCTGAAGGAGATTCATGTGCTGGAGGATGGCGGTACGGTTCCGCGAAAATTTTATCTGGAGATCATACGGAATTTTTTTATGGGGCTCATAGATGCCTGGCTTGAGGCAGAAGGGATTACGCAGGAGGAAGGCGTGACGGCTTTGACCAGGCTCATACGCCACAGCTTTGCCAATATGTTTCGCTATGTGAGGCCGGAACGAAAGCAGACGCAGGAGTCGGCGTTGAAGACACCGAGAGGATAAAAACGATAAAACGGATCCGCTGTGACCTTATGAGCCGCAGCGGATCCGCTTTTGTATGAATCAAAGACAGTGCCGGTGAATCAGGATTCCTTCTCCTCGAAAGAAGCGTCCTTAGCGCAGGCTCTGGCCTTAATCAGGAAATTAGAGCCGGTGCCTCCGTCGGGGAAGCAGGGAAGCTCTGTGACCAGATCGGCTCCGTACTGAGCCTTCAGCTCGTCGATGGGACCGAATTTCAGAGCACGCATCATACAGCTGGAGACACAGGCCGGGGCCTCGCCCTTGTCGATGAGATCCTTACACATATCACATTTCATCACCTTATTTTCCGCTTCCACATAGACGGGATGGACATAAGGACATGCCGTGACGCAGGCCTTACAGGCATCGCCCAGACACTCCACATTGGGATCGTGGTATACGATACCGGTGGCCTCATCCTTGACCGTGCGTCCGGTGGGGCAGATGCTCACGCAGGCCGGGTTATCGCAGTGGTTGCAGCTGGCAGCCAGGTGATAGATCCCCGGAGCGGGGAAGTCGCCGGTTTCATAGGTATGGACCGTGCGGAACAGATAGCCGATTTCCAACCGGTTTTTATCCTTGCAGGCGATCTGGCAGGTGTGACAGCCTGCGCATACCGTCTGATCAAAATAGAATCCATATTGTGCCATTTTCAGTTCCTCCTCTTAGTCAAACAAAATCGTCTGAGGGACATCCACATCTTTGGGGATCGGTGTGCCATCCCACTTCTCCACCTGTACCGTCAGAGAGTTATAGCCATCCACACCCATGCCGGTGGCCACGTTTCCGGTGATATAGTTCTCACTGCCGGACTGGTCGATGCCGGTGGCTTCGTCTACTCTTACCCATGCGCCGTGAGGCAGGCCCACGACACCGGGAGTCATGCGCGCCGTCACATAGGCCTGACGCAGCGTCTCGCCGTACTGGGAGGAGATCTTCACTGTGTCGCCATCCTTGATTCCGCGGTCCGCAGCGTCCTGCTTGGAGATATAGAACGGATTGGCACAGGCTTCCCGCAGCCAGGGGATATTGTCAAAGATGGAGTGAGAACGTCTCTGGTAGTGCGGGTTGATGCACTGCAGAGGATACTGGCTCTTCTCTTTGCCGATGGTATTGTCCACAAAGGTGCTCTCATAGCCCTGGGTGGCAGGCCGGTATTTGGGCAGCGGGGAATATTCGTCCTCGGAATACCCCTGGGAGTTGATGATATCCGCCCACATCTGGGAATAGAACTCCACCTTGCCGGTGGCGGAGGCAATGGGATTCGCCTCGGGATCCTTGCGGAACTCTTCCTTGTCGATATAGCCGAAATTATCACCCACCTTGCGCTCTACACGGTACATACCGTCTTCCATGAACTGCTTGATCGGGATACGACCCTCCTGAGGAGCGCCTTCCACGCCCCACTCGTCGATATCTTCCTGAGTGATGGAGCACAGATTCTCCCAGTCCACACCGTTTTCCTTGATGACGGTGGAGGTGGCCACCTCATTGAACAGACGCTGTGTCGGGCTTACGGTGAAGAAGTCGTCCTGGGTGAGGCCGAACTTTTCGCCGATCTTAATGCAGGCTTCCACATCGCTGAGGGACTCAAAATAAGGGTCCACCACCTGGCGGCTAATCAGGACGATATCACGGTTCATATAGCCTTCCCATACATAGCTGCCTTCACGCTCCCAGTTGGTGGTGATGGGCAGAACGATATCGGCATACTTGTTGCTGGCGGTCAGGAAATGACCCTGCCCCACCACGAACTCCACGGCACGGTGAGCCTCGATACCCTTCTTTGCGCCTTCGCAGGTAGTCAGCTTTGCCTTACCGGCATTCCAGATCATCTTGACATTGGCAGTGGTATTTTCGATTTTCTTAGTCAGATCAAAGTTTTCAATGACGCTCTTCCAGGCAACGCCGTAGCCATTTAGAGTCGTCCAGATGCTGGTGGGATTATAGGGCTCGCCCATGACGGCGTTCCACATCTGGTTATCGCCCACATAGCTGCCTGTGCCTGTGCCGGAGGTGGCGGCGCCGGCGCCTCCGTTGCTGCCCACTTTGACCAGGCGGGGACCGAAGTTGTTGGTGTGGTTCCAGGCCGTAGGTCCGACACAGTTGCCGCTCTTACCGATGTGGCCGCCCATGGCTGCCAGGCAGATGGCCATCTGAGGAACCTGATCGGCGTTATAGTTGCGGGCGCTGGCCCAGCTGGAGAGGATGGCACAGTTATTATCCTTGCTTAAGATGCGAGCCACTTCCCGCAGCGTATCCGCGTCTACGCCGCAGATTTCGCTGGCCCACTCCGGCGTCTTGGGGGTGCCGTCGTATTCGCCGCGCAGATAATCGAAGAAATTCTCATTGATCCGGGCATTGTCCGGCATATGGTCGGCATCCTGGCCTACGCAGCAGCGATCCAGGAAATCCCAGTCGATAAGCTTCTTCTCCTCATCCTCCTCCAGCATCACATAGGCCATACCCAGCATGGCGGCCAGATCTGTGCCGGGACGAATCGGAACCCATTTTGCATCCAGAATGGAAGAAGTATCGGTATAAATCGGATCAAAGATGATAAACTGACAGCCGGCATCCTTCCATGCCTTGGCATAGTTGGTAGCGTTGCCCAGAGCCGCCCAGGCGGGATTGTAGCCGAAGGCGACGCAGTACTGGCAGTTCAGCATGTCGAGACGGTCGTTATTGACAGAGTAGTCGTTGCAGCCGTCGCCCCAGCCCAGCACGCCGGGGGCATACCAGCAGCCCCAGGAGGAAGTGGTCCAGGATGTCAGATAGTTGATATTCAGCTTGTTTAACAGAGCGGTGGGCTCGCCTCCATTGACCAGTATGGCATTGTCGCCGTATGTGGTACTGATGCGCTCCAGCTCGTCATGTATGTACTGTGCCGCCTCATCCCAGGAGATGCGCTCCCACTCGTCGATGCCGCGCAGCTCGCCGTGGGGATCGCCGGGGGTCCAGTTCTTGCGCTTCATCGGGTATTTCAGACGGTCCAGACCGCGGGCCTGATACTGCTGAGAATATCCGCGCAGGCAGGCGCGCTGCTGACGGTTGACCTCGTCGTCAGAATAGATGTCGTCGGTCTTCTGACGCATGATGACGCCGTCTTTTACATATGCCTTTACCAGACATTTGCCTCCGCAGTTATGCCAGCAGGCGGCGGCTACCCATTTTCCGCCGTCATCCACGGGAGCGACAGGATCTGCGGCCGCCTCTGTGGTTGCTTCTGTGGCAGCCTGAGTGGTGGCAGCCGCCGTGGTCTCGTTCGGTACTGTGGTCCCGGTTTCTTCCAGGTCATTGCTGGCCGTATTGCAGCCGCTTACAGCCAGAGCCATACCGGCGGCGCCGATAGCGGCGGAACTTTTCAAAAAGTCCCGGCGGCTGATCTTGGAAGTCAATACCTTGTTAATCAGTCCCATATTCATGTTCCTTCCTTTCGTTGTTTTTGTGAAATTGTTTTTCACCGGCGCGATCCGTACCTGTAATCTGCAACAGTATGTGATAAAATGCACAGATACGCCCCCATAAGAATACAAAAAAATCCCCGGATGGTCAACGGACAAAACCGCGTCATCTGGGGAGAAATGGTACAGAATATTATAGAATGTACCGTTTACGGATTCTCTTTTTCATGACCATTCTGAAAAAGGAGCAGAGGCTGCAAGCTGGTAAGCCGCGTTACACCGAAATCTTCGATGGCATGATGGATACAGGATTTCTGGCACAGGCGGCAGGTGCTGCAGCGGAAGGGATAGAGGATGACCTGGAAACCGTTCTCCTCCTTCTTTACTGTCAGTGCCTGCTGAGGACAGAGGCGGGTACAGACGCCGCAGCCTTTGCAGGAGGAGGAGATCATGGGAATAACCCAGCCAAAGGGCGCCTGCTCCTCCCTGTGGGCCAGAAGGGATTTTAACAGATGGCGGTACAGCAGTCCGTCCATCATGCCTTTGGACGGTGCGAAGGAAGAGATATGACTGCGGATCTCCTCTCCGGCCTTCTGAAACAGCTCCCGTCGGCTGATTTCCTGCCGGTCCGCGTGATGGGGGTCCGGGGAGAAGGAGAAGCGTTTCTGGTACTCCTCTTCCCCGAAAAAAAGGCAAAGCCTTGTAAGGGTATCCTGCCAGATCTGTCCGGCATCCGGTTCCGGCTCCGGCATGGAATCCGTCAGAAAGACGACCTTTTTCTCCAGCCCCAGATAGGCCAGATATTCCCAGGACAGAGTGGCAAAACAGCCGGTCCGCAGATGGGCGTCGCCCTCATAGCCGTCGGAGGCGATATAGATGGTTTCCTCTGGAATGCGAAGCAGCTTTAAGTAAGCTGAGACATTGCTGGCCGAGGAGGCGATGCAGCGGGAAGGGCAGGCAGTCACACAGAGATTACAGTTGGAGCACTGGGAAAAACGGGTTTTTTGGCTGCCTGGACCGAAGTAGACCTTCTGTGGGCAGATTTCGGCACAGACCAGACAAGGATTTTTGACCTGGCGCCGGTTGATACAGTGATCGTAATCCCTGGTGGGATGTTTTTCGGCCAGAGCCTGGCTGACCACATGGTTCAGTATCAGGTTTCCAAAGATCATGATGTCATATGCTCCAGTAATTCGTTGATAAAGGAATGGTCAAAATCCAGAAAATCCGCCACAGCTCTGACAAAGCGGGGATAGAATTCACAGGTTTTGGAATCCTGCATGTCGCCGGCATAGCGGGAAACCCAGTTCAGGAGATGCTTTTCCTCGAAAAGGCGCTGCCCGTTGAGAATATCGCCGCATTCCGCAGTGCGTTCTTGTGTGAGAGCGGCGACGGCTTTTCCGGTAGTCAGAGAAAGGAAATGCATCATCAGACTGATATGGTCGTCGGCGACCCTGGGATATCCGGCAGGCAAATAATTATACTTGCGATACCAGTCGCGCACAGCCAGCGTGGATTTCTGAAACAGGGCCCGTTCCGTGGAGGTATAGACAGATTCCCACGGAGCGGCGATCAGCTCTTCCGGTCCGAGAAACAGGCGTGTATATTCCATTTTCATGCGGTCCAGCCGGTCTTCATCCACATCGCGGCATTCTCTCAGGGCCTGAGCCAAGTCTTTGGCCGCACAGGAATCCTCACTGTCAAACAGACGGATGACGGCCAGACTGTCCTCGCTGCCGGCGGCTCTGAGCATGTCCTTCGTGGGTTCTGCGCCCAGAACGGTGTGAAGCAGGGAAAACAGGTATTCGCGGCCCTTGAGAAAAGTCAGGACCACTTCTTTTGTCTCGTTGTTCATAGTATCCTCCCTTTTGTTTTTCAAACTGCTGTGTTAAGTGTATCACAGATTTCCGAATTCAACAATAGAAGGATTCCTTGTAAAAAATGCCGGGAGAAAGAAGATTTGATTTTATTCTTGACAGTGTGTATATATGATGATATATTGTATATAGATAATATATACAATATTCCCTTTGATGCGACGGCACAGAGAGGCTCTGGCGTATATGGAATCGAAGCTCTGCCGGGAACCGGTCCGGACAGGACAAAGGCTTTTACTATCAGGAAGGAAATCGCGCGTGAATATTATAATCAGTAATTCCAGTGGAAAACCTATTTATGAACAGATTGTGACACAGATCAGACAGATGATCATGGACGGGGATCTGCACGCCGGCGATCCTCTCCCCTCCATGCGTTTTCTGGCGCAGGAGCTGCGCATCAGCGTCATCACGACGAAGCGGGCATATGAGGAGCTGGCCAGGGACGGTTTTATCACCAATGTGGTGGGAAAGGGGAGCTTTGTGGCAGACGTGGGCTCGGAGATTCTGCGGGAGGAGGGCCTGCGGGAGATCGAGCAGAGGCTGCTGGCGGCGGTAGACCGTGCAAAAGCAGTCAGACTGTCGAAAGGAGAATTCCTGGAGATTGTGGATACGCTTTGGGAGGATAATTTATGAACAATGCCATTGTTATAAAAGATGTTACGAAACACTATAAGGATTTTACGCTGGATCACGTCAGCTTTCAGGTGCCGGAGGGGAGCATCGTGGGCTTTGTGGGAGAGAACGGCGCCGGTAAGAGTACGACGATCCGGGCGATTCTGGACCTGATTCATCTAGAACAGGGCGAGATTGAGGTGCTGGGGCTGTCGAGGAAGGACAGAGAGGATCCCCGATGGAAGGAACAGATCGGAGCTGTCTTCGATACGGGACATATTCCGGATATCATGACAGCGAAACAGGTGGCCCGGATGATGGAGAAGCTGTACACCCAGTGGGACCGGGAGGCCTATGCCGGATATCTGAAGCGTTTTCGTCTGTCAGAAGATAAGAAATATAAGGATTTTTCCCGGGGTATGAGGATGAAGCTGTCCCTGGCTGTGGCTCTTTCCCACGGCGCCAGACTGCTGCTTCTGGACGAATGCACCAGCGGTCTGGATCCCATGATCCGGGATGAGATTCTGGATCTTTTTCTGGAGTTTATCCAGAAAGAGGATCACAGCATTTTGATCTCATCCCATATTATAAGCGACCTGGAAAAGGCGGCCGACTACATCGTGTTTATCCATGAGGGACGGATCTGCTTTGAGGAGGAGAAGGATTACCTGCGGGAGAATTACGGCGTGGTTCATGGGACCAGGGAGAAGATACGGCGTCTGCCGGGACGAATGGTGGTGGGCTGGCGTGACAACCAGTTCGGCTGTGACGCCCTGGTGAAGGACCGCCGGGAAGTAAAGCGTTTGTATCCGGATCTGTCCGTGGATGCGGCCAGCATCGAGGAGATCATGCTGTATACCGTGAAGGGAGGGAGATCATGAGAGGATTGCTGGTCAAAGAAATCACCATACTGAAAAATAATGTAAAAACACAGCTTTTTACCGTGGCTTTGTTCGTGGCAATGGGGCTGGCCCTGAAAAACATCGCCTATGTGGGAATGATGCTGACGATAACGATTACGAATCTGCTCATCATCACATTAAGCTATGACGAAGCATGCGCCTGGAACTGTTATGCGATGACGCTGCCGGTACGGCGGGAGAGTCTGGTCACGGTGAAATATATCCTTTTGTATGTGCTGTCAGCATTTAGCATGGGAATCACCCTGCTCTTAGGAATCCCTTTCAGTATGATCACGGAGATTTCTCTGGAAGAGTGTGTGATTTCAACCGGTGTCTGTGTGATTATGGCGCTGTTTTCCAGTTCGCTGAGTCTCCTTCTGTGCTTTAAATTCGGGATGGCAAAGGCCAGGATTATGACGACTGTCACATATATGGTTCCTTTTGCTCTGGTATTCGGTCTGTATTTTCTGAATGTAAAAATGCACTGGATCGATATGAACCATGTGACGGACGAAATGATGTATTGGGTGATCGGACTGGGACTGGCGCTCAGTTTGGTGCTGTCTCTGGTGTTTTGGAAAATCAGCTGCCATGTGATCCGCGGGCAGGATCTGTAATGACACAGGGGAGAGCGGCGCTTTTCTCTCCCCGTCTGGCGTGCGGGCCGTATGAGGCGGCACAAGGACAAAATGATTTTTTCACAGGCGCAAAGAACTGCCCGACCGGTTGTGTAAATGGAGATTTCAAGGTATAATACGTTTGACACGGCAAATACGCTCTTAGTCAAACTATGCCAAAGGAACAGAGGTATCTCAATGAATCTTACGATTACGGTCAACCATAAGCAGCTTCTGGACGTCCTGTTAAACGTGGGGCTCATCCGCCCGGTGTTCATCTGGGGGGCGCCGGGCATCGGCAAGTCGGCCATTGTCCAGGAGTTTGCCGACTCTCTGGGGCTGGAGTGCGTCTCTCTCCTGGGCAGTCAGCTGGCTCCGGAGGATATCATCGGCGTCCCTCAGATCAGAGACGGCTTCAGCCAGTTCTGCCCGCCCCGTACCATCGCCCGGGCGGAGCCCTATGTCCTTTTTCTGGACGAACTGAACGCCTGTACCTCGGAGGTCCAGAAGGCCTTTTATTCTCTCATCCACGAACGGCGCATCGGGGAGTATTGCCTTCCGGAGGGATCCATCGTGGTGGGGGCGGGTAACAGGGCCCAGGACAACGCTATCACCCGGCCTATGTCCTCCGCACTGGTGAACCGGATGTTCCATGTGGAGCTCACCGCCAGTCCCCGGCTGTGGCTTGAGTGGGCGGCCGGGAACGGCATCCATCCCTATGTCTATGATTACATCACCAGCCGCCCCGACCACCTCTGGTCCAGGCCCCCCAAGAGCGAAGAGCCTTTCTCCACTCCCCGGTCCTGGCATATGCTCAGCGACGCCATCCGCAGTTACGGACCGGATATCAGCGAGGACGCCCTGCGGGTGCTGGCCGTGGGGAGTCTCAGCCCTCAGCACGCCACCCAGTTTATGGCTTATATCCGGCAGGTGCGCAGTCAGTACGCTCTGGGAAAAATTCTCTCCGGAGAACAGCCTTGGCCGGACAGGCCGCAGGAGCGGGATGTGCTCTACTTCCTGGCCCAGTCTCTCAGGGCCAGGCTGGTAAAGGAGCTGCCCCCGGAGCGCGGCAGGCTCAGCAGCGACAGCCGCGCCCTGGTTTTACAGGCCAAAGATCGAATCACCGAGCTGGCGGACATCAGCCTGGAGATCGCCAGGATGGCGGTCACCCCGGAGGACGGGAAGGAGCTGCCCGACTGGTTTGTGGTGGAGCTGTTCCGGGATCTGCCCCGCCTGGCCGACAGGCGAAACGGATGAGCGGCAGGCAGAAGCGGCCCAACCCGGCCCAGGAAGCCTTTCAGGCCGGGGCGGGCTTAGTGAAGCAGAATCCGGTGCTGGGCCCTCTCCTGGAGGGGACCAGGCCCCACTTTGACGACAGCTATGCCATGGCGAAAGAGGACTGGGCCTGGGTGACGTCCGACGGGCATATCTATGCCAACAGCCACCGCCGGGCTCTCCCCGGAGAGTGGGCCTATGTGCTGGCCCACTGCCTGCTCCACCTGGCCCTGGGGCATATCCGTGAGGACCGGGATCAGGACCCTCTCTGGAACGCAGCCTGCGATTGCGTCACGGCCCGGTATCTGGCGGACCTGCACATCAGCGCGCCTTCCGGGGAGCTGTCCGGCCCCGTGCCCTCCAATGCCCGGGAGGAGGAGGAGCTTTACTACTGGCTGAAGGAACACAGAGATTCCTTCTATTTTGAGTTCTCCACCATGAGCGGGGGGCGGGGAGACATGGTCTGGCGAGGAGAGGCACGACACTGGCGGAGGGGCGCTGTGGATTGGCAAAAGCTCTTTGCCGAGAGCCTGAGGGACGCTCTGCGCGCCGCGGTGGATTACGCCGGGGGCGTCAGAACCGAGCCGGGAGAACATAAAAAAATGGGTCCCATCCAGCGAGCGCAGGAGTGGTTTTTGGCCAGTTATCCTCTGTTGGGCGGCGTGGCCTCCGGCTTCGGGCTGGTGGATGACCAGCTGGCCGTCCGGCGGATGGATATCTCCATAGCAGCCATATCGGTCCATATGCGGGAGATCTACGTCAACCCTGCTGCCGGCCTGACCGAACAGGAGTGGCGGTTTGTCCTGGCTCATGAATACCTCCACGCCGCGCTGTGTCACGAACAGCGGCTGGGTAAGCGAGACGCGGAGCTGTGGAATGTGGCCTGCGACTATGTCATCAACCAGTGGCTGCGGGATATGGAGGTGGGGCAGATGCCGGAGGGAGTGCTCTTCGACCCGGAGTTAAACGGTCTGTCGGCGGAGAGCGTCTATGACCTGCTGGCTTCTAATCTGCGCAGGTATAAGCGTATGGCCCGGCACGATATTCTGTTTGGACCGCCGGACTGGCAGGGCTCCAAAGACTTTGTGGACCTGGACGCCTGGTGCCGCAGCGCCATCCAGCGGGGACTGGACTATCATCAGGCCCATGGGAGGGGGTTCCTTCCGGAGGGACTGGCAGAGGAAATCCGGGCCCTCTCCCAGCCCCCGATTCCCTGGGACGTAAAGCTGGCCCGGTGGTTTGACGAGCGGTTTGAGCCCCTGGAGAAGCTCCGGACCTATGCCCGCCTCAGCCGGAGGCAGTCATCTACTCCGGAGATTCCCCGTCCATCCTGGCGGTATGAGGAGGCAGCCCGGGCCGGGCGGACCTTCGGGGTGCTGTTAGACACCTCGGGCTCCATGGATCGAAGCCTTCTGGCGGCCGCCCTGGGCTCCATCGCCAGCTACAGTGCCGCCAGAGATGTTAACCGGGTACGGGTGGTCTTCTGCGACGCCGCTCCCTACGACCAGGGCTACATGGAAGCGGCGGACATCGCCGGAAGCGTCAAGGTCCGGGGGAGAGGAGGCACCGTCCTTCAGCCCGGGGTGGAGCTGCTGGAGCATGCTCCCGACTTTCCCAAGGAGGCGCCCCTGCTCATCATCACCGACTGCGAGTGCGACCGGCTGAATCTCTATGGCCGGGATCATGCCTTCTTGGTACCCGGAGGAAAAAGCCTGCCATTCCCGGCCAATGGGCCGGTGTTTCACATGGATTTATAATGTCTGATCCCTGCCTCGGGTCAGTTGACAGGGAACTACATGCAGCAGCCCCTAACTTATTACTCCTGCAGGGTAGACGGACTTCATCCGATAAGGTATAATACTTGATATAAGGGGAGGCTTAGGCAGATATGAAACGCTTGCTGACATTAGATCAGAAGGATTATACTGAGGATATGCCGGTGTATGAGAAGGTAGTGGTGAGAGCGCTGATTCTGCGAAAAGGGATGCTTGCCATGCAGGAGAGCGGCACCGGAGAGTACAAGATCCCGGGCGGAGGTGTGGAGGCCGGAGAGAGCCTGTCAGACGCGCTGGCCAGGGAGGTGCGGGAGGAGACCGGGCTGCGGATCCGGACAGAGACGCTGCGGGAGCTGGGCGAGATCCTGGAGCTGCGGGAGGACGTTCTGTGCCGGGGCCGGAAATATGTGTGCCGGACTCTGTTCTATCAGTGTGAGGCACAGGAGGAGATCGGGGAGACGGATATGACGGAGAGCGAGATCAGGCTGGGTTTTCATCTTGCCTGGGCCGGGCTGGCTCAGATCGTTGCCCGCAATGAATCCCTGCGTCTGAATTCGTGGAAGCAGCGGGATACGCTGTTTCTGAAGCTGGTGTCAGAGGGGCAGGTAACGCTTACCGAAGCGTAAGAGTTCGGGGCCAGATACCGGCTGCATGTGGACTTTAAGAAAAACAGCCGCCGCATCTGAACATGGCAGGATGCGGCAGCTGTTTTTTTGACGGCCGGAAAACCCCGTTCAGCCGATATGCAGCAGTTGGGTCGCGATCCGGAAATACACGACCAGGGAGATGGCGTCCACGATGGTGGTGATAAAGGGGCTGGCCATGACTGCCGGGTCGAAGCCGATACGCTTGGCGGCAATGGGCAGAGTGCAGCCCACCACCTTGGCGGCCAGCACAGAGATAATCAGGGTCAGGCAGACCACGGACGCTGTCACAGGGGCGATGCGGTCGATGAGCATCATCTTGATAAAATTGGCGCAGGCCAGAGTGATACCGCAGGCCAGGGCCACCAGGGCTTCCTTTATGATGATCTTCGGAGTGTCGGAGTATTCGATCTCGCCCAGAGCCAGACCGCGGATGATGCTGACGGAAGCCTGCCCTCCGGCGTTGCCGCCGGTGTCCATCAGCATGGGGATGAAGGCGGTGAGTACCACATAGGCCCCTAAAGCCGCTTCATAGTGGGTGATGATGGCGCCGGTAAAGGTGGCGGAGATCATCAGAAGAAGCAGCCAGGGGATACGCTTTTTCCAGGTCTCAAATACACCTGTCTTCATATAAGATTTATCCGTGGGTGTGATGGCGGCCATCATCTCGATATCCTCGGTGTTTTCCTCCTGCAGAACGTCCATGGCGTCGTCGATGGTGACGATGCCCACCAGACGGTTTTCCCGGTCCACCACCGGCAGGGCCAGATAATCGTATTTACCGAACTGGCGGGCCACATTCTCCTTATCTTCCAGCGTGGAGACGCTGATGATGTTAGTCTCCATGATCTCGCTGATCCGGTCGCCGGGCTCGGCCAGAAGGAGGGTGCGCACGGAGACCACGCCCAGAAGCCGCCGGTCCTTGTCCGTGACGTAACAGGTATAGATGGTCTCTTTGTCCTCGCCGGTCCGGCGGATACGTGTGAAAGCGTCCTCCACGGTCATATCGGCCTTCAGGCTCACATACTCGATAGTCATGATGCTGCCGGCGGAGTCGTCAGGGTACTGAAGAATCTCGTTGATTCGCCGGCGGGTCTCCGCATCGGTCTGGCGCAGGATTCGTTTGACCACGGAGGCGGGCATCTCCTCGATGATATCGACCGTGTCATCCAGATACATCTCATCCAGCACTTCTTTCAGTTCGCGGTCGCTGAAGGCGGAAATGAGAAATTCCTGGAGATCATTATCCATCTCGACAAACACCTCGGCGGCCATGTCCTTGGGCAGCAGGCGGTATAAGAGAGGCAGATGCCGGTCCGGCGCATCTTCAAATACAAGAGCGATATCGGCTGGCTCCATGGAAGAAAAGATGGATTTCAGTTCCCGGTAGCGTTTGGCGCTCAGCATTTCTTCGATTTCTTCCGCAGCATAATTCATTTCATGCTCCATGATCCCACCTCGCTTTCGATGTTTTTGACAAAATCAGGTAATTGGTGTGTGTATCCCCTTGTCCACGGAGGGTACCCTCAGGTAAAACCGGAAAATAAATAAAACCCGCGGACGAACTGCCAGCGGGGCTTGTACTTTGGTGGATTTTTTGATCTGCCGCCGTTCGAGCTTTAGCTTCACAGGGCTTGTCATTGCATTAAGCGACGCCTTGCCGGTTCGACATCGCCTGTTAGCCAGCGGATAGTGTCTCCACTATTTTGCGGCAGCAACCCGTATCCCTGTGGTAGCCTTACCTACCGGAACCTGTTTCCTTGTCTACCATCATAGGTGGTTTAAAGGAATTTGTCAAGGGAGTATAACGGATAAAGACTGACTGTGAAAGGAAAAGTTTTGAGCTGCTTGGGGACGTTTAAAACAAAGATCAAGGAAACGCTTTGATATTTTAAAAAGATACGGGCAAACTAATACCGCTTTGAGGAAACATCGATAAAAAGAAAGATTGCAAAATCAGGGCGGCGTGAGTGCCGGAGAGGAGCGGATCATATGTCGAAAACCATATCGGCCAGCATAACGGAAAACAGGGCGGCCTTTCGGGAGATTTTTTCACCGGATAAAAATTATGATATCATCGAACGCCAGCTGGAGATCGGCGGACATCCGTCGGTGATCTATATGATCGACGGCTTCACCGACGCCGGGGTGCTGCAGCGAACCATACAGTTTATGTACAGTGTAAAACCGGAGGCCATGCCGAAGGACGGCAAGCGATTCATGGAACAGCTGCTGCCCTACGGGGAGGTGGGAATACTCACCGATATGGAGGATATCGCCACAGCATTTTTGGCCGGAATCACCTGTATGTTTATCGACGGTTATGCCGAATGCCTGATTATGGACTGTCGGGAATACCCGTCCAGAGGCGTGCAGGAACCGGAGAAGGACAAGGTCATGCGCGGTTCCCGCGATGGCTTTGTGGAGACGCTGATCTTCAATACGGCGCTGATTAGGCGAAGAATCCGGGATCCCCGGCTCACCGTGGAGATCCTGAATGTGGGACGGCGTTCCCGCACCGATGTGGCGCTCTGCTACATGGATGGAGAGGCCGATGAGAGGATCCTCACACATTTGAAAGACCGTCTGTCTTCTCTGCAAGTGGATTCTCTGACGATGAATCAGGAGAGTCTGGCTGAGTGCCTCTATAAGGGAAAATGGTTTAATCCGTTTCCCAAATTCAAGTTTTCCGAACGGCCGGATACGGCGGCAGCGTGTATTTTGCAGGGAAGCATTATCGTACTGGTAGATAATTCGCCGGCAGCCATGATTCTGCCCTCCTCTGTCTTTGATGTGATCGAGGAAGCCGACGATTACTATTTTCCTCCCGTGACGGGGACGTACCTGCGCCTGACTCGCTTTGCCACTTCCTTTGTGGCACTGTTTATGACGCCGTTTTATCTTCTGATGATGCAGAATCCGGATCACGTACCCCAGTGGCTTCAGTTTTCTCTGGTGGCGGACGAGATCAACGTACCGGTTATTTTTCAGCTTCTGATTATGGAGTTTGCCATCGACGGACTGCGTCTGGCCTCCATTAATACGCCGACGATGCTGTCCACGCCGTTGAGTGTCATTGCCGCCATCGTGCTGGGAGATTACGCGGTGGAGTCAGGCTGGTTTAATTCGGAGGTCATGCTGTATATGGCCTTTGTGGCTCTGGCCAGCTACTCCCAGGCCAGCTTTGAAATGGGGTATGCGTTGAAATTCATGAGGATATTTCTGCTGATTGCGACGGTGCTCTTTGATGAGTGGGGATTTTTCCTCGGGACAGCGGTTGTCATCGCAGCCGTGGCCTGTAACCGCACCATCGGAGGGAGAAGCTACCTGTACCCTCTGATTCCCTTTGACTGGAAGGAACTGAAGAAGAGGTTGTTCCGGGTGCGGATCAGCCATGATTATGCGGATAAAAAATAAAGGAATATCGGGAAACAGACGGGGTGACTAAAGCGGCATGATACCGGCCCGTATGTAGAGGATCAGAAAAAGGATAAGCTGAAGCAGGGACAGTACGGGAACGGTAAGATAAAAGAGAGGCTTACGGGTTTTATGGCGCAGGAAGAGCATGGCTGCGAGACTGCCGGCGCCGCCGCCTGCCAGAGCAGCTAAGAGAAGGGTCCTTTCGCGGATTCGCCATCTGTGGCGGATGGCCCGGCGCTTATCGACGGCGAACAGAATAAAGGCTGTGACATTGACAGCCAGGGCAAAGATCACAATAAGAATCTGCTGTATAGCCATAGAGCTCCTTTCAGCGTCTGTTTTCCAGAAAAATCTGTCCCAGATCCGAGAAGATATCGTGGGGAAGCATCCCCATTACAGACTTCCTTGCAGCGCACCGGTCTGCCGCTGTGCCGTGGAGCCATACGCCGCAGAGGGCGGCATCCAGGGGGGACAGTCCCTGGGCGGCCAGACCGGCGATGATGCCGGAGAGTATGTCGCCGCTGCCGCCGCGGGCCAGCCCGGGACCGCCGGTGCGGTTTTCATAGAGTGCTCCTTCCGGAGTGGCAATCAGAGTGCGATGCCCCTTTAAGACGGTCACGGCCCCTGATGCTGCGGCAAAGTGTAATGCCACATCCGCTGGCATTTGGAGGATTTGTCCCACGGACAGACCGGTGAGCTTCGCCATCTCCCCCGGATGTGGTGTGACGATAAGACGGCCTGCGCAGGGACGAAGAAGAGCAGCCGGATCTTTAAAACGGTCCCATCCCTCCCCGCAAACGTTTTTTTCCTGTGGAGGCAATGCAGCCAGGCTTGTGAGACCGCCGGCATCTAACAGGACGGTTCCGACAGCGTGCTCCAGGATCAGCCGGATTTCCCGGCAGGTCCCGGAGTCTTCTTTTTTACCGCAGCCGGCGGCGCAGACCGCAGCACGGCGGGCTCGTTTTGCCAGACTATCCTCATCGGGAAGCGGCAGAAAGGTGGCCTCTAAAATCCGCGAAGCCACTGACAGGATGACAGCCTCCGGTGCGGCCAGTGTCACCAGTCCCGCGCCGCTTCTCAGGGCGCCCAGGGTACACAGGGCCGCGGCTCCCCGGTATTCCTCGCAGCCGCAGACCGCCAGAACGCTTCCGAAAGTCCCCTTATGGCTGTCGGGCCGGCGGGGCGGGATGCGGTCAAAGACCATGGATGCAGTGATGATGACCGGTGTGGTCTGGGTGGGTGGATGAGCGTTCATAATAGAGATCTCCTGTTATCCGGATTATAATAAAAGTATAGATTATTTGAGGGAGACTGTCAATTCGGTGAGAAAATGAAATGGAGTGGTTGCAGGGAGAGGGGAGGAGAGGAGAGGGACGCCCGGTTCCTGAGGGGATTCCCGGCCGGACGCGCTCCCGCTCCGTGCAGGAGGCAGCGGCTCTAAGTTCGCGCTTCGCTGTCGCTCGCGCTCACTAAGTGCCGGCGTCCTGCAAGGGTCCGGCCGGGAATCCCCTCAGGAACCGGGCTGTTTCTTCGCCTGTCCACCCCGTACCCTGCAAGGGGCACCCCCTGTGAGCCGGCGCGTCTTTGTTTGAGGTTGTTTGGGTACTTTTTTGCGGTTTTTTGTGGAGGCTGTGGGGGGGGCGGTTGCACGATTTTTGGTATCTGGCACAGTCGATAAGTGAGAGGGTTGGTGGCGCCGGTGTTGGTTATGGGCGGAGGCAAGGAGTTAGTGGTTATGAAGACGGATGGTGACGGGGGGATTTGGGATTTGAGATTTTGCTGTTTAGAGTAGAGTAAAGACGCGGGAGCTCACAGCCAGGGGGCATAGGGGTATCCTGTCCGGGCCTTTGCAGGAGGCAGCGGTTCTTAGTGAGCGGGGGCGATAGCGAGCGCGAACTTAGAACCGCTGCCTCCTGCACAGAGCGGGAGCGCGCCCGGTCAGGATACCCCTATGCCCCCTGGCGTCCCTTTCGCCTTTCTCTTTACATCTTCAATTAAAAATACTGCCAGATTTATCCTGTACGTGAGAAGGCTTTTATGCTATACTGAACGCAGCCGAAACGGTCAGAAAGCGAAAAGGAGAGCCGGTCATGGATATTGAAAAGAGACGGATTCTGTATCTGTTTTATTTGCTGACACAGCAGAGCGGGTATGTCAGAAGCGGGCAGCTGGCTCTGCAGATGGGACTGTCCGGGCGGACGATAAAGAGCGATATCGGAGAGCTGCGCAAATTTGCTGCGGAGTCCGGCGCGGAGCTTTTGTCTAAACGGGGGACGGGCTATCTTCTGAAGGTGGTGGATGAGGAGCGCTATCAGGCGGTGAAGCTGCAGATGGAGCTGCATTTTCAGGCGGTGGGAGATGACGAGCAGCTGATTCTCAATCGCGTGGGGGAGATTCTGCGCCATATACTCACCGAAGAGAGTTATCTGACCGTGGACGACATCGCTGACGAGATGTATCTGACTAAGAGTGCCATTCGCCGGGAGATGAAGATCGTCAACAGATATCTGGACAATTTTCGGCTTTGCGGAAGAAAGAAGAATGAGTCCGGTCCCTTTCTTAAGGGAGAAGAGCTGGACTGGCGTATGCTGATGCTGTGCGTGTATGAAAACTGTTATCATGAAGCGGTACCCCGCCTGGCCAATGAAAATTATCTGCGGTGGTTTTTCAGAGAGGATGAGGAGCGCTATCAGATCCGGTATACGCTTTTGCACAGGCTTCGCTGTTCGTCCGGCCATGTGAGGGACGGCCGTACTCAGGTTCTGGCCCGCTATCTCTGCCTGATGGCAAACCGGGCCGCCGTTGGCTGCCAGGTGAGCTTCAATGAGGAAAAAAGGGGGCGCATTCTGCGCCTTCCGCAGCTTTCCACGGCCCGCGGGATTCTGGAGGATCTGGAGGAGAACCATGGAATTGTCACCGGAGAGGGTGAGCTGCTGGCGCTCACGCTCCTGTTGGCCTGCTGGGCGGATATTCCCTGCGGCAGCGATCTGGCGAGTCTGTATCCGGAACAGTATCCGGAGCTTGAGCAGGCGGTGACACGGTTTTGCGGACTGGTTTGGCGAAGCTTTGGCATTGACCTGCCGCGTTTTCCGGAGAGTCGGGAGTATCTGGAGGCGGCTCTGCTGCCGGCGCTGCTCCAGAAGGATTTCGGAGCGCTGTTCTATGATATGCGGCTGGTCCATGCGGAGGATGAACGGATCGGAAACTATCCTCTGGCGACACAGCTGGCACATCTGGCCGCCGTTTTATGGCGGGAGGATTATGGATGCAGTATGAGCGGCGATAATATTCTGATGCTGGCGACCCATTTGCAGGCGCTGTTTCTGAATATCTCCTATCATGTAAAGCCGCCGCGGGTCATTGTGACCACCTTTGGCGGTCTGACGGAATCCCGCACCCTGGGACGGCTGATTCAAAACCGGTTCGGATCCGGCCTGGCCTGTATAGACAGCTATGAGCTGTACGAGCTGCGAGAGGTGGATGAGTCTGCCTATGACTGGGTCATCTATTCCTATTCCGATATCTTCTACAGGTATAACTGGCCCCATGTGACGGTCCATCCCATTCCGACCCAGGATCAGATGAATGAGATCTATAACCGGATTGTGCTGAGCGGCGTGCGTCTGGAGGAGGCCTGGGAACGGCTTGGATTTTCCGGTGTCCATATGCACCGGAAATTTCGTTATCAGAATCTGGACAGCTTTGTGCAGCTGATCGGTTTTCGCGTGGGAAAAGACGCTGAGAGTATCAGCCGCATCGAAGAATATCTGCATTCTCTGAGCCGTGTCTCCGTATTTGGGAAAATGGGATTTTTTCTGATTCCCCGGGGCCTGGTCCGGGAGAGCTTCTTTGATATCTATGAGCTGGCCCGGGAAAAAAAGATCGGGATGAGCCCGGTCTGCCATATCATCGTGTGCAGCGCCAGCTTTGAAGACACACCGGAGTCCGTGCGCTTTATCAGCGACCTTTTGTATATGCTTTTTCATAATACGGACAGCATTGCTTCTGTGCTCAGGACAGAGGATCCCGCAGAGCTTATTTCTATTGTCCGAAACAGTCTGAAGTCACTTCCGATTTCCCTTATATAAGGGAAAAATAAAATATTTCCCTAATTTCTGCGAAAAAATACTCATGGCATGAAAGTATAAATAAAGCTAGTATAGTTATACACAATTACCAACTCAAGTAAAGGGGGCGAGCGCTATGTTGAGAATTTTTTTGTCATCTCATGGTAGATTTGCCAGCGGATTGAAGAGTTCTTTGGATATTTTGCTGGGGAGTTCCGACAATGTCACCGTGTTCGATGCATATGTAGATGATACTTCTGTGCAGGAACAGCTGGAAGCGTTCTACGGCAGCGTTTCAGAGGGGGATCAGATTCTTCTTCTGTCGGACCTGTACGGCGGCAGCGTCAACCAGGTCATGTTTACATTCCTGGAGCGGCCGAACACCCGTCTGGTGGCCGGCGTCAATCTGGCTTTCTTGCTGGAGGCGGCTTCCAGGACGGAGATGTCCGATGAAGAGCTGGACGAACTGATCGGGCAGAGCCGGGATATGCTTCGCCGGGTGCAGCTGGAGACGAGCCCCAATACGGAGGAGGATTTCTTTTAGAAGAGAGGAGGTGAACCAATATGATTAAAATGCTGCGGTTAGATGAACGCCTGATTCATGGGCAGATTGCCATCAAGTGGTCCAGACATCTGGGGGTGGACCGGATCATCGTGGCGAACGATGCGGCGGCGGCCAACACGATCGTCCAGAAAAGTCTGATGATGGCGGCCCCTGCCACGGCCAAGACTGTGATTAAGCCGGTGGCGGATGCCATTAAGCTGATGAACGATCCGCGCGCCGAGGGTCTGAAGATACTGGTGATCGTCTCAGAGCTTGCGGATCTGGAGGCTGTTGTCTCTCAGGTGGCGGGAATTCCTGTGATTAACGTGGGAAATTACGGACGTATCGCCCCGAAAAAGGAGGATGCACAGCGCAAGACCTATGGCAGTAATCTGTACGCGTATGATGATGAGGTGGAGATCTTAAAGAGAGTTTTAAGCCATGGAGTCGATACTATCTATCAGACGACGCCGGAGGATGCTCCCGAAAAACTGTCCAGGGTACTGGGCTTATAGACAAAAGGCTGATTTTTTAGGAGGGTAACTATGGTAGCAGAAGCTTTAAAAATTTGTATCGCTTACTTTATCATTACATACCTGGATCCGTATCTGGTATCCTGGCAGTGCTTAAACCGCCCCATCGTCGTAGCGCCTCTGGCGGGACTGGTGCTGGGTGATTTTCATACCGGCATTATCATGGGGGCTGCCCTGGAATCCATCTTCATGGGAATCTCCGCCATCGGCGGCGCGATTCCGGCGGATGCCACCGTGGCCAGCTTTATCGCTGTGGCTTTCACGGTGCTGACCGGTGCGACCACAGAAGAGGGCCTGACCATCGCCATGCCCATCGGTACGGTGCTCGCATCCTTCTCCGGAATGCTGACTCCCATCTGGGCGGCTCTGGCCGGTTACTGGGAGCGGCTGGCTCTCGAATGCAAGCCGAAGAAGTTCCTGACGCGGAATTTTATGATTGCCGCACTGACGCCTCTGGTCAATACGACCATTCTCTTTGTGGCGGTCGCCTATGGTGTGGAAGGGCTCAGCTCGGTTCTGGCCAGTATGCCTGCCTGGGTGATGAGCGGTCTCGGCGCTGCGTCTTCCATGATGATCGCTGTGGGATTTGCCATTTTGACGTCCATGATCTGGAACGGAGAGGTGGGAGTATTCTTCTTCGTGGGCTATGTCATGGTGGCTTATATGGGAATGGGGACGGTCCCCATCGCGATTCTGGGCGCGGCTATCGCCATCACCATGTTTATGAGCGATAAGAAGAACGCGGATCTGAAACGTTCTTTAAGCGCCAGCGCCCAAGTAAATGATGAGGAGGACTTTTTCTGATGGATAAAAAGGTATTAGCAGCAGACGAGAAAAGTATACTGAAGTCAATGTTTATCCGCTCCCATCTGGTGTTCCTGAATTTCAATATGGCCAAGATGGAGGCTAACGGCTTTACGGCTACCATGACTCCGGCGATTGAGAACATCTATAAGGATGACGAAGAGGGGAAAAAGGCGGCCTATCTGCGCCATCAGAATTTCTTTAACACCCATGCGGTGGCGTTCAGCTTTATCGCAGGTCTGGCGGCCGCAATGGAGAAGGAGCATAAGGAAAAGGGGACGGTGGACGGCCAGACCATAGAGAATATCAAGGCCGCCCTGATGGGACCCACAGCCGGTATGTTCGACAGCCTGTTCTTCAACTGCCTGCGCATTATCGCTGCCGGCATCGGCATCGGTCTCTGCTCTCAGGGATCGTTCCTGGGCGTACTGGTGTTTATTCTGCTCTATGGCGTGACGCAGTCGATTGCCAAGTACTTCCTGATTCAGTGGGGATATATCTATGGTACGTCGTTTATCGAGATGGTGTTTTCCACCGGCCTTATGACCTCGCTGACCAAGTCGGCCTCGGTGCTGGGTCTTATGATGGTGGGCGCCATGACGGCTTCCATGGTCAGTGTCCCGCTTAACTTGACGCTCAATGTGGGCGAGACTTCGGTTGTGGTGGGAGACGTGCTGAACTCGATCTTCCCGGGACTGCTGGGTGTGGTTCTGCTCTTTGTGCTGGTACATCTGATCCGCAAGAAGGGCGCAAGACCGACACAGCTGATTATCGGAATATTCGTCTTTGCGCTGTTAGGAGCATTGATACATATCTTCTAGTATATCAGACACAGTGTTTCGTATGTTATAGAAAGAATTGATAAGGAGGGGCTGCCGTGGCAACCCCTTCTTGTGCCAGGTGAAAGGATTGACGGGAAGAGCCCCGGGAGGCCGGCGATGAAAGATAAAATGATGTTTTACGGTGTGACGCTGGGAAAGCGCTACACCAGAGGACAGAAGGAGCTGTTTCTGGAGGAAGCCGTGAAAGCCTGTGGGGAACATGGCCGCAGGACTTGCTTCCAGACCAGGCAGAATCGCCTGTCGGGACTGTGTTCCCTGGTGATCGGGGATCTGGATCAAGCAGATACGGTGGTGGCCTGCGCCTATGATACGCCGGGAGCCTCTGTTCTTCCGGGAATCAGGTACTATCCTTTTCATCCGGCGCGAAACACCAGGGAGGAGGGCCGTGTGCTGCTGTTTCATCTTTTTCTGGCCGCGGCCTGTTTTTTGCCGGTGTTTTTGCTTTTAAAGGATTTTACAGCATTGTCCATGGGAGGGAGGCTGTGGCGGGGACTGGCAGCTCTGCCGTTTTTGGCCGTTGCCTGGCGTCTTTTGCAGGGTTTTGCGAATCCTGTGAACTTTAACAGGAATTCAGCGGCGGTGGCCGTGGTGATGAAGCTGGCGGAGACGGTGGATAACCCGCAGGTGGCCTTCGTGCTGATGGACCGGGGCTGCTCTTCCCTGTGGGGGGCGAGAGTCTTACAGGAGGCCTGCGGAGAGGAAAAAACGGTGATTTTACTCGACGGGCTGGCGGCCGGAGAGAAGATGGTGACAGCTCACCGAAAAGGAGCCGATATCTCGGGACTGTGGCGGGAAGGCTGGATTGACAAGGAGTATGAGGAGACACAGAATATCCTGGGGCTGTTTTCAAAGGGGATTCTCCTGACAAGCGGCTCGGTGGAGAAGGGGCAGTTCGTTGTTCGTCATACCCGTTCGCGCGGCGACCGGGAGGTGGATATGGAAAGACTGACGGAGATCTATGAGATGATGAAAAAGCGGCTGGACAGAGCTGGCCGGGAAATATGACAGGACAGAGACAAAAAGAGAAAGCGAGGAACAGATCATGTATATTCATTCCAAAAAAATCTGCACGCCGGCAGGCTGTGTGGAAGGATTTATGCAGGTGGAGCAAGGTAAGATTCAGGCGATTCTGCCTGCCGGCGCACCGGTGGAGGCCGATCTGGATGTGGGAGAGAAACGCATCCTGCCCGGTATCGTTGATACGCATAATCATGGAACCATGGGTTATGGGATGATGGGAGGCACACAAAGCGGCGAGATAAACGAAGCGATTGTGAGAGGATACCTGAAAGGCCTGGCCTCCCAGGGAGTTACGGCCTGCCTGCCTACGGCGGATTTTGAATTGTTTCCTGCCATTGCCAGTGTGGCAAAGGGGGAGATCGACGGCGCGCGCCCGATCGGTATTCACAGTGAGGGACCGTACCTGAATCGTGTGGGCGAAAAGGGAGTGGACACCGGGCATCCGGATATTGACATGAAGCATATTGAGGCTATGGTGGAGGCGTCCGACGGAATGCTGAAGCTCTTTGCGCTGGCTCCGGAGCTTCCCGGAGCGGAGGAGGCGATCCGCTATCTGACCGGACAGGGAGTGCGCTGTGCCATGGCTCACACCAATATGAGCTACCAGGAAGCGCTCAGGGCCTTTTCCTGGGGGATCACCGTGACGACCCACACGGCCAATGTGATGACAGGGATTCATCACCGCAATATGGGAGCTCTGGGCGCCTGTCTTCTGGACGATCACGTGTACAACGAGATGATCTGCGACGGTCTTCATGTGACAAACGAAATGATGGAGCTGATGCTTCGGGTCAAGAACAATTGTTTTGACAAAGTCATGATGGTATCGGATAATGTGCCCATGGCCGGAGCGCCCACGGGATATTACCGTATGCCCGGCATGCCGGGAGCCCTCCATATTGATGAGAGAGGGTACTGTCTGTCCGATACGGGACGACTGTGCGGCTCGGCGCTTCCGGTGATCCGCGGGATCCGCAATCTGGCGGAGAATATGGGAATTGCCATGACGGACATTATCCGCATGAGCTCGGAAAACCCGGCCAGAGTCTATGGGGCAGCCGCCAAGGGAACGCTGGAGGCGGGTAAGGACGCGGACTTTATCGTCATCGATGAAGAATACCATGTGGAAAAGACTTATGTGGAAGGACGCTGTGTATACGACTGCGAGCAGGATAAGGAGATCTTCAATCCGGAATTTATGAAAATGTTTGCCTGTGAAGGACCGGATAAATGAAGATATTGGGATCGGACTATGACGGGACATTAAAGCAGGAAGGTTCCGTCACAGAGGAAGATCTGCTGGCCATACGGAAGTTTCGCGCAGAGGGGAACCGGTTCGGTATTATTACGGGCCGGTCTGTCTCCATGATCCGTTATGAACTGGAGGCGTGGAAGATCCCGGTGGATTTTCTGGTGTGCAGTAATGGCGGAGTCATCGCCGGAGCGGATTACCGGATTTTAAATCGTTTTGATATCGGTCTGCCGGTCGCCATGGAACTGATCGCGGATCTGGAACAGGACAAAAAGGTAATGTTCGGCATCAGCGATGGCGACCGCTTTGGCACTTTGCAGGAGGGGAAGCTTTCCCAAATACCGGAGGATCCTCTTCTGACAAAAGGCCAGATGGATGCCGGAGAGATTTTGGCCTGCGGTATCGTCAATTCCTTTTTTGTGCGATGCCCTGACACAGAAGAAACGTTTGCGCTGTGCCGGCGTCTGTCGGGAAAATACGGCGGCCGTCTCTCGTTTTATCCGAACCGGGACGTGTTTGATGTGGTGGCGGCGGGCGTCAGCAAGTCTGCCGGGGCCATGGCGGTTATGCGTCACTTTGGAGAGACCTGCCATGTGATCGGTGACGGCTATAATGATTTGCCCATGATCCGGGACTTTCAAGGATTTTCTGTGGAATCAGCGCCGGAGGATGTGAAGGCGGAGGCAGTGAAAATCTATAGAAGCGTCGGGGAATGTCTGAAGGAATTGATGAAATAGCAAAAGAAGCTGCCGCTTCTTCTCTCCTGAAAACGCAGGAGGAAGAAGCGGCAGCGCGTCTGTCAGCCGGACAATCCGGTCTGATTAGCAGCCGCAGCCACAGCCGCAGCTATTGCCGCCGAAGGAGCTGCCGCCGCCGCAGCAGGACAGAAGCAGCAGAATCCAGATGATAGAGCAGCAGTCGCCGTCTCCGCCAAAGAGATTGCCAAAGCCGCCGTTGCCACAGCCGCCGTTGCCGCCGCAGCAGCACAGAAGCAGCAGGATCCAGATGATATTGCCACAGCCATTGCCTCCGCTGCATCCGCAGCTGTTACCGCAGTTGGTTGCCACTAAATCGCTCATTTACGTTTGTTCCTCCAAATTTTGATTACACTAAATGATATGTGGATCAGCTTGTCTGGTTTACAGGGAAGGAGAAAATTTCTTTTCTTTTTGTTTTTACCTGCCTGTATCTGCGGCTTGCATTTCTCATGTGGTCACGATATAATAAGGAACGTTGGCAGGATAACCATGTTTATTTGACGAGGAGGATTACATAATGCCTGAATTAGACGCCAGAACACTGGCTTGTATTAATCTGTATGCTGTCCTGGGCGCCCTGGAGAATCTGTGCGAGATCGACGGGGAGGCCCGCAGGCTGGCATCGGTGAGAAAACCTATTTCCGTGGGATTTGATGTGAAGGACGGCCCAAGCGCCACGCTTACTTTCCAGGAAGGAAAATGTACTCTCAGGGAGGGATGCAGGGACTGTACGATCCGGCTCCCCTTTTCGTCCTGCGAAAAGTTCAACGGTCTGATCGACGGTACGGTGACGCCGGTTCCCTCCAGGGGATTTCTTCACATCGGATTTTTGCTGGGCCGCTTCACGAAACTGACAGATCTTCTGACACGATATCTGAAAGCCCCGGCAGAGGAGCTGACTGACCCGGAATTTAAAGAAAAGAGCACGACGCTGATGTTTTATGTGATCGTGGCCGCTCTGTCACAGATCGGCAATGAGGACTTCATCGGACGCTTCAGCGCTTCCCATATTGTGGACGGCATCGTGCAGCTGTCGGTGAAGGGCGGGCCCTGCGCAGGGATCCGGGTAAAGGACGGCCATATGGAGACCGTCAAGCGCCGGCCCAAAAAGCCGAGAGCGGTGATGGAGTTTGAAAGCATGGAACTGGCCCGCCGGCTGTTTGACGGAGATGTCAATTCGGTGGCCTGTATCGGTACCGGAGAGATCCGCATGGGCGGCATGATTTCCATGGTGGACAATATTAACCGTATTCTGGACCGCGTGTCTGTGTATCTGGCGTAAGGAGGAGAAAATCATGAGTATTCCTGTGAATCATTATGAAAATACCCGGGCCCAGTTTGAGAGGGCCTGCAAGGTGATTCCGTCCGGTATCTACGGACATCTGGGACCGGCGGAGGGCTGTATGATCCCGGTGGAGGCGTTTCCGCTGTACTGTGACCATGCAAAGGGCAGCTACTTCTGGGATATCGACGGCAACCGGTTTATCGACTATATGTGCGCCTACGGCCCCAATATTCTGGGATATAACGATCCTGAGGTGGATGAGGCGGCCCGCAGGCAGATGGAGAAGGGCAACTGCACCACCAGCCCCAGCCCGGTCATGATTGACTTTGCCGAGCTTCTGGTGGACACGGTGAAGAGCGCGGACTGGGCCTTTTTTGCCAAAAACGGAAATGATGTGACGTCTCTCTCGGTGATGACGGCCAGGGCCTATACGCACCGTAAAAAGATTGTGTTTTTCAAGGGATATTATCACGGGGTATCTCCCTGGGCCCAGAAGATTGACTATCCCGGGATTTTGCCGGAGGAGGTCTGTAATAACATCTATGTTCCCTGGAATGATCTGGAGGTTCTTAAGGAGGTCTTTGAAGAAAATAAGGGTCAGATTGCGGCCATCATCAGCCAGCCCTATATGCACGGCAATTTTGCGGACAATGAGCTGCCGGCGGAAGGGTTTTGGCAGGAGGTGCGCGCTCTGTGCGACGCGGAAGGAACCGTGCTGATTATCGACGATGTCCGGGCAGGATTTCGCCTGGATCTTCAGGGATCGGATCACTATTTTGGCTTTGAGGCGGATATGATCTGCTTTTGTAAGGCGCTGGCCAACGGGTATAATGTCTCGGCCCTGTGCGGAAAGAATTTTCTGAAGAATGCGGTCAGCAGTATGAGCTACACCGGCAGCTACTGGATGAGCGCCGTTCCCTTTGCCGCCGGGATCGCCTGCCTCAATAAGATGAAGCGGCTGAACCTGCCGTCGCTTTTGCAGGAGAAAGGAAAGAAGCTGACGGACGGTCTGACCCGGATCGCCGGGGAGGAGGGATTTCATCTGGTGGTCTCCGGAGCGCCGTCTCTGTTTTATCTGCGCACTGCCGATGACGACTCCCTGATGCTGCATCAGGCCTATATTGCGCAGATGGTCCGCCGCGGCGTCTTTATGACTAATCACCACAACCATTTCATCAATGCGGCCCTGAGCGATGCGGACATCGAATACACCTGGGAAGTGGCAAGAGAGGCCTGGAAGGCGGTGAAGGAGGGAAGAGCATGATTCTGGCATCAGGCGATGAGAGGCGGGAAAGGTATCTGAAAAATGGCAATGTGCTGTGGCGCATTCGGAATACCGGCGGAGGTCCGAAGGGCTGTATCGCAGGAGGCGTGGTGTTTTTGATTTTCAGCGTATTTCTGGCCGGTATGTTTGTAGTGCTGGACCTGCTGGCGGGGGCGCTGGTCTTTGGCGTGATCCTGGCAATACCCGGAATCCTGATGGTTCTGATCGGGATGCTTTTGCAGGGGCGCCGGAAGAGAAAGTACATTGCTTACTATCAGAAGCTGACAGGTTTTGATGCGGATGAGGTCCGCCGGGTCGACAGAGAGCTCATGGAGCCTGAGATGGTGATGTTTGGCAATGTGCCGGAGATAAACAATGTGGGAGCCAGCGAGAAGAAGCCGCAGATCGCCTGCATGATTACCAGAAATTATTTTGTCATGCCCATGCTGGCCGGAAAGTGCTATGTCAGAAGAATTTCGGACATGATTCTGGCCACCTGGTCGGAGGAGATTCCGGGAATCGGCGGCTGTAAGCGTGGCCTGGTCTTTCTGTCCGACCGGGACGATTCGGCTTATATGAACGCCTTTCTGACAGTGTTTACCAGCGGCGAGATCATAGATGAGCTGGAGAAGCGAAATCCCGGTCTGGTCACGAAGCAAAAGTTTACATATGGCGGGCGTGACTACGATGTGGTAAAAGACGGGGGAGAGATTGTGCGCCTCTATGAGAGCAAGAAAGGTGGAGAGGTGGATTTTAAGGATCTGCTGACCTTTTAGATACCTGTGACTTTTGCGTGAAATCCGGCGCTATCCCCTAGTATTTCTTTTACCGGTTTGTTAAAATATCTGTCAGAGCACGACGTTTCGCCAGGCAGCCGGATGGCGTCATGGCATAGTCGTGATATCAGAATACGGCAGGAGGTTGATCCTATGAAGAACAGGATTTTGGTAGTGGACGATGAGAGCAGGATGCGCAAGCTGGTCAGGGATTTTCTGGTCCGCCGGGAGTTCGAAGTGCTGGAGGCGGCAGACGGCGAGGAAGCCGTGGATCTGTTTTTTCAGGAGAAGGATATCGCTCTGATTATTCTGGATGTGATGATGCCGAAGATGGATGGATGGGAGGTATGTCGCACGATCCGCAAGCATTCCCAGGTGCCGATCATCATGCTGACGGCCAAGGGCGAGGAGCGGGACGAGCTTCTGGGATTTGAGCTGGGAGTGGATGAGTATATGTCCAAGCCCTTCAGCCCGAAGATCCTGGTGGCCCGGGTAGAGGCGATTCTGCGCCGCAGCGGAGGCATGAACGCAGATGTGCTGTGTGCCGGGGGGATTACCTTAGATAAGACGGCTCACTATGTGACGGTGGACGGGGAGAAGATCGAGCTGAGCTTTAAGGAATTTGAGCTGCTGGAATATTTTATGGAAAATCAGGGGATCGCGCTTTCCAGGGAAAAGATTCTTAATAATGTCTGGAACTACGATTATTTCGGAGAGGCCCGCACCATTGACACCCATGTGAAGAAGCTGCGCAGCAAGATCGGCGTAAAGGGAGAATACATTAAGACGATCTGGGGTATGGGCTATAAGTTCGAGGTGGAATGATGAAGCGCACGATCCGGGGAAAATATATGCTGCTCATATCCGGTCTGGTGGGTATCATGGTGTTGGTGATCTGCCTGACGAACAGCCTCTACCTGGAACGGTATTATATTGCTGAACGGACGAAGGATATGGTGGAGACCTATGAGGAGATCAATACTATATTGGAGAGCGGCAGCCTGAGGGAGGAGCGCACATATCTGAAGGTGCTGCGCCTTCTGGAGAAGACGAATATTTCCGGTCTGATAGGCAGCGAGACTCAGGGGACCTACCAGATATTCGGCTACGAAAATCAGCTGGAGCAGCAGATGCGGGAGCTGGCCTACGGCAAAGGAATGGAGTCGGCAAAGCTGGTAAAACAGGCGGATTCCTATGTGATCTTTCATCAGAATGATGAGAAGCTGCAGACCAGCTATATTCTGTTTTTTGGATTTTTCAGTGATGGGGGCGTCTGCTTCCTGAGAAGCTCCCTGCCGGGGATCCGGGAGAGCGTGATGATATCTACCCGTTTTGCCTGGCTCATCGGCCTGGGAGTGATAGCGGTCAGTATCATTTTGGTATCGCTGGTATCCAAGCAGATCAGCGGTCCCATCTCCAGACTGTCGCATATCGCCGACAGGATGGCGCACCTGGATTTTTCCGTTCGCTATGAGGAAAACCGGGAGGATGAGATCGGGCTTTTGGGGACCAGCATGAACTATATGGCGGAAGAGCTGGAGAAGAAGATCGGGGACCTGCGCCGTGTCAATCATCAGCTGAAGCTGGATATCGAGGAAAAGGTACAGGTAGATGAGATGCGCAAGGAGTTCATCTCCAATGTGTCTCATGAGCTGAAAACACCGATTGCGCTGATTCAGGGCTATGCGGAGGGGCTTTTGGAGGGGATCAGTGAGGACCCGGAGAGTGTCGGCTATTACTGCGAGGTAATCATCGACGAGGCAGGCAAAATGAACCAGCTGGTGCGCAAGCTTCTGACACTGAACCAGATCGAGTCCGGAATCAACACAGCGGAGACTGTGGATTTTGACCTGATTCCGGTGATAAGCGGTGTGCTTCATTCTTTCAATATCGTATTGCAGCAGAAGGGAATAGGGATGGAGTTTGATTCGGACAAGAGCGTAATCATCCGGGCCGACGAATTTATGATGGAGGAGGTCATACGCAACTATGTCAGCAACGCCATCAATCACATCGACGGGGAGAAGCAAATCCGAATCTGCACGGAACAGGATGCCGATCATGTGAGAGTATCGGTGTACAATACGGGGCCGCCTATACCAGGGAGCGAGCTGGAGAATATCTGGAAGAAATTCTATAAGGTAGATAAAGCCAGAACCAGAGAGTACGGAGGAAGCGGGATCGGTCTGTCCATCGTGAAAGCTGTGATGGACGCCCATAATGGCAGCTGTGGCGTAAAGAATACGGAGGACGGCGTGTGTTTCTGGTTCGAGCTGCGCAAGATGGAGCTGCCGGCGGTGATTCCCATTGCCCGGGTATATGGGCTGACTACAGTGAGAGAAGAGTCTGCTCAGGACGAAGAAGAAAAACGATAAAGAGGAGCACAAATGAGAGAATGAAAATGCCCGGCGGCCACAGAAATGGCAGCCGGGCATTTCCTGTCATGTTTCGGAATCCTGACGCAGGCTTTCGTTCAGCTTTCTGATCTTTTGGCGGATGGATAGATACTGTATGATCCAGACCAGAGCGAAGATGAATACAAAGATCCCGAAGTAGGAGAGAAATCCGGGGATGCTGTGTTCCATCCAGCAGGTGAGCCAGGCGATGGGGAGCATGAACAGGGATACCGTCAGAAAATAAATTCCGGTCTGCTTGAAAATACTCCATGCATCGATCTCCCAGATCAGGGAAGCGGCGCCAAAACCGCTGCCCAGTACCCCGGAAAGGAACGTCTGCAAAAGAACGGCGCGGATTTCATTTCCCATAGCATTGGCGAGTTCAGGGACACAGGGGGAATAATATCCCTGCCCCCAGATGAGAGAGTACGCGATGGTGATGAGATATTCTATGGAGATCCCCAGGGGAAAACCAAGTGCAGAACGCAGGATAACAGATTTTTTCATAAATTTTCACCTCACAATCCCAATATTTTTTTGATTTTGGCCACATATCTTCTGGAGACAAAGCTGGCGGTGCCGTCTGACAGACGGACACAGATCGTACCGGTAAGACTCAGATCAAAACTTTCCACCTTTTTCAAATGGATAATCTCCGAATGGGAGATGCGGACGAACTGATGCCGGTCCAGCTGCTCTTCCAGCTCATAGAGCCGCAGGCGAAGCTGGTATTCACCCTTTGCCGTCACGGCGAACACCTTGCCGGAGGCCGCATAGATCCGGATCAGATCAGCCGGTTCCAACAGTTCGATCCGGTCGTACTGGCTGCCAGTGATGAGAAGAGGAGGATCCTCAGATAGCGTTCTGACCAGATCGGATAGCTCCCTTGTCATTGCTGCGGTGCGGAGTATGAGTTCCGGCTCCGTATAGGAAGGATCAATATGAATCTCAACTTTCATAAGTTTCTCTCCTCCATTCATGGATTATGGATGTATTATAGGAAGGATACACAAGGATTTCAACTGATTTGCGTCAGATGGTCGATATGCGGACACAGGCGGAAGGAGAGAATGAATCGTAGGAATTTTTTAAGAAATCTTTCCGGTAAAAGAATAGGAATTTTATTGTGATTCTGGTAAGATAATAGTATTAATGTAGAAAATTGTTTTCAGCTTCAAAGGGTATGCCGGAATCCGGCATTAAAAATATTTTTGACAGGAAACGATGAAAAGACGATTATTGAGAAGAGTACGGAAAGAGGCGTTATGAGTATCAGAAGAAAAATTATCGACTATTCGAGAGGGAATAATCTGAATCATTTTTGGCGGCTGTATCGATGGCAGCAGAAGACTTCCGGTGGCTTCCTGCGGGACGCGCTGACATTTATGATGAGCCGGAGCGCATACAGGCATGGAGGATATGTCGGCCCGGATGCGGTGATACATGGGACTCCTTCATTGCCCCACGGATTACAGGGAATCTTTATTTCACGTTATGCACAGATCGGTGAAGGCTGCTGGATCTATCAGAACGTGACCATCGGGGAAGTGAATAAAAAGGCTCCCATCATCGGCAATAACTGTCTGATCGGAGCCGGAGCCGTCATCGTAGGCGGGGTGAAGATCGGCGATAATGTGAAAATAGGAGCTGGAGCCGTGGTGAGTACGGATGTCCCTGACGGCTGTACGGTGGTTTCACAGCCGGCCAGGATACTGGAGCCGGCTGTGTACTGAAAAGAGGAGTTGCTTTGGGGAGGGGAGGAGGGGAGAGGAGAGGAGAGGGACGCCCGGTTCCTGAGGGGATTCCCGACCGGACGCGCTCCCGCTCCGTGCAGGAGGCAGCGGCTCTAAGTTCGCGCTTCGCTGCCGCTCGCGCTCACTAAGTGCCGGCGTCCTGCAAGGGTCCGGCCGGGAATCCCCTCAGGAACCGGGCTGCTTCTTTGCCTTTCCCCCTCCGTTACCCTGCGGGGCAGCATGGCGGGCCTGCAAGTTTTTATTTGATGCCGTTGGGTACTTTTTTGCGGTTTTTGTGGGGCGGTGGAATGGCTTTATGGTATCTATCTGGCGCGATTGGTATGCGAGAAAGTTGGCGGGGGAAGACTTGCCTGCTATGGAAGGGATTGTTTGGCGTCGTCGCTGTTTGCTATGGGCGAAGTAAGGGATGGAATGTTATGAAGCCGGCTGGTGACGGAGAAATTTGAGGTTTTGCAGTTTATGTAGTTTATAATGGAGAGGCGGAGCGCACAGTCAGGTGGCATAGGGATATCCTGTCCGGGCCTTTGCAGGACGCCGGTTCTTAGTGAGCGTAAGCGGCAGCGAAGCGCGAACTTAGAACCGCTGCCTCCTGCACAGAGCGGGAGCGCGCCCGGACAGGATATCCCTATGCCACCTGGCGTCCCTTTCGCATCTTCCTTCCGTAAACATCGCTTCCCTAACCCAATAGCGGCCATGCACTTTCTATAAAGTATCCCTATTGGCCTCCTTAACTTATTTTTTCATACCACGGCGGCACAGGTAAAGAGATGGATTCAGGTTCTGCCGGTTTGCATGGCCCAATGTGGCGGCAGGACATATTATTATATCGAAAACGGAAATGCTTATGACGGTGGGATGCCGAAGTGTGTCTTTCTGGCAGGCTTTGACCCGTTGTTGCTGGGGCATGAGAAGAAGGAGAGTCTGTATCTGGAGCCGATCTATTTGAGACGTGTTTTTAATCTGGCAGGGATGGTAATGCCCTGTGTCCTGCTCTCCGGCAGAGTAGTGGGACGTTGGAAAAAGAAAGGGAAAAGGCTGTCGATGGAATGCTTTGAAAGTCTTTCACAGTCAGATATTCGGGAAATAACAGATAAGGCGCAGACCTTGTGGCCGGATATTGACAAGATAGATTTTGGCGAATAGGAGTCAGGATCGAAAAAACTGAAAAAAATTTAAAAAAAGTCGAAAAAAGGTGTTGACAAGTCTGGGCAGATGTGGTAATCTATCAAAGCTGTCAGCGAGACAGCAACGAAAGACACAGAACCTTGATAACAGAACAGTATATTCCAACCCTGAAGATTTCTTTAAAAGAGATTTTTGGAACAAAACCTAGAAAAAGGTAAAACGGAAAAAGATAAGCTGGATGTTTATCTTAGACCAAGACAAACTTTAAGACGAGAGTTTGATCCTGGCTCAGGATGAACGCTGGCGGCGTGCTT
>JAAVZR010000050.1 GCA_022791755.1 Lachnospiraceae bacterium
ATCTATTCGTTAAACAAGAGATCTTACGCATAGATTCCTTTCCTTACTACTAGGGTAATGGGAGAGAGGGAACTTATGCAAAAGTGTGTTTTTCGTTCTTTTGTTCTAGTCATTTTGGCCATTTCTATTTTTCTTACCCATTCGATTACCGCCTATGCGGTTGAACGGTATCCCATTGTTTCTTTAGGAACTCCTAGGTTTGTTAAGCTTGATGATAATCATTTTGATCCCGGCTATCTTCCTGCTTATTATACATACCGTCTTTATATTCCTTTTTGGCTTAGCAATTCTGGCTATTCGGATGCTCTGTTTGTATCTGGCCGTTTTCAGCTACGGTATTCTTTCGATTTTACTTTTTTTAAGACTCAGGCTACGTCTTCCACTTCTTCTGCTTCTGTTTCTATCATTGGTGCCGGGATTCAGGGATTGGATTCACAATACTATACTTACGGGCAGTCTGGTACTCCTGTGACAAAATGGGATTCTTATCTTTCTTCTTCTGCTGGTGTTGGTAGTGCTAATGGCGTTACCACAACGGTTTCGGCTGATTTTTATGCATCTTTGTTTGACGCTCTTGTTGCATTGCCGCAGCCAGGCGCCAGTTGGTTTTATGCCTATATAGATTTTGCTATAACTTCTCCTGCCGTTGCTTATTATTCATGGAACCTTGGCGCCCCGAACGTTGCTGTTGGCTATATGGCTCTTACGGCTTCTTCTGAGAGAAAGTATACGGATTATTCGCCTATAACGAATACGCTGGAGTCTATTTCTGCTGATGAGATGGCGCAAAGGCAGGAGATCGCCGACGCCCAGGCTGAACAGTCAAAGAAGCAACATGAAGATCTGAAAACCGGTTTTCAAGATGATGTGTTCGACTCGTCCGTATCGTCTGCCGGTGGGAGAGTGGACAGTTATGTGAAGGCCGAAGAAGAACTTATGAATTCCCAGAACAAACAGATCAACGACTATGCGGACCAGAACTTCAATACCGGCCTGATCTCCAACTATATGACAGCGATTGCCTCGGTCTCTACCTGGTATACGCGGATCTGGATGTCCTTCGGTGATCTGAAGACGGTCTTTACCGTGATCCTGTCATTGGGGATCGCCGCTATGATTATCGGCCTGCGCCGGTTTGGAGGATAGGAGAGATGTTTAACTTTTTCAAGTCCGTTTTAAATACCATTTCCGTCCTGGTGACATTCCTGGTCAGTTTGGTGGAAGGACTGATCAGTTTTCTTGTTACGCTGGCAAAAGGCTCCGCTTATCTGGGTACGACGATTGCCCTTTTGCCGGCGCCGATCGTAGGGGCCGCGCTTACCATTGTCGGGGCTGCGGTAGTATTTAAGATATTAAACAGGTGAAGGTATGACCGATTTAATTACAGCAATAACCTATACTATCAGTAAATTTGTAACAATGTTTTTTTCGCTCCAGATAGATCCGGGGATCAGTATCGGACATTTTTTTGTAGCGGCGGCCATTCTGGGGGCATTGATCCGTTTTGTATTCCATACTGTGCAGGCGCCGGGATCCGGCTGGGCATCCCGTTTTAAAGCAAAGGAGGATTCGGATGAATGAGATTTTTGAGGAGGTTTCTTTACCAGAGGAGACTGCGGAGCCGGAGGAAGAGAGTTCTCCAGGTGTTTCGGAAGATCTTTCGTCGGAACAGGAGAGGATTCCACAAGAGGATTCTCTGGAAACATCGGAAGAGGAGACATCCGCCCCGGCGCCAGTACAGATTCATTTTCCGGATGATTATCTGGATATTGCGACCTATCGTGAAGGGGTAGAAGAATTAATCAGCGAAATAGCGTTGTTAATACCGGAGGAGCCGGAAGAGGAACTTCTGTCGGATGTCCCGGTTGGTTATGCAGCGGCGGATCCGGAACTCCCTTATGATGCGGTTTTCTTTACAGTGGAGGGCCGGACCCTGCTTTTTCCTGCCTCCTATGCGGATGATGTACATGTGTTGGATGGCCAGTTAGTGAATTTGGGATCTTCTTATACTGCCGGTGTGGTGCTGCCATCGGCTCCAGTTTCTAACTATATCGTCAGCGAGATTACCTTTCCGACGTATCATTCGTCTACCTGGTATCAGTATTTAAATACCTATGGACAACCCTACCGGGTTGTGGACCGTTACCGGTCTTCGGGTAACAGCTATTCTTCTTATACCCGCCCTTCGGTTTCCCTGTCCTTTTCCGGAGGGAATGACTGGGCCGGTTTTGGGATTGAGAAAATCTTTCTTCTTATTATAATAGTGATCCTTGTGATCCGGGAGGTGATAAAATGGCTGACATCCTGACAAACTTTCTGTCCTGGTTCTTTCCAGATATCGTATCCATACCGGCGCCGGTTCAGGTAGTCGTCGGATCCCTGTTTCTTGCGCTGTTCTTCGGCCTGGTTCTGAAAATCACAAAGAGGTGAGACCATGGCCGAATATATGCTTTTTGTGGATTGGGTTGTGGGATCCGTTACCCGCTTTTGGAATTTCTGGATGTCGCAGCACTTTATTTTCCGGGCTCTGCTGCTTTCGCCGTTTTTGGCGGTAGTGGTTGGACTAATACATTCCACATTTCATAGTGATGTGTGAGAAAGGAGGGCACAATGTTGGGTATTTTGGCAATGGTAAAGACAGGGGCGGCTGCGATCGGGCTCCCGTCCGCGCTGGCTCCCGCCGGCGTGGCAGCTCCGGCAGTGATTGCTGCGGAATCGGCAGCTTCGGGGTTTCAGATTTCTGAACTGCTGACAAACGGTACATCCGTTATCACCTGGCTGATCTCTGCCATGACGTCGTTTCTGGGGTTTATGACCTCCAACACGGCGTTACTGGTGTGGTTCTTCGCCTCGCTGGCACTGCTGGGCCTGAAGATCATCCGCGGATTCTTCTGAGAAAGGAGGAGAGGGGCGCGCCGCCTGACTCCGTCAGGCGCGCCCCTACAGGATATGCCACTTTTACAGTCAACGTATGACTTGTTTCTGTTTCTGCTTCAGTACATATTTCAATCGCCCTTACTTGTGCTTGCTGGTCTGGCTATGGCCATGTGGGCCTATCGGGCAGTAAGGAGTTTGTTATGATGACTTTTTTAGGTCTGATCGCGCTGCTGTGTATTAGCGTGATCGGATATTTCAGTATCAGATTTCGTAA
Organism: Lachnospiraceae bacterium; assembly: GCA_022791755.1. Lineage (GTDB taxonomy): Bacteria > Bacillota > Clostridia > Lachnospirales > Lachnospiraceae > RGIG7193. The sequence continues at coordinate 3,152 of JAAVZR010000050.1, forward strand.
CAATTATAAACTGATTATGGTCTTCGGCCGAAAAGGCTGCGGAAAAACTACCTATCTTACCAAACTATCTTTCAAGTACATGTCTCAGGGGCGCCCCGTTTATACAAGCGAGTATATCCCTGGGACATTTCATATTGAACCGAAAGACGTCGGCCGTTACTGGTTCCCGCCGGAATCGGTGCTGCTGATTGATGAGGTAGGAATGGTGTATGATAACCGGAAGTATAAGGACTTCGCCGACGAGGTCCGGGATTACTATAAGTTGCAGCGGCATTACAAGAATACCGTCTATCTGTTCAGCCAGAACTTTGACATTGACGTCAAGCTGCGAAACCTGACTGATTATATGGTCATGCTGCATAACTACTTTAACTGTATCAGCGTAGGGAAAAAGATCATTCTGCGTCAGACCATTATCCGTGCGACGGGAATGAGTGAAGCGGCTATAAAAGACGACCTGGTTTTGATGCCTTTCTTCTTCCCGGGCGCCCGTGTTGTGACCTGGATTCCAAAGTACCATAAGTATTTTAACAGCTTTGCCACGCCGGATCTGCGCCGGAAAGATTGGAAAATCACGCCGTTTCCGGAGAATGTCCGGCCGCCCCGCAGCCTGAGAAAGAAACGGAGGAGGGAGCGAAGCCGTCTGCGGAGCTTCACAAGCTTAATGCCGGGCGCCCTTTGGGCGGCATTGTCAAAGCGCCCGGCAGGGCAAGAGCCAGGCCGGGAACTGCCGCCGGCGGGAGCCGCTCAGGGCCCTTGCGGAGCAGAGACCGAAGGTCTCCTTGATGCCAGCAGGCGCCTGGAGCAGCCGGAGGATGAAAGGCGGGGTGACAGACATGGCCCGAACACGTAATTTTGCCACCGTAGTATATCCGGAGTCGGCTCCGGAAGACTGGCAGGAGATTTTATCACAGCATCATGTGCCGGCGTTTATTTCCCCCCTGCACGATGAAGATATGAATCCGGGAGGAGAGAAGAAGAAGCCGCATTACCATGTCATGATTATGTTTGAGAATGTAAAGACGGCAGAGCAGGCACAGGCAGTCTTCAGCCAGATCGGCGGCGTTGGCCTGGAGATCGTACAGAGTATCCGGGGTTATGCCCGGTATCTGTGTCATTTGGATAATCCGGAAAAAGTACAATATTCGAGGGAATTGGTTCGTTGCTTTTGCGGCGCGGACTATCCGGCCATTATTGGCTTAGCATCGGATAAGTATAAGGCTCTTGTGGAAATAAAAGATTATTGTCGTGATAATCATATATATTCCTTTAATAAGATTTTAGATTATGCGGCGGATGAGCGTTATGATTGGTTTCGGATTCTTTGTGATTCAGGTGCTTTTGTCATAAAGGAGTATTTAAAATCTATGTATTGGGATGTTCACAATCAGGAGTAAAGCTTCTGATGCCAACGGGCCGGCGCCCGCATGTGGGGGCACTACGACACCCCCACATGTGATCTGTG
>JAAVZR010000010.1 GCA_022791755.1 Lachnospiraceae bacterium
CTTGCAGGGCATGAAAACAGCAAAACAACTATGGACATCTACGCAAAGGTGAAGTATAATAAGCCAGAGGAGTTGTTTGGCGTGGTAAATGGCGCTTTTCGTCAGGCCACGGATGATTGAAAAATTGCTATTTTTCGTGGTTCCCACATAGGATAACTGAATAATGAAAAGTCGGGAAAGCCCGTAAAATCAAGGAAAAACGGCGCTAAGAGAATTTCAGTACGGCTTAAAGGCAGCCCGCCGCGCTCCTCAGTTCAGCAAGCGTTAATTTGCCGGATTTTTACAATCGAAAATGCTCTAAAGCCCCGGATATGCTGTTTCCGGGGTTTTTCATATACTTTCGACGCTACCCCGAGTGGACAAGGGGGCACACGCCCCACGTGCCGTCTTTCGGCGGCTGGCGGCGTTAACGTCAATCGGCGTACCTCCAGTACGCCTCATTATTGCCATGTCGGCAAAGCGGCCCATGTCTGCATTTTATCTGTAATGCTTTCGCAACTTTCAGTCGATATACCAGATAAAGGGAATGTATTGTTTCAGGGGAAGGGAGGCTATGTATGAAAGTTGGAATGGGAAGACTATGGCAGGAAACCGGCAGGGGCGTATATCAGACGGAACAGCCTGGAGAGAAGACCTCCCAGGCGGTGACGGATGAGGGAAGAAATTCGTCCGCAGAGATACTGGAAGAAATGGCTGCTTCGGTGACCGGGGTTAAAAAGACAGAGACATCAGGGACGAAGGCCGGGAACGGGGAAGAGCCCGGAGATGAGACGGAGATTTTTCGGACGTCCTTTGATTCATTGTCTCTGTCTTCCAGCCAGGCGTCGAAGGGGAAGGGTTCTGATTTTAAATTAGAATCCTCGGAACCGGAGGATTCGGTGGGGCAGCTGGCTGCGATGTTAGCCAGAGCGGAGACCAGGCTGGATGTGCAGCAGGTAAACGGTAAGGCATTGCGGGCGCTGGCCAGCCTGCGCATGGCGTCGGCTTCCAGCGAAGGGGATGAGGCGAAGAAGATTGCGCAGATGATCCGACGCATGGAGAAGCTGCTTAAGCGAATCAATAAAAAATTAAAGCATCTGGGCAATGAGGAGCAACTGGAGAAACGCCGGGCGCAGGCGGAAAAGAAGCTGGAAGAAAAGAAGGAAGAGCTTTTGCGGCAGGATCTGCGCACCAAGCGAAAGAAGCGCCGGAGAGACGAACGTGAATATGCACAGAAGGAGATGGCGGAGGATCAGAAAACGGCAGCAGGGGAAGCTACCCAGGCTCTGACACAGGCGGCAGGTATGTCTTCTGTGTCACCGGATGCAGGGTTGCCGTCTGTGGATGGAGCCATGGCGTCTGTGGGTAGCGCGGATGTAGCGGCGTCTTCTGTGGATGCGGGATCTTTTGAGGCGATGGCATAGGAGGAGCTTTCCATACAAAGGAGAATGCGGGATGGAGGAAGAGAGACATAATCCGGATGAAGCAGGTAAGGAGAGCCTGCGGGTGCAGAAAACAGCATATCTGAGGCAGCAGCTGGCAAAACAGCGCGAGGAGCAGGACGCTTTGCTGGGGCAGCTGATGCAGGAACAGCGTCTCATCGACAGCCTGAGAGAGAATATCCATGGCGATATGGAATGGATGGAGGAGAGCCGCCGCTATAATGAGGAGCTTAAAGAAAGCCTGGATGAGCAGATTTATGCCCTCCATGGCATCAGCAGAGATAAATTAGAAGGAATGCGGCAGTATGGAAACGCCTGTTTTCGTGGCTGCGCAGCGGCACTGTTTGCATTGTCTGCCGCTCTGACGGTGTTTAGCGGGATATACTATGGGCCGCAGGAGCAGTTTTTTCTTCTCATGCTGGCCTGCACGGCTCTGGAGGGCACACTTCTGGCCGGACAGGGAAGGAGACTGCGCTTTCTGGATGGAATCTGCTGCTTTCTGTTCATACTGATTTTTCCGGCGATGCTGTTTCTGTTTATCTGTCATGAGCTGGAATATCCGCTGTATGCGCTTTGTTTTCCTTATGTGGTGTATTCTGTAGCGGGAGTCTGCGCTCTGGCGACACTGTCATATTTTCTGTACAATCCATACCGGAATGTAAAGAAGAAGCTGCGGCGGGCCAGAAGCCAGATCGGCGAGATCGAAAAACAGGCCGGGCGACAGGTGCGTCAGAATCGGAAGTCCCGCCAGAAGGAGGAACTGCGGATCCGGAAAAAGAAGAACCGCCAGGAACGCCGCCGGCAGTCGCAGATGGAACGAAAGGAACGCCGTGAGCAAAAGAAGCAGAAGCGGCGGGATCAGGAAGGAAGAGGATTTTTTGACCGCTTCCGTCGGAAAGAGGGAAAAGAAAAGGAGCCGGAACAGATAGAAGAAACGGCGTCAGAAAAGCCGGAGACCGTTATACCAAAAGCAGAGGCGCCTGCGTTGCCGGCGGGGGATGGAGTGCAGGAAGTACAGATGGACATGCCGACAGAGATTTCTGTGGAAGAGTCGGAGAAAGGACTGCCCGTACCGGTTATGGATGAAACGGAGGAGGAGATACAAAGTGTGACTTCGGTATCGCCGGTCTCCGATGAAAATGAATAAGCGGTATGGGATTCGGTTCAAGGGATCTCGACTAAGACCTCCTCTTGTGATATACTAAATAAAGTATACCTTTCACAGGAGGAGGAATTTTTATGGGCGAACAGGCAGAAGAAAGAGAGCCCGAGAAGCTTACAAAACATATATGTGTAGGTCTCTTAGCCCATGTGGACGCCGGTAAGACCACCCTGGCGGAGAGCATTCTCTATCTGACCGGAGGTATCCGGCGCCTGGGGCGTGTGGATCATGGGGATGCGTTTCTGGACACCTATGAGATGGAGCGGGCCAGGGGAATCACGATCTTCTCCAAGCAGGCGGAGGTGGCGCTGGGAGATAAGGCGGTGACGCTCCTGGATACGCCGGGGCATGTGGATTTTTCGGCAGAGATGGAACGGACGCTTCAGGTGCTCGATTATGCCGTGCTGGTCATCAGCGGATCCGACGGGATTCAGGGCCATGTGGAGACGCTGTGGAGGCTGCTTGGCAGGTATCGGATCCCTGTGTTTTTGTTTGTCAATAAGATGGACCGGGACGGTACGGACCGACAGCAGGTCATGGAAGAGTTAAAAAAGAGGCTGAGCGCGGGTTGTGTGGATTTCGGCCCGGAGAGCAGGGAGAGGGAAGCCTTTGAGGAGGAGCTGGCCGTATGTGATGACCGGCTTCTGGAGAGATATCTGGAGGGAGAGCCGGTGAATGAGGAGGATATTCGCCGGCTGATCGGGGAACGGCGGGTGTTTCCCTGTTTTTTTGGCTCGGCGCTGAAGCTTACGGGGGTGGAGGAGTTTCTGGAAGGACTGTCCCGCTATATGGCGCCGCCGCAGTATCCGCAGGAGTTTGCCGCCAGAGTCTATAAGATTTCCAGAGACCGGCAGGGAACACGCCTGACTCATATGAAGATCATAGGAGGAAGTCTGAGAGTGAAGTCTCTCCTGGCAAACCGCAGAAGAGACTGGGACAGCGGGAAGGAGGTCCGGGAGGAGAAGGCGGATCAGCTTCGCATTTATTCCGGAGCAGGATATCGGATGGTGGATCAGGTGACGGCGGGACAGGTTTGCGCCGTGACAGGTCTCAGCCATACATACTGCGGACAGGGACTGGGGATGGAGCCGGAGGCCGGTCTGCCGCTGCTGGAACCGGTGCTGACATACCGCCTGGAGCTGCCGGAAGGGGCGGATGTCCATGGGATGTTTTGCAGGCTCAGGGAGCTGGAGGAAGAGGAACCGCAGTTACATATCGTCTGGAATGAGGCGCTGGGGGAGATCCATGTTCAGGTGATGGGAGATATCCAGACAGAGGTGCTGAAAAGCCTGATCAATGAGCGCTTTCATATGGCGGTGGAATTCGGCACGGGCAGTATTGTATATAAGGAAACCATTGGCGCGGCCGTGGAGGGGATCGGCCATTTTGAACCGCTGCGTCACTATGCGGAGGTGCATCTTCTGATGGAGCCCGGGGAACCGGGGAGCGGTATGCAGTTTGAGTCGGCTTGCAGCGAAGACCGGCTGGACAGAAACTGGCAGCGTCTGGTACTGACTCATCTAAAGGAGCGAAGGCATCCGGGCGTGTTGACCGGCGCCCCGGTCACGGATATGAAAATCACACTGGTGGCCGGGCGGTCTCATCCCAAGCATACGGAGGGAGGCGATTTTCGTCAGGCGACCTACCGGGCGGTACGCCAGGGCCTGAAGAAGGCGCGCAGTATTTTGCTGGAGCCGGTGTATACGTTTTGTCTGCGGGTCCCGTCGGACACGCTGGGAAGGGCCATGACCGACATCCAGAGAATGGGCGGCAGCTTTGAAGCGCCGGTGACAGAAGGGCAGGAAAGTATTCTTGCCGGCAGCGTGCCGGCGGCCTCTCTGGGTGACTATGGCCGTCAGGTGGCTGTCTACACGAAGGGGCGTGGACAGCTGTCGTGCAGCTTAAAGGGATATGAGCCCTGCCACAATGCGCAGGAAGTGATAGAAGCGTCCGGGTATGATTCGGAGAGCGATACCGCCAATCCCACCGGTTCGGTATTCTGTGCTCATGGGGCAGGGTATGTGGTACCATGGAATCAGGTGGATGAGTATGCTCATGTGGAGAGCGGACTGCGGCCGGATCAGACGGAGACGGCAAAGGACAGGGGAACGGATGAAGGGGGGAGTGAGACAGGCCCGCAGACTGTGCCTGCCTATCCTGCCCCGGTGAAAGCAAGTTCCGGCCTTACGCTTCAGGAGACGGAGGAGCTGGAGCGGATCTTTGAAAGGACTTACGGGCCGGTAAGGCGCTATGGGGCCTGGGATCAGAGAAGAAGAGAAGAGCAGGGAACAGAGAGAAGGCAGGAGCCTGGCGGCGACGTCCCCCGGAGCGGGAACAGGCAGGAAAAGGAGGCGCGGCCCAGAGAGGATTATCTTCTGGTGGACGGGTATAATATCATCTTTTCCTGGCCGGAATTAAAAGAGCTGGCAACCGCCAGCCTGGATGCGGCCAGGGGGAGGCTTATGGATATTCTCAGCAATTATCAGGGCTATCACGGGATGACCCTGATTCTGGTGTTCGACGCTTATCGGGTGGAAGGCGGCGTGGGAGAGATCTTTTCCTATCATAATATATATGTGGTTTATACGAAAGAGGCGGAAACCGCGGACCAGTATATTGAAAAGACAGTACATGCCATAGGCCATAAGCATCGGGTGACAGTGGCTACTTCCGATGCCATGGAGCAGGTCATCATACTGGGCCAGGGGGCGAACCGGATGGCGGCAAGGGAATTTTTGGAGGAGGTGCGTCTGACAGAGGAAGAGATGCGCCAGGAGTATACGGGGAGAGAGAAAGGCGGCAAAAATCTGCTGATCGACCACGCGTCCGATGATATGGCAAAGCTTCTCACACAGGTTCGTCTGGGAAAGAGGACCTTTCAGGAAAGGGAGAGCGATGAATAAAAAAGAAATTACGGAAGTGAAAAAACAATTTACCCCTAAGCACTGTACAATTACACGGATCTGCGGCTGCTATGTGGATGCGGAGAAGGAGAAGCGCACCTGTTTTCGGGATGCTTTTTTCTCCCTGCCGGAGGAAGATGCATTCAAATATTTTGATATATTTAAGAAGACGCTCTCCGGGTCCATCGGCAAGAATCTGGTGACGATGGAATTTCCTCTGAGTACGGAAGCGGAGGGAGGCACACATGAATTTCTGATGCGCCTGCGGCAAAGCCAGCTTAAGGAGGAAGAGCTGTTAGACGAATTTTACAACCGGGTCATCGGGGCGTACGATTACCCGGAAAACTACCTGATTTTGCTGGTACATGGAGCGTATGACATCCCGGGGCGGGCTAACGATAATACGGAGATGTTCGATGCCTCGGACGAGGTCTACGAGTATCTGCTGTGCAGTATCTGCCCGGTAAAGCTGTCAAAGCCCGGCCTGTCCTATAATGCGCAGGATAACTGTTTTCAGAACCGTATCCGGGACTGGATCGTGGAAATGCCCCAGGTGGGCTTTCTCTTTCCGGCGTTTCATGACAGAAGCACGGATCTGCACAGCGCCCTGTATTATTCGGCCAATGCCGCGGATCTGCATCCTGATTTTACGGAGCTGCTCTTAGGTCTGAAGACGCCGCTTCCGGCGGTCAGCCAGAGGGAGGTATTCCAGACTCTGGTGGAGGATACGCTGGGAGCCGACTGCGGCTATGAGACGGTGATGACGATCCACGAAAAGCTCAGCGAGATGATAGAGGAGCATAAGGAGGATCCGGCTCCGGTGACGCTCTGCCAGGGCGATGTGAAACGCCTTTTCTTTGAGAGCGGTGTGCCAAAGGAGAGGCTGGAGGATTTTGAACAGCATTACGAGGAAACAGCCGGAGAGGATGCCGTACTGGTGGCCGCCAATGTGGTCAATCCCCGCCGGTTTGAGGTGAAGACGCCGGACGTGGTGATCCAGGTCAATCCGGAGCGCGCCCAGCTGGTGGAGACCAGGATGATCGAGGGACGGCGGTGTCTGGTCATTGCTGTGGACGAGAATGTGCAGTTAAACGGAGTGAATCTGCGTTCGCTGGAGTGAGAACGCTTCCTGCCGCAGCGGCATCCCTGCCGGATTCCCCCGGAACCGGCGTTTCCAGAATTAACCATGCCACAGAACGTTTTCTTTGGAATTTCCTGTTGACAGCTTGTGGCTCCTCTGTTATAATATTGCTTGTAACAAAATTGTAATAATTCTCACAAATGTTTAACATATATCGGAGGTACAGATGAAGAAGGAGAAATGGATCCGGATCGGATGCGTAACAATGGCAGCTTGTGTGATTACGGGAACGGCTCTGATGGCCCGGGCAGGCGAGACGCTGGATGTGGAGTCTGCGGTGGCAGGTGTGGCGATCCCTCTGAATAATTACTATGCCAGCAGTATGAATCCGGAAGAGGAGCTCAGAGAGTTCTTGGATTCGGATATCATAGCCAATGCAGGCATTGAGACAGGGGAAGCTCCCACCGAGGCACCGACGGAGGCGCCTACAGAAGCTCCCACCGAGGCGCCTACACAGGCCCCCACCGAGGCTCCGACGGAAGCTCCGACAGAAGCTCCCACACAGGCCCCCACTGAGGCTCCGACGGAAGCTCCGACAGAAGCTCCCACGCAGGCCTCCACCGAGGCGCCTACAGAAGCGCCCACGGAGGCTCCGACAGAAGCTCCCACGCAGGCTCCTGCCGAGGCCCAGACGGAAGCTCCGGCGCCCAGGGTATCCCGTTACGCGGATGTGGCTGTATCTCATGTGAAGAGCGGCAGCTATGTGAGAGTGAGAACCGAGCCCAATACCACCTCTGAGGTGCTGGGTAAGCTGTATAATGACTGTGCGGCCACGATCCTGAATACGGTGGATGGCGAAGGCGGCAAATGGTATGAGATCAAGTCCGGCAGTGTGCAGGGCTATATCAAGGCAGAATATTTTCTGACCGGCGACGAGGCGGAAGCCAGGGCCATTGAGATCGGTAAGTTAGAAGGCCGTGTGAACACCAACGGACTGCGGCTGCGCAGTGAGCCGAATCTGGAGAGCGAGATCCTGACCCTGCTCTTTTCCGGCGAAAAGTACGCAGTGATTGAGGAGGGCGAAGAGTTTGTGAAGGTTATGGTGGATGATGACCTGGAAGGTTATGTCTACCGTGAGATGATTGACGTAAAGGTAAAATTCGATACGGCGATCTCCCTGGAAGAGGAACGTCAGCAGAAGGAAGAGGAAGAGCGCAAGAAGAAGGAAGCGGCAGCAGCCAAGAAGCGTCTGGAGGAGGCCAAGCGGAAAGAACGGGAGGCCCAGGAAGCGGCGAATGCAGGCGGCGGTGAGGAGGCTCCGGCTCCCTCTGGCAGTTCGGAAGTCACCAGTGCCAGCCGGGATGCTCTGGTATCCTATGCGAAACAGTGGGTGGGAGTTACCCCCTATGTGTTTGGCGGCACGAGCCTGGAGAGCGGAGCGGACTGCTCCGGCTTCACACGGGCAGTGTTCAGCAATGCGCTGGGTATTTCCCTGGCCCGGGATTCCCGGTCACAGGCCAGCGGTGGTACGGCCATTAGTGAGAGTGAGTTACAGCCTGGCGATCTGGTGTTTTACAGTAAGGGCGGTACGATCAACCATGTGGCGATCTACATCGGAGGCGGTCAGGTGGTACATGCCAGTAACTCCAGGACCGATACGATTATTTCCAATATGAAATATCGTGAGCCCTGCAAATATGTGAGATACATAGACTGATTGGAGATAAGAGAATAGAGAAGATGAGCAGCGCCTGGTTTGGAGAGAACCAGGCGTTGCTTTCTTCGTCTGAGTATGCTATGATTAGTTCAGCTGAAAACGATGAAAATACAGGGAGAGATACTATATGAAGAAGATTATCCTCACCGGCGACCGTCCCACCGGCCGCCTTCATATCGGTCACTATGTGGGATCTCTGCGGCGCCGGGTGGAGCTGCAAAATTCGGGAGAGTATGACCATATCTACATCATGATCGCCGACGCTCAGGCGCTGACGGACAATTTCGAGCATCCGGAGAAGGTGCGAAGCAATATCCTGGAGGTGGCTCTGGACTATCTGGCCTGCGGACTGGATCCGGAGAAGATTACCATCTTTGTCCAGTCGGCCGTACCGGAACTGACGGAGATCACATTTTACTATATGAATCTGGTGACACTGTCCCGCCTTCAGCGCAATCCCACGGTGAAGGCGGAGATTCAGATGCGCGGTTTTGAGACCAGCATTCCGGTGGGCTTTCTGAATTATCCCATCAGCCAGGCGTCGGATATCACCGCGTTCAAGGCGACCACGGTCCCTGTGGGGGAAGATCAGCTTCCCATGATCGAGCAGACCAGGGAGATCGTGCGCAAGTTTAATTCGATCTACGGAGACGTCTTGACAGAGCCGGAGGCCTTGGTGTCGTCCAATATTGCCTGTCAGCGTTTGCCGGGCACCGACGGCAAGGCCAAGATGAGCAAATCTCTGTGCAACTGCATCTATCTGGCGGACGAGGCCGATGAGGTGCAAAAAAAAGTCATGAGTATGTATACGGACCCCGACCATATTAAGGTGACGGATCCCGGTAAGCTGGAGGGAAATACCGTATTTACCTATCTGGATGCCTTCTGCCGCGACGAGCATTTTGCCAGCTATCTGCCGGAATATGAGAATCTGGACGCGCTGAAAGCCCATTATCAGGCCGGCGGACTGGGCGATGTAAAGGTAAAAAAATTCCTGAACCGTGTGCTGGAGGAGGAGCTGGCTCCGATCAGAGAGCGCAGAAAGGAATATGAGAAACGGATCGAGTGGGTCTATGAGGTGCTCAGAAAGGGCAGCGAAGAAGCTCGCAGAGAGGCTGCCGATACGCTGGACGGCATGAAGGCGGCCATGAAGATTAATTATTTTGAGGACAGTGATTTTCTGAGAGATTGGAATGCCAGGTAAATGTGCAAATGCGCAGCCGTATGGCTGTGAGACAGAAGAAGTGAATAGAAAAGTGGATATGGAAGTGAAAGAGAACAATCCTGAGGTCAGTATTATCGTCCCGGTGTATAATGCCTCCAAAAGTCTGCGCCGCTGTGTGGACAGCATACTGAATCAGGAATTTACCGATTTTGAATTGATTTTAGCGGATGACGGAAGCAAGGATGATTCCGGGGCGATCTGTGACGAATACGCGGCGGCAGACTCCAGGGTGCATGTGATCCACAAAGCCAATACCGGTGTGTCGGACACCCGCAATACGGCGCTTGACAGGGCCAGAGGGACATACTTGCAGTTTCTTGACAGCGATGACTGGATCACCGCAGATGCGACCAAACTCCTGGTCAGAATGGCTGAGGAGAGAAAATGCGATCTGGTCATCGCCGATTTTTACCGGGTGGTGGGCGAGCGGGTCTCCCGCAAGGGTGACATCGAGGAAGATGAGGTTATGACCCGGGAAGAGTTTGCGGAGCATATGATGGCGAGCCCGGCGGACTTCTATTATGGTGTGCTGTGGAATAAGCTGTATCGCCGTGATATCGTGGAGAAGTACCATATTCGTATGGATGCGGATGTGCGCTGGTGCGAGGATTTCCTGTTTAATCTGGAATATATTCTGCACGGGGAGCGTTTCAGCGCTTTGCAGGTGCCGGTATACTACTATGTCAAGACGGCGGGATCCCTGGTGACACAGAATGTGAGTCTGGCAAAGACCATGAAGATGAAGCTGATGGTCTTTGAGTATTATAATGACTTTTTCCGCAATGTCTACGAGGAAGAGGACTATGAGAAGAAAAAGCTGCAGATTTACCGTTACCTGATCGACGCCGCCGGAGACGGCGTGGTACGCCCGGCTATTCTTCCGGGAGGCATGAAGCTGGGCAGCGAGCGTATCCCTGTGGACCAGGAAGCGCTTGCCAATGACGGCTTCTTCATGGAGGAATATCGCAGCCGCAAGCTTTTGGACCGGTATCTGGAGGTCGTGTCCCTGTCGGAGAATCTGTCTTTAAATGAGGTGCGTTTGCTTCTGTACCTGATCCAGCCCCATCATGCCTCCAGCCGGAAGGAGCTGGCGGACTTTACCGGTCTGCCTTACAGTGTTCTTCTGGCTGCTTTGCAGATGCTGGCAGTGAGAGGTTTGGTAAAGCTGTCAGACGTGCGAACGGAAGACGGCGGCAAGAGGCTGCATATTCAGTTTGGAAAGGAAGCGGCGCCGGTACTGAAAAAGATCACAGAGGCGATTCACGATTTTGACGAGGTCAGGTTTGGAGGCTTTGACGAGGAGGAGCGCATCCTGTATGCCAGGCTTCATGAGAAGATGAAGGGAAACATGGTGCGCGTGCTGCGTCAGTAGGGTATGGAGATGCGGACAGGAGGACGGCGGGAAGAAATTGCCCGACAGAAAGAGAGTTTTTATGGAACGAAGAGATAAGAACAATTACTATCTGGATCTGGCGGATGTGGTATCCCGCCGGAGCACCTGCCTGAGGCGGCGCTATGGAGCGGTTATTGTAAAAAACGACGAAGTGATTGCCACCGGCTATGTGGGGGCTCCCCGGGGGAGAAAGAACTGCTCGGATCTGGGAGTCTGCCTGCGGCAGAAGATGCATATTCCGCGGGGGGAGCGCTATGAACTCTGCCGCAGCGTCCATGCGGAGGCCAATGCCATCATCAGCGCGGACCGGGGACGTATGCTGGGAAGCGCGCTGTACCTGACCGGCAGAGAGGTCGCCACAGGGGAGTATATTAAGAATTCCTGCTGCTGCTCCATGTGCAAGCGCCAGATCATCAATGCGGGGATTAAGACCGTATATATTCGGGATGACGAGGACTGCTACCGGGAAATCCCGGTGGAGTTCTGGATCGTTCATGATGAGTCTCTGGAGGGTACGCTGGGATACTGAGGATAATCCGGTTTTAACCATTTGCTAAAAAAGCTTTAAAGAGAGCTCCATACCTCAGTGGACAGGTACGGTGACCAAAACATATGGGCGGCTGTTAAGCCGCCCTTTTTAGATATATTCCTTTTATGCTTCTTCACCGGAAGCAATCTTGATAGCCTTGATGGCGAAGGTCATATTGCGGCCCATGGCTACGCCGGGCATCAGGCAGGGATAGTTGTCCACGAAGAAGCCGCCGGCGTTGTCGCCGCAGACGAAGAGACCTTCGATGGGCTCCCCGGCTTCGTCGATGACCTGAGCGTTTTCGTTGCAGAGGATTCCCTGCTCCGTGGTCAGGATGCAGGCGCCCATCCAGAAGCCGTAGAAAGGAGCTGTCTTCAGCGCGCTCAGGCGGTAGGCCGGCTTGCCGAAGTCTTCGTCATCCTGCTTGTCAAAGAGTTCGTTGTAGCGGGCGCAGGTGGCCAGGAAGTTTTCCTTGCTTACGCCGCTAAAGCCCATCAGGTCTGCCAGCTCTTCCAGGGTATCTGCCTTGAAGGCGTTGCCTTTTTCGATCTGTTTTTCAAAGGCGTCCAGCTGGCCCTGGGGGTTCTTTCTCGTGCCGGCAGAGCAGCCCAGAGTATGGAAGCGCTGCACGTCCTCGGGCATGTTGGCGTCGAAAATGGAAGCATAGACATGGCCGGGCTGATTGTAGGCCGCGTAAGGCATCATGTCGTAGGTGCCGGATTCGTTGGTGAAGCGAAGACCGTGGCGGTTTACCTTCAGGAAGGGCTGGGAGCCCAGATTAAACTGGCCTTCTGTGGCCGGGAATGCTTTGTCGCCGTTGGAGAGCGTCTGGTAGCCGGCGTCCATGCCCGGGGGAACGATTCCGCGGTCAAACAGCATAGGAGCCGCCTCGGCCTGCATGGCGGCGCCGATCCATTTGGCGGCTTTGATGCCGTCGCCGGTGTCGGTGGGCCAGGATACGTTGGAGGTGGTGACAGCCGTGCCCATAGGATCCAGCTGTTCCATCATGGCGCTGTTATGGGGATAGCCGCCGGCTGCCAGCAGGACGCCCTGAGAGGCGTTAATGCGAATGTAAGCGCCGCTTTCTAGGTTCTGGGCGATAGCGCCTGTCACGCGGTCACCGTTTTTCTCCAGCTTCACAAGGGCAGTCTGGAAATCAATGGCGACACCGGCCTCTTCCTCCACGATCTTGCGGAAGATGGTCTGACGATCCACTTCGCCGAAGCCCCAGAAATGCTCGCAGACCGGGAAGTAGAAGCCCTGGGCTTCGGGCCATACGGCCTCTGTCCCTGCGGTGACCTCCACCTTGGCGTCGGGCAGATACTGGGCATAGCAATCCTTGATGAATTTATGCATGGCGGCGGATTCATTGATCCAGGTATTCCAGATGCGCAGATTGCACTTACCGGAAGAATAGCGTTTCAGTTCGTTGCGCAGGGCGGCCCGGTCCACCGGCGGCTCGTTGGCAGCAGCGGCGTCCTCGGAATCAATGGCGCCGTACCAGCCGCGCACGCGGGCCGGAGCCGTGCCTTTTTCGATGACGCGGAACGAAAGCCCCTTCTTGGCTGCATAGGCGGCGGCGCACATACCGCCGTTTCCGGCGCCTATAATCAGGATGCCGGTATCCCAGGTTTCGGCGATGTCGGCCTCCGCCACTTCCGGCTCGGTTCCCAGCCAGCCGGCCGCTGTCTCTGTCTCCCCGCCGGGTGTGGGCAGAGCCTCCACAGGGATCTCGCCTTTGGCCTGGGCGATACATTTCGCAGCGGCCTGCTTGACGGCGTTGCTGGTCAGCGTGGCTCCGGCTACGCCGTCGATTTCGGCGCTCTGGGCGGTCATCAGGGCCTCACGCAGAGGCTCTGCGGCAGCCTGGCCATAGTTGGCGCCGGCGGTTTCTCCGGACACGTCGAGGGTGACGTCGGTGATATTTTCTTCGTCAAAGGTCATGGTCACCATGACGGTTCCGATGCCCTGGGCAGTGGCGCTGTAGGTACCGGGAATATAGGTGCCGGTCCTGGCGGCAGTGGTTTCGGCAGGCGCCTGTGCGGTGGTGCCCGGCTCGGTAGCGGTGGTAGGAGCCTCGGTGGCGGCGGCAGTGGTCGCATCGGCACTGCTGCATGCCCCCAGCACGCCCATGGCGGCGATGCCGGCCACGCCGGCAGCGGCGCTCTTTAAGAAGTCTCGGCGGCTTAATGTTTTGCTCATGTTCATTCTCCCCTTGTAATTATAGTTTTATTGTGGTTAAAAATTCATGATGTAAAGGCCGGCAGGCCGTATACCCGGCGGCCGCTTTTACTATAAGAGATTTTCCTTTGCTTCTCCACCTAAGAGATTGTTAAGGCGCGGCCCTTTGATCTGTCAGAGTGCACAAAAAAAGGGAAAGCTTTTTGTGGATACTTTCCCGTTCAGAGAGGAAATGCTTAAGATTTCTTAAGGAAACATGTGGGAGTGTTAAGAAAAAAATTAAGGCGCTGTCCGGAGGCTTCTATGCGCCGTTGTCAAAATAGTATCCCTTGCCCCACACATTCTTCAGATATACGGGATTGGCAGGGTCGGCCTCGATCTTGCGGCGCAGGTTATGGATATGAACCTGTACCGTCCGGGTATCTCCCAGGGGATCCTTGCCCCAGAGTGCCTGGTAGATCTGCTGGCCGGACAGATATATGCCGGGATGATGGACGAGGTAGGAGAGAATACGGTATTCGATCTGTGATAATTTAACACGGCGCCCTTCCACGGTGACCTGGTGGGTCTGGGGATGCAGGCAAAAGTTACCGTAGGAGCCGCTGTCATCGTGCTCCTGCACGGTGTCCATGTGTACGCGGCGCAGGTTGGCCTGGATTTTGGCCAGAAGGACTTTGGTGTCAAAGGGCTTGGCGATGAAGTCGTCGCCTCCCATTTCCAGGGCGCGTACCATGGTATCGGCGTCGTCTAAACAGCTGCTGAAGAGAATGGGACAGCGCTGCCATTTGCGCAGGGCGCGGCAGAGGTCGATGCCGTTGGTATCGGGCAGCATGATATCCATGATAATCAGGTCGAAGGACTCTCTGGCATAGGCCATGGCCTGTCCGCCGGTATGGGCACAGGTCACCTGGTATTGCTTTTGTCCTTCGAGGAAGTAGCGGGTGATATCGCAGATTACCTTGTCGTCTTCGATCAGCAGAATCTGTGTCATGGTTGGACTCCTTTTTGTTTTTTGCCGGGGAGTGCCGGAATACTGTCTTTATTTTATCACATGTGGACGGGGGCAACAACAGAAATTTTACAGGAAGGCGGGAATCATATGCCCGCAAACGGGAATCGTGGCAGAGCGGACGTCTGTGGAAAACCGGTTGCGCTCCGGAGTGTTTCACCGTATAATAGGGGCAAAAAGGGGGAGGGATGATGAGGCGTCAGGCAGGAGTGGTCTTTTTTATCAGCTGTCTTTGTGTGGCTGCTATGTGGGCAGCTTATTTCTGTTTTAACAGCAGACAGCCTGTTCTGGAAAACGGGCAGGCTTTGTGGGGGGAGGTTTACTGGGGCAGCCGTTTAAACGGCTGGGAGAGAGAAAAAGAGGGATGGACTTTTACGCTGCCTGCGGAGCCGGACGAGGGGATGGGCAGGGAGGAGCGGTCCCTGTGGGTTTCTGTCTGTTCTCCGTCTGTTCGGATTTTCTGCGATGGCGAGGAGCTTAAGCCGGAAGCCGGCAGTGGGCAGGAATATCCTTTGCCGGCGTCCTCCGGCGCAGGGGAGAGCCGGAGGCTGGTTCTTTCAGGTCCCCTTTGCAACGTCTATGTGGCCGGACGGGCGAACCTGACCCAGTGGCTGCGTCTGAAGGAACAGGCTACCTGGGCCACGGTGGCGGCTATGCTGGTGCTGGCGCTGTATGCGCTGGTGCTCTACTGCTGTAAGCCTTCGGAGAAATATCTGCTGGATTTTCTGTTTTTTCAGTCGCTTCTGCTTTTGTGGGAAGTGTTTCGCGTTTTACCCGACGGCTGGCAAGCGTCATACCCGGGACTTCTCATCGGCCGCAGCTTTACCCCCCTGGTCGCCATCGCCAGCCTGAAGTATTGCCTTCGCCTGACGGAGCGTCCTCTGCCCTTTGGGCTGGAGACGGCTCTGCGCTGGTCCTGTCTGCCCTTGTGGGCGGTGGCTGTCCATGTGCTTTCCGAGGCGGTTCCCATGCTGCGTGGCGTCGTAAATATCGTGCTCTATCTGCTGGGCGTGGCCGCTCTGTCCTATGCGGCGGCGCGGGGAGTGCGCGGCGTACTGTGGCCTCTGGGTGGGATGGTTTTCCGGCTGGGTATGTCGCCGGGTATCCTGCTTTTATCGCTTTCTGCCGTGTCTTCCCGGGAGAGCCTGCTGTTTTTGCTTTTGCGCAATGTCCACTTTATTGATATTCCGTTATCCCTGGCCATGATGGTTTTTGTGAATCAGAAGTTTGCCCGGCAGTTTGACGAGAGCGAGCGGCTGGCCCGTCATCTGGACGAGCTGGTGGCCGAACGGACCAAACGGCTCAAGCAGTTGCAGGCGGAGCGTCAGAGTATGGTTATGAATATTACGCATGATCTGCGTACGCCGCTCTTCGTCATGCGCAGCTGTCTGGATACGCTGGAGGCGAATCCGGACTCTCTGCCGGCGATGCTGCCGATTCTGAAGGAGAGGAGCGCCTTTGTGTCCAGCCTCACGGAGGATCTGTTCCTCTTAGTCAAGCTCCAGGAGGGAAAGCTGATCCTCAGCTTTCAGCGGGAATGTCTGTCGGAGGTTTTGCGGCGGCTGACGGTTTCCATGGAGCTGGAAGCGCGGCAGAAGAATATTTGTCTGTCTGCCAGGGTGATCCCGGAGCTGTATGTGTGGGGGGACGGCATTCGCTTGCAGCAGATTTTTCAGAATCTGATTTCAAATGCCCTGCATTATACGCCGGATGGAGGAACCGTTTCGGTCCGGGTGCGGACGGGAGAAGGAGAAGAAAAGGAAGGGGAAGGACCGGAGGAGACGGGATCTGTGCCCGCAGCGCCGGGCTTTGTCGTGGTGGCGGTGCGTGACAGCGGCAAGGGGATCAGCGCCTCCGACGCAGAGCATATTTTTGAACGGTATTTTTATACGAAATCAGATAACAAACATGATTCCAGCGGGCTGGGGCTCTCGATCGCCAGGGAGCTTACCTTGCTCCACCACGGAGAGATCTTCGTAAGGAGCGAAGAAGGACAGGGAAGCGAATTTTTGGTGAGACTGCCTCTGGTGGAATAAAAAGCGGTATCCGGGGCGCAGGCAGTGAAAATATTTCATTTCAGGTCTTGCATTTTTGGGTTTTTTCTGTATAATAAAGCCATCGGCAGAGGAACCGGATGCCCGGAGGGCCTGGTGATTGCTGTCGGATATGGATAAGGCTGTGATGGGAATCAGTAGGTCAGACAGGACTTTTCAGAGAGTATCCGGTTGGTGTGAGGATATGGGCCGGTCTGTTCCGAATACATCCCGGAGCCGCTGCCTGAACAGATCACAGTATCAAAAGTAGGGTAAGACGGGTGCGCCCGATACAGCGCCTGGCGTGTGCTGGCACGCAGCGAGCGGTATCTTGTGAGGGATACCGGAAGATGAGGTGGTACCACGAAGCGAATTCGTCCTCTGTCCTGATTCGGGACAGGGGATTTTTTTTCGCCATGGCAATGAGCAATGTCCCAATACACACCCACACAAGAAAGAGAGGAGAAAACAATGGAAATCTATGAGGAATTAAAGGCCAGGGGCCTGATTGCACAGGTGACGGATGAACCGGAGATCCGGGAGCTGATTAACGGGGGAGGAGCCCGCTTCTACATCGGCTTCGATCCCACGGCCGACTCCCTGCATGTGGGCCATTTTATGGCGCTGTGCCTGATGAAACGCCTTCAGATGGCAGGCAACAAGCCGGTGGTGCTGATCGGAGGCGGCACCGGTTTTGTGGGCGATCCCTCGGGACGCACCGATATGCGCTCCATGATGACGCCGGAGATCATACAGCATAACTGCGACTGTTTTAAGGCGCAGATGGAGCGATTTATCGAGTTCGGCGAGGATAAAGCCATCATGGTCAATAATGCGGATTGGCTTTTACAGCTGAATTATGTGGAAATGCTGCGGGAAGTGGGCGCCTGCTTTACGGTCAATAACATGCTGCGGGCCGAATGCTACAAACAGCGTATGGAAAAGGGACTGAGTTTTCTGGAATTTAACTACATGATTATGCAAGCCTACGATTTTCTGTACCTTCATGACCACTACGGATGTAATATGCAGTTCGGCGGCGACGACCAGTGGAGCAATATGCTGGCCGGTACGGAGCTGATCCGCAAAAAAAACGGCGACGACGCCTACGCCATGACGATTACCCTGCTTTTAAACAGCGAGGGAAAGAAGATGGGCAAGACGGCCAAAGGAGCCGTGTGGCTTGACCCGAATAAGACGACGCCCTTCGAGTTTTATCAATACTGGCGCAATGTGGGAGATCAGGACGTGATGAATTGTATCCGTATGCTCACCTTCCTGCCCCTTGACAAGATCGAGGAGATGGAGAGCTGGGATGACGGCCGCATCAATGAGAAGAAGGAAATCCTGGCCCGTGAACTGACCGCCCTGGTACACGGAGAGGCTGCCGCAGAGAACGCCCGGGAAGCCTCCCATGCGCTGTTTGCCGGAGGGGGCGACGACAGCCATATGCCTACGACAGAGCTTACAAAGGAGCAGCTGACAGACGGCGGGATCGGTATCATGGAGCTTCTGACGGCCTGTAAATTGATCCCAAGCCGCAGCGAAGGCCGTCGCCTGATTCAACAGGGCGGCATCAGTATCGACGATGCGCGGGTGGATTCTCTGGATCTGAAGATCAGTGCCGGGAGCCTGCAAAAGGGCGTGAAAATCCGCAAAGGTAAGAAGATATACCATAAGGCTGTGCTGAGGGAGAACTGACGGACGATGAAGCACATTTTGCTGCTGGAGGATGATGCCGCCTTGGGACAAGGCATCCGGTTTGCCCTGGAAAATAACGGCATTCAAGTGAAACTGTGCACGGCGTTATCCCAGGCAAGGAGCGCTCTGCCCGGCAAAGACTTTGATCTGCTTATCCTGGATGTCAATCTGCCGGACGGGAGCGGGCTTGATTTGCTGCGGGAGGTGCGGCGCCGCCATTCCGGCGTCCCCGTTATCCTGCTCACGGCGAACGATTTGGAAACGGACATCGTCATGGGTCTTGAATCCGGAGCGGACGACTATATCACCAAACCCTTCTCTCTGGCGGTACTGCGGGCCAGGGTCAACGCCCAGCTGCGGCGCGGTACTCCGGTGCGGACGGCCACAGTAGAGTTCGAGGGTTTCTCCTTTGATTTTGAGTGGATGGAGTTCCGCAAAAACGGTCGGCTTATCGAACTGAGCAAAACGGAACAGCGGCTGCTGCGGATACTGGTGGAAAACCGGGGCCGCGTTCTGTCCCGTGAGGCGCTGCTGGAGCGGGTGTGGCCGGGCGGTTCGGAGTACGTGGAGGAGAACGCCCTGTCGGTCACCGTCAAGCGCCTGCGGGACAAGCTGGAGGACACGCCCTCCAGGCCCTGCTTTCTGAAAACGGTCTATGGCATCGGCTACACCTGGGCGGTGAATTGACATGACATGGATCACTGTTGTCATAGCTATTTTCGCGGCGGCCGCGCTGGCGGCGGCGGTCTGGAACCGCCTTTACGCCGGGCACGTCATGAAAAATCTGAACCGTATGCTGGACGCGGCCATGGCGGGGAGATTTCTGGAGCAGGCATTCGACGAAAGCCTGCTCTCGGCCGTCGAGTCCCGGTTTGCCCACTATCTGGCCGCTGACGCCGTCTCCGCCCGGAAGCTCCAGGAGGAAAAGGATAAAATAAAGACCCTGATCGCCGACATCTCCCACCAGACGAAGACCCCGGTGGCCAATATTCTGCTGTATACCCAGCTTCTGTCGGAACAGGAGCTTTCCCCGGAGGGCCGGGACTGCGCTGCGGCCCTGGAGGGTCAGGTGGAAAAGCTGCGCGCTCTGGTGGACGCACTGGTAAAGACTTCCCGGCTGGAGACGGGCATCCTGGTTCTGCACGCCAAGGCAGGGCCGTTGGCGCCCATGCTGGAGGACGCAGTTGCTCAGTTTATCCCCAAAGCGGCAAAGAAGGGGATCACCCTAACGCTGGCCGCCACGGACGCCCAAGCGGTCTTTGACCCCAAGTGGACAGCGGAGGCCGTGTGCAATCTGCTGGACAACGCGGTCAAATACACGCCCTCCGGCGGGACGGTCACGGTCGAGGTCCTCCCCTACCAGATGTTCTGCCGCGTCAGCGTCACGGACAACGGCCCCGGTATCCCGGAGGCGGAGCGGGCCAAGGTATTCCGGCGATTTTACCGCTCCCCCGCCGCCTACGAGACCGAGGGCGTGGGAATCGGCCTGTATCTGACCCGCCAGATCGCACAGGGGCAGGGCGGGTATATCAAGGTGTCCTCCCGGCCGGGGCAGGGGAGCTCTTTCTCCCTCTATCTGCCCCGGAGTTGAAATCTTTCCAAGCTGTAAGATTTCAGAAAGAACCTGGAAAGATTTTTGTGCTAAAGTCTGTATTGCCGAAAGGCAGTGCAGACTTTGTGCTATGGAGGTATAAATCATATGGCTGTTTTGGAAACCCGCGGCTTGAGGAAAGTATACGGTTTTGGCGATACGGAGGTCCGGGCCTTAGACGGCGTGGATCTGGCGGTGGAGAAGGGCGAGTTTGCCGCCGTCGTGGGCACGTCCGGTTCGGGCAAATCCACCCTGCTGCATATGCTGGGCGGGCTGGACCGGCCTACCAGCGGTTTTGTCATTGTGGACGGCAGAGAGCTTTCCACCTTAAAGGACGAGGAGCTGACCATTTTCAGGCGGCGTAAGATTGGCTTTGTGTTCCAGAACTACAACCTCGTACCGGTGCTGAACGTGTATGAGAACATTGTCCTGCCCATTCAGCTGGATGGCAGATGTCCGGACAAAGGATATATAAACCAGATCATCGAAACTCTGGGCCTGGGTTCCAGGCTGCAAAACCTGCCGGGCAACCTCTCTGGCGGTCAGCAGCAGCGGGTGGCCATTGCCCGCGCGCTGGCGGCAAAGCCTGCGATCCTCCTGGCGGACGAGCCCACCGGAAATCTGGACAGCCGAACCAGCCAGGATGTAATGAGCCTTCTGAAGGTCACCAGCCAGCGGTTTGCTCAGACCATTGTGATGATTACCCACAATGAGGAAATCGCCCAGATGGCTGACCGCATTCTCCGCATTGAGGACGGCCGCATTGTGGTAAAGGGGGGAGCGGCATGATCAAAGTATCCAATGGAAGCTGTGTCCGGCGGCTTGGCTTTCGCTCCATGAAAGCGGCCCGGGCCCGGAACACCATCGCAGTGCTGGCGATCGTCCTGACCACGGTGCTGTTCACCACCCTGTTTACCATCGCCGCGTCCATCAACTACTCCTACCAGCAGGAGAACTTCCGCCGGGCCGGAGGAGACGCCCACGGCACTGTGAAAAATGTCACCTGGGAACAGACAGAGCAGATCCGCCGGGATCCCTTGATTCAGGCTTCCTGGTGCCGTCTCTTTGTGGGAATGCCCCACGATGTGCCATTTAACAAGTCTCATGTGGAGGTCAGCTACATTGAACCAGGCGGCGCGTCCCACTACTTCTGCACCCCCGTGGAGGGCGCGCTCCCCCGGGAGGGAACCGACGAGGCCGCGACGGATACCCGCGTCCTGGCCCTGTTGGGCGTCGAACCCAGGGTGGGCGCACAATTTACCATGCTGATTACGCTGGACGACGGAACTGCAAATCCCCGCACAATAGAGCGGACTTTCACCCTCTCCGGGTGGTGGGAGTACGACAGTGTCGCACTCGCCAGCAACGTGCTTCTGCCCCGGTCCGCCGCCGAGGAGATGTGCGCCCTTTCAAACGGGGAGCCAAACTCCATGACGGGCGCATGGAACCTGGACGTGATGTTTAAGAGCGCGGCAGGAATCAAGGATACACTGGGCACGGTGCTGGGAAATTACGGCTATCAATGCACCGAGGCAGGGGCGGAGAACTACCTGAACATCGGCGTGAACTGGGGCTACACCGGGGACCGGCTCACCGGGAACTTTGATCCCATGACGTTCGCCGCCATTGTGGTAATCCTCCTGCTCATCCTTTTTACCGGGTATCTCATCATCTACAATGTGTTCCGGATCTCCGTCACCAATGATATCCGGTTTTACGGCTTGTTAAAAACCATCGGTACCACCGGAAAACAGCTCAGGCGCATGATCCGCCAGCAGGCGCTCCTGCTCAGTCTGGCGGGCATCCCTGCCGGCCTTCTCCTTGGCTTTCTTATCGGCAACAAGCTGACCCCGGTCATTATGGTCCATCTCAGCTATAAGAAAGCCTTTGTCTCCTTCAATCCCTGGATTTTTATCGGCGCGGCGGCGTTTTCTTTGCTGACGGTGTTCCTCTCCTGCGCACGGCCTGGGCGGATTGCCGCCAGGGTTTCCCCGGTGGAGGCGGTGCGCTATGCCGAAGGCGGGCAGCAGTCCGGAAAGAAAGGCGGCAGACGGACAGTCAGGGCTGGTACTGCCGGCGCGTCCCTGCCGAAAATGGCCTGGGCCAACCTGGGCCGAAGCAGAGGTAAAACGGTAGTTACCATTCTCTCTTTGACCCTGGCGGTGGTGCTGATGAATCTGGTGTATACGTTTGCAAACGGCTTCGATATGGAGAAATATCTCTCCGGTCAGGTAGCCACCGACTTTGTCCTGGGCCACGCCGACTACTTCCAAACCGGCGTGAACTTCCGCTCGGCGGATCAGGCGCTTCCCGAGGAGATCATTGCCCAGGTCAGCGCCCGGGGCGGCATCACCGGGGGAGGCCGGGTCTATGGTCAGGAACAGTCTGTCCAGGCCCTTCTGCCGGAGGAGTATTTCCGCCAGGATTACAGCAGGCACTATTCCGAAGAGACGCTTGACAGCTTTGCCGCCTCACAGGAACATGTGGGCGAGGGCACCATCGTGGGCCTTGCCCAGCTCTATGGCCTGGAGGACTTCCTTCTCGGTGAGATCGATGTGCTGGAGGGGGACATCACGCCTTTGTCCGACCCTGGCCAGAACGCTGTTGCCGCCGTCTATTCCGCGGATGAGTATGGGGTGATTGATGAGAATGAAAACTGCTTCAAAGTAGGGGATACCGTGACACTGCGCTATGTGGAGGAGTGGATGCACGTTGATATGGAAACCGGGGAGGAACTCTCCGCGGATGAGGCAGACACCCGCTGGGAACGGGGGGAGGCGAACTATGTTCCCCGGGCCAAGGTCTATGAGGAAAAGGAGTACACGGTCTGTGCCCGGATCTCGATCCCCAGCGCCCTCACCTACCGCTACTCCACCCTTGGGGCCAGCGAACTGGCGATGGGAGCGGAGCTGTTTAGGCAGGATACCGGCATGAATTCTGTCATGATCTACGCTTTCAACACTGCCGGGGAGTCCAATGCCGCTATGGAGGACTTCTTAAAGGAATACACGGAGTCCGTCCAGCCCACCTGCGACTACGAGAGCAAACAGAGCAAGACGGCCGAGTTCGAGAGCTTTCGGAATATGTTTCTGACTATGGGCGGCACACTGGCAGGGATTATCGGTCTGGTGGGCGTGCTCAATTTCATCAACGCCGTGCTGACGGGCATACTTGCTAGAAAGCGGGAGCTGGCAATGCTCCAGGCTGTGGGCATGACCGGAAAGCAGATGAATACCATGCTGGTGTACGAAGGGCTGTACTACACGATGCTGTCCGCCGCCCTCGCCCTGGTCCTGAGCGCCGCGCTGGGACCGCTGGCGGGATCCCTCTGTTCCGCCTTTTGGTTTTTTACCTATCGGTTTACCGTCCTGCCGGTTTTAATGGTAATACCGCTGTTTCTGATTCTGGGGATTCTGATCCCTCTGTGGATGTACCGTTGCGTTAACCGCCGCACCATTGTGGAGCGCCTGCGGGAGATCGAAAGCTGACGCCCGCTCAAGATTGCAAAATGCGAACTTGATCTCTGATACCATCGGCTTTATAATACAATACATATATTTTTATGAGCTACATGGCCCTTCAATGTCGTCCGTATCATTGAAGGGCTTTTTTTCATAAGCATAGAATCCGGCCTGCTGCCAGATACTGAAAACCAGGCCGGAAAACACACGGAAAGGAGGTGTCCGGATGGAGGATTCCCAGATCATCGAGCTCTTTTTTGCCCGGGCAGAGGGGGCGGTCGCGGAGCTGACACGGAAGTATGGGAGGCTGTGCCGCAGCATTGCCTATAATATTCTGTCCAGCAGGCAGGATGCGGAGGAATGTGAGAACGATACGTATCTGCGGGTGTGGGATACGGTGCCGCCGGTACGGCCGGAGAGTCTTCGGGCTTATGTGAGCCGGATCGTGCGGAATCTGTCGTTGGACCGCCTGCGATATCGTCTGAGGCAGAAACGTGGGAATTCCTATGACATCCTCCTGTCAGAGCTCAGCGAATGCATTCCGGATGAGAGGACGGATGTGGAGGCGTCTGCGGATGATACGGTAATACGGTCCATAGAGGCCTATCTGAGGACTCTGGATGAAAGCACGCGCATACTGTTTGTGAGGCGGTATTTTCATATGGAGAGCGTGGAATCTCTGGCGAAGAGGTATGGGCTGAAAGCCAGCAGCGTTTCCACAAGGCTTTTGCGGACGAGGGCCAGACTGCGGATCTGGCTGGAACAGGAGGGAGTGAGTATATGAGAAGAGAAAAAGCCGGCCGGATTCTTGATTTGATGGGAAGGCTTTCGGATGATCTGATCGATGAAGCAGCCATGACGGAGACCAAAGGGGCGTATCGCAGACTGACAGGATCGAAGCGGCCTATGGTTTTTGAGAAGCTCCGGTTTGCCGGAGCTGCCTGCCTGTGCCTGGTTTTGGCGGGAGGGATTCTGTGGAGCGTGAAGTCTCAGGAAAGGACTATGCCAGAAGGAGAAGACGTCGCAGGCGCCTCAGGTATGGCTGCTGAGGAGGGCGGTGCGATACTGGCGGGCGGCGGAGATAACGGCGGTGAGGAGAGGCAGATCCACTTTGACGGCGTCCGATATATGACGGCCGGGCAGGCATTGCAGGAGGAGCTGCCCGAGGGCAGCAGGCTGCTGGGACAGCTGACGTATGGAGAAGAGCCTGCCGGGGCAGGGCTGGAGACAGACAGAGAGGAGCTGGCCGGCACCAAGGTGTACGGGATATGGACAGAGAAGGAAGGCGGAGAGTGGAGACTGTATCTGGAGACACCAAAGGGATATGAAGCGTACCGGCCGGTACAGGAATGAAAGACAGAAGGAAAAGGAGGAGCGCCATGAAAGAGAAACGATACGAAAAAGGAAAGATACGCAGAAACAGGACTTTTTATCGGGTGATTGCCCTGGTGCTGGCCGTATCGCTGTTATATGGCTGCGGCGCGTCGCCGGAAGGCGATACTCAGGGTATGCGCTCTGATTCCGATCCGTGGGGAGGAGGCGGACGGAACCAGACGGTATATCAGAAGATGAGCCTGACGCCGGCTCCGGTTTTTTCGGAGGAGGATACGGCAGAGGCCGTCGAGCTTTTGAGCAGGGATGAGGCGGCGGCCTTCGGAGATTTTTCCGTGTACTTTATGCGGGAGGCGGTGAAAAAGGCCCGGCAGGAGGGAAGGGAGAACCCGGTCCTGTCGCCGGTATCGGCTGGCCTGGCCCTGATGCTGGCGGCCTGCGGCAGTGCCGGAGATACCAGGACCGAGTTTGAAGAGGTACTGGGCCTTTCTTCGGATCAATGGGGAACTGTGGGCGGTCAGCTCATGCGGTATATGAATCAGACAGCCGGCACTTTGAAGCTGCAGACGGCAAACTCCGTGTGGGTTAAAGAGAATGCGCAGATAAAACAAGAGTATCTGCGGCAGGTGGGAGAAGAGCTGTATTCGGAGGTATTCCATGGGGATTTAAGCGCGGAAGATACCAGACAGGCCGTCAATACATGGGTCAGAGACAGAACGCAGGATATGATACCGGAGCTTTTGAAAGAGCCCTTTAAGGAGAGCGTGACAGCGGTCCTGCTCAACGCCGTATACATGGAAGGCAAATGGCAACAGCCCTTTGCGGCGGAGGATACCATAAGCGGGCTGTTTCATACGGAAGATGGAGAGGAGATCACGGTAAGCTATCTCTGTGATATCGGCTGTGAGAGGGCGTATGTGCAGGGGGAGGGCGTGGAAGGAATTTTGCTGCCCTATGAGGGCGGGAACCTGGTATTTCTGGCCCTGCGTTCCACGGACGGGCGCAAGGCGGAGGAGCTTCTGACAGATTTGTCCCTGGACGGGATCCGGAACCTGATGGACGGCGCCGCAGAGACCCGGATGAATTTTTCCATGCCCAGGTTTACGCTGGAATATCGACAGGATCTGGAAGAGGCGCTGATGGAGATGGGGCTTTTGCAGTCCTTTGACCCGGAAAATGCGGATTTTACATCCATGGGAACCGGCAGCGAGGGAGAGAGCCTGTATATGAAAAAGGTCCGGCAGGATGTAAAGCTCCAGGTAGATGAAGAGGGAACGAAGGCGGCAGCAGTCACAAGGATAGAGATGGAAGCCGGCGGAGCGATGGCGCCGGCAGAGCCTGTGCTGGAACTGCATTTTGATCAACCGTACTTCTATGCCATCGTGGACAGGGATACGGGACTTCCGGTTTTCATGGGCCTGATGGAGAGGCCTCCTGAGACAAATCACTGAGGGGAAGGCCAGGAACGGCCGTCACTTTAATGTGACGGCCACCACCGTATCCACAGGGTCCGGCAGCTGCGCCCGATCCGACACGTTTACAAAAACCACATCCGGGTAGTTATTTACGATCCAGTTATCCTGAATAGGGAGCTCGCTTCCGTCAGATAAAAGCCGAACAGAACGCACCTGTTCTCTGACAATGCCGTAGAGAGGGATACTGCCGATGGACTCTTCCATGATATGGTAATAGAGCGTATTGCCGCACCGGGTAATGCGTCCGTTTTCCGGCTTTGGCAGTAGACTGGCTTTACAGCCGTAGACAGAGGCGCTGTTTTTTTCCATCCATGCTCCGATTTCGTGAAGAATCTGCCGGGACTCTTTCGGAAAACAGCCTTTGGCATCGGGACCGACATTGAGCAAAAGGTTTCCGTTTTTGCTGACACATTCCACCAGCTTGCGGATCAGGGTGGCGGAAGATTTATAATTTTTGTCTCTGGCACAGTAGCCCCAGTGGTCGTTCATGGTGACGCAGGCTTCCCAGGGGAGGCTGCGGCCGGCCTCGTCGTACAGTCCGAAGGGCGGAATGATCTGTTCGGGGCTGACAAAATCGCCGCAGAAGGCAGAAGGCCTGTCGGTGGCCAGGGAGCCGAATCCCTCGCCGCTGACCTCCAGCCGGTTATCGAGGATCACATCAGGCTGTAACTGGCGGACCATTTGTACCAGCTCAGTGGCCCGCCAGGCTTCTTTTGTCATGTCCTGGTTTTCTCCCGTGTAGGAAAAATCAAACCACAGAAGATCCAGACGGCCATAGCGGCTGCACAGCTCGCGGACCTGGCCGTGCATATAGTCCAGATACCGGTTGAAATTTCTCGGAACATCCTTTGTTCGGGGATCGTTTCGCAACGGATGATAGCGGTCCTTATAGTGGGGGTAGTCGGGATGATGCCAGTCCAGGAGTGAGTAATAGAGTCCCACCCGCAGTCCCTGAGCCCGGAATGCCTCGAGAAATTCCTGCACGAAATCACGGCCGGACCTGGTATTGGTGGATTTAAAATCGGTGAGAGCGCTGTCAAAGAGACAGAAGCCGTCATGATGCTTGGCAGTGAGTATGGCATACCTCATACCGGCATTTTTGGCTGCCAGTGCCCATTGATCCGGGGCAAAAGAGGTGGGGTTAAACTCGTCAAAGAAAGGCAGATATTTTTCCTCCGGCATCTCCTCGTCGGAACGGACCCATTCGCCCCGGGCAGGGATCGCGTAGAGCCCCCAGTGGAGAAAGAGGCCGAACCGGGCGTCCTGATACCAGGAAATTCTTTTGGCATGTGCTTCACGGTCAAACATAAGAAGTCCTCCTGTTTTTTCCTCATGAAAAACAGGCTGCCACGCCTGGCCTGTGCGGCGGCATGACAGCCTGTCCCAAATCACTGTGAGATCATAAGAGCGATCATCAGAATTCCGGCTCGATCAGGCCGTATGTGCCGCCCTTTCTTTTATAGACCACGTTAACCTCGTCTGTCTCGGAGCTGCGAAACACATAGAAATTATGTCCCAGGAGCTCCATCTGGATGCAGGCCTCTTCCGGATCCATGGGCTTCATGGCAAAGCGCTTAGTGCGGATGATCTGAATCTCGTCGGGCTCGTCCGCCTCTTCCTGAAGATAGGCGTCGGAGAAAGCGGCGTTGGACTGTTTCTGATCGATGATTTTGTTCTTATATTTCTTTAGCTGGCGCTCGATGACTTCCTCCACCAGGTCGATGGAGACATACATGTCGGTGCTGGTCTGTTCCGAGCGGATGATCGACCCCTTTACCGGGATCGTAACCTCAATCTTCTGGCGCTCCTTCTCAACGCTCAGAGTCACGATGACATCGGTATCTCTGGAAAAATAGCGCTCCAGCTTGCCGATCTTGTCATATACGGCCTGTCTCAACCCCTCCGTAACTTCGATGTTCTTACCTGTAATGGTGTAACGCATGAAACCAACTCCTTCCATTTTGGGATATCTACAGTATACCAAAACTTTGACTTTTTTTCAAGGAATAAATCCGGAACAAACAGGATGCTGCCGGATTCATTTCTTGACTTTTCAGCCGGGCTATTGTATCATCTGATTACAGGAGGATAACATATTTGTAAACTTCCGGCGATATTTTGGAGAGGAGACCAAACGAAATGGGTACATATTCATACAGCAGCGAGATCAATCGAAATAATGTGGTTTTTCGCGATTTTGATCTGGACAGAATCCGAAAAATGTTTCGGGATATCTTTGCCGTGTACAGCCCAAAGATAAAGGATGAGATGTTCGATTCCTTCTGTGAGGATTTTTTTGAGCTGGCGAAGGAAATTCATGCAGGTAATGAAAGAATCTGGCGCATGGTCATAACCGACATGCTGTTCAGCTATGACGACTGGGGCTGCCTGGAGACCGGCACGGCCGATAATGCGATTAAGCGCAGGCAGTTTGCGATTATGGCGAAGGTGGTTGTGAGCACGCTGCGGTCAGCCTGACAGGCCGGCACAGAAGAGTGCCGTCTGCCGGGCTCCGGCAAAATGCGGAGAAGGGCGGTGGCCTTTGGCGTTGTAAACCTTCCTGTCTTTTTTGTAACAGATTTCTTCGGCCGTATATTTATACGGCTTTTTGTATTTCGTCAGGATTTCACAAAACGAATGTTTTGTCTTGACGGGGATTTGTCCCAGTGGCTTTTGGACGCCTTTATTGTGGATAATGTGGATAACTTGGTGTATAAGTCCCTTTTCCTTTGAAAATGGGCATGTGGGGATGTGGATAACCATTGTGGATATCTCTGAGATAGAAACGTGGATATGTGGACAGGCGTCAAAGGCTCTGCGGAACTCTTTATTTTTTGTGCAAACTGCTACGCATCGAAACTGTGTTCCTGTCCTTTTCTGCCGGGGTTATTCAATCTGAAGCGGGTAAAATTTTCCGGGGATGCGCAAATCGCCATTGGGTGTCAGCGGGGTCACGGTCCTCTACAAATTTTCATTGGGCGCGGCTTTCGGCGTCGGATTGGGAGAGCGGCAAAGAATACACGACCGACGCATCGAATGAAGAATATACAGAAGGTCAGTCACCCCATAATAAATAGAAAATCGCAACTTATTATTGAATTCTGTACGGGTTGGTGATAGAATGGAGTGTAAAAATATCATGAGCGTTCCGGAAACCCGGGGGATGGAGAGATCCGCAGATACCAAGAGGTCGGAAGATCTTTAATCCCTGCTATCACATGACGCCGGGGTCAAAAGCGTTTTTTCCTGGTATCATCATATAAATTAAGGAGTAAACAGTCTATGGGTTTGATGCAGAAACTATTTGGTACTCACAGTGAGCGGGAGTTAAAGCTGATCCAGCCGCTGGTGGACAGAATCGAAGCGCTGCGCCCGCAGATGACGGCCTTAAGCGATGAGCAGCTTCGGGCTAAGACAGAGGAGTATAAACGGCGTCTCTCAGAAGGAGAAACACTGGACGATCTGCTGCCGGAGGCTTATGCCACGGTCAGGGAGGCGGCCCGCCGCGTACTTCATATGGAGCATTACCGCGTACAGCTGATCGGCGGGATCATTCTTCATCAGGGCCGTATCGCGGAGATGAAGACCGGCGAAGGAAAAACGCTGGTATCCACCCTGCCGGCCTACTTGAATGCTCTGGAGGGCAAGGGTGTCCACGTGGTGACGGTCAACGATTATCTGGCTCATCGCGACGCCGAGTGGATGGGCAAGGTCCATGAATTTCTGGGTCTGACCGTGGGCGTGGTGCTCAACAGCATGAATAACGACGAACGCCGGGCGGCCTACCAGTGCGATATTACCTATGTGACCAATAACGAGCTGGGATTTGACTATCTGCGCGATAACATGGTCATCTATAAGGAGCAGCTGGTGCTTCGCAGCCTCCATTTCGCCATCGTGGACGAGGTGGACTCCGTGCTGATCGACGAGGCCCGCACGCCCCTGATTATCTCGGGCCAGAGCGGCAAGTCCACGAAGCTCTATGAGATCTGCGATTACCTGGCATCCCGGATGCAGAGAGGCGAAGCCAGCGGAGAACTGACCAAGATGTCGGTGATCATGGGCGAGGAGATCACGGAGACAGGCGACTTTATCGTCAATGAGAAGGAGAAAAATGTCAGCCTGACGGAGCAGGGCGTGGAAAAGGTGGAGCAGTTCTTTAAGATCGAGAACCTGGCCGATCCGGAGAATCTGGAGATTCAGCATAATATCATTCTGGCTCTGCGGGCCAATTATCTGATGTTCCGCGATAAGGACTATGTGGTCAAGGATGACCAGGTCTTTATCGTAGATGAGTTTACGGGCCGCATCATGCCGGGCCGGCGGTATTCCGACGGTCTGCATCAGGCCATCGAGGCCAAGGAAAAGGTGAAGGTAAAGCGGGAGAGCCGTACCCTGGCCACCATCACCTTCCAGAATTTCTTTAATAAATTCGAGAAAAAAAGCGGTATGACCGGTACGGCTCTGACGGAAGAAAAGGAATTCCGCGATATCTACGGTATGGATGTCATTGAGATTCCCACCAATGTACCGGTACGGCGCAAGGACCGCCAGGATGCGGTCTATAAGACGCGCCGGGAGAAGCTGAGCGCTGTGGTGGACGAGATCATGGAGTCCCACAGAAAGGGGCAGCCGGTGCTGGTGGGAACCATCACCATCGAGGCGTCGGAAGAGCTGAGCGCCATGCTGACGAAGAAGGGGATCCGCCATAATGTTCTGAATGCCAAATTCCATGAGATGGAGGCGGAGATTATCGCCGATGCCGGAGCCCATGGAGCGGTTACGATTGCGACGAATATGGCAGGCCGTGGTACGGATATCAAGCTGGATGACGAGGCCAAGGCAGCCGGGGGCTTAAAGGTCATCGGTACGGAGCGCCATGAATCACGCCGGATAGATAATCAGCTGCGTGGCCGTTCCGGACGTCAGGGCGATCCCGGCGAGTCCCGCTTCTATATCTGCCTGGAGGATGATCTGATGCGTCTGTTCGGGTCAGAACGGCTCATGGGAATATTCAATGCGCTGGGAGTGGAGGAAGGCGAGCAGATCGAGCATAAGATGCTGTCCGATACCATAGAAAAGGCGCAGAAGAAGATCGAGAATAATAACTACGGAATCCGCAAACGCCTGCTGGAGTATGACCAGGTCATGAATGACCAGCGTGAGATCATCTACGCCGAGCGCCGCCGCGTTCTGGACGGCGAGAGTATGCGGGATGTCATCAGCAAGATGATACAGGATATCGTGGAAAATACGGTGGATATGTATCTGTCCGACGACCATTCGCCGGCGGAATGGGATCTGGAGCAGCTCAATAAGGCGTTGGTGCCGGTGATTCCGCTGACACCGGTAAGCCTGACCACGGATCAGTATGATTCCATGAACAAGAGTAAGCTTAAGCATATGCTCAAGGAAGAGGCGGTGAAGCTCTATGAGGCCAAGGAGGCGGAATTCCCCGAGACGGAGCATATGCGGGAGCTGGAGCGGGTCATTCTCCTGCGCGCCATCGACAGCAAATGGATGAACCATATCGACGATATGGACCAGCTGCGCCAGGGGATCGGTTTGCAGGCTTATGGCCAGAGAGATCCGCTGGTGGAGTACAAGATGGCGGGGTTTGATATGTTTGACGCCATGACAGCAGCGATCCGGGAGGATACGGTGCGGATGCTCTACCATGTAAAGGTGGAGCAGAAGGTGGAGAGAGAGCAGGTGGTCAAGGTCACCGGCACGAACCGGGACGAGAGTCTGGCGAAAGCGCCGGTGCGCCGGGAGAATAAAAAGATCTATCCCAACGATCCCTGTCCCTGCGGATCCGGAAAGAAATACAAGCAATGCCACGGGCGTCTGAAGTGATGCCAGGGCGCTGCTTTGAAATATAAAATATAGAATGGAAAGAGGTGACACAATGGTTGAACTCGATCAGTTCAAACTGGATTTAAACAGCTTTGCCCAGCCATTAGTGGAAGTGAGGGATTCACTTTAACCTGGCTGACAAGGAAAAGAGAATTGCGGAGCTGGAGCGCTATATGGAGGAGCCCACGCTGTGGGACGATCCGGATAAGGCAGCCGGGATTATCCGGGAGCTGGGAAGCCTAAAGGCAGTCCGGGATACCTTTAACCGTCTGCAGCAGGATTACGATGATATCGGGGTCCTGATTGAGATGGGATATGAGGAAAACGACGCATCGCTGATTCCCGAGATCGGAGAAGCGATTAAAAATCTGGGCGAGGAGCTGGAGAAAATCCGGATCCAGACCCTTCTGTCAGACGAATACGATAAGAATAACGCAATCCTGAAGCTCAATGCCGGCGCAGGGGGCACCGAGTCCTGTGACTGGGCTTCCATGCTGTACCGGATGTATATGCGCTGGGCGGAAAAAAAGGGCTTTCAGGTGGAAGTGCTCGACTATCTGGACGGCGATGAGGCAGGAATCAAGTCCGTGACCGTGCAGATCAACGGGGAAAACGCCTACGGCTATCTGAAATCCGAGCACGGGGTACATCGCCTGGTGCGCATTTCCCCCTTCAATGCGGCGGGCAAGCGTCAGACCTCTTTCGTATCCTGCGATATCATGCCGGATATTGACGAGGATCTGGATGTGGAGATCGACGATGATGATCTGAGGATCGACACCTACCGTTCCAGCGGCGCCGGAGGACAGCATATCAATAAGACTTCATCGGCTATCCGTATCACCCATCTGCCTACGGGTATCGTGGTACAGTGCCAGAATGAGCGGTCTCAGTTTCAGAATAAGGATAAGGCCATGCAGATGTTAAAGGCCAAGCTGTTTATGCTCAAAAAGCAGAGCAACGCTGAAAAGCTGTCGGATATCCGGGGCGATGTGAAGGAGATCGGCTGGGGCAACCAGATCCGCTCCTATGTGTTGCAGCCCTATACCATGGTCAAGGATCACCGGACCGAGGCGGAGACGGGCAACGTAAACGCCGTATTAGACGGCGATATCGACCTGTTTATCAGCGCGTTTCTTAAGTGGAACAGTCTGAAGAAGTAACGAGGAGTCTTACGAGGAGAAGAAAAATCTATGCTGATTGTAAAAAAATTCGGCGGCTCATCTGTGGCGAACCGGGAGAGGATCTTTAATGTGGCCAGGCGCTGCATCGAGGACTACAAGGCCGGCCATGATGTGGTGGTGGTGCTGTCTGCCATGGGCGATACCACAGATGACCTGATCGACATGGCCCGCAGTATCAATGAGCATCCGCCTAAGAGAGAGATGGATATGCTTCTGTCGGTGGGTGAGCAGATGAGTGTGGCCTATATGGGCATGGCCATGGATGCGCTGGGAGTACCTGCCGTCTCTCTGAATGCGTTTCAGGTACAGATGCACACCAATTCGTCCTACGGGGCGGCCAAGTTAAAGAGAATCGATACGGAACGCATCCGCAACGAGCTGGAGATGCACAAAATCGTGATTGTCACGGGTTTTCAGGGCGTCAATAAGTTTGACGATGTGACCACTCTGGGCCGGGGCGGCTCCGATACCACAGCGGTGGCTCTGGCGGCCTGCCTTCATGCGGATTCCTGTGAGATCTATACCGATGTGGACGGCGTTTACACCGCAGATCCCCGCATCGTGCCGAACGCCAGAAAGCTTTCCGAGATCTCCTATTCGGAGATGCTGGAGATGGCGACCCTGGGAGCCAAGGTGCTGCACAACCGTTCCGTGGAGATGGCCAATAAATACGGGGTACGGCTGGTGGTCCGCTCCAGCCTGAATACAAACGAAGGGACCGTGGTAAAGGAGGCGGCGAGAATGGAAAAGATGATTGTGAGCGGCGTGGCGTCGGATAAGGACGTGGCCCGTATTTCCGTGATGGGTGTGGAAAATGAGCCGGGAATCGCATTCAAGGTATTTAACAGCCTGGCAAAAAAGAAAATCAATGTGGATATCATCCTGCAGTCCGTAGGACGGGACGGCACGAAGGATATCGCCTTTACGGTGGCCCGCGGCGACGTGGAGGCGGCCATCGACGTGATCCGGGAGGATATGAAGATCTTCACAGCCAAGGGCTATGAGGTGGAGGAAGGCGTGGCTAAGGTCTCTGTGATCGGCGCAGGCATGACATCCCATCCGGGTGTGGCGGCCAAGATGTTTGAGGCCCTTTCCGGCGGCGGGATTAATATCAAGATGATATCCACCTCCGAGATCCGCATTACCGTAGTGGTGGATGAGGCGGATGCCGACCGGGCCGTGCGCCGGATTCACGACGCTTTTGACCTGGGAGACTGAGAGGAACAGGTATTTTCTGTCCGGTAAAGGAATGAATAAAAACAAAAATGCAGGTACGGAGGAGGTTCTGTACCGGTTGGGATTTGCGGCCGCCCTGGTGGCGGCCGTTCTTTATATATTGCGGGAGTTCTGTCCGCCTTTCCTGCAAGAATGGTGGGAGAGATATTCGTTCTGTGTGATTTATCGTTTCACCGGCTTTACCTGTCCGGGCTGCGGGGGAACCAGAGCTTTGGGAGAGCTTTTTCATGGTCATATCGTGGCCAGCATGCTGTATCATCCCCTTGTTCCGTACGGAGCGGCCTGGTATGTGGCCTTTATGGGAAGCCATACCTGGGCCAGAATCCGGTCTCTGACAGACGAAAGGTCCCACGGGAGTGCAGACAAAGAAGAGCCGGAGAGGAGCGTCCGGGGCGAAAGAAGGGTCTTTAAGGGGATGTCCTGGCGGGACGGGTATGTCTATGGGGCAGTGGGGATCCTGCTGGCGAATTTTGTGATTAAAAATCTGATTCGCCTGGTTACAGGGACGGATGTGATGGCATGGCTGGACCATATTTTTGGAGCGTAAGACGCCGGAGGGCGGTCGTTTCAGATGAGGAGAGCGGTCGGGATGGGAAGGGAAGACGCCGGCAAGGCCGGTGAAAGAGGAAGAGAGACCAGGGCCGGCAGGCGGACCGGGAAGGCCGTTTTCGGGATCCGCAGGGTATCCGGCGCCCTGGCGGTACTGTCTTTGTGCGGTCTGCTGGCGGGCTGTGAGATGCAGGGTCTGCCCGGGACGGAGGATACTGTCCCGGATACGGGCCCGGCGAAAGAGGAGATACAGATGCCGGAAACACAGACGCCAGAGATAAACTATGTTCCCGGCCGGCCGGATACAAAGAATCAGCTTTGGATTCTGACAGATACGGTATCCATATGGTCCGAGGCGGTTTCCGAGTGGGAGGGGCCGGGGTTTCGGGAAGGCGGCGTGGCAGTCACGGATCTGGACGGAAACGGGAGACTGGAGATTGTGTTCAGCTGGAATGGAGGGAGCGACAATGTGTCCTGGTGGGACATATGGGAAGTGAACGAGACCTTTGACGGAATCCGGCGCTGTGAGGAGCTGGAGACAGAAGACTGGAGTAGAAATCCGGATATAATGGGGCAGAAACAGCCCATAACGGTTTACAGAAAACCGGAGGAGGAGAGACTTTATTACATTTTTGATTCCGTGGAGCGAGAGGGCATCAGCCTGATTTACAGAAACCGGCAGGCAGTCTCGCTCCATGGCGGAGGGCTGGAGAGGACAGCCATGGCGTATTTTTGGATAGAGTTCGGCGATGAGGATACGTCAGAAGAGGAGTATACGGACTCGGCGGGAAACAAGATCAGCAAAGAAGAGTATGACACCATAGACGCGGACTGGTTTGAGGGGTATGACCGGTATCAGGCGTATATTGGCTGGAATATGATCCGGAGAGACTGGACAGGAATTTCACCGGAGGAGAGACTTGTGATTCTGGAAGAATCCTGGAACGGATTTTCTGTCACGGGTATATCATTCGACAAATAACCGGACCTGACAGGCTGTTTGGAGTGGTTATTTATGGATGATTCGGACTGGCGGGAACCGCAGGCCTAGGGAATGGAAAGAAAGGAACAGTTTAAATGGATATTATCAGACAGCTTCAGGAGGAACTGGAGATCGGCTATGGTCAGGCAAAGGCTGCCGTGGAGCTGATCGACGAGGGCAACACGATCCCGTTTATCGCCCGCTACCGCAAGGAGGTCACCGGTTCTCTGAACGATGAGGTGCTGCGCCGTCTGGATGAGAGGCTTAAGTATCTGCGAAACCTGGAGGAGCGCAAAGCTCAGGTCATGGCCACCATCGAGGAGCAGGGAAACCTGACCCCGGAACTTAAGAAGGCCATCGAAGCGGCGGCTACGCTGGTGGTGGTGGAGGATCTGTACCGGCCCTACCGTCCCAAGCGACGTACCAGAGCGACGGTGGCGAAGGAGAAGGGCCTGGAGCCTCTGGCAGCTTTTATCAGCCTGCAAACAGCGAAGGAGCCTTTGGAACAGGAGGCGGCCAGGTATGTATCTGAGGAGAAGGGGGTGGCTACGGCAGAAGAAGCCATCGCCGGCGCCATGGATATTCTGGCGGAGCAGATCAGCGATACGGCTGATTATCGTATCTATATTCGTGATCTGACCATGCGGGAGGGCATCATTCAGTCCTCCGGCAGGGCAGGAGAAGAATCGGTCTATGAGATGTACTACGATTTTGAAGAGCCGGTGAGACGGGTGGCCGGTCACCGGATTCTGGCCCTGAACCGGGGGGAGAAGGAAAAATTTCTGACCGTTAAGATAGCTGCTCCCCAGGAGAAGGTGCTGCGCTACCTGGAGAAAAAGACGATTACGCGCAATAATCCTTATACTACGCCGGTCTTGAAGGAGGCGGCAGAGGACAGCTATAACCGGCTGATCGCCCCGGCCATAGAGCGGGAGGTGAGGGGAAGCCTGACTGAGCGTGCCGAGAAAGGGGCGATTCAGGTCTTTGGAAAGAATCTGGAGCAGCTTCTGATGCAGCCGCCCATCGTGGGCAGGACAGTGTTGGGCTGGGACCCGGCTTTCCGCACCGGCTGCAAACTGGCGGTGGTGGATCCCACCGGCAAGGTTCTGGACACGATCGTGATCTATCCCACTGCTCCGCAGAATAAGGTGGAGGAGGCCAAGGCAATCCTGAAAAAGCTGATTCGCAGACATGGTATTACCCTGATTTCGGTGGGGAACGGAACCGCGTCCAGGGAGTCGGAGGCCGTCATCGCCGGACTTCTCAAAGAGATACCGGAGAAGGTGCAGTATATTATCGTCAATGAGGCAGGGGCCTCTGTGTACTCGGCCAGTAAGCTGGCTACGGAGGAGTTTCCTCAGTTTGACGTGGGACAGCGCAGCGCCGTCTCCATCGCGCGCCGCTTGCAGGATCCCCTGGCGGAATTAGTAAAAATCGATCCGAAATCCATCGGCGTGGGTCAGTATCAGCATGACATGAATCAAAAGCGTCTGGGAGAATCTCTGCAGGGCGTGGTGGAAGACTGTGTCAATAGAGTGGGCGTAGATTTGAACACGGCATCGGCATCGCTGCTTGAGTATATCTCCGGCGTATCTAAGACGATAGCCAGAAATATCGTGGCTTACCGGGAAGAAAACGGCCGCTTTATGAACCGCCGCCAGCTTCTGAAGGTGCCGAAGCTGGGACCGAAGGCCTACGAGCAGTGTGCCGGTTTCATGAGAATCGCCGGAGGGGATGAACCTCTCGATACGTCGGCGGTGCATCCGGAGACCTATGAGGCGGCTCATAAGCTCTTAAAGCGTCTGGGCTATGAGACCTCAGATCTCCTGCAGGGCGGCCTGAAGGGGATCAGCCGAAAGATCTCTGATTACGGAAAGCTGGCGGATGAGCTGGGAATCGGCGAGATCACTCTCACGGATATGGTGAAGGAGCTGGAAAAGCCGGCCCGCGATCCCCGCGACGAGATGCCCCGGCCGATTCTGCGCACCGACGTCATGGATATGAAGGATCTGGAGCCTGGCATGGTGCTGGCAGGGACCGTGCGCAATGTCATAGACTTCGGTGTATTCGTGGACATCGGTGTCCACCAGGACGGTCTGGTACATATCTCTCAGATCACGGATCGCTATATCAGGCACCCGCTGGAGGCGGTCAGTGTGGGAGATATCGTGAAGGTAAAGGTGCTGAGTGTGGATCTGAATAAAAAGAGGATTTCTCTGACAATGAAAGGGGTGGAATAGCCATGGGTGACGACGGAAAGAAGACATTGTTTAATCTCATCGTGAATATGCTGGCCTTGATGCTGGTGCCTTATCTGGTATCCGGCGTATACATCGGAAATATCGGCTCCGCGTTTGCGGCGGCTCTGCTTCTGATGATTTTGAATAAGCTGGTAAAGCCGGTTCTGGAGATCATATCCCTGCCGCTTACCTGCCTGACTCTGGGACTCTTTGAGCTGGTGATCAGCGCCTTTATATTAAAGCTGGTGGATATGATGCTCACATCGGTATATTTTGCCTCCACAGGCAAATACTTTATTGCCGTGATTATCATCGCCATTGTAAACGGTCTGTTTGGAACCGGGAAGGACTGAGATGGCTGAGAAGAAGGTATTTGAGAGCGAGAGTTCACAGGAGACATATGCTCTGGGCCGGATGCTGGGGCGTCAGGCTTTCCGCGGTCAGGTGATCTGTCTGGACGGTGAACTGGGTGCGGGCAAGACGGTGTTTACCCAGGGCTTTGCAGAGGGGCTGGGCATTGCCGGGCCGGTGAACAGCCCTACTTTCACGATTGTTCAGGTCTATGAGGAGGGCCGCCTGCCGCTCTATCACTTCGATGTGTATCGGATCGGGGACGTGGAGGAGATGGAGGAGATCGGATATGAGGAATACTTTTATGGAGACGGTGTGTGTCTGGTGGAATGGTCGTCCCTGATCAGGGAGCTGCTGCCGGAGGAGGCCTGGCATGTCACGATCCGGAAGGAGCCGGAGAGAGGATTTGATTACCGGCGGATTACGATAGAAGGGAGTAGGATATGAATATCTGTGTATTGGATATCGGGGGAACGTTTATCAAGGGCGCTTTGATGGATGAGGAGGCTCATCTGCTGAAACAGTGGAAGGTAAAGTCCCGGACGGCAGACCTGGACAGCTTTCTGGAGAGCCTGGATCAGAGTATCGCGCCTTATCTGGAGGGAGCGAAGGGGATTGCGGTCAGCATGCCTGGGAAGATTGACAGCGCCGCAGGTATTGCCAGGACAGGAGGGGCGTTTCTCTTTATCAGAGACCTGCCCGTGGTATCCATCCTGGAGGAGCGCTACCATCTGCCGGCGGCGGTGGATAACGACGGGAAGTGCGCGGCCAGCGCGGAGAACTGGATGGGGGCGCTGAAAGATGTGCCGAACGGACTGGTCTACGTGATCGGAACCGGACTGGGCGGCGGTATCGTGTTGAATAATCAGGTGGTGCGGGGCAGTAATTTTGCAGCGGGTGAGCTGAGCTTCTGCCTTATGGATAAGAACCGGCCCTTTGGACTGGATAATATGATGTCCAGTGTGGTGTCGGCCAAATTTCTGTTGGAACAATACCAGGAGAGAGCGGGCCTGGACGAGGCGCCGGACGGAATTGAATTTTTTGGCCGGGTAAATGAAGGAGAAGAGCTGGCTGTGGATGTCCTGCGGAACTTTTGCCGGCTTACGGCCAGATATATGTTTGATCTGCAGGCGGTGCTGGATGTGGACAGGATCGCGGTGGGGGGCGGAATCTCGGCGCAGCCGGTGCTTTTACAGATGCTGGAGGAAGAGCTGAAGGAGGCCTTTTTATACAAGGGCTGTCCTATGGCGATCACGCAGCCAAAGCTGGTGAG
Organism: Lachnospiraceae bacterium; assembly: GCA_022791755.1. GTDB lineage: Bacteria > Bacillota > Clostridia > Lachnospirales > Lachnospiraceae > RGIG7193. The sequence goes on from JAAVZR010000010.1 coordinate 39,886, forward strand.
GTGCCGCTACGGAAACGACGCGAATCTGATCGGAGCCTTAAAGAATTTTCTGGATCGCAGGGGGGCTGATATCAGGATCGGAGGTGGAGCTTTATGAAGATTCTGGGAATCGAAAGCTCCGCCATGGTGGCCTCCGCCGCCATCTGGGAGGATGGTGTTCTGACGGCGGAATACACGGTAAACCACAAGAAAACCCATTCACAGACGCTTCTCCCCATGATTGATGAGATCTGCCGCATGACAGAACAGGACGCAAAGGCCATGGATGCCGTCGCTGTGGCGGCAGGTCCCGGTTCCTTCACCGGTCTGCGCATCGGATCGGCTACGGCCAAGGGTCTGGGTCTGGCTCTGGGTATCCCCCTGATTCCGGTGCCGACGCTGGATGCCATGGCGTATCAGTGCTTTGATGCAGAGTCCCTGATCTGTCCCGTTATGGATGCCAGACGCGGTCAGGTGTATAATGGTCTGTACCGCTTTGAGGGAGGAGAGTTCCGGATACTTGTGCCGTCCCGCGCTGTGGATATGGCGCAGGTGATTGATGAGGTGAACAAAGCGGGAGGACCGGTTGTCTTCTTAGGGGACGGAGTGCCGGTACATCGGGAGACTATTGTGAGGCGGGTCCGGGCGCCTTTTTATCTGGCGCCGGCGGTGATGAACCGGCAGAGGGCGGGAGCGGTGGCTTCCCTGGGGGCAGAGCTCTATGAAAAGGGTGTCTTTCAGGAGGCCGGAGACCATGCCCCGGAGTATCTGCGGCCCTCCCAGGCGGAACGGGTCAGGGAGGAAAAGCAGGCGGCACAGGGAGACAAACAGTAAAAAGTACTTGCCGGCCGGTGCGTTTTTCTGATAAAATGACAGCAGGAGACGAGGGCGTCTTTTCTGAAAGGACGCCAGGATAACAAAATTCAGGAGGATGGAATATGCAGAAATTGGAAAAACAGTTTCATATACACTGCAAAGAAGGGGATGTGGGACGCTACTGCATTCTGCCGGGAGATCCGGGACGCTGTGAGGCCATAGCGGCTTATTTTGACAATCCAAAGCTGATCTCTCAGAACCGGGAATATACGGTCTATACGGGAACCCTTCTGGGGGAGAAGGTTACGGTATGTTCCACGGGAATCGGCGGCCCTTCGGCGTCGATTGCCATGGAGGAGCTTCACAATATAGGAGCTGACACCTTTATTCGCGTGGGGACCTGCGGCGGGATCGATCTGGACGTGGAGTCCGGCGATGTGGTGATCGCTTCCGGAGCGATTCGCTTTGAGCACACAAGCTGCGAGTATGCGCCGATCGAGTATCCGGCCGTAGCGAATTACGAAGTGCTGACTGCTCTGGTGGAGGCGGCCTCAGCTATGGGAAAGAAGCATCATGTGGGTGTGGTTCAGTGTAAGGATGCTTTCTATGGCCAGCATTCTCCGGCTAAGATGCCGGTATCCTATGAGCTTCTGGCGAAGTGGGAGGCGTGGAAGAGGCTCCATGTGAAGGCCAGCGAGATGGAGTCGGCTGCCCTCTTTGTGGTGGCGGATGCGCTGGGGTGCCGTTGCGGCTCAGCTTTCCATGTGATTTGGAATCAGGAGCGGGAGAGCGCCGGTCTGGATCAGAAGATGACGGAGGATACCTCCACCGCGATTCAGGTGGGAGTGGAAGCTCTGAAACTGCTGATTGAGAGGGACAGAAGATAATTTGAGGCTTGCCGTATCTTTGTGATACCGGTTCGGACACAGACAAAGAGCACAGTCACACTGCCGGTTATGATATCCGGCGGTATGACCGTGCTCTTTCGATTGCCGGGCGGTGCGGCCCGGTGATGGGATTTTATGTCTCGCGGCGCTCTTTCTGAGCCGGCAGAGATTTACTTTCCGGCCACAGCCATATCCTTTACCATGATGGAGGGAGCGCCATAGCAGCTGGTCTCGTGGGGCGTCTGAAATTCCAGATCATCCCCCACCAGAGCGATATTTTTAAGCAGCTCATAGAAGTTGCCGGAGATGGTGAAATTCTTTACGGGACGGGTCTTTGCGCCGTTCTCGATGAGAAAACCGGCAGAGGACAGGGAGAAGTCACCGGTGACCGGATTGGCTCCTGCGTGGAGGCCATTGAGCTCCGTGATGTAGATACCGCTTTGCGCAGCCTTAAACAGGTCTTCCCTGGAACCGGCGCCGCCCTTATTCATGTAGAAATTATAGGGCATGATGCTGACTGTGGAGGCATAGCTCGTCTTCTGGCCATTGCCGGTGGAAGAAACGCCTGCCTTCTGAGCCGTGGCCAGGTTATGTAAAAGTGTAATCAGACGGCCGTTCTCGACCACGTTTTTGCGGTGAGTGGCGACGCCTTCGCTGTCAAAGGGCATACGCACCAGACTGTCCTCGGGGAAGGGATCATCAGTGACGGTCACGGACGGCGCCGCGATCTCCTGGCCCTCCTTACCGGCCAGCAGGGACATACCCCTCTGAGCCGCCTCGGCGGAGAATACGGAGAAGAAGGTGGACAGCATGGTGGCGGTCATCTTATTGGAGAAGACAATAGGGTAGCTCCCGGAATCCACCGTGTCGGCTCCGATCTTGGCCACAGCATCCGCCACGGCGCCGGAAGCCAGCTTTGCGGCGTCCAGAGAGGCAAAGTCATCGGCCTTGAATTCGTAATTATCAAACATCTCGCCCTGATCGCCAGCCACGGCGGCACAGCCGGCCATGGTGTAGTCGCAGCTGTAGCTGAGATCCAGTCCCTTTGAGTTTATGATGGAGCGGGTGGTGCGCCGGAATCCGGCGAAGGACTGGGTGCCGTCTATAATGCGGGAATCGGCCTGATAAGCTTTTTCCTGTATATCCAGCGTCAGGCTGATGAGCTGGGAAGCGGAGGGCTCTGTGGTGGTGACCGGCGGGATATCCTCGTAGGTATCGCCGGCTCCGTGGATCAGGGCGCTTTCCGTATTCTCGATGGCTTCGGCATTTTGTATGGCAGCCTCCACGATACGCCCGGCCTCTTCTGCGGTAAACAGCTCTGTGGAGGCGTAGCCGATCTTGCCGTCATGGATGCAGCGGAAGCAGGCTCCGGCTTCTGTATTGGTGGAGAAGGAATTTAATTCGTGGTGCAGCGCCTCTGTATTAAATCCTTCGGATTCCATATAGTACAGCTCATATTCTTCCAGGCTGCGGGATTTGGCGGCAGCCATGACCAGGTCTTTGAATTCATTATATTTCATCTTGTCTCTCCTCCTATCTGCCGCCTACCGTGATGGATGACACACGGATCAACGGCTGTCCCACATCGGTGGGGATACTGCCGCTGGAAGCGCCGCACATACCCTGGGCGGTTTCCAGATTCTGGCCTACCATATCAATATCCATGATGACATCGGAGCCCTTGCCGATGAGGCTGGCGCCGCGGACGGGCTCGCAGATCTCACCGTTTCGGATGATATAGCCCTCATCGACGGCGAAGTTAAAGGAACCGGTGGCAGGATTGACGGAACCGCCGCCCATCTTTTTGGCATACAGGCCGTACTCGATGGACTTGATGATATCTTCATTCTTATCCGGTCCATTATCTATGTAGGTGTTCGTCATACGGGAGGTGGTCTCGTAGCGATATCCCTGGCGGCGGCTGGAACCATTGCCCTCCATGCCCATACGGCGGCCGTTCAGCTTATCGATCATATAGCTTTTCAGGATGCCGTTTTCGATGAGAATCTTGCGCTGTGCGGGGGCGCCTTCATCGTCGATATTGATGGAGCCCCAGGCATTGGGGATTGTGCCGTCGTCGATGGCGGTGACCTTTTCGTTGGCAATCTTCTGACCCAGCTTCCCGCAGAACTGGGACTGACCGATGGACACGCAGGAGGCCTCCAGAGAGTGGCCGCAGGCTTCGTGGAAAATGACGCCGCCGAAACCGTTTTCGATGGCTACCGGCATACGTCCGGCCTTGATATAACCGGCATGTAACATGGTGACAGCCTGTCTGGCCGCCTCGATGCCGATCTCCTTCGGAGGAAACAGATCGAATACCTCCAGGCCCATACGGCGTCCCGGAGCGCAGGAGCCGCTCTGGTTTTCCCCGTTTTTACTGGCGATGGCGCGGATGAACATGCGGGTGCGGATCTGGCGGTCGCCGGTATAGAGGCCGTCGCTGTTGGCGATGAGGATCTGATGGTCCACATCCAGCAGACTGGCAGATACCTGGGAAATGTCCTCATGGTATTCTCTGGCGGCGAAATAGCCTTCCTTTAGAAGATCGATCTTCCTGTGATGGGAAGCCGAATTCGGTACGATCCGTACAGGATGGATATCCCCGAAAATACGCTCCGTAAGAGAAACGGTACGGCCCTCTGAAACACCGTCCAGAGCGCCGGCTACACGGGCGGCACAGGCCAACAGGTCGCTGCGCTCCAAAGAGGAGGTGGAACCTGCCACACAGCGGGTTCCCTTCAGTATGCGGATTCCCACACCGGAGATCAGCAGGTCCGTGATGGCATCTACCCGGTTATCCACCATGGTGACGTTGTTCTCCTTTGTGTGCTCCACGTACACTTCGGCGAAATCGGCTCCCGTGGACAGGGCCTTATGCAGTACTTCTGTCAGGAGATTCCTTGAAATCATGATTACCTCTTTCTACGCTGCCTGTGTAGGATGAAAAGGGCCTGGACCCGGCAGCGCAGGGTGTGCAAACCTCTGATACGGGACGTGCTCCCGCATATGGTTACAGTATATCATAAAGACGACGATTTTGGTAGATTTCATGGCATTTTAACAAAAAGATAATGATTGCCCTTCTTTTGTGGATTTTGTATCCCGTGGGCCCCCGAATGGATATCCCCTCTGGGGTAGACAGACTTCGTCTGATAAGGTATCCCCATGCGGGGACCCCTGAATTCATACCCCCTTTGGGGGTAGACAGACTTCGTCTGATAAGGTATCCCCATACGGGGATCCCTGAATTCATACCCCCTTCGGGGGTAGACAGACTTCGTCTGATAAGGTATAATGTCCTGTGAGCGACGGGAGATAGTGTGTGGAAACGGAGTTTTTTGATGATGGCTGTGACGGAATCCTCTATTTTGGTGCAAAGTATGACGCAGGAGGATCTGCCGGGGGTCTGTGTGCTGGAAGCAGAGATTTTTCCGGATCCCTGGAGCAGAAAGATATATGAGGATACGCTTGTCAATTCTCTGTATGACTGCCGGGTCATCCGGCAGAGTGAAGGGCAGAGAGGGCGATCTGTCATGGGGTATCTGTGTGCTCAGGTGGCTGCCGGGGAGGCGGAGCTGCACCGGATTGCCGTTCATCCGGAGTACCGGGGAAGGGGTTACGGTCAGGCGCTTTTGGAGGACTTCCTTCAAAGAGCAGCTGAAGCAGGGGCGGAGACAGCTTTTCTGGAGGTGCGGGCCGGCAATCATCCTGCCATTTCACTTTACATAAAAAATGGTTTTGTCAGGTTGGGAGTCCGCACAGATTATTATCGAAACCCGCGGGAAGATGCGGTTCTCTTTCAAAGGAAATTATGAGAAACATTTCCACGGTCACAGACCTGTTTTTTGTAGTATACTGTCCACGCATCATTGTGGGATTACGGAAACAGGGATAAGAGGAGGACTGAATATGGCAAACCAGAAGGATAAGGCATTGTGCTGCAACGGCTGCGGCCGGAGCCTCGTAAGGGAAAACGGAATCTATCGCGAGGATTATGTGAGGATTCATAAGAAATGGGGGTATTTTTCCTCCAAAGATACAGAGAATCATACGTTTATTCTCTGCGAAGACTGCTATGACAGGATGGTGAAGGGGCTGGCCGTACCGCCGGAGATTACGGAGGAGACGGAGCTTCTCTCCATCGGATAAAAAGGCCTATTGCGGCCGGGACAGGAAAATCGGAGAAAAGATATGTTGGATGTATGTTTGCTGGGGACGGGCGGTATGATGCCGCTGCCCTACAGATGGTTGACATCACTGATGCTGCGCTGTGACGGCAGCAGTCTGTTAATTGACTGTGGAGAGGGAACACAGATTGCGATCAAGGAGAAAGGGTGGAGCTTTAAACCCATCGACGTGATCTGCCTCACGCATTACCATGCGGACCATGTCAGTGGTCTGCCCGGCCTGCTTCTGGCCATGGGAAATGCGGGCCGCACGGAACCGCTCACCATCGCAGGTCCCAGAGGAGTGGAGAAAGTCGTAGGAAGCCTCCGTGTAATCGCGCCGGAGCTTCCTTTTTCCATTCGTTATATCGAGCTGACGGAGAGGGAGGAGGAGCTTACCCTGGGGCCCTATACAGTCACAGCTTTTCGCGTCAATCATGGGATCGTCTGTTACGGCTACAGCATCCGGCTGAAACGGGCCGGAAAATTTCAGGTGGAGAAGGCGCAGGCTGCCGGAATTCCTCTGAAATTCTGGAATATGTTGCAGAAAGGTAATATAATAGAAGAAAACGGTTGTACCTATTATCCGGAGATGGTCATGGGGCCGGAGCGCCGCGGACTGAAGGTCACGTATTGTACGGATACCAGGCCGGTGCCTGTGATCGCACAGATGGCAGCCGGAGCAGATCTGTTTATCTGTGAGGGCATGTACGGAGAACCGGATAAGGAGGAGAAGGCCAGGGAGCACAAGCATATGACGTTTTATGAGGCGGCTCGTCTGGCCAGGGAAGCCGGATGCGGGCAGTTGTGGCTGACGCATTACAGTCCGTCTCTTCCGCGCCCGGAAGATTATATGGCTGCGGTGAGAGAAATTTTTCCTCGGAGTCTGGCCGGCAAGGATGGAAAGTCAGTGGAGCTGCGGTTTGACGATGAGGAGGAGGCATAGAATGCAGGAAAAAGATGTTCTGATTCTGGCGGTGGAGAGTTCCTGCGACGAGACGGCAGCGGCGGTGGTAAAAAACGGCAGGGAAGTCTTGTCCAATGTGATTTCATCTCAGATTGACCTGCACACGCTTTATGGAGGCGTGGTGCCGGAGCTGGCTTCCCGCAAGCATATCGAAAAGATCAATCAGGTCATCTCGCAGGCCCTTTCGGATGCGTCGGTGACGCTGGATCAGATCACGGCGGTGGGAGTGACCTATGGGCCCGGGCTGGTGGGAGCGCTTTTGGTGGGAGTGGCCGAGGCGAAGGCCATTGCCTTTGCCAGAAATCTGCCGTTGGTGGGTGTGCATCATATCGAAGGCCATATCTGTGCCAATTTTATCGAGCATAAAGACCTGGAACCTCCTTTTCTGTGTCTGGTGGTATCCGGAGGACATACACATCTGGTAATGATGAAGGACTACGGAGAGTTTGAAATCATCGGCAGGACCAGGGATGACGCGGCCGGAGAGGCCTTTGATAAGGTGGCCAGAGCCATAGGTCTGGGATATCCCGGCGGCCCGAAGATTGACCGGGTGGCAAAGGAGGGAGATCCCCATGCTATCGTGTTTCCCCAGGCACATATTGAGGGCAGTCCCTATGATTTCAGTTTCAGCGGACTGAAATCGGCGGTACTCAATTATCTGAATCATGCACAGATGACAGGGCAGGAGATAAAGCCGGCAGATCTGGCAGCTTCTTTTCAGAATGCGGTGGTGGAGGCATTGGTGAGCCGGGTCATGATGGCAGCAAAAGAATACAAAGTGGACAGGCTGGTGATGGCAGGCGGTGTGGCCTCCAATTCCTCCCTTCGGGAAAACATGAGAAATGCCTGCGAGGAGAGAGGATATCAGATGTATTGCCCTTCTCCTGCTCTCTGTACGGACAATGCGGCGATGATCGGAGCAGCGGCGTACTATGAATATCGAAAGGGTGTCAGAGCCGGATGGGATCTGAATGCGGTGCCAAATCTGAAGCTGGGAGAGAGATGAGATGAGTTCCGGAATTACAGCGATTATACTGGCCGCGGGCAAAAGCCGGCGGATGAACAGCAAGGTACAAAAACAATATATGCTTATCCGGGAAAAACCGGTTTTGTACTATTCTCTGAAAGCATTTTCCGAGAGCCGGACGGATGATATCGTCGTGGTGACAGGAGAAGATGAGAGAGCATGGGTAAAGAAGGAAATCGTCGAAAAGTACGGATTTGATAAAGTGCGTGCCGTGGTGGCCGGCGGGAAAGAAAGACATGACTCCACCTATGCCGGACTTATGGCTTGTGCGGGAAGCAGCTATGTGCTGATTCATGATGCCGCCCGGCCCATGATAAGGCGCGAAGTGATCGGGAGGGTGATCGAGGAGGTCGTGCATTATCAGGCGGCAGCAGTGGGAGTGCCGGCCAGGGATACGATTAAGATCACAGACAGCGAAGGGTATGTGGCAGAGACGCCGCCCCGGGAAAAACTATGGATCGTGCAGACTCCCCAGGCGTTTTCCTATGAACGAATCTGCCGGGCCTATGAGCGTATGTTTGCAGGGGAGGCAGGCCAACGGCAGATTACGGATGACGCCATGGTGATGGAGATCTGCGGAGATACGAAGGTGAAGATGGTATCTGGCGATTCGCTGAATATTAAGATTACGACGGAAGAGGATATAGTCCTGGCGGAGAGTATTTTGAAACAGGCGGAGATCTAAAAACGTGTACAACGCTGTGATTTTGGGATGGAAAAGCAGGGAGAAAGCGTCAGAGAAAATATTTCAAAAATAAAAATAAAAAAATAGAAAAATATAGTTGACAGATTCAAGAGGAAGTGCTAGAATATCTTTTGCGTCACGGAAAAGCGACACGATAATACAGAGCAAAACACTGGAGAGATGTCCGAGTGGTTTAAGGAGCTGGTCTTGAAAACCAGTGACTCCGAAAGGGGCCGCGGGTTCGAATCCCGCTCTCTCCGTCGGAATCCAATCCATTCATAATACGACAGCTGCATCGTCGAACTTGGAGAAGTACCCAAGCTGGCCGAAGGGGCTCCCCTGGAAAGGGAGTAGGTCGTTAATAGCGGCGCAAGGGTTCAAATCCCTTCTTCTCCGTCGGTTTCCTGAAAAGGAGGCCAAGCACCTTGATAACAGAACAGTATATTCCAACCCTGAAAATTTCTTTAAAAGATTTGGGTGCGTATAGCACATGCCGGCTTGCCGGCAGGGGATATGCATAACCGAATCGCCGCAGAACAAGAAACGAAGTTTCGCATGCGCGGAGAGATTTTTGGAACAAAACCTAGAAAAAGGTAAAACGGAAAAAGATAAGCTGGATGTTTATCTTAGACCAGACAAACTTTAAGACGAGAGTTTGATCCTGGCTCAGGATGAACGCTGGCGGCGTGCTTAACACATGCAAGTCGAGCGAAGCACTCCATTGGATTTCTTCGGATTGAAGATGGTTTGACTGAGCGGCGGACGGGTGAGTAA
>JAAVZR010000011.1 GCA_022791755.1 Lachnospiraceae bacterium
AGTACCGTCTTTTGGCGGCTGGCGGCGTTAACGTCAATCGGCGTACGTCCAGTACGCCTCATTCCGTTGCCTTGCCAGCCACCAAAAGACGGCACTTGGGGTCCGAAGGAGTTTTGCGCCACAGATTTGCGATTCTGCAAGACACTGGAACGAGGCGTACTGGACGTACGCTGAGTGACAGTAACGCGGCAGAATCGCAAATCTGTGGTGCAAAACCGAGTGGCCCCTTGTTCACTGAGGGTAGCTTCTTCCGTTTGACAATCTCTCTGTCCCGACGTATAGTTAGATCGGAATCGTTTCTCATACACAGCACACAAAAACCGCCTTTTACCGCGGCGCCAGACCAGGAGGACTCTGCCATGTATTATCCGGATCACCACGTCCACAGTCATTTTTCCCCCGACAGCGAGGCTCTGCCCGAACAGCATGCCGAGACGGCCATCTTGCTCGGGATGCCCGCCATCTGCTTTACCGACCATATGGATTTCGATTATCCGAAGCGATATAACGTTACTTTCGATCTCCATCCTGCCCCGTATCTGGATGCCATGGAAAAGCTCCGGGCGCAGTACGACGGGCGCATCAGCATCCGGGCCGGACTGGAAATCGGGCTGGAAGCTGGCCTGCGGCCAAAAATCACCGATTACATTCTGTCCTCGGACTGGGATTTCGTCATCGGATCCATCCATATGGCCGGACGCAAAGACCCCTATTTTGAAGATTATTTTGAGGGCAGAAGTACACGGGATGCCTATCGGGCTTATTTTGAAGACACTCTGGACTGCCTGTCCTCTTTCGATCCCGTCTTTGATGTGGTGGGGCATCTGGATTATGTGCTGCGCAACGGAAACCGCTCTGTCACCAACGCCTGGAAGGAATGGCCGGATCTGATGGATGAGATTCTCCGCCTGACCGTAAAAAAAGGGCTGGGTCTGGATATCAATACGGGAGGCATCCGAAAGGGGCTGTCCTTTCAGCACCCTCACGACGATCTGCTGCGGCGCTACCGCCAGCTGGGCGGCGAAATCATCACCTTCGGCTCCGACGCCCATGCCCCCGGGCAGCTGGGATACCATTTTCCCGAGACCGGTGAAAGGCTGAAAGCCCTGGGCTTTCGCTATTACGCCTCCTACCAGAAGAGAAAGCCTGCCTTCTTTCCCCTTTGAGAGACCGGACGATCTCCATACGCAGGAAGAGAGCGGTGAGCGGGATCTGTCCCGTTCACCGCCCCCTTTTGTCACAGCATATATTCCAGCATCTGCCCGGTCCGGATCCGGTCAGGATTCCGGATCATATTGAGTCCGGCCAGGACAGACACCGTAGTTCCCAGGCTCTTTGCTATACCGCTCAGGGTATCGCCCTTTTTTACCACATAGGTACATACCGCCCTCTCTCCCAGGGGAATCTGCAAGCGCTGTCCCTCGTAAATCCGGTTCGGATCCGTGATCCCGTTGCGCTCTGCCACCGCCTCCGGCGTCGTACCGAAACGCCCGGCTATCTTCCAGAGCGTATCGCCACGCGCCACCGTATACTCTGTCTCTCTTTCAGATTCCGGCAGCGGTTCCGTCCGCCCCGAGAGAATCTCCTCCCGAAATACGTCCCGGTCCACATAGGTGTCGATTCCGCTTACGCGGCCTCTCTGGGTATATTGAAAACCAGCCCAGTCCGGCCACACACCGCTCCCTGAGGGTTCCTCCACTCCGTACTCGGCCACCCACAGGACACGTCCCCTGGCTGTCTCTTCATCGAACAGATCCCGGGCCCGGGACAGATCGGTATATACCGCCGTCTCCCGTCCGGATACCTGCTCTGTCTCCTCCAGAAACGCCTGCGCGACCTCGTTAAACCGGGCTCTTCCGATACTGGCAGGCGCTCCCAGATCCATGACCAGACGTCCGTCGGACACCTGCCCCGACAGGATAGACACAAAAAACCGGGCCTGCCTCCTGGCTTCCTCTGCCGTATCCGCAGTCACAAAATGGTAAAAACCTGTCTTCATTCCGTTCTGCCTGGCCCCCGCCGCGTTGGCCCGAAACCGGGGATCCACATAATCCGCTCCCACACCGGCGCGGATATACACAAGTTCGATCCCGTCCGCCGCCACACGGGCAAAGTCCACATCTCCCTGCCACTTGCTCACATCTATTCCCTGCATTCCTGATCTCCTCTCTGTCTTCCGGATATCGGAAGTCTCAAAAGCCTTTGACTGTCATATTCCATAATCAGGATATGCAAAGACCGAGCCAGGAGTTCGTCCTGTGCGTTTTATCAAGGATATTTTCAATTACGCCGCTCCACCCGTAAAACGGGGGGCGGGACGCGGGCTCTAAACCCGTCCTACTTGGCTGCGCCTGAAGGCGCCGGCTTTCTCCGGATTCCTGCTAACCATTCAGTTAGATGGTTACTTTGCAAATGATCTCATATCAGCGGCGCAATGGAGGGAAATTTTGCGTTTCACTTTCTGAAGTTAAAATGTCGATATAGATATTTCACGAACATCAATGCGGACAGGGCCAGGGCCATAAGCTCCGCTACCGGCGTAGCCAGCCAGATGCCATTTACTCCTAAAACTGCGGGCAGGATCAGCATGGTAATCAGCATGAATACAAAGGAACGAGAGAAGGCGAGGACCGCAGAGACGATACCGTTGGACAATGCGGTAAACATCCCGCTGGCAAAGATATTAAAGCCAATAAAGAACAGGGCCAGGGTGCAGATTCGATTTCCGGTAACTGCCAGATCATAAACCGGATTATCCGGCCGGGCAAAAACGGACACCAGGGGCTTTGTTGCGGCAAGGGACGCCGCCACGGTCACAAGGGAAATGACGGCAATTACTTTTAGGCTGGTGGAAACCAGTTTCTTCAGCTTTTCGTGATTTTTCTCGCCATAATAGTAACTGAGCATGGGAGCGACGCCATAGGAATACCCCGTGTAAAGGGAACTTGCAAACATCAGGACATACATGATGATGGTCACGGCGGCAATGCCATCTTCACCGACATAACGGAGCATCGTCCAGTTGAATATCATCGTAATGATGCCTGTGACCAGAGCGGTCGCCATTTCAGAGCATCCGTTTGTCGCCGCGCTTGCGAGAACCTTGAAGCGAAAAGCGGGCTTTGTGAAGTGCAGAAGGCTCTTTTTGCAGCTGAACGCAAACAGACCAACAACAGCGGTCACGGAGTAACCCAGGCCCGTGGCAATGGCCGCACCGCTGATTCCCATATTCAGAAGGCCGATAAACACATAGTCAAGCACAATGTTCAACACGCCGCCTGACACGGAACAAATCAGGGATAGGGTTGCTTTTTCGGAGGCAATCATATAAAGGGTAAAATTGTTCATCAGCAGGATCGGGATCGTAAAGAGAAGATAGCGGCTGAGATACGAGGTACAGTAGCCCGAAACCTCCGGGGACAGCCCCATGCTCCCAAAGATAGTTTCCATCAGGGAGTAACCGAGCATCATCATGACCAGACCGACAGCCACGTTTACTAAAATCAGGAACGTGAAATCTTCCCTGGCCTCTTTTGGCTTTTGCTCACCCATCTTTCTCATGATGACCGCGCTCCCGCCGGTTGCCAGCATGGTGGAAATGGCTGTCACCACCTGAATCACCGGGGCCGTCAGGTTGATTGCAGACAGCGCGCTCGTGCCTATCAGGTTTGACACAAACAGGCCGTCAACCATGGTGTAAAAGGACATAAAGACAGACATTGCAATGGTGGGCACCACGAATTTGAAGATGTTTCTCAATGTGACCGGCTTTTCGTAAGCATTTTGATTTTCCATCGTCGTTCTCCTTTTTACTTGTTTTTCTACGGTATATGCGATATGATAATCCGTACAGTAACTGTATGGTCAAGAGGTATTTTGAAAAAATGGAGAAAAAAAAGAAACTACTCACAATCGGTCATTTTGCGGCCCTGCATGGTATCAATAAAAAAACTCTGATGTGGTACGATGAAATTGGCCTTTTTCATCCATCGTTTATCCATCCCGAAAACGGATACAGATATTACAGCTACTATCAGAGTGCCATTCTGGAAACAATCCTGCTGCTGCGGGAGCTGGACGTACCGATTGATGAAATCAAGGCATTTATGAAAAACCGTTCTGCCGCCAGCATGAAACAGCTTTTGCAGGAGAAAATTGATGATTTGGACCGCAGCATGGCACATCTGAAGGCAGTTCGGAAAACGCTGTCTTACCACTGTCAGAATATGCAGACATTGTTGACGATGGACTTATCGGAAATCAGCATCGTACAGAAGAAAGAGCGCAGTTTCGTTACCGTAGACATCAATCAGGATACTACGTTTGATAAGCAGGTAGAGATGATTACTGCTGAAACGAAAAAATATCAGCTTCGCCGTCTGCATGATGCCTCTTATGGGACGATGATTGCAGTAGATCGTCTGCAAAGCGGGAACTTTGAGGATTATTCCAAACTTTTTATTGAAATCCCGTTTCCCATAAAGAAAGATGGACTGCACATACAACCTGCCGGGGATTATGTGCGGGCCTTTTATAGAGATGCAACGGGAAGTCCGGTGCTGTGTTACCAAAAGATATTTGAGTATGTCAAAGAACACGGCCTTGCATTATCCGGATTTTCTTATGAAGTCATTATCAATGAAAATGTGATTGACCGGGTGGAAGATGCTCTCGTACAGATTGAAATACCTGTAAAATCCAAATGAATGGTTTTCAGAGAACAGTAAGAGGCTGCCACGCAAAAGGAGTGACAGCCTCTCGTTGTTAGAATTGGTTTTCAGGTGATTTATAACTATATATCTTCGGTAAAAATCATTTCTTCAGCTCTGGCCCTGCCAGCTTACCGGCGCTTGCCGGCCGCAGTGCGTCCCGGCCGGGCAGGAGCCGCTTTTTTCTCACAGTCCGGGGCTGCGCTTTTTTCATGAGGCAGGCCGCTCTCCGCCTTCAGCCCGGCCGCTGCCTCCTTCTCCTTCAGGCGGCGGTTGGTCCAGCGGCGCAGCAGGTTATAAAAGACGGAAAACAGGGGGATGAACAGGATCATGCCCAGGACGCCCATCAGGCTGCCGCCCACTGTCACCGCCACCAGAACCCAGATGGACGGCAGGCCCACGGAATTCCCCACCACCTTCGGATAGATCAGATTCCCCTCGATCTGCTGCAGCACTATAAACAGCACCACAAACCAGACGGCCTGTATCGGATTTACCATAAGGATCAGAAAGGTCCCGATCAGAGAACCGATCAGAGCGCCGAAGATAGGGATCAGCGCCAGCACCGCCACCAGCACGCTGATCACCAGGGCATAGGGAAATTTTAAAAGCGTCATACTGACGAAAAACATGCTGCCCAGTATCACCGCCTCCGTGATCTGACCGGTGAAAAAGCTGGAAAAGGTATCTCCGGCCATGGCGGCGATCTCCAGAAGGCCGGCCGCCTGCTTTTGGGGCAGCACCGCATAGATCAGCTTCGTACACTGACGCCCCAGCGTCTCCTTCTGCGCCAGCAGATAGATGCAGAACACGACGGACATAAAGCCGTTGGCCACGCCGCTCACCACAGCGCCCACAGCATCCACCGTGCTGCCCAGCACGGTGCCGGCGCCGTTTATCAGCCAGTTTTTCAGATCGTTGCCCATCTTGACCCAGTCTAACTCCAGGCTGTTGATCCAGTCCGTCACCTGCTCCGAAACGAACTCCCATTCCCCGCTTTCGCTTTGCAGCTGCCGCACAAACTGTTCGATACTGCCGGCCAGTATTCCCAGCGCATTGACAAACTCCGGAATGACTAAAAACAGGATCAGCACCATCACCGTGAAAAACAGGATAAAGGTACAGAGAATCCCCAGCATCCGGCTGGTTTTGTGAAAGAAGCCAAAGCCCTTCCTTTCCCCCAGCCACACAAACAACGCCTCGATCCTGGCCAGCGGCCGCCGCAGGATAAAAGCCACCGCCGCCCCTACGATAAAGGGCGACAGGACTGCCGTAATCCGCCCGGCCACCGCCCCCAGCGCTTCCAGATGATTAAGTCCCCAATATAGTAATATGCCGCAGGAGATCGCCAGCACCCACTGGCGTACCTGCTTCCAGTCCGATCCCATAGTATCTTCCCTGCCTTTCCCGGTCTCTCATCTCTGGATCCCCGGAATCCCGGAAATCAGCTATGATCTGAATTCTACCACAGAACAGGCAAATTAGCAATGCCGGTTTTCCTCCCGGATCGTCACAGCCGGTACTTCTCAGCCTGCAGCCGGTACAGTCCATAATACTCCGCCTTCCGCGCCATCAGCTCTTCGTGGCTTCCTTTCTCCCGGATTCTCCCCGACTCCAGCAGAATGATCTGATCCATGAACCACGTCGTACTCAGCCGGTGGGACACGATGAGCAGCGTCTGATTCAGCTCCTTTATCATACGGTTGAATTCATACTCGCTGGCCGGGTCCATGGCGCTCGCCGGCTCATCCAGAATCAAAAAGCCTGCTTCTCGATACAGCGCTCTGGCCAACGCCAGCTTCTGCATCTGGCCCCCCGATACCCCCACTCCCTCATCTGCATATTCCTGCGTCACCACCGTCCGGATCCCTTCCGGCAGGCTGCGGATATAGGGCCCCAGCCCGCTCTGCTCCAGGCAGCGCATCACCTTCTCCTCATCGTAGTCGGGCGACATGGACACATTCTCTCCGATGGTCACCGGAAGCATCTTAAAATCCTGGAACACACAGGCGAAGCTTCGCACCAGCACACCGGCCGGATACTCCGAAATATCTTTTCCGTTGATGCGGACTGTCCCGCCGGCTTTATGGTACAGGCCCAGCAAAAGCTTCAGCAACGTGGTCTTCCCTGCTCCATTGTATCCCACCAGCGCCAGCTTCTCTCCGGATTTCATCGAAAAGCTGATATCTTTTAACGTCTCTTTTTCCTCTTCGTAGGAAAAGCTCACGTTATCAAACACGATTTCTTCAATGGCAACCGCTTCCGCTTCGGATTCCTGCTCTTCTCCTCTCATCTGCCCTTTCTGTTCCAGGATTTTCGTGAGCTTTTCCAGGTACATGGCATTCTTTCCCGCCTCGGCCAGCAGCCCGGACACCCACATGAGGTTATTCTTCAGCACGTCGATGGAGGTAAACAGGGACGTAAAGTCTGCCAGGGAAAAGATCCCTGTCACTCCCACCTGCCAGATCAGGTACCCTGTGTACAGGATATAGACCGGAAAGGCGTTCAGCACAAATCCTTCCAGAAAGCCCAGCCATCCTTCCCGCGCCCCATACCAGCCTGCCGTCTCTTCCGCCTCCCGGCACTGCGCGAGAAACTTCCGGCGGAAGTAACCGCCAAAGCCCTGCACCCGCATCTCTTTCAGGTATTCCTTCTGGTAGAACAGCTTGTCGATATATTCCAGATGATGCTCGTTCCCGGCCAGCTTCATATCCTTTTCGTAAGTGAACCGGCCCCGTCTGCCGCGCGCCCACAGGCAGGCTGTCACCGTAAAGCCCACCAGGCAAAGCGCCACCGCGTCGATGGTCAGAACGATGAAGAACAGGGACAGGATCGCGCTGAAGGCGTTGCAGAAATTCTCACAGCTCTGGTATTCCTTTTCCGTGTACTCGTAGCCATGGGATACGCACCAGTACAGATCCTGATAAAAATCCGGGGAATCGAACTGCTTAAGCTCTGCTTTTGCGGATACCCAAAACAGCTCTTCTTCCAGGGATGCCTGAAGCTTTTTCATGGCCACCGGTCTCAGACGGTTCATGTAATACGCCTTTAAAAACGTCACAGACAGATTGGCCCCTAAAAGAAGCCCCAGAAAAATCAGCACGTCTCTATAGGGTCTGCCTCCCTCAAAGGCCTGTATTACCACCCGGAACGTATACACCATGGTATAGGTATCCAGGACTGCCTGCAACACGCACAGCCCCAGATTGGTGGCCGTAAAAAACGGTATCACCCGCCACATCCGGCGAAGTACGGACATATGACTTTTCCATATCTTTTTCATTCTGCGCCCTCCTGTCTCTCATCGGACGTCTCATACTGGGATGCCTGCATGGCAAACAGCTTTGCATAGCTTCCTCCCAGACGCATCAGTTCCCTGTGGGTCCCCATCTCTGTGATTTCTCCCTTTTCCATAAAACAGATCCGGTCCATCCGTGTGACGCAGGAGAGCCGGTGGGAGATCAGCAGAAGCGTCTGGCCCGGCGTCTTCTCGATGACTTCATGTAACAGCTTTTCTTCATGGACCGGGTCCAGAGCGCTCCCCGGCTCATCCAGAACCGCGAATTCCGTCTTCCGGTAAAAGAAGCGGGCAAAGGCCAGCCTCTGGGACTGCCCTTTGGAGAGCACCAGTCCATCCTGCGCAAACTCTTTTGTCAGCTCTCTGTCATACTCTCCTTTTGTCTCTTTCATAAGATCTGCCCGCAGGAGCGCCTCCGACATCCCCTCTTTCGTCCGCTCTCCCTGCCCGTTCTCCCCCAGATAATCGGAGACCGGCATGGCAAAGAGACGGTAATCCTGGAGCACCACGCCCCAGAGGCGCTGGTACGGCTCCTCATCCAGCTCTCTCAGGTCCTGCCCCAGGAACAGGACCTGTCCTTCCTGTACCGGCAGCACTTTTAGGAGGATGTGGATGAGGGTGGTCTTTCCCGCACCGTTGTATCCCACCACGGCCACTTTCTCTCCCCGTTTTATCTCCAGGGATATATTATGCAGCGCCTCTTTTTCACTGCCCGGGTAGCGGTAGCAGAGGTTCTTTACGCTAAGCACGCTGTCACCGGCCATCCTGACCTCTCTCCCCATGTCAGGGGCTTCTTCTGTCTCCGCAAAGGATCTCACATTTTTAAGGAAAAGCAGGTTCCGCTTCATTCCGTGGTACTGGTAGACCACGCCCAGAAGGATCTGGGCGAAATTCAGAATGGCCAGGGACAGGGAGGCGAAATCTCCCACCAGCAGGCTTTTTGTCACAAAGACCCGGTACGACAGATACAGGCAGGATCCCAGGAAGGGAATCAGAAAGCCGATGCTCATGTTGATGAAGGCAAAGAGCGCAAGACGGTTTCCATACTTTTTCCCGATCTCTGTCTCCTTTCCCACGGCGGCCCGGTAGTAATCCAGAAGAAGCGGATACATGGAGGTGGTGCGCATTTCCAGCGCGTAATCTGCGGACACAAAGCTTCTGGCCACATATTTTTCCCTCTTCTGGCTCTCGATACCGGCCATGTCCCTCTCATACACCGCCGCATTCATCCGTTTCCCCGTATAGAGAGCTCCTGTCACCGGAAAGGCCGCAAACACCATCATCATCGCGTCGAGCCGGGCAAACAGCGCCACCAATACCACGGCCCCCAGCACAGAAGCCGCCAGCCCGCTGACGCTGTCGATGGTCTCCATCACGATCTTTTCCTTCCCTTTCACCGCCTTTTCATAGCTGTCATAGAAGGCGGGGGACTCGAAATGCTCCAGAGGGGTCTTTTCCGCCCTCTTATAGATCGCTTCTCTCACCCGCGCCGTGATCCGCATCTGATGCACCGGACGCAGATACCCCAGATACAGGGCGCTGTAAGCCTCCCGAAACAGGTAGATCCCGCAGGAGAACAGCAGGAAGAGGAAGAGCTCCGAGGCTTTTGTCCCCTTTTGCAGCCCGTTCATGATAATCCGGATAAAGAACGCACCGGTAAAGACCTTAAAGCCCTGCTCTGTGATATGGTATATAAGATTCCACAGTCCGAAGCTACCTGAGGTTTTCCGAAGAAACAAAAACTCTTTTTTCATTTTTCCATGTCTCCCCTTCTCTTTATCCTTTGTAGGCCCCTGTCTGCTCTTTCCAGAAGGACGCGTACCGGCCGTCCTGTTCTAGCAATTCCTCGTGAGTCCCTTCCTCCACGATCCTTCCACCCCGCAGTACGACGATCCGGTCTGCCAGCCGTACGGCGCCCAGGCGGTGCGTCACGATCAGGCCGGTCCTGCCTCGCAGCTCCTCCTGAAACATGTCGTACAGCGCCGCCTCCCGAAACGGGTCGATCGCCGAGGTAGCCTCATCCAGCACGACGAAATCACTGTCCTTATAAAAGCCTCTGGCACAGGAAAGCTGCTGCCACTGTCCTCCGGACAGCTCCCTTCCGCCGAATTCCTTTCCCAGAAGCGTATCTCCCTCTATCTCTCCCTCCGGAAAGAGTGCGGCGATCTTTCTGTCGATCCACTCCCCATCCTCCCGGGATGCGTCGCCCAGCGCAATATTATCCCGGACCGAGAGCTTATAGCGGACAAAGTTCTGTAAGACGGCCGACTGCTTTCGATGGAGCGCCTCCTCCCGGATGGAACGAATGTCGTTTCCGTCATAGGACACTGTCCCGGAGCCTGGAAGAAAGATCCCCAGAATCATATTTACCAGCGTGGTCTTCCCCGCGCCGTTTTCTCCCACCACCGCCAGGATCTCTCCCTGTCTCACTGTCAGGTTGATATGATCCAGTGCTTTGTCCTTCTGATTGGGGTAAGTAAAGCACACATCTTTCAGAACGACCGACTCCGTGAAGGAACATCTGTCTCCCTGGCCTTCCCGCTCCGGAAGATTCCGGTAACGAAAATATGGCTGAATCATCTTGCGGAACTGAAACTCATCCCCTATGGTTCCCACCAGAGTATTCAGAATCCCGGTCAAAGAGGCATACGCCGTCACTCCGGCTGTGAAGGCAGCCAGATCAATGGCTTTATTATAATACAGAAGGACAGACACCACAAATCCTCCCGTATGTCCCAGGCACTCCAGGCCGCTTAAAGCCAGGCGCAGGCGATACATCTTCCTTGATTTCCGGCGCCCCATATCATCCCGCCTGCCACGGCTTAGCATCCATTTATGAAACAGGAGAGTTCCCGCGCCAGTCAGCCGGCTCTCCTTGCAGCCTGTTTCATCCGTAATCGCCTTCTCATATTCCGTCTCCTCCCGCCGGCACTGTTCCGATTCTTCATAATCCTTTTTCCACAGATTCGTCTGATACAGCAGCTCTAACAGTGTGGGAATCACCGCCACCGGCAAAAACACGGCAAACCATATGTGAAAGCCGGATATATATGTGGTAATCATAAGCGCCTGTATGACGGTCATTATGGCAGAGACCCAGATCTCCCCATACCGAAACAGGTTTTGTCTCGCGCCGTCCGCCTGCCGGATCAGGGCAAATGCTCTGGGTGTCTCCAGCTCCTCATTGGAGATCCGCCTGCTTTTTTCATGCAGCTTCTCCCGGACTGTGCTCTCAAAGTCCAGAATGGTAAAAAACTGAACGCGATAGCGGATATACCATACCGAGTAGAGCGATGCCAGCAGCAGGATCATACCATAGACTGCCAGGGCGCCAAAGAGTTCACGGGAATATCCGCTCTCGGCCAGAGAAAAGACCTTTCCCACCGCCCATACGTTGGCCATGGACGCCGCTCCGTTTATCAATCCCATCAGAGCCATCACCGAAAAGCTCCCCGGGGTGCTTTTCAAGACATGGAAAAGCGCCTGAAAGGCATGGATTCCGTCCTCCCCTCTACCGCTCATCGTATAACCTCCTCTGCGTCTCAAACAGCCGGTTATAATAACTGCAATCCCTCATCAGCTCCCGGTGAGAAGCCATGGCCAGCAATCCGCCGTCCTTTAAGACCAGGATTTCATCGGCCATGCGAACCGACCCCAGCCGGTGCGATATAAACAGCGTGGTTTTTCCCGAGAGCATTTCCCGGTAAGCTCTGTAAATGGAAGCTTCCACGGCAGGATCCAGGGCCGCATTCGGCTCATCCAAAACAGCTGCCGGGGCATCCGCCAGAACACACCGTGCGATCGCCAGCTTCTGCCACTCTCCTCCGGACAGCCCGGCTCCCTCCTTCTGCAACAGCATCAGGCTGCTGTCTAAGCCGGTCTCCCGGCTCAAAACAGCCGGATGAAAATCCAGCTTTTCAAACACCCGGTAAATCCGCTCCTCATCCGCCGTATCCCGCAGGCAGAGAGACACATTCTCACGGACCGTCAGAGGAAAACGGTAGAAATCCTGAAAAACCACAGCAAAAATCCTTTTCCGTCTGGAGGGCATATAGGACTGCACCGGTCTTCCATTGACCGACACCTCGCCGCTGTCAGGCGAATACAGTCCTGCCATCAGCTTCACCAGCGTACTCTTTCCGCAGCCGTTCTCCCCCACCAGCGCGTAGTGCCTGCCCGGTTCCAGACGAAAGCTCACATCATGCAGCACCGGCCTGGCAGCACCGGGATAGGTGAAGCTGACATGGGAAAATACGATGCTTTCCAGGTGAAAGGGCTCTTCATCCGCCTCAGGGGAAGAGACATCCTCTGTCTCCTCCAGCTCCATAAATTCAAAAAAACTTTTCATCTGCTTTAAGCTCTGGGATAAGCCATAGACGCTGGCATAGATCTGACTGCCGTTTCGCTCCAGTCCTATGGCCGCATAAAAGGCAGATGTGAACATCCCTGTGGTGATCGTCCCCGCCAGCAGCGGACGCATCAGAAGCAGAACCATCGCCACACTGTACAGAGCAAAGATAAGCTGCATACTTGCCTCGACACGAAAGCGGCTCAGACCCAGACCTGCGTTCTCCTTTTTTGCTTCCAAAAAAGCTGCTCTGTAGCGGCGGTTGATCTCGTCATGGTATGCGAACAGTTTCCTCTCCGCCGCGTACTCTCTGTGAAGAAGAAGGTCGGAGAAGTAATTCGTCCGGCGCATGTTATCCATATACCGTTCCCAGAACCCTTCCGTCCTCTGTGCCAGCCTCCTGTTGTAAAACAGGCCCACAGCCAGGAGAATCATAAGCCCCGCAGCCGTCACCTCATCCACCATCCACAAAACGGTCAGCGACGTCAGAAGGCTCACGCCGGTCCGGGCCATATCTCCCAATGACGTCATGATCTTTCGGTCCAGCTCCGGAGCCTGGGCTGCCTTCGCCCGGAGGGAATGATATCTCCCGTCTTCCGTGACCGGGAAAGATACCCGTAAAGCCTTCTCCAGACGCATGGTATCAAATACGGCTCCCTGACGGATCCCGCGCCGCTCCGTCAGACAAAGCTGCGCTGCCTCCATGACAGACTGAAACAAAAATAAGAGGACATAGCCAAAAAGCAGCCCCCAGAATCCATATCCTCCGCCTGCCGTCCCCAAAGCCGCGGCATCGATCAGGTCCGCCCGCAGACGGATGCTGATTGCAGGGAGCAGCCCCAGTCCCACCGGCAGAATCAGGTACAAAAAAAGACTGCCGGACCGGCCAGTGTGGTGCAGATACTCACTTATTCTCATTTTCATGGCTCCTTTTATGGCGTTATACCGGCGGATACCTGTTTTCCCGTATTATATCGGCAAAAAATGCCGGTGACATAATCCTTTATGGTCGTATCCGCCACAAATCCCATCATAAAAAGCTCTTTTTAAGCAAACCCTCACACCTTCCATCATTTTGCCTTTATCACACATCATAAAGCGCTCATATTAAGGGGTATCCGAAGGATAAAACTCCGCCCTTATGGATTTGATTATGCTAAACATGTCTTTTTCTTCGCCTGCAAAAAAATAAGGAACCATGTAATATAGTTTGCCATCGCCGGTTTCCAGCAGGAGCCCCAGGCCATCGATCTGCCGCTCTCCTGCCAATTCCATATTAATCGTATATATTTTGGTTCCGGTTTCGATCTTAAATCCTTCAAATTCCTCCAGATTTCTCGAAGGAAAAGAGGTTTCTTTTTCGATCTCACCCAGATACTCTCCTGTCAGCCCCTGCCATTCAGGATCTCTATCCATCTCCTGTGGGTCACTTTCTACTCTGGGACAATAACTTCCGGCAAAATTTGCCGCGAAATAATAGCCTCTGATCTGAAAATACGGCAGCTGATTGTTATACCAGCGTTTTATACCTGCCACCGCCAAAATAAAAAAGATTATAGCCAATAAGAACAGGATTACGCCCCTTTTTATTGTTTTTTTCATCTGATATTATAGACTGCCCCCCTAATCGTCTATGCTGTCTTCGGACAAGGATTCTACAAAGTCCTGAAAACTCTCTGCAATACGACGGAAGCATCTATCCTCCAATTCTCCCAGATCCATATACACAATATAGACTCCTCCGTCCTCCAAATTGACACAAATCGGATTTGCTCCATAGTCATTAGCAAATGGAAAATAAGAGGTCATCAATGGGGATTTCCCTTTGAACAATAAATATTTTTCCTCCGCTGTTCCTATAGGAATGTCACAACAACAATGCTTTAATGGAAGAAAAACTTGAACCTCTGTTTCAATATCTTCCTCTTCAAAATAGAAAAACGGTTTTGCAGGTATTCCACCATTATAGGACAGGTAGTGTTCTACAAAATCCTCTGGAAATGCAAGTCCCAGATTAACTTCGATTTCCGCGATATCTTCTCTTGTAAGTGCTTTACTCATTTTTTCAAACATATACAACTCCTCCGTAAATCTCTATTTGCCGAACCGATTATACCAAACAACAATTACCACATTAATACTGTGTGTCCTCTTGTCCACTGAGGGTATTGATAATACAAATATATTCCTGTCATAATCACCCATATGTTTTAATTCCATAAAAGCTCTATCTCCTCTGTCACCCCTTCCGTCATTTTACCTTTATCACACATCATAAAGCGCTCATAATATGTATTTTCCTCCGGGTGGTAAACCACTGCCAGATAGAAAAAGGAAGCTTCATCGCCAAAAGCACAGGGGTCCACCCCTGTAAACTGAATCTCGCCCTGCCGCTCTCCCTGCCGGTCAAAATAGCTGACACAGCGGTCTTTCATATCCAGATTTCCCAGCATTACCTCTCTGCAATTATCAAAATAAAAGAACGTTCCGTCGAAGGATATGTGAGTCGGATAACCCGGAGAATAAAATTCCCGCTTCTCTCCACTTGTAAGATCCACCATCCAGACCTCTGACACATCTGAATAAAGCAGCTGATTTCCGGCAATCGTATAATCTTTATATATCCCTGTGCATGCCAGCGCGATTTCGCCTTTCGCGGTATCATAACAGTAAAGATTTCCTTGGAAATTCTCTTCCTCCTGGTGACTTGCCTCAAAAAACACCTTACTTCCATAACCACGAATACGAATAATACTGCCTGCCTCTCCTTTCTCCGTGTAAAGTACGGTTTCCGTATCCGGCTTTTCCAAATCCCTTCTGTACAATATGCAGGAGCCGTCCGCCTGTTTTATTGAATAATAAAGGAAGCCTCTATGAAGCGTTATATGAACCGCTGAATCTAAATACGTGGAACCAAACAGAAAAAGATCCGTAACCTTCTCTTTTCTGGTTCCGTCACCGGAAATGCAATACAGGCTATAGGTATCTCCCTCATCATTCTGTACAAAATAAATATCATCATGATAAAACCACATACCCAGTTCCGGCTTAACTCCTCTCTGCCATGCCGTGCAGTCCTTTGACGAATGAGAACAATCTATTTTACTGCATAAATAAACCTGAATTATTCATGAGCATGTAGAAATGCTTGATACTATAAAACCTTGAACCAGTTCTCTTGAAAGCAATCAAGTTATCCACAAAAATGGGTAGACTTCCCCCTTGGTATCCGATTGAGTTATTTTGAACTGTCAAGGTACGTTAATAGTTGCTATTCCAACTGTACGGTCAGCTGCTGAAGAGGGTGTAATTAATTTTGTGTCTTTAAACATTATGTCTTAGCGGATTTTCACTTACCTGAAATATTCGGAAACCCAGTATTTATAAGGGCTTGTGGGCTCTGCCCACACCCGACCTCCGGAATAAGGCAGAAGAGCAAAGACACAAAATTATATACACTACCCTGCTGAATATTCTTCAGTGTCTTGTAGAACTCCTTTTTATAAGGACAGCTACTGCATAGTTTGAATGTTATATATCTTGCTGAACGGACTGCTCTTGCAGCAATCTTTATCAGCTTTAAACGAATGGTATCCACCTGCTG
>JAAVZR010000012.1 GCA_022791755.1 Lachnospiraceae bacterium
ATGTAACGGAGAAAAGATGGTTATCGTTAGCCATCTTTTTTCTCTTTTTTGACAAAAATCTCAGAGGAGGGGCAGTGACATGCACACGTCACCATCCCTCCTCTGATTTTGTTGGACTATCTATTTCCCGACAGCCCCTTATTTGCGTTATGTAAGCTCTCACCTGCACTGCGGATGTATGACGGCATGTCCCATTCCCGGCATGAAAAGGCTATGGCAGGCCATGGGGCCCCTGCAAGAGGGCAGCTTGTGTGCGAAAAACGGCATCCTGTGCGAGGGATGATTGAAATGCGGGTCCTGTGGAGTATAATAAATCCGGAAAGGGCGGTGAGGTTTTGAAGATAGAGGTCAATGTGGATGAAAATGCAACGGATCTGCGGATCTGTGTTACCTGTAAGCGGCTCACGTCGGATGTGGAGAAAATGATAGCAGTGCTGCGGATGCTGAATCATCAACTGACGGCGAAACAGGGGGATGAGATATATCTGCTGGATACGGCTAAGATTATCTATATAGAAAGCATCGACAGAAAGTGCTTTATCTACACCTCGGATGAGGTGTATGAATCGGAATTTCGCTTATATGAGCTGGAGAGGCAGCTGGAGGAGTATGGATTTTTTCGTGCGAGTAAGTCCATGCTGATCCACCTGCATCACATTCAGTCCCTGAAGGCCGATCTGAACAGGAGGATCCGGGTGACCATGACCAACGGGGAGCAGATTATCGCGTCAAGGCAGTATGCGGAGGAACTGAAAAAAAGGCTGGGGGTGATATAGTATGGATGAAAAGAGAACGATTTTTGATTATCTGGGTCAGGTCCTGACCGTATTCGGTTTTGCAATTCTGGTTCTGAATGTGTTCTGCCTGATATTTGGAAACTCGGCTAAGGATTCGTCGTCGATATTTTCCCTTGGAGGCCAGGGTATTTCCGTGACGACGGTTTTTCAGTTTTTGGTCGTGTCCGTGCTTATTGTGGGACTTCGGTTTCTGTTTTTTACGGATGTGGTTATCAGAAAGATGCCTCTTTGGGTGAGAACCGTCTGTATGCTGACGACAGTTGTTGTGGTGATGGCGGTCTTTGCGGCAGCCTTTCGCTGGTTCCCGATTCATTGGTGGCAGCCGTGGGCCATGTTTTTTATCTGTTTTGGAATCTCCTTTCTTGGAAGCTGTTTTGTGATGAGAGCCAAAGAAAAGGCTGAGAACAGGCAGATGGAGGAGGCTCTCAAGCGATTAAAGGAAAGGGAGGAGAGGCTAAAATGAACAATGCCATTACAGTTGAAAATGTGTCTCTGCGCTTTGCGGAGAAAACGATTTTAAACCAGGTTACCTTCCATGTGCAGGAAGGAGAGATCTTTGGCCTGCTGGGACCCTCGGGGGCCGGAAAAACCACGCTGATCAAAATCCTTACAGGGCAGCATAGACAGGACAGCGGATATGCGGAGCTGTTAAAAAAAGATACGCGGAAGCTGGGCGTGCGGGAGCACGAACAGATCGGAACGATGATGGACAGTCTGGGGCTGTACGACCGGCTGTCCGCATACGATAATTTATTGTTTTACGCAGAAATCTGCCATGTGGGTCGCAGCAGGATAACCGATTTGCTAAAGAGCATCGGCCTGTATGAAAGCCGCCGGGTGGCAGTATCAAAGCTGTCAAAGGGGATGAAAAACCGGCTGTCCCTGGCAAGGGCGCTCTTAAACGATGCAAAGATTCTGTTTTTGGATGAGCCGGCCTGCGGACTTGACCCTGCCACGACACAGGAGATTCACAGGGTTCTGCGGCGGCAGAGAGAGAAGGGAAAGACGATCTTTCTCACGACGCACAATATGTTTGAGGCACAGAGTCTGTGCGATCATGTGGCTCTGTTAAGTAAGGGCAGTATCATAGAGTACGGAAAACCTGCGGATATCTGCAAAAAATATAATCATACCGACGAGCTGCGGATGACCTTAAAAGACGGAAAAACGCTTTCGCTAAAGAACGGCAGCGCCTCCGCTCTTCTGATGAAGGAATTGCTGGAGAAGGAGGCGATTCAAACGATACATTCCACGGAACCGACGCTGGAAGATGTATTTATCGAACTGACGGGAAGGGGGCTGGACTGATATGGGTACGTTCGCGTTGTCCTTAAGCAATATGGCTGCTGTCTTTAAAAAGCAGCTGAAAGACACCTTTAAAAATAAAACGGTTTTGATTCAATTTATCATGCTTCCGGTGCTTACCCTGATTATGAATGACGCCATAAGGGTGGAAGGGATGCCGGAGCACTTTTTTATCAATCTTTTTGCCACCATGTATACAGGTATGGCTCCGCTGACGGGCATAGCGGCTGTCATCGCAGAGGAAAAGGAAAAAAACACCCTTCGTGTGCTGCGCATGTCCAATGTAAAACCCTATGAATATCTGCTGGGAATCGGCGGCTATATATGGCTGGCCTGTATGGCAGGAGCGTCGGTGATCTGCGCGGCGGGCAGCTTTAAAACCGGGGAAGCCGCTGCCTTTCTGGCGGTTATGGCGGCCGGCATTCTCATTTCGCTCTTGGTGGGGGCAGCCATCGGCATATGGAGCAAAAACCAGATGATGGCCACATCCATAGTTTTGCCTGTCATGATGATTTTTTCTTTTCTGCCGATGCTGTCCATGTTCAATGAGGATATTGCCCGGGTGGCGAAATTTACTTATACGGAACAGGTCCGTATCCTGCTGCTCCAGACCGCCTCGGCGCATATCGGAATCGGAGATATCGGTATCATTTTGGGAAATGTAATCCTGTTCATAACGCTGTTTGCCCTGGCTTACAAAAAGTGCGGCCTGGAGTAGGGGCCGGGAGCTGAAAATATTGTAATTTTTTGCCGAATCGTATATAATGGACCGAAAGAAAGCTATTAAGAGAAGTCGGGGAAGGATAATCCGAACCAGGCCGTTTTCGGGCGGCCTGAGAAGCGAGGGGGACAATGTACATAGGAGATCTGCATATCCATTCCAGATATTCCCGGGCCACCAGCAAGGACTGCACACCGGAATATCTGGATCTGTGGGCGAGAAAAAAGGGAATTGATATCGTGGGAACAGGGGACTTCACGCACCCGGCCTGGAGGGAGGAGCTGGCTGAAAAGCTGGAACCGGCGGAGGAAGGCCTGTATGCGCTGAAGGAGGAATACAGGCTGGAGAGCCAAAAATGGCCCGGCCGGCCCCGTTTTGTGGTCACCGGAGAGATCAGCTCCATCTACAAAAAGGGAGACCGGGTGAGAAAGGTACACAGCCTTCTGATTCTGCCGGGGCTGGAAGATGCGACAGCGTTGGCAAGGCGGCTGGAGCTGATCGGAAATGTCCACTCGGACGGACGGCCTATTTTGGGAGTACCCTGCAAGGATCTGCTGGAGATCATGCTGGAGACCAGCCCGGAAGGGATCTATGTACCGGCCCATATCTGGACGCCGCATTTTTCCCTGTTCGGCGCTTTTTCGGGATTTGATGCCATAGAGGAATGCTTTGAAGATCTGACGCCTCACATCCATGCCCTGGAGACAGGGCTTTCTTCGGATCCGCCTATGAACTGGCGTGTGGGAGCGCTGGACCGGTTCCAGCTGATCTCCAATTCCGATGCCCATTCCCCGGCAAAGCTGGGAAGGGAAGCCAATCTGCTTGATATCGAGCTGTCTTATGGGGGCCTGGCCGGTGCGATTCAGAAAGGGGATGGCCTGGCCGGCACCATTGAGTTTTTTCCGGAGGAGGGGAAGTATCATTTTGACGGCCACAGGAAATGCGGGCTGTGTATCAGTCCCGGGGAGACGGCCATGTATGGGAACCGATGCCCTGTGTGTGGGAAGAAGATAACCATCGGAGTGTTAAATCGCATCGAGCAGCTGGCAGACCGGGAGGAGGGCTTTCGTCTGCCCTCGGGCAGGCCCTTCGAGAGTCTGGTGCCGCTTCCCGAGGTGATCGGCGCGTCCATGAGAATCTCCGCCACGGCAAAAAGGGCACGGGAGACCTATGAGCATATGACGGAGGTCCTGGGACCGGAATTTGCCGTTCTGCGGGAGATTCCCATCGAAGATATCCGGAGGGAGGTAGGTCCTCTGGTGGCAGAAGGAATCCGGCGGCTGCGCCGGGGCGAGGTGGAGCGCACGCCGGGCTTTGACGGGGAGTATGGGAAGATCGGCCTGCTGACTTCGGAGGATATCAGCAGTCTGGAGGGCCAGATCTCCCTTTTTACGGCGAAAGAGATGCAGGCGGTGAAACAGAAGCCGCGGTCGGAAAGCAGACAGGGGGCGGTGGGTGAGCCGGCCCGGGAGCATGGGGCCGGGAATGCCGGCGAAGAGGCTGCCGGTAAAGGAAAAGCGCAGGATTCCGGCGGTAATCCTGCGGATGCGGGATCAAAGACAGAGGAAAGCGCGCCGCCTCAGGAGAGGCTGAACGAAAACCAGCGGGAAGCCGTAAGGCGGACAGGGCGCGGTGTGGCCGTCATCGCCGGTCCGGGCGCAGGCAAGACCAGAACGCTGATCGCCAGACTGCGCTTTCTCCTGGAAGAAAGAGGGGTTTCGCCGGAGGAGATCACTGCCGTCACCTTTACCAATAAGGCGGCGGAGGAGATGCGTGCCCGAATGGGTTTGGGAGCCGGGGAGACGCAGGGCCGCAAGAAGCACAGAAATGCGGGAGCGGATGATCTGTGGATCGGAACATTTCACGCGGTCAGCAGCCGTTTTTTGCAGGAGATGGGAGTCCCCTGTGTGGTGGCGGATGAGGGCTTGCAGATGGAGCTGGGAGAAAAGGCGCTGGAGAGACTCGGGAAAAAAGGGTCCGTAAAGAAATTCCTACAGGAGCTATCCCAAATAAAGAATGGCCTGACAGAGGATTTTGGTTCGGATCTGCCTTCGGAGGAAACCCGCTGTGTCCGCGAATATTATCAGAAGCTTCTGCGGCAGGAGGGGGTTCTGGATTATGACGATCTGCTTTTGGAGACTTTGAGGCAGCTGGAAGGGATGGCAGAGGATGCGCCGCAGAGGAAGCGATTTTCCTATCTGCTCATTGATGAGTTTCAGGATATCAATCCGCTCCAGTACCGTCTGGTGAGAGAATGGGGACGGGGCGGCAGAGAACTGTTTGTGATCGGAGATCCGGATCAGTCGATCTATGGCTTCAGAGGCTGTGACCCTGCGGTCTTTTCCCGCCTGAAGGAGGAGTACCCGGATCTTTCCACCATACGTCTTTTAGAAAATTATCGCTCCAGCCCTGCAATTCTCCAGGCAGCGCTCTCTGTGATCTCCCATAACGCGGGAGAGAAGCGCAGGATGACCGTGATGCGCCGGGACGGGCTTCCTGTGCGGATCGTGTCCGCGCAGGATGAGCGCCGGGAGGCAATTTTTGTGGCGAAGGAGATCGGCCGGCAGATCGGAGGCATTGATATGCTGGATACGGACCAAAGAAAAGCGCAGGAGGACCGCCCGGTGCGGGGGTTTTCGGATATCGCGGTGCTTTACCGGACTCACAGGCAGGCGGCACTTTTGGAAAAATGTTTCCGGCAGGAGGGAATTCCCTATGTGGTGGCCGGGAGGGAAGATTTTCTGACAGAGCCGGGAGTGCGTGCGGCGCTGTACTTCTTCCGTCATCTCCTGTGCCCCGAAGAAGAGACGGACAAGCTGTGTCGCAGGCTGCTGGGCCCGATCCTGGGGGAGGCCCGGGAGGAAAAACTGACGGCATTGATCGAAAAGTACCGTAAAAGAGTCAGGAAAGCCCGGCCAGTAGCGCTTCTGGAGGAGTGGGCCAACGAGTTCTCCTCTGAGAATGGGGAGGCCATGAAAAAGCTTTCGGATATGTCGGTTCTCTATCCCACCATGGAGGCATTTCTCCACACGCTTTTCTTTGGCGAGGACGGGGATGTGCGGCGCAGCGGGGGCCGGAAGTTCACGGCGGACGCGGTGACGCTGATGACGATTCACGGCTCGAAGGGACTGGAATTTCCGCTGGTGTTTCTCTACGGTATGGATAAGGGACGCTTTCCGCTGGAATACGGCGCAGGAGAGACGGACCTGGAGGAAGAGAGGCGTCTGTGCTATGTGGGAATGACCAGGGCCAGGGAGGAGCTGATCCTGGTTGGCCATGAGGAGGCTTCGGTGTTCCTGGAAGAGATTCCCGCAGAGAATGTCAGGCGGGAACAGGCGGGCAAGGTGGAAGAGGAAGCGGAAGCGGATCAGGCTGTGCAGCTGAGCCTGTTTGACTTCATATTGCAGGAATAACAATAAGAGGCATCGGGATCACGGCAGCTCGGGAAACACATAGCGGCTTTCCGGGTGCAGGGCCTTATACTGCTCTTGCTGCGTCTCCATCATTCCTTTGACATAATTGCAGTAATGCTGGATAAAGGCATCCATCATAGGCGTGAAATATTTGTTTTTGTGGTAGCAGAGATTTACATAGCGTTCTCCGTGAAAATCGGGGATGTTTAAGATGACCAGCTCAGGGCTTCGGTCAGCCAGGACATGATCCAGGGACAGAAAGGAGATTCCCAGGTTCTCTCTGGCAGCGTTTAACAGAGTCTGTACGCTGTAGCTTTCCCACATGGGACAGACGGGGATATTGTACTGCTGAAAGTACATATCCACCACCTGCCTGGTGAGGGAACCGGGCTCGCGCAAAAGCAGATTCTGCCCCTTCAGATCCTCTGCCGTGATCGTTCTTTTGAGAGACAGGGGATTGTTTTTGTGGCAGATGGCTACCACCGGATAATGCTGCAGAACGCGGTTGGAAAGACCGGGGATATTGGCCACAGTCTCGGCAATGACAAAATCTACGGAGTTCTCCATGGCACGGTGATACATCATCGTGGCGTCTCCTGTGCAGACACTGATCTGCGCGTCTGTATATTTTTCCCTGAAAGATTTGATAATAGAAGGAAGAAGAAGCTTTCCCACAGCGGTTCCGGAAGCGACCCGGACCCGATTCAGCGTCTGGTCGGTATTCGCAAGAATTTCCCAGGAATCCAGAAGGCCCCGGGCCCGCTCATAGATCAGCTCTCCGAAAGGTGTGATATACAGCTTGTGGGAGAGGCGGTCGAAGAGCTTGGCGCCGTAATGCTCCTCCAGTTCCCGCAGAGCCACACTGACGGTGGGCTGGGATATATGGAGGTGTTCCGCTGCCTGAGTAATAGAATTTGCATGGTAAATTGCTACAAAAATTTCTATATGCCGCAGCGTCATAACAACCTCCTAACATAGGCTTTTACCTATGTATATTATTATATCATAATATTTTACAGAAGTAAATGCGCCGTGATATAATTTTATTGTAAAGATTGAGCTCGATTAAAATACAAAAGGAAAGAAGGAGTAAATATGGCGGTTGGTATTATTGTATGTATAATTTTCGTGATCGTTGCGGCGCTCATGATGACACGCAAGCTTCCGGCTCTGTTAGCCATGCCCGTATTGGCTGTGTCCATTGCAGCTGTGGCCGGGATGCCTTTGAAGGGCGGGGAAGAAAATATTTTTTCCACGGTACTGAGCAGCGGCGCACTGAAGCTGGCGAACAACTATGTGATCGTAATTTTTGCGAGTTGGCTGGCGCAGATGATGTATAAGACAGGTGTGACAGATACGATGATTAAGAAGGCGGCGGAGCTGGGCGGCGATAAGCCGGTGGTGATCACGTTGCTTTTGTCGGCGGTGAGTATCCTTCTGTTCTCGTCCATGGGCGGCGTAGGAGCTGTTTCCATGGTGGGAAGCACGGTTCTCCCCATTCTGATTTCCATCGGAATCAAGCCCATGGCAGCAGCCCATCTGTTTTTGGCGGCCATGTCCGCAGGATACTGTATTCGTCCGGCCAACATGGCTTCCATTGTTACCATTTTCGGAATAGAGCTTTCCGATCTTACGGTAGTGGCCTGGATTCTGCTGGCGGCAGAAGTGATTTACCTGCTGATTTATCTGGCGGTTTATATGAAAAAGAACGGCAAAAAATATGCGTTTGCGGCTCTGGCGGATGAAAACGGCGACGAGGATCTGGGGGGAATCAGTCGGGAAAAGAAGGTCACCGGCATTCGCGGCCTGCTGGCTTGCATGACCCCTTTGCTGATCGTGGTTCTGACTTTTGTATTCAAGGTAGATCCGATTCCCTGCTTTATCATAGGAATCGTCTGGCTGATGATCTTTACCTACAGGGGCAGCTGGTCCAAATACGTGAGTATGGTGACCGAAAGCTGTTACAACGGGATCCATGACGCGGCCCCGCCGGTGATTTTGATGATGGGAATCGGCATGACACTGAATGCGGTCAGCGCTTCCATCACCCAGGCGGCTCTGCTTCCTTTCATGCAGGTGGTGACGCCTACTACGCTGGTCGGCCTGTTGATCTTCTGCTGCGTACTGAGCCCGCTTTCTCTGTACCGCGGTCCGTTTAACGTGCTGGGTCTGGGCGCATGCCTGGCAACCTGTATTCTCAATGTGGGCAATTTCCCGGCCGTAGTGCTGGCGGCCGTATTCTACTGCACGTTCCGCTGGCCTGCACAGGCCTGCCCTACGGCTACACAGGTGGTATGGACATCCAACTTTGTAAAATGCGAGCCGGTAACACTGACGAACAAGGTTCTTATACCCAACTGGATTGAGACGGCGGTTACCATCGTCGTGGTGGGCCTGATCTACAGTATGGCGCTGTAAAGAAGAGGTATGATGGAAAAAGCCGAAAAGACTGGGCTGCGCTGCGCAAAGCGAAGGTGCTTTTAGAAGCGTATCATGTCGCAAGGCCATGGTAGTATGGGAGGGGGCTGGAGAAAATAACTGGTTTCAGTTATGGCGAAGGCCCCTTGGATTTTTGCATAAGGGAGAACGGAATGAAAGTAAGAATTGGAATTGACGTAGGCGGAACCTTTACCGATGCCGTGGCTGTGCGCAGCGATACCTATGAGTTGATCGGTACGGCGAAAATCCCCACGACTCACGACGCAGAGGAAGGAGTGGCGGCCGGTATTGTCGCAGTGCTGAATAAAATCATGAAAGAGTGCGATATCCGGCCGGAGGACGTATCGTTTATCGCCCACGGTACCACCCAGGCGACCAACGCTCTGCTGGAGGGCGACGTGGATCAGGTGGGGATACTGACTCTGGGCCACGGCGTGGAAGGGATAAAGGCCAGGGCAGATACCAACATGGGCAGTATTCCCTTAACGGCAGGAAAGAGCATCACACCGCTGAATGAATTCGTAAACAATGCAAAGGACGATATCATGAAGTCGGAGATGGAGGGCGCTGTGGAAAAGCTTCGTAAGGAGGGAGCCGTATCCATGGTGGTGACGGAATCCTTCAGCGTGGATCATCCGGAAAATGAAAATATGGTGGTGGAATACTGTGTGAAGAAGGAAATTCCGGCTACGGCGGGCAATGATGTGTCCAAGCTCTACGGCCTGAAGGTGCGGACCCGTACGGCGGTGGTTAACGCCAGCATTCTTCCCAAGATGTTAGACGCAGCCAATATGACGGAGGAAAGCATCCGAAATGCCGGAATCGAAGCGCCGTTAATGATTATGCGTTGCGACGGCGGCGTGATGACGGTGGACGAAGTGCGCAAACGGCCGATTCTGACCATTCTCTCCGGCCCGGCCGCCGGTGTGGCGGGGGCTCTTATGTACGAAAAGCTGACGGACGGAATTTTTCTGGAGGTGGGCGGTACCAGTACCGACATCTCCTGCGTGAAGGACGGCAATGTCATGATACGATACGCCGAGGTGGGCGGACATAAGACGTATCTGAATTCCCTGGATGTCCGGACGGTGGGAATAGGCGGCGGAAGCATGATCCGCCTGGAAAACGGCGCTGCCGTGGAGGTGGGCCCCAGAAGCGCCCATATCGCCGGTCTGGCCTATGAAGTGTATGCGGATCCATCGGAGATCGTGGGAGCCGAGCTTAAGACGATCCGGCCTGTTGAGGGAGACCCGCCCTATGCCTATATTGCCTGCCAAAACGGTAAAAAATTCGCACTGACCCAGTCGGGGGCGGCAAACATCTGCGGCTATGTGCCGGAAGGAGACTATGCGAAGGGCAGCGTGGAAGCGGCCCGTCTGGCCTGGCAGCCGTTGGCAGACAGCATGGGACTTACGGTGGAAGAGACGGCAAAGAAATGTCTGGATCTGTCGGCACAAAAGAACGGCAAGGTCATCGAAAGCATGATTCACGACTATTCGCTTGATCCGGATACGCTGATTTTCGTGGGTGGAGGAGGCGGCGCTTCCACGGTGGTGCCTCATTTAAGCGAGGTGTGCCACAGCCGGTTCAGGCTGGCCAAGAACGCGCCGGTCATTTCGCCTATCGGTGTGGCGCTGGCCCTGGTGCGGGATATGGTGGAACGCACTGTGTCAAACCCCACGGAAAAGGACATCCTGTCCATCCGTCAGGAAGCCATTGAGAAGGCGGTGGCGGCCGGGGCGAACCGGGACAGTGTGGATGTAAAGGTGGAGATCGACACCAAGACGAACCGGGTGCGTGCCGTGGCGGTAGGGGCTACGGAACTGAGGGTCAAGGATCTGGGAGGCCGCAAGAAGACGGAGGAAGAGCTCAGACAGATCGTGGCGGACAATCTGAAGAAGGATCCCGTTCACATACGGACGGAGGCGAAAAATGACTTTTTCTGCGCCATGTCCTGCGAGGTGCAAAAGAAAAAATTCCTGGTGTTTCGGAAAAAGGAATGCGCCATCCGCCTTATTGATACTGACGGGGTGATCCGCCTGCAGAGAAGAAACGGCCTCATTCATCAGGGAAAGGCCCGTAACTGGAAGGCTCATGTGAATCATCTGCTGGAGCAGCTCACCGTATACAGCGACGGCGGGGAGGAGGTTCCTAATCTGTGGATTATCGCAGGCAGCCGGATGATCGATCTGTCAGGGATGCAGAATAAGGAGCAGATTTTTTCTCTGGGCCAGACGGAGCTGTCTGTCACAGATCCGGACAGCGATTTGATCATGCTTTGCACCCGCACCACGGAGAATGAGAGAAGCTGAGAGAAGGAGGCTGTATGAGCGGCATGTTTGTGCCAGAAGGGCGAAGCTGCTACAAAGAGCTGACAAGGGATCCGCTGTATGCTAAAATCCCTTCAAATATGCGCCTTGCGGTCTGTGACCGGGCCTGGGAGACCGGTGTACAGGCGGCGCGGACTGCTTGTGAGCAGATGAGGGAAGAGGGAATGGAAAAAATCCAGCTTCTGATTGAAAAAAAACAGCTGAAGGTGGAGAGGGTGGACGAGGACCAGGTGGTGGGAAATTTGCGCTTTTTCGGAGAGTATGTGGAAAAGCAGAAGAAGATCTTTCTGTACAGCTTGTCTGTGTGCCGGTTGGCAGAGAAGCGCCGCATATCCTGTTCTCAGGCGGAAGAGCTGATTTTAGCGCATGAATATTTTCATTTTCTGGAATGTACCAGTCTGGGCCCTACGTCCGGTCAATATATGGTTTGGCGGTGGAAGGCCGGAAGGTTTCATCTGGGAAAAAGCGGAATCAGGGCTCTCTCGGAGATAGGAGCCCATGGCTTTTCCTATACCTACTGGGAGCTGTGCCATGGAACCCCTGAGCAGGGTGTATGACGTTTGCAACGGAAAAAGTGAAGAGAAAGGATGGGTATTTCTATGAATTATTACGATTATTGCTATGATATTGCTGTCTTTGGCGCAGGTCCGGCCGGACTGGCGGCAGCCGTCACGGCGGCCCGGCAGGGAAAGAAGGTTATCCTGCTGGAAAAAAACGGTTATCTGGGAGGCAACCTGGCTACCGGTCTGCCGCCTTTGAGTGTGCTGGATGAGCATGGAAACCAGTGCATTGCAGGATTCTGTGAAG
This sequence comes from Lachnospiraceae bacterium, assembly GCA_022791755.1. Taxonomy (GTDB): domain Bacteria; phylum Bacillota; class Clostridia; order Lachnospirales; family Lachnospiraceae; genus RGIG7193. The sequence continues at coordinate 11,813 of JAAVZR010000012.1, forward strand.
AGATTCTTAAGCGCCTGGAGAAGAACGGACACTGCTATGGGACCCGCGTCTGCCCGAAACATAACTCCATTTCCAACCTTCATGCCGATTACCTGAAGGTTCTGGCCATTGAAATGTGCCAGGAGGCGGGAGTGGATATCCTGCTGCACTGTGAGGCCTGCGAGGCAGAGGTGGTAAACGGCGCCGTGAAGCAGGTGAAGCTCTACGGGAAATGCAATGAGATCATGGTCAAGGCAGGCGTGTACATCGACTGCACCGGCGACGGCGACGTAGCTTATCTGGCAGGCTGCAGTTATGAGAAGGGACAGCCGGGTACCGGTGTGCTTCAGCCGCCCACGGTGATGTTTACCCTGGAAAATGTAGACCATGCTAGGCTGTTTGACTATATCGAAGAGCATCCGGAGGAGGTGAAGTTCAGCAAGACCATCGATCAGAAGCCGGGATACGATGCGGCCTATTTCAAGGCCAGCCCGAACCACATTTTCGTGGGAATGACGGTGCTTTTTGAACGGCTGAAGAAAGAGGGAAAGCTGCCGGTAAACCGGGAGAGCATGATCTGTATCAATGGACTGAATCCGGGGGAGGTGTATATTAACAGCACCCGTTTACTCAACGTGGATGCCACGGACATCCGTGATCTGACCCGGGCGGAGCTGGAGGGGCAGACCCAGATCCCCAAACTGATCGAGGTTTTCCGCCGGTATGTGCCGGGATTTGAGAACTGCTGGCTTGCGGCCATCTGTCCCAATCTGGGTGTGCGGGAAACCAGACGCTTTACAGGCATTCGCCGCATCGTGGCAGAGGATGCCATCGCTGGACTGGTTCCCGATGACAGCATCGCCCTGTCCGGCTATAAGATGGATATTCACAACGGAACCAACTGCACGACGGTATTCCAGACCATTGATAAGCCTTTCGGAGTTCCTTACGGCTGCCTGGTGAGCAGTGAGCGGAGTAATCTGATGTTCGCCGGACGCTGTGCCTCCACCGATGCGAGAGTGATCGGATCCACACGGGTTATGTCCGTGTGTATGGCCATGGGGCAGGCAGCCGGCGTGGGGGCAGCGCTGGCTGTGGATCAGAGCAGGGCGCCTCGGGATGTGGACATACAGGAGATTCGCGGCATACTGCGGCAGCAGGGAGCTATTCTTTCTATGGAAAAATAGAGCGGGGGAGATGACTTGAAGAAAAAAGCAGTGCGAGAAGAGAATCGGGAAGGTTTTGTTTTTTCGGACGAAGCCTGGCGGTCTGCGGAAGATATAAGGCCCGAAAAGAGCGGCGGATATACGTTGGGGATTGACTGCGGGACACAGTCGGCACGGGCGGTGATCGTGCGGGTAAAGGACGGTAGCATGGTCTCGGATTTTGATATGGCATATCCCCATGGGATTCTGTCAGAAACGCTTCCCTGCGGCTTGTCTCTGCCCAGGGGCTTTGTGCTGGCAATGGCAGAGGATTATCTGGAAGTGATACCGGTGATTGTACAGGGGGCGTTAAAGAAAGCAGGCATTTCGGGCGAGGATCTGGTGGGAATCGGAGTGGATGCCACGTCCTGTACGGTGATTCCCTGCACAGAGGACGGGACACCCATGGCAATGCTGCCGGAACATGGACAAAATCCCCATGCGTATGTGAAATTGTGGAAACATCATGACGTAAAGAGACAGGCAAGGGAGATTGAAGCGCTGGCTCAGAGGAGAGGAGAACGGTTTCTTGCTTACTATGGCGGCGTAGTCTCCTGCGAATGGATGCTGCCAAAGGTGCTTCAGATCTACGAGGATGACCGGGAAATCTTTGACAGAACGGCTCACTATGTGGATCTGTGTGACTGGCTGACCTGGCGTTTTACGGGGAAACTGACCCGCTCTGTCAATTCCGCGGGCTTTAAGGGCCTGTGGTCCGCCGAAGAAGGAGACATCAGCAGGGAATTCTTAAATGAGCTTCACGACGGTTTTGGAGAAGCCTATTATGCGAAGGTGCTGAAGGGGCCGGTTCTCCTGAGCGGCGCCCGCTGCGGACGCCTGTGTCAGGAGGCGGCCCGCTGGCTGGGACTTCCTTTTGGGATCGTCGTCTCGTCAGGGATGATGGACGGCCATGCCAGCGTGGTGTCCATGGGAATGAAACGGGCAGGCGAGATGGCCCTCATCGTGGGGACCTCCAATGCGATTCCTATTTTGGCCGATCATCTGAAGGATATCGAAGGCTTCTGCGGCGTGGTCCGTGACGGGATTATCCCCGGGTTTTACGGCTATACGGCAGGACAGATTGCCACAGGCGACATGCTGGACTGGTACATAAACAATATGGTCACGGCCAGGTATACGCAAGAGGCCGGAAGGCTGGGCGTATCTTTACATAAATATTTGTCGGAAAAGGCAAAGGAAAGCTTTCCGGAAAGAAATCCCCTGACGATTCTGGACTGGTGGAACGGAAACCGCAGCATCCTGTGCAATCAGCAGCTGACGGGAACGATCTGGGGACTGACCCTGTCCACAAAGCCGGAAGAGATCTACTGTGCCATGCTTCAGGGGATTGCCTGTGGTACGAGAATCATCATGGATCAGGGACGTGCCTGCGGTATCGACATCAAAAAGGTATTTGCCTGCGGAGGGATTCCCCGAAAGGATCCCTTTTTCATGCAGCAGTACGCCAATATTTTGAATATGCCCGTCTATGCGGCCAATGAGACCAACAGTTCGGCCCATGGCAGCGCCATCTGCGCGGCGGCTGCCGCCGGAAGGGCGGAGGGCGGCTATGCCAGCCTGGCACAGGCCATGGAACATATGCACATCCGGGATTTGACAGAATACCGGCCCCAGCAGGAGTATGCTGCGGCCTATGAAAAAATATATGAAAGATATTGCCGGCTGCACTGGCTGTTAGGAAGCCGGAACAGGGAGTTTCCCGATGCAGCAGGAAAGGGAGGTTGATAGTATGCAAAAAAACCAAAACCCGTCACAGCAAAAACGTCCTAACGTGTTGTTTTTATTGACGGATGATCAGCGCTACGGTACCATCGGCGCTCTGGGAAATGAGGAGATAAAGACGCCGAACATGGACCGGCTGGTCCGCAGCGGTACCTCTTTTATCAATGCCCATATTCCGGGCGGTACGGTTTCGGCGGTGTGTATGCCCAGCCGTGCCATGCTCCATTCCGGGAAGACACTGTTTCACCTGAAGGAATGCGGAAAAAATATTCCGGAGGATCAGGTTACCATGTGTCAGAGCTTTTTAAATGCCGGGTATCATACGGCCGGCATCGGCAAATGGCATAACGGTGTGGCCAGCTATGCCCGCAGCTTTGACAACGGGGCCAATATCTTCTTCGGAGGCATGTGGGATCACTGGAACGTGCCGGTAAATGATTTCAAGCCGGACGGCATTTATGAGAAAGAAATCCAGTTTACCCCGAATTTTACCCAGAATGAGGTTCCGGTGACAGTTCGGGCCGAACGGATTCATGCCGGTGTACACTCTACGGAGCTGTTTACCGGTTCGGCGGTAAAATATATCGAGGAGTATGGGGAGGAGCAGCCGTTTTTTATGTATCTTTCTTTCCTGGCGCCCCATGATCCCAGAACCATGCCGGAGGAGTTCCGGAATATGTATGATCCGGAGAAAATATCGCTGCCTCCTAACTATCTGCCCATGCCTGCCGTGACCTACGGATGGGCGGCCAAAGGGAGGGATGAGAATACGGAGAGCTACCCCCGACGTCCGGAAAAGATCCGGCAGCACATTGCGGATTATTATGCCATGATCAGTCATATCGACTCGTGTATCGGAAGAGTGCTTGCCGCTTTGGAGAAGAGGGATATGCTGGAGGATACCATCATAGTGCTCTGCGGGGATAATGGGCTGGCCATCGGCCAGCACGGCCTGATGGGCAAGCAGAATCTCTATGAGCACAGTGTCAAGGTGCCGTTAGTGTTTGCAGGCCCGGGTGTGCCGAAAGACCAGGTCAATGACAAGTATGTCTATCTGCTGGATATATATCCTACCCTCTGTGAGATCTGCGGGATTCCGGTACCGTCTACGGTGGAAGGCCGCAGCTTCGCGGAGCTTTTTACGGATACTCAGGCAACAATTCGAGAGGACCTTTACCTGGCTTTCCAGGCGCGTATTCGGGGAGTCATCTCCGGGAAGTACAAGCTGTTAGAGTACCGGACGCAGGATATCAAGATGACGCAGCTTTTTGATCTGGAAAATGATCCATGGGAACGGTACAATTTGTTTGATATGGCGGGCACGGAGGAGATCGTGGCAAATCTGAGAGAGAAGCTGTTTGCGCTGCGGGACGAATGGGGGGATGAAACCATGCTGTTCGGACAGCAGTACTGGCAGCAGTGGCGCCAGTATGAGGCGGCAGAGGTCAAAGGCGTGGCCCGGCCCATGGGAGGGGACATGCGCGTCCAGGTGGACAGCTGGGGGACCGCCAAAAAATAAAAGAGAATAATACCGGTTGCAGGCAGCCGCAGGTACGGAAGAGTCATCGTTTATAGAGCCGGTACTGAAACTTCGTGAGCCATGCGGCCGCCTGATCGGCAGACTCCTGATCGTAGAAATCCACCCTCAGCACGCCCTCCTCGAATTCGCGATTATGGAGGATGCCGATATTTTTGATATTGATCTGATGGGTGGCCAGGATAGTGGCGATAGTGGCGATGGCGCCGGATTCGTCCACGATATCGCAGTAGACGGCGTAGTCCTTTTTCAGAGGACCCATGGAAGCCTCCGGGATCGCGTCGCGGTATTCTCTGGCCTCGTCAAAAAGCCGGTACAGAGGATCGCCTGCCTGCTCTCTGACAGACCGCAGCGTCCGGTTCAGAGAGTCGATATAGTCCTGTAAGACAGTTCCGATGTGCCGGGCATTGGTCAGGCAGATTTGCTGCCACATGACGGGGGAGGAGGAGGCGATGCGTGTGATATCCTTGAAACCGCCGGCAGCCACGGTCTTCATGGTCTGCTGTTCATCGTCGCTGTCTCTGACCAGATTGACCAGGGAGGAAGCGATGATATGGGGCAGATGGCTGATGACAGCCACCACATAGTCGTGACGTTCGTAGTCGAGTATCAGCACGATGGCGCCCAGCATCCGGATCAGCCGGGCAAACCGCTCCACCTGATCCGGCGGCACGGATCCGGCCGGAGTCAGGACATAGTAGGCGTTTTCCACCAGATGGTCGGTGGAGTAGGCGTAGCCGCTTTTTTCCGAGCCGGCCATGGGATGTCCGCCGATGAAGCGGTCCGTAATTCCCAGGGTCTCGGCGGCATGATGAATTTCCGTCTTGGTGCTGCCCACATCGGTGAGGATACAGCCGGGCTTCATCAGAGGGCAGATCCGGCTCATATAGAGGACGGCGTCCGCCACCGGCGTACATAAGAAGATATAATCACAGAGCGCAAGCCTTTCATCGGCTGCGCTGTCAAGTATTTCATCCACGGTGCCGTCGGCCAGGGCGGCCTGCAATGTCTCCTGATGTCTGGCGTAAGCATAAATTTGCACCGGCAGGTTCTGACGGCGGAATCCCTTTGCGATGGAACCGCCGATGAGTCCCAGGCCGATGAAGGCGATGTGCAGTTTTCCGGAATTATCCATTTTTTCTTCCCCGATTCTGTAAGTTTCTTAAAACGTCCTGCCGGCCAGAGCCGCGTAGGGCTTTAACTCCCGACACAGTGCTTCAAACTGTTCAAAGGTCAGTGACTGAGGACCGTCAGATAAGGCGCAGGAGGGACAGGGATGAACCTCGATCATCAGACCGTCCGCACCGGCAGCGACAGCCGCTCTGGCCAGAGGGGCCACGTATTCCCGCACGCCGGTGGCATGGCTGGGGTCCACAATGACAGGAAGATGGCTTTTCTGGCGAATGACAGGTACTGCGCTGAGATCCAGGGTGTTGCGCGTGGCCTTCTCATAAGTACGGATTCCCCGTTCGCACAGAACCACATTCGGGTTTCCCTCCGAGATAATATACTCTGCCGCGTTGAGCCATTCGTCGATGGTGGCGTTGAGTCCTCTCTTTAATAATACGGGTATGCGGGAGCGGCCCGCTTCTTTCAAAAGCTCGAAATTCTGCATATTGCGGGCGCCGATCTGCATCATATCCACATAATGTACCGCAGTATCGAGGGCTCTCTGGCTGGTGATTTCGCAGATGACTTTGAGTCCGGCGGCGTCTGCGGCCCGGCGGATATAGCGAAGCCCCTCTTCCTCCAGCCCCTGGAAGGCATAGGGGGAAGTCCTGGGCTTGTAAGCGCCGCCACGGAGGAAGGATGCGCCGGCGGCCTTTACGGCCGCGGCCGATTTCATCATCATATCTTCATTCTCGATCGCACAGGGACCGGCCATCATGGTCAGGCGCCCGGGGCCTATGGGAGTGTCGCCCACCAGGATTGTGGAGTCCTGGGGATGGAATTTCTTATTTGCCAGCTTATAGGTCTCCGTAACCGACAGGATCTTGTCCACCCCGGGAATCAGTTCGAGATTATCATGCATCAGCCGCGTCTTATCGCCCACGACTCCGACGATCGTCACCTGATCGCCCTGGGACAGATGGGCCTGCAGCCCCTTTGAAGAAATCGCTTTTACGACGGTATCAATATTTTCTCTGGCCGCTCCCGGCTTCATAATAATAATCATAGATGGTCTCCTCGCTTCTTTTCCACAGTGTACCGCGAAACTTCTGTAAAGTCAATAATTCAGCACTTTAAAGTGAGAATTCGACGTTTTTAATAATTCACTTGCTATTGGCGTATTTTTTTAGTACAATATAACCATGTGAAAAATCCGGGATGAAAAGAGGATTTTCATAACCACTACATCTTTAAGGGAGGATATGTTTTATGCAACAGGTATATGAAACAGATAAAATCCGCAATGTCGTCATACTGGGTCACGGCGGAGCCGGTAAGACTACTCTGGTAGAAGCGCTGGCCTTCCAGGCAGGCATCACGAACCGGCAGGGTAAGGTGGCCGATGGCAATACCATCAGCGATTTTGATAAGGAAGAAGCGAAGAGACAGTTCTCCATCAGCACCACGGTGATTCCCATAGATTTCGAGGGCACGAAAATCAATTTCATCGACACCCCTGGTTATATGGACTTCGTGGGAGAGGTGGAGGAGGCGCTGAGCGTGGCCGATTCTGCCGTGATTGTAGTGAACGGCAAAGCCGGTGTGGAGGCCGGAACCGAGCGGGCCATGGAATACTGCGAGAAGTATGAGCTGCCCACCGTGATTTTCATCACCGGTATGGACGATGACAATGCGTCCTTCCGCAAGATCAGCCTCCAGCTCAATGAAAAATACGGCCGCAAGATTGCGCCGTTCCATATTCCGATTCGTGAGAATGAGAAGTTTGTGGGCTTTGTCAATGTGGTGAAGATGAAGGGCCGGCGCTTTACCAAGGGCAGCGAATACGAGGAATGCGAGATTCCCGAGTATCTGGAGAAGCAGCTTTCCACGGCCAGAGAATCCTTAGTGGAGGCTGTGGCGGAGACCAGCGAGGAGCTGATGGAGAAGTATTTCGGCGGCGAGGATTTTACCTATGACGAGGTGTCTACTTCTCTGCGTGTCCATGTGCAGGACCGGGCGATTATTCCGGTGCTGATGGGCTCGGGAATCAATAATCAGGGTACGAAGATGCTGATGCAGGTGGTTGTGAAATATTTTGCTTCCCCCAATAAGCGCAAGGTATATGGCAGAGAGTCCGGTAATAATGAGATCGCGTTTTTGGAGTGCGACGAGAGTAAGCATATGAGCGCCAAGGTCTGGAAGACCATGGTGGATCCCTTTATCGGCAAGTATTCCTTTATCAAGGTAGTGACCGGCGTGCTGAAAGCCGACTCCATGATCTACAATGTCAATAAGGAGACCGAGGAAAAGTTAGCCAAGCTGTACATTCTGCGGGGCAAGGAAGCCATCGAGGTCAAGGAGCTTCATGCCGGCGACCTGGGCGCCGTGACGAAGATCAATAATATCGCCACCGGAGACACCATCGCGCAGAAGGGCGCCACCATGATCTTTGATCCGCCGGCCATCTCAAAGCCCTATACGTACATGAGATATAAGGCCAATAATAAGGGCGACGAGGATAAGATCGCGGCGGCCATGGCGAAGCTGATGGATGAGGATCTGACGCTTAAGGTGGTTCAGGACAGTGAAAACCGCCAGTCTCTTATGTACGGGATCGGGGATCAGCAGCTGGATATCGTGGTCAGCAAGCTGTCGGCCCGCTATAAGGTGGAAGTGACTTTGAGCAAGCCGAAGATCGCGTTCAGGGAGACGATCCGCAAGAAGACCACCGTCACCGGCACCCATAAGAAGCAGTCGGGCGGCCATGGCCAGTACGGCGTGGTGGTGATGGAGTTTGAGCCGTCCGGAGATCTGGAGAAATCTCATGAATTTGCCGAGCGCGTCGTGGGCGGCGCCGTGCCGAAGAACTATTTCCCTGCCGTGGAGAAGGGTCTGGCAGAGTCGGTTCTGAAGGGGCCCTTAGCCGGATATCCGGTGGTGGGCGTGAAGGGAACGCTGATCGACGGTAAATATCATCCGGTGGATTCCTCCGAGATGGCCTTTAAGACAGCTACGATCAATGCGTTCAAGGCCGGTGTGATGGAGGCATCCCCCGTGCTTTTGGAGCCCATTGCCACCATGAAGGTGACGGTGCCCAATGCCTTTGCCGGCGACGTCATGGGCGATATGAACAAGCGCCGCGGCCGCGTCATGGGTATGGATCATATCGCTGCCGGCAAGCAGACGATCACGGCAGAGGTTCCCATGTCTGAGATCTACGGCTATGGCACGGATCTTCGTTCCATGACCGGCGGATCCGGCGACTATGAGTATGAGTTTACCCGCTATGAGCAGGCGCCCTCCGATGTACAGGCGAAGATCGTAGCGGCCAGCAAGGCGGAAGAGGAGTAAGAAAACCGCTATATGACCTGACGGTATGAGGCAGGGAAGGCTGCGGCCCCACAGGGCCGGCGGCTTTCCCTGCTTCTTTTTTACGTTTTTTAAAGTTTCTGAACGGATGGTGGGAACCGCTGGGGGAGAAGGCTTAAGAAACCTTTAAGGAAGTGTTTAACCGGATGTAAAAAAAGTATGGTATGCTGACAGATACGAAAGAGATCCGGAAAACGTGAAAGACGGCGGTCTTGCTTGACAAAAACTGTGAATATGAGTAGAATACCCTTATGCATAAAGGCCGGATTGCCTTGCCGCAGGACCGGGCTTTTCAGATTGAAGGAGGGAGACCATGAGTACAGCTTACGAACCGAAACAGATTGAGAAAAAGTGGCAGGACGTATGGGATGAGGAGAGGGCGTTTGCCGCCACCGACGACTATACCAGACCCAAATACTATGCACTGGTGGAGTTTCCGTATCCGTCAGGGCAGGGACTTCATGTGGGACATCCCCGTCCCTATACGGCGCTGGACATTGTGGCGAGGAAACGCCGGATGCAGGGGTATAATGTGCTGTATCCCATGGGGTGGGATGCCTTTGGTCTGCCGACGGAGAATTATGCTATCAAAAACCATGTTCATCCCCGCATTGTGACCCATAATAATGTGACCCGGTTTAAGGAGCAGTTAAAGTCTCTGGGATATTCCTTTGACTGGGAGCGGGAGGTCAACACCACGGATCCCGCTTATTATAAATGGACGCAGTGGATCTTTTTAAAACTGTTTAAAGCGGGACTGGCCTATAAGAGCGAGATGCCCATCAACTGGTGTACCTCCTGTAAGGTGGGACTGGCCAACGAGGAAGTGGTAAACGGCGTCTGCGAGCGCTGCGGCGGCGAGGTGGTACGCCGTGTCAGAAGCCAGTGGATGTTAAAGATTACCGAGTATGCCGATCAGCTGATCGACGATCTGGAAGGACTTGACTATATCGAGCGGGTGAAGGTATCTCAGAAGAACTGGATCGGCCGCTCCCATGGAGCGGAAGTGGATTTCTCCTTAAAAGATAAAGAGGAAAAGCTGCGTATCTACACAACCCGGCCGGACACGCTGTTTGGCGTGACCTACATGGTACTGTCCCCGGAGCATCCCTATATTGATAAGTATAGGGCGGACATCGCAAACTGGGATGAGGTGACGGCCTACAGGGAGCAGGCGGCCCGAAAATCAGATTTCGAACGTTCGGAGCTGGCGAAGGAAAAGACCGGCGTGCCGGTCAGAGGGTTGTCGGCGGTCAATCCGGCGAATGGCAGAGAAATTCCGATCTGGATTTCCGACTATGTCCTGATGAGCTACGGCACGGGAGCCATAATGGCAGTACCGGCCCATGATGAGAGGGACTGGGAATTTGCGAAGAAATTCGGTCTGCCCATCGTCGAGGTGGTGGCCGGAGGCAATGTGCAGGAAGCGGCGTATACCGATGTGGCCACAGGAAAACTGGTTAATTCCGGGTTCCTGAACGGCCTGGAGGTGGCCGATGCAAAAATTGCCATCACAAAATGGCTGGAGGAGAATAAAGTCGGCGAGCCTAAGAAAAACTTTAAATTAAGAGACTGGGTTTTTTCCAGACAGAGATACTGGGGCGAGCCGATCCCCATTGTAAAGTGCGACACATGCGGCTACGTGGCGGTGCCGGAGTCGGAGCTGCCTTTGGAGCTTCCCGAGGTGGAGAGCTACATGCCCACGGATAACGGAGAATCGCCGCTGGCGGCCATGACGGACTGGGTGAATACCAGCTGTCCCTGCTGCGGCGGTCCGGCCAAGCGGGAGACCGATACCATGCCTCAGTGGGCCGGTTCCTCCTGGTATTTCCTGCGCTATACGGATCCGAAGAACGATCAGGCGCTGGCAGGCCGGGAAGCGCTCCGGTACTGGATGCCGGTGGACTGGTATAACGGCGGTATGGAGCATACCACATTACATCTTCTGTATTCCCGCTTCTGGCATAAGTTTTTGTACGATGAGAAGGTGGTTCCCTGTCCGGAGCCCTATCAGAAACGCACCTCCCACGGAATGATCCTGGGAGAAAACGGCGAAAAGATGAGTAAATCCCGGGGCAATGTGGTGAATCCGGACGATATCGTGGAGGAGTTCGGCGCAGACACGCTGCGCACCTATGAGATGTTCATCGGCGCCTTTGATTTAAGCGCTTCCTGGTCTCAGGAGGGAGTAAAGGGCTGCCGCCGTTTCCTGGAGAGAGTGTGGAAGCTGGCCGGTCTGGTGGAGGGCGGCGACAGCTATTCTTCTGCCATGGAGACAAAGATGCACCAGACGATCAAGAAGGTCAGCAGTGATTATGAGAATCTGAAGTTTAATACGGCCATCGCGGCCATGATGGCGCTGGTGAACCAGTTCTATAAGAACGGATCCCTGACGAAGGCGGAGTTTCGGACCTTGTTGGTCCTTTTAAATCCGGTGGCGCCTCATATTACGGAGGAACTGTGGCAGCTGATGGGCTGTGAAGGCCGTCTGTACCAGGCGTCATGGCCGGAATATGACGAGGCGAAGACCGTAGAGAATATGGTGGAGGTGGCCGTGCAGGTCAACGGTAAGACCAGAACTACGGTTACCATTTCCGCAGACGCTTCCCGGGAAGAGGCTGTGGCTGCGGGAAAGGAAGCTCTGGGCAGCAGATTAAACGGCACGGTGGTGAAGGAAATCTATGTGCCGGGCCGGATTATCAATATCGTGGTCAAATAACTTCAAGAATGGAAGGAAAAGGTGGATGAAATGAGTCGAAGAAAAAGCAAGCTGAATTTCCGGCAGGTGGGAAGGACGAGAAGGGAAAATCTGTTGCTGGTATTCAGTACGATCCTGTATTTTATCGGAGCGATCTTCTGGATGGAACTGACCTTTCACTTTGTCATGTTTGGCAGTTTCCGCGCCAGCTTTTTCTTCCCGATTTTGTTCTCCATTCCCATGGGAGCTTTTTTCGGCTTTCTGTGTAACCTGACTCCATCCAAGCAGGCGAATTATATCATCACCTGTGCACTGACCTTTTTCTGCTGCGTGGTATTTGGCGCCAATATCGTATATTACGGCGTGTTCCAGACCTATGTAGGCGTGTTCAGCGCTCTGCAGCAGGGAAACGCCACCCAGGCGCTGACCTTTGGTCCCTTCTTCGTCCGGGCGCTGAAATCAATCTGGGATAATATATTCGGTATCATATTGATACTGATTCCGTTTATTTTCATGCTGACCATCGGCAGGACGCTTCTGAGCTTTCGTCAGAGGAAGCTGCCGGTGCAGGGAATGGTGGCCGGAGGAATTGTGGTATTTCATCTGCTGTGTCTGCTGATTGTGAATTTCGGTGACCGGGATCCCTATTCGATCTATGACCTTTATCATCACAACAGCTCCCTGGGAGATGAGGTGGAGCAGCTGGGACTTGCGACGACCATGCGGCTGGATCTGAAGAGCGTGCTTTTTGGCAGCTCTTCGGCAGGACTTGATAATCTGGATCTTCCGGATGATAACAGCGATTGGCAGGGGACGGCTCAGGTGTCGGGGACCAGCGGGGAATCGCAGTCGGAGAGCCAACCGGCCTCTTCGGGAGAGACAGAGCCCACCGAACCGGAGACGGAGCCGGATATCCATGACCTGTATAATTTCCTGGACATTGATTTCGAGTCTCTGGCCGCCCAGGCGGAGGAGGCCGGGAATAAAGACCTGGCGAAGATACACCGGTACTTCCAGGGACTGGAGCCCTCCAGGACCAATGAGTACACGGGGATTTATGAGGGATATAACCTGATCTTTCTGACGGCGGAGGGTTTTTCTCCCTATGCGGTGGACGAGCAGCTGACGCCTACCTTATATAAGCTGATTAACACCGGTTATGTGTTCAAGAACTTCTATACGCCGCTGTGGTATGGTTCCACCTCTGCCGGCGAGTATGTAAACCTGGTCAGTCAGTTCCCGAAGGACGGCGAATACATTTCCATGAAAAAGAGCGGCCAGGACAAGTCAGACATGTATTTTTGCCTGGGACGCATGATGGAGCGGGCCGGTTATAACCTGTGGGGCTTCCACAACAACAGCTACACATACTATGAGAGAAATCTCTCTCATCCCAATATGGGCTATGAGAACTGGATCGCCGTGGGCAGCGGTTTCGAGCCGGAGACCACTTCTTCGGGAAAAGAATACTGGCCTCAGTCAGATTTGTATATGATAGACAATACTTTCGATATCTATGCGACCAGCGAACCGTTCCACGCCTACTATATGACAGTCAGCGGTCATGTGGAATATAATTTTGCCGGCAATGCCATGTCGGCGCGCAATAAGGATGCGGTGGCTGATCTGCCTCTGTCTGATGAGGCGAAAGCCTATATTGCCTGCAATATGGAGCTGGATAAAGCCATGGCCAGCCTGATTCAGAAGCTGGAGGATGCAGGGATCGCAGACCGCACGCTGGTGGTGCTGACAGCGGATCATATTCCCTATGACCCGAAATACAGGGCCATGTGCGATGAGGTGGCGGCCTACCATAACGGAATCCAGGGATATACCCTGGAGGATAACTTCGAGCTATATCGCAATGATCTGATCATCTGGACCGGCAGTATGGAAGAGGGAAAGAATGTCGTGGTGGAGAAGCCCTGCTACAGCCTGGATATTTTGCCTACCATCGCCAATATGCTGGGACTGGATTATGATTCCCGGCTTCTGATGGGACAGGATATCTTCTCTGACAGCGAGGGTCTGGTGGTGTTCCCGAACCGCAGCTGGATCACGGATACGGCTATGTATAACGGAAGTACCAAGGAAGTCATATCTCTGACCGGTGAGGAGGTATCCGAGGATTATGTGAGCAATACGCGCAAGAAGGTCAATAATAAGCTGGCCATTTCGCGACAGCTTCTGGACGTAAACTATTACAGTTATCTTCATGGCGGTGAGACGCCGGAGTAGACAGGCGGTGATTCCTGCCGGGGAATATAATTTTGCATTGCCCCATATTATATTTTATGGTAGTATGTAATCAGGATTAAGGGAGTAGTCGGCGTTTGAAAGCAATCTCACGAGGGGATACGGCTTTGACGCAGCAAGGTCAACATACTGGGTTTGGCCCTGGCTTTGCTTTAAATGATGAGACTTATCTGCACAGGCTGCAGGTAAGTCTCTTTTTTTACAGGAAAGGGAGGCGAATACATATGAAATTATGGGAACTGGCATTGATTGCTGTGGGACTGTCCATGGACGCTTTTGCGGTGTCGATATGCAAGGGGCTGTCGGTGCGCCGGGCAGAGTGGAAACATCTTCTGACAGCCGGTCTGTACTTCGGAGGATTTCAGGCTCTGATGCCGGTGATCGGTTATCTGCTGGGGGTGAGATTTCAGGCGATGATCATGGAGATAGACCACTGGATCGCCTTTGTTCTGCTGGGATTTATCGGCGCCAATATGGTTAAAGAGGCGCTTGGCAAGGAAGAGGACGAGGAGATGGGAGCTTCCTTTGGCCCCAAAACCATGCTTCCCATGGCAGTGGCCACCAGCATTGACGCGCTGGCCGTAGGCGTCACCCTGGCTTTTTTACAGGTGAATATCATACCGGCCGTGAGCTTTATCGGTATCGTTACCTTCCTCTTCTCAGCGGCAGGGGTAAAGATCGGCAATGTATTTGGCGCCAGATACAAAGCGAAGGCGGAAGTGTTTGGGGGGCTGATTCTGATTTTTATGGGAATAAAGATTCTGGCGGACCATCTGTGGCTTTTCGGCTGAAAAACAGGGGAGCCTTTCACATATAAGGCTCCCCGAAGGCTTCAGCTTTTTTTATTCTTTTTCTCTTTGGAGGAAGCTGTGTTTGAGCGCATCATGGTCTGGATCATCTGAAACCGTTTGCGCTCCTCTGCGTCCATGCGCTTTTCCATCTCGGAGAAAATCAGCTGTGTCTCCTCGTCGGAGAAAGTGATTCCCATCTGGGAAGCTTTGGTATTGACAGCCAGAAAGAACGGCATCAGCGTATCCTTATTCTGCTTTTGCATTTCCTTGAGAATCTGTTCCAGAAATATCACTTTCATGGGATTGATACCGGCAAAGGCCGGGTTGTTTTTCAGTTCATCTGAAGGTTGCATCTGTAATACTCCTTTCCTGCTCTTGATGCGATTCCTAATCCTGTGTCCCCTGCATCATGTTCATAAAATCCATCCCCTGGAACATGGTGCTGTAAGTTTCAAACATGGCAGCCTGCTCCGGCGGCAGCATTTCCTGTATCAGATCAGAAGGGGAAAGCGGGCCGGAGGTCTTTTGTTGCAGTTCGGAAATTTTTTGGTAGAGTTTCATGGCCTCCAGGGCGTTTTTCATCTGATCCAGAGCGGCGCTTTCCGTGGGACCTCCGTAGGGTTTTAACTCTTCGATCAGCTTCTCCGGAGGCGGCATGGACCGCCTGGGCCATGGAAGCGGCTGGTCGGGAGTCTGAAAAAGAGCGATGGTGTTTTGCAGCTCCTGCATCCGGATATAGACGGCGGCCCACTGTTGCATGGACGGTTCCAGAAACGGAAGAAAAGCCTTCATCATCTGAAGGCTGCTGCTGCCGGTTAATTCGTCGAATTCCGTCATCCGCAAAGTGGGTTTCATACTTTTGTCCCCTCCTCTTTCTCTTTATACTTATGCAAAAAAGCATGTCCCTATGACACTTCTCAGGGAAGATTCCCTTTTGCTTCCTCTGTCATATGATAATATCATACAGCCGGTAAGAAGCCGGGAGAGGAGAAAAAGGTGAAATATAAATTGATTATAGATGGCAATGCGGTGTATGAGATTGACGGCGAGTGCGCGTCCTGCCAGAGAGAAAGAGAGGAGGAGATGTCTTCTTCCTGTGCGGTGTGCCGCAGATCCGGGGACAGGACCGGGGGATCGAAGGAAAGACCGGAGGCCGGAACCGGGAACTGAAATCTTTCTCTTGCGTGCCTGCGGTCATAAGAGTATAATACTGTTACCGTACCCTCGGCGGACAAAGGGACACACGCCCCAAGTGCCGTCTTTTGGCGGCTGTCGGGCAGCATGAACACAAAGAGCTTTGCCAGGGCGGCAGTTTTAAACATGATGCATAAAAATTCAAAATAATCTTGACTTTATGCATAATAGATGTATAATTATAAGAACCGATACAGGAGAGGAGAGTCTTATGACGAAGGTCTATATAGATGGAAGCGCAGGAACCACAGGACTGCGAATCCGGGAGAGGTTAAAAGCGCGGACGGATATCGAGCTTTTGACCATACCGGAGGAGCAGAGAAAGGATACAAAGGAGCGCAGCAGGAGGATGAACGAGTCGGATATCACGTTTTTCTGCCTGCCGGACGAAGCGGCGCTGGAGGCGGAGGGCCTGGTGACAAACGAAAAGGTGCGTATCATTGATACCTCCACGGCTCACCGGACATGGCCGGGCTGGTCCTATGGCTTTCCGGAGCTGTCAGAAGAGCACAGAAGGGCTGTGTCCGTGGCCGGACGGGTGTCCGTGCCGGGCTGCCATGCCAGCGGCTTCAACGCTTTGGTGTATCCTCTGGCGGCGGGGGGGATTTTACCGGCGGACTATCCCCTGGTCTGCTATTCTGTCACCGGCTACAGCGGCGGAGGCAAGAGCATGATCGCCGGATATGAGGCGGCAGACCGGGAGGATGAGCTTTTAAGTCCCCGCCAGTACGGCGTGACACAGCAGCATAAGCATCTGAAAGAGATGAAGGCTGTGTGCGGGCTGGAGAGGGAGCCGGTGTTTGCCCCTATCGTGGCAGATTACTACAGCGGGATGGTGGTATCGGTACCGCTCTACAGCCATCTGCTGTCGGGCCGGCAGACGCCGGATTCTCTGAGAGAATATTTCCGGCATTATTATGAAGGACAGCAGATGATCCATGTGGCAAAGACAGTGCCCTCCTTTATCGGAGCCAACACCATGTCGGGAAAGGATACCATGGAGATACTGATTTCCGGCAATGAGGAGAGAGTCCTTCTGGCCGCCCGCTTTGATAATCTGGGCAAGGGAGCCAGCGGCGCGGCGATTCAGTGTATGAACCTGATGCTGGGATGGGAAGAGAGTACAGGGTTGGAGCTATAAAATACGAAGAGGGAGAGAAGATATGATACAAAAGGTCAACGGGGGCGTCTGCGCTCCGAAGGGATTCAAAGCAAATGGGATTCACTGCGGGATCCGCAGGAATAAGACAAAGAAGGACCTGGCTCTGATTGTGAGCGATTGCCGGGCAGCGGCGGCAGCTGTCTATACCACGAATCTGGTGAAGGGCGCTCCCATCGCTGTCACAAAGGAGCATATTGCCGACGGGTATGCCCAGGCCATGATCTGCAACAGCGGAAACGCCAATACCTGTAATGCCGACGGCGTGGAGATCGCCGAGGGAATGAGCGCGCTGGTGGAGCAGAAGACAGGGATCGCGGCGTCGGATGTCATCGTGGCCTCCACAGGAGTGATCGGGCAGCCCTTAAGCCTTGAGCCCATCGCAGGCGGCATGGAGGAGCTGGTCTCGGGACTGTCCGGGGATACGAACGGAAGCCTCAGTGCGGCGGAAGCGATTATGACGACGGATACCGTGTCCAAGGAAGTGGCCTGTACCTTTGAAATAGGAGGAAAGATCTGTACGTTGGGCGGTATCGCCAAAGGTTCCGGCATGATTCATCCCAATATGGCCACCATGCTGGTATTTCTGACCACGGATGCGGCCATATCACCTGAGATGCTGAAAAAGGCGATTCTGGCAGATATCGAGGACAGTTTTCACATGATGAGCATCGACGGTGATACCTCCACGAACGATATGCTCTCCATCATGGCCAACGGCATGGCAGGTAATGCGGAGATCACGCAGGAGGGAGAGGACTATGAGATCTTTGCGGCCGGGCTCATGACGGTCACCAGACAGCTGTGCCGGATCATGGCCGCAGACGGAGAGGGGGCGACTCACCTGATCGAATGCCATGTGGATGGAGCTGCCGGCAAGGACGTGGCCCGCAGGGTAGCCAAGAGCGTGATCTGCTCCACGCTGTTTAAGAGCGCTGTCTATGGCGCCGACGCCAACTGGGGAAGAGTCCTGTGTGCCATCGGTTACAGCGGGGCGGAGGTGGATGTACAAAAGATCGATGTGGATTTCGTATCCTCCGGCGGGACTGTGGCGGTATGCCGGGGCGGCAGCGGGATACCCTTCTCTGAGGAGGAGGCAAAGCAGGTATTAAACGCTTCGGAGGTGGAAGTGAGGATCGATCTCAACAGCGGCAGGGAATCTGCCGTGGCCTGGGGCTGTGATCTGACCTACGATTATGTGAAGATTAACGCGGATTACCGCACGTGATAAAATCAGAAAGGAAGCAGATGTGATGGAGGCAGATAATTCTCTTCGGGCGCAGATATTGATTCATGCGCTCCCCTTTATCCAGAAATACACGGATAAGATTGTGGTGGTAAAATATGGCGGAAATGCCATGGTCAATGAAGAGCTGAAGAAAGCGGTCATGAATGATGTGGTGCTGCTGTCTCTGGTGGGAATCCGGGTGGTGTTAGTTCATGGCGGCGGGCCGGAGATATCAGATACATTGAAACAGATGGATATTCCGTCCCGTTTCGTGGACGGGCTTCGCGTCACGGATCAGGAGACCATGAACGTGGTGCAGATGGTACTGGCCGGGAAGGTGAATAAGGATCTGGTAAATCTGTTGCAGTGTACCGGAGGGAAAGCCATGGGGCTCTCGGGAATCGACGGCCATATGATCGAGGCCAGACAGATGGATGAGGCGCACGGTTACGTGGGAGAGATCACAGCAGTCAATACCGATGTAATACGGGATGTGCTGGATAAGGGGTACATTCCCGTGATCTCCACGGTGGGCTGCGACAGTGAAGGGAATGTCTACAATATCAATGCCGATACGGCGGCTGCCAGGATCGCCGGCTGCCTGAAAGCGGAAAGCCTTCTGTCCATGACGGATATCTGCGGACTGATGCGGGATCCGGCGGATCCGTCCACTCTGATTCCCCAGGTGTATGTCAGCGACATTCCCCAGCTGATCGGCGACGGCATCATCACCGGCGGTATGATTCCGAAGATTGGCTGTTGTCAGGAGGCCATCCGGCGGGGCGTAAAAAAGGTGTTTATCGTGGACGGACGGGTCCCCCACGCCCTGCTCATCGAGCTTTTTACCGATGAGGGACTGGGAACCATGTTTGTATAAAAAAATAAGGAGGAGACGGGACAAAAGGAATGGATATCCGGCAGATAGATCAACAGTACATAGCAGGCACCTATAAAAGGGTGCCTCTGACGCTTACGGGAGGGCAGGGCTCCCTCCTCATGGGAGAGGATGGCAGAGAGTATATCGATCTGGGCAGCGGCATCGCGGTCAATACCTTTGGAACAGCGGACCCCGGCTGGGTCGGGGCAGTGACAGACCAGCTGAATAAGCTGCAGCATACATCCAATTATTATTATACGGAACCCATGGCAAAACTGGCACAGACGCTCTGCGAGAGGACCGGTATGGCATCGGTCTTTTTTTCCAATTCGGGGGCTGAGGCCAATGAGTGTGCCATCAAGGCTGCCAGAAAATATTCGTTTGATAAGTATGGAGAAGGGCGCTCCAAAATTATAACGCTGAGGGACAGCTTTCACGGACGCACGGTGACGACGCTGGCGGCCACGGGGCAGGACAGCCTGCATACCTTCTTCGGCCCCTTTACGGAGGGCTTTGTCCATGTGCCCGCCGGGGATGCGGAGGCGCTCAGGGCAGCGGCAGACGAGAGCTGCTGCGCTGTCATGCTGGAGCTGATCCAGGGTGAGGGCGGCGTCAATGTGCTGTCGAAGGAGTATGTGGACGCAGTCAGAAAGCTGGCAGAGGAGAGGGATCTTCTTGTGGTGGTGGATGAGGTGCAAACGGGCAATGGCCGTACCGGCCGGCTTTACGCCCATATGCATTACGGCTTTCGGCCGGATATCTTTTCCACAGCTAAGGGACTGGCAGGAGGGCTTCCGATGGGGGCCACTCTGTTTGGCGAAAAGGCGAAAGGAGTGCTGACGCCGGGAACCCATGGCTCCACCTTCGGCGGAAACCCGGTCTGTGCGGCGGGAGCTCTCTATGTGCTGTCCCGGCTGGACGAAGAGCTTTTGGCCCAGGTGGAGAAAAAGGGGGCGTATATCCGCCGGGAGCTGGAGGCGTCTTTTGGTGTGATACAGGTCACGGGCCTGGGTCTGATGCTGGGGATAGAGCTGAAAACAGATCTGGCAAGGGCGGTGGAGCGCTGCCGTGAGAAGGGAGTCCTGGTTCTGACAGCCCATGACAAGATGCGGCTCCTGCCGCCGCTAAACATTTCGGACGAGCTGCTTCAAAAGGCGGTCGCAGTCATAAAGGAGGTAATCGAAGAATGAAGCATTTATTAAAACTGCAGGATCTGACACAGAAGGAAATACTGGAACTTCTGAATATGGCAGATCAGCTGAAATTTGAGAAAAAGAACGGTATTGCCCATCACCATCTGACGGGAAAGACGCTGGGTATGATTTTCCAGAAATCATCTACGAGGACAAGAGTGTCTTTCGAGGTGGGGATGTACGAGCTGGGCGGCTGCGCCATGTTTCTGAGCTCCCATGATCTGCAGATCGGCCGCGGAGAGCCGGTGCAGGATACGGCCAGAGTCCTCTCCCGTTTTCTGGACGGCATTATGATCCGGACATTTGCCCAGAAAGAGGTGGAAGATCTGGCGAAATACGGCTCGATTCCGGTCATCAATGGTCTGACGGATTATGCCCATCCCTGCCAGGTGCTTGCCGATCTCATGACGATCCGCGAGATCAAGCACAGCTTCGCCGGGCGTAAGCTCTGTTTCGTCGGGGACGGCAACAATATGGCCAATTCGCTGATCGTGGGCGGCATCAAGATGGGGATGGAGGTGAGCGTGGCCTGCCCCGAAGGATATCTGCCGGATCAGGAGCTGTGTCATTGGGCGAAGGAAAACGGTACGTTTACCTGTACGCCCGATGTGCTGGCGGCAGCAGAGGGCGCCGACGTGCTTTACACCGATGTGTGGGCTTCCATGGGCCAGGAGGACGAGGCCGCCGGACGGCGCCAGGTGTTTGAGGGCGTATATCAGATCAATGACAGAGTGATGGCGGCGGCGAAGCCGGACGCCATGGTGCTGCACTGCCTGCCGGCACACCGGGAGGAGGAGATCACAGCCAAGGTGTTTGAAGCCCATGCCGGCGAAATCTTTGAGGAGGCGGAAAACCGGCTTCACGCACAGAAGGCGGTGCTGGTGAAGCTTTTAAAGGATAGCTAAAGCCGCATGAGCGCTTCGGTCTGCCATAAAGCCGCCAAGCCATGACGGGAGCCGTGCCGGGGAAACGTGATCCTGACTTTGCTCTAAACTTTGCTTCGGAAAGCAAAAGGTCTTTTACAATTCGCCAAAATGTGGTATCCTAGACATTACCGGACAGAGTCCGCCTGCCCCGCAGGGGTATACCTAACGTATGCGCCCCTTGAAGGCGCAGAGACAGGAGGAGATTATGGAAAAGGAAATGGAAGTCGTATCAAAAAACTTTATTGAGCGAATCATAGAGGAGGATCTGGCCACAGGCCGTTTCGATCATGTGAAGACCCGCTTCCCCCCCGAGCCCAACGGCTATCTGCACATCGGACATGCCAAGTCCATTCTGCTGAATTCGGGACTGGCCAGGCAGTACGGCGGCAAGTTTAAC
Source organism: Lachnospiraceae bacterium (assembly GCA_022791755.1). Classification (GTDB taxonomy): domain Bacteria; phylum Bacillota; class Clostridia; order Lachnospirales; family Lachnospiraceae; genus RGIG7193. The sequence continues at coordinate 33,475 of JAAVZR010000012.1, forward strand.
CTTCGCTTTGACGATACGAATCCCACGAAGGAAAAGATGGAATTCGTGGAGTCGATCAAGGCGGACGTGGCCTGGCTGGGAGCGGACTGGGAGGACCGTCTGTTCTTTGCTTCGGATTATTTCGGGCAGATGTATGAGTGCGCCGTGAAGCTGATCGAAAAGGGTAAGGCGTTTGTCTGTGACCTGACGGCGGAGCAGATCCGTGAGTACCGCGGCACGCTGGATGAGCCCGGCAGGGAGAGCCCCTGGCGGAACAGGACGGTGGAGGAGAACCTGCGCCTTTTTGAAGAGATGCGCGACGGCCGGTATGCGGATGGAGAGAAGGTGCTGAGAGCGAAAATCGATATGGCCAGCCCCAATATCAATATGCGGGACCCGGTGATTTACCGTGTGGCCCATATGAGTCATCACAATACAGGAGATGCCTGGTGTATTTATCCGATGTATGATTTTGCGCATCCCATCGAGGACGCCATTGAGGGGATCTCCCACTCCATCTGTACGCTGGAGTTCGAGGATCATCGCCCACTGTATGACTGGGTGGTCCGGGAATGTGAGTTCCCCATGCCTCCGAAGCAGATCGAATTTGCCAAGCTCTATCTGCGCAATGTGGTGACAGGAAAGCGCTATATCAAAAAGCTGGTGGAGGATAAGATCGTGGACGGCTGGGATGATCCCCGTCTGGTATCCATAAGCGGCCTGCGCCGCCGCGGCTATACGCCGGAGTCCATCAGGATGTTCGTGGATCTGGCCGGCGTATCCAAGAGCCAGAGCGCCTGCGATATGCCCATGCTGGAATACTGCATCCGCGAGGATCTGAAGGCGAAGAGCAGCCGGTGGATGGCAGTTTTAAAGCCGGTGAAGCTGATTATTGATAACTATCCCGAGGATCAGGTGGAGTATCTGGAGATCGCCAATAATCCGGAGAACCCGGAACTGGGTCAGAGGCAGGTGCCCTTTGCGAGAGAGCTCTATATCGAGCAGGAGGATTTCATGGAAGTGCCGGTGAAGAAGTATTTCCGGATGTTCCCCGGCAATGAGGTCCGTCTGATGGGGGCTTATTTCGTGACCTGTACCGGCGTGGATAAGGATGAAAACGGACAGATTACGGCGATTCACTGTACCTATGATCCGGCTACCCGGGGCGGCAACTGCGAGACCCGTAAAGTGAAAGGGACGATCCATTGGGTGGCGGCGCCTACGGCCCTGGAAGCGGTATGCCGTCTCTATGAAAATATCGTGGATGAGGAGAAGGGCGTATACAATGAGGAGGACGGTTCCCTGAATCTGAATCCCAATTCTCTGACGGAGCTTCGGGACTGTAAGCTGGAGCCGGCCTTTAAGGGCGTGAAGGCATTCGACCGTTTTCAGTTTGTGCGTAACGGTTTCTTCTGCGTGGATTATAAGGATTCCACGGAGGAGCTGCCGGTATTCAACCGGATCGTATCGCTGAAGAGCTCTTTTAAGCTGCCTCAGTAACGCGATGAACCGGGGAGGAAGGGCGACGGATGGGACTGTTATATTTTCTGGCTGATTTTCGCACGGCGGCGGGCAACGCGTTTTTTATGGCGGTGACATATCTGGGAGACGAGGCGGCGGCTCTGGCGCTTATGCTGGTGGTCTTCTGGTGCATCGATAAAAAGATGGGCTATTATATGATATACGGCACGGTCTTCGGGCTTTTATTTAACCAGCTGTTGAAATCTCTGTTTGCGATTCCCAGACCCTGGATCCGCGATCCGGCGTTTCAGGCGGTGGAGGAGGCCAAGGCAACGGCGGGAGGCTACTCGTTTCCCAGCGGCCATACGGCCACAGCCACGGCAGTCTATGGCAGTATGGCCCGGTATGCGAAGGAAAAGGCGTTTCGGGTCATCTGCCTGGCGCTAATCGGGATCGTGGCCTTCTCCCGCATGTATCTGGGAGTCCATACCCCGGCAGATGTGGGGGTATCCCTGGCTGTGGGGACGGTGCTGGTCCTGGCGCTGTATCCGGTGTTTGCCAGGGAGGAGAGCGGAGTACGTTCTTTCTGGACTTTGCAGGCCGTGTTTCTGCTTTGCGTGGCGGGACTTTTCGTTTTTCTGAATATTAAAGGGGTCCCGAAGGATCCTTCTCTGACGGAGGAGGAGCTGATCCATGGGGCCGGCGCCGCCGTAAAGACGGCATGGCAGATTCTGGGAATGGGCCTGGGAGTAATGGCGTCCCACTGCTGGGATCGCTTTGGAAAGAGCTTTGAGACAAAGGCGGTCTGGTGGGCGCAGGTTTTGAAGGTGGTGCTGGGACTTCTTTTCGTTCTGCTCATCAAGGAGGGACTGAAGGCGCCGCTGTCGGCTGTGTTCGGCAGTCATCCCGGGGCTACGGCAGTGCGTTATTTTCTGATGACGGCTGCGGCGGGGCTCGTGTGGCCCATGACATTCGGCTTTTTTGGCAGGCTTGGCACGAAGGAAGAAGGCTCCCTTTAAGAATCCGCTTCTGGCCGCCTTTACAGAAAAGCGGAAGTCTGATACAATATCCGTAGGGGCTTTTGATGCCCGGAACAACAGAAAGGCGGTTCGCAACCGGCGGTGACGGCAGAATAATGAGAGAATTTACCGTGATGACCGATATCAACACAGATATCGATCCGGCCTACGCAAAGGCTGAACATATTGTAATCTTACCCCAGTATTATCATTTCAATGACGGTGTGATCTATGGCGACGATAAGAAGCTGACGCCTCCGGATTTTTATAAGCGTCTTCTGGGCGGGGAGCGGGCCTACTCCATGGGCTGTAATCCGAAACGGGTGCGTGAGCTCTTTGAGGCGGAGCTCAATGAGAACCGGGACATCATCAGCATAATCTTTTCGTCGGAGTGCAGCGGCAGCTACAGCACCGTCTGTCTGGTGGCAGAAGAGCTGATGGAGGAGCGGGACTGTAGGATCTGCGTCATTGATTCTCTGAATGGCTCGGCAGCGGCCGGCCTCATGGTATATCTGGCTCAGGAGATGAAGAAGAAAGGCCATACGCTGGAGGAAGTGCGGGAAACCATCGAGGCCCGAAAGAAGGATTTCGATATCCTGTTTCTGGTGGACCATCTGGACTGCCTGGTGCGGGGAGGCCGGCTGAACGCTGTCAGCGGGGCTGTGGGCACGGTGTTAAATATCAAACCGATTCTGCATTTCGAGAAGGGGAAGATCGTCCCCTTTGTAAAGTGCCGCGGTAAAAATAATGCCAGGCGTATGATGCTGGAGACAGTGAAGAAGCGTAATCTCGATAAGACGCTGGTGGCTGTGGTCCATACGGATAACCTGGAGGAGGCGAAGGAATATGCGGCCGTGGTGGAGCAGGAGCTGGGAATCCAGGTGGTATACATAAACGAAGTCAACCTGACTATCGGAACCCACACCGGGCCGGACGCGCTGGGGCTGGCGTTTTGCACGCTGCCAGAGAAAAAGGAGTGATAAGATGAATCTTATTAAACTGGAAGGAATTGCAAATGCCAGAGAGCTGGGTGGAATTTTATTGAAAAACGGACGCAGGGTAAAGAACGGCTGTCTGCTTCGCACCGGTAAGCTGTCCGGGATGACGGACGGGGATCTGGAGGTGCTGCGGGACCGGTATCATGTGACGATGGTGGTGGATCTGCGCTCTGAACTGGAGGAGAGTCAGCATCCGGACCGGCAGATCCCCGGTGCGCTGATTCATCTTCATCCCATTTTTCCCGGGTCGGCTCTGGGCGTTACCAGAGAGGAAGCGGACGAACCGGATCCGATGAAGAAGAAGCTCATCTTTGTGCGCAGCCTGAATGGACGGGCCAAAGAAGGGATGACCAGCCTCTATCCGATGATGGTGAGCGACCCGTACTGTGTGGGCCAGCTGAAGGGCTTTTTTTCGCTGCTGATGAAGCATGGCGAGGGCGCTTTTTTATGGCACTGCACGGCGGGAAAGGACAGGACCGGAATCACGGCGGCTCTTCTGTTATGGATGCTGGGGGCTTCCAAAGAGGAGATTATGGAGGATTATCTGGCGACCAATGAGGCCATGAAGGAGGAGCTCTCCAGGCTGAGAGAGGAGATCTATGCCTGTTCTGGCGATATGTCGCTGGCGGAGCAGGCCGTACTGCTTGATTCCGTGTCCGGAGAGTATCTGGAGTCTGCCTTTGGGGCCATAGAAAAACAGTATGGCGGTATGGAGCGCTTCATACGAAAGGAGCTGGGGATCACGCAGGAAATGCAGCAGCAGCTGATCGAGAAATATACAAAATGACAGAAAACGGAGCCTGGAAAGACGAGCTCCCCGACAGTCCGCAGAGGACTGCCGGGGAGCTTTTATGGTGCGGATAAGGAACCGAAGACTTATTCCGGATAGGTAAGCCGTTCGGGCTGTCTTTCACAGAGCACGGTATCTAAGTATTTCTGTGCATAGTATCTGGCCATGGGCAGATTCATATCCAGACAGTTGCCGCAGTCTCTGGGGCTGGCGCCGGGGATGGCCCCGTCGAAACCGGCGATAAAAGTAAACATTTCTTTCATCAGATCAAAGATATCATCGGAAGAGTGATCGCCGGCCAGCAGGAGATAGAAGCCGGTACGGCAGCCCATAGGTCCGAAATAGACGACGCGGTCCTTCCACTGGTCGTGGTTGCGCAAAAAGGTGGCTCCCAGATGTTCCAGAGCGTGGATGGCGGGATTGTCCATGACAGGCTCCGTGTTGGGGCGGGTGATCCGGATGTCAAAGGTGGTGACCGTGGCATGTTCAACTTTATCCTTGCGGGACACGTAGAGGCCGGGCAGGAGTTTCAGATGATCAATGGTGAAGCTGGTGATTTTCTGCATTTCTTTCATGACGGGAACCTCATTTCTTTTTTCTTTTCTACAGTGTAGCGCATTTCGGATAAGAGTGCAAGCAGCCAGGCGGGATTTTTGGAATGAAGGCGGGCGGTTTTTACATTCTCCTGCCAAAACGGCGGGAATCAGTCATAAATCTCTCACAGCCTGACTATAATGGCAATGACAAGCAGATACCACGGGGTGGGCTGTATTGAAAAAGAAGAAAGCAGAGAGAAGAAAAAAACGGTTACTATGGCTGTGCATCCTGCTGTTGGCCGTGTGCCAGCCGCAGACTGTGAAAGCGGCATCGGGGGCGGGATTTTGGTTAGAGGACGGTTATGACGCAGGCGAAGAGGCGGCCGGACAGGCGAGCCATGACGGGGGGCAGAGCGGGGGTGGCGGGGCAACCCCGGCAGAGAACAGCCAGCCTGAGACAGAGCAGCCCCGGGAGGGCGGTGATCCGGCGGCCAGGACAGCGGAGAGTCAGGCGGTGCCGGAAACCTTTGTGACCTATGAGGGAGAAAAAGGAGAGCCGGTGGGAGATACGGCGGATTCTTTGGGAGACACTCCGGCAAAGGTGAGCCAAATGGAGAGCGCGGCGGACGATACGGCGGCAGTGGAGACGACGGCGGAATTCGGCCTTACCGCGGTGTCGGCGCTTTTAATGGAGGCATCCACCGGAACGGTGATCTATGAAAAAAACGCCGACCAGGCATTGAGTCCGGCCAGTATCACGAAGATCATGACATTGATTCTGATTTTTGACGCTCTGGAGGAGGGGCGGATCCGCCTCGAGGATGAGGTGACAGTGAGCGCCAACGCCAAATCCATGGGGGGATCCCAGGTGTATCTGGAGGAGGGCGAGGTGCAGACCGTGGAAACCATGATCAAATGTATCGTGGTGGCCTCCGGCAACGATGCGTCGGTGGCCATGGCAGAGCATCTGGCCGGCAGCGAGACGGAGTTTGTCCGTCAGATGAACGAGCGGGCCCAGGGACTGGGCATGACACAGACCAAGTTTGAGGACTGCTGCGGACTGACCGATTCCACGACCCATGTGGCTTCCGCCAGGGATGTGGCGGTCATGAGCCGGGAGCTGATTACGCGCTATCCGCAGATTCATGAGTACAGCAGTATCTGGATGGAAAATATTATTCACAATACGGCTCAGGGCAGCTCGGAGTTCGGTCTGGCGAATACCAATAAGCTTTTAAAGCAGTATGATGGCTGTAATGGGCTGAAGACCGGATCCACCAGCCTGGCCAAATACTGCGTTTCTGCCACAGCCACCCGGGACGGTGTGACATTGATCGCTGTCATTATGGCGGCCCAGGATTATAAGATCCGTTTTTCGGAGGCGGCGACGCTTTTAAACTATGGTTTTTCGTCCTGCAAGCTGTACACGGACGAGAACCCGGAGTCCCTTCCTCTTCTTTCCGTGGAAAACGGTGTCAGGGAAGAGATCGCGCTGCGCTATGGAGGAAGCTTTTCCTATCTGGGGGTGAACGGAGAAGATTTCTCGGCCATCACCAAGGAATGGATCTACGATCAGCCGGTCAAGGCTCCGGTCACAGAGGGCGATACGGTGGGCAGTCTGGTCTACTCTTTAAATGGAACGGAGATCGGGAGGATACCGATTCTGGCCGCGGAGAGCGTGGAGGAAGCGGGATACTTCGATTACTGGAAGAGGGTGTGGGAGGAATTTCTGCTGTAGGCTGCAAAGATCTTTTTTCCCGGATTAAATTTTTCTTGACATGATGGTCTATAAGTTGTAAACTAACATTGATAGGTTTACAACTTATAGACCATTTGCGAATGAGATGGAAGAAAGAGGGAGGGAAAGACGATGACAGAATTCGAGAGCAGACTGGCGGATCTGATCTGGGAGCATGAGCCGGTGGCTTCCGGCGAGTTGGTAAGGCTGTGCGAGACGCATTTTCATTGGAAGAAATCTACTACATATACCATGCTGAAACGGATATGCGAACAGGGAATGTTTAAAAATGAAAATGCCCGTATCACGTCTGTGGTATCTAAGGAGGAGTACCGACAGAGCCAGGGAGAGGAATTTATCCGGCAGAACTTCGGCGGCTCCGTCCCTGGCTTTCTGGCTGGTTTTATGGACCGGCGCCGTCTCAGCCGCAGACAGATAGAGGAGATCAAGGAGATGATTGCCCGTTACGAGGAGGAGGAGGAGCTATGAGGATTTCACCGGTTTTTGCGGGTGTGCTGGGAATGAGTCTGACCGCGGGCTTTGTGTGTCTGGCGGTGTGTATGCTGCGTCTTTTACTGAAAAAGGCTCCCAAGATTTTTTCCTATGGACTGTGGGCCGTGGTGTTTTTTCGGTTTGCCTGTCCCTTTGCCTGGGACAGTCCCGTGAGCGTCATTCCGCAGTGGGATGCATGGTGGGGAGCTGTACAGGAGAAGGAGGAAACAGCCCTGCCTTTTGCGGCGGCGGATAGCGAAGGCCTAAGCGTCGGGGAGGACATACGGCCGGGGGATATGGCGGCAGAAGGGCAGAATGGAGAGACGGTATTGGTAAACGGAACCGTGGCAGGAGACAGAGGGGAAGAAAACCAGCCGGCTAAAAGGAAGACAGAAGGGCTTTTATCCGGGACAGAAAACGGAATGTACAGAGTCTTGTACCAGATTGCTTACAGTCCTGTGCTGTGCGGGATCTGGCTGTGCGTCATGGTGCTCTTAGTGCTCTGCCAGATGGCGAGAGGCCGCCGGTTTCAGAAGGGACTGGGGCCGGTTACGGCGTTGGACCGGGAGGTCTGTGAGGCGCAGGGAATTGGCGCGCCCTTTGTCATGGGGATCCTGAGACCGCGGATCTATCTGCCCCAGGGGCTCTGTGAGGAGAGGCGTGATTTTATCCTGCTCCACGAGAGGACTCATATCCGAAGGAGAGATTATCTGATTAAGCCGCTGGCTTTTGGAATTGTCTGCATTCATTGGTTTAATCCGCTGGCCTGGGTGGCCTGGCGGCTGATGTGTGAGGATATGGAGATGTCCTGTGACGAGGCGGTGCTGAACCGGTTACATGGCAGGGCGAGACGGGAGTACGCCCAGGCCCTTCTGGCCTTTGCGGGAACGGCCACAGGCAGTTATCCGTCTTTTGGGGAGCCTTATGCGAAAAAACGCATCCGCAATGTCTTAAGCTATCGCCGTCCGGCCTATCGGATGGTTCTGGTGCTGACGGCAGTATGCCTGGCAGCCTCCGGCTGTCTGGCGACGAATCCCCTGGAAGAGATAGAAAGGGAAAATGAGGAGCAAAGAGAAGAGACTCCTGAGGAAAATAAGGAAAGTGACGGCGAAGAGGACCGGGGGGAGGATGCATACCGGCAGGCCTGGGAAAAATACCGGGACTCCTACAGGATCGGCAGTGAGTCTCCTGTCATTACGGAGGACTCCGTCATCTGGGAAGCGGATCTGGCCCATGACGGGACGAATGAGAGGATTGTGTTGGACTGGGGATATTTTGATACCGCTACCTGGGCGACCTTTGCCGTACTGGACTCCGAGGGAAAGGTGATCTACACTGAAGAACCGGCGGCGGCCCACATGGGCTGGGTGAATCTCTATTTGTGTCACAGGGAAGGGCGCGATTACATTTTCCGGTATACGCCCTATGGCGGGCAGGGCTATGGCAGCTATTCCTATGAGCTCTACCGGTTCAACGGCAGCGGAGAGAAGGTGGTGGAGGACAGCGGAGAAATCAGTTTTGACATGGCCTATGACCCGGAGTCTCCTCTGGAAGAAACGAAAGAGGCATTGGACATATCAGCCATGGCAGAGTTCGCCGGGAGAGTCAATTCCTATATCAACGATTCCTTTCTGATTATCAGTACGGATCAGGATACCATAGGAGAGACCTTGCAGGGAAGCGGAGCCGATCTGTTTAAGGCCGGTACGCCTGAGAGTCCGGGTCGGATGCCGGAGCGCTATGCCATATTGCTGAAGGAAGAGGCTCCGGACGAGGCAGACAGGGAAAGCCTCTTTGAGAGTCTGAGGAGGTGGTGCGAGAGCCGGGATATTCCTTACAGAGAATAGGGACGGTGGTTTTCTTCCTGAAAAATAAGCTGAAGGCCATGATTGGCTATGAGCAATACGCCGGCGATCAGCAAAATGTGTGGCCGGACCGGAAGAATACTCAAAAAGCATCAACCAAAAACCCGCAGGTCCACAGTAGGCGGCCCCTTGCGGGGTATAGGAGGGACAGCGAAGAAACACCCGGTTCCTGAGAGGATTCCCTCAGGAACCGGGTGTTTCTCTCCCGCCTCCCATCTCCTCCCGCCGCCTCTTCCCCTTTTTGCTCACAGATCTTAAAAAATTCTTCACATTTCATTCCCTGTATATTAAAATCCCCTGATTACAATAAAGAGCGTAACATGAAAAACAGCGGGGAGTGCATATCCCTGATAACAGAAATTTCTAATAGAACAGGCCGAAAGGAAAAGGAGAATCACAATGGAAGGAAAGACAAACACGAGACAGACAACAGCGGCAGCACAGAGCATTGCCATAAGCCAGACCGCGCTGGTTCGGCCTGTTGACAGGGAAGCGGTAAAGGCCGTATGTCAGAATATGGAAGACCGTTTTGAGCGTAAAGTGGGAATGATAGAGGATAGGATCGAGGAAAAGATCGAGGCCAGGAAAGAGAGACGCAGAGAGAGAAAGAGTCTGGAGGGCACGATGAAATGGGTCATGAATATCAGTACCGTCCTGGGTCTCGCCGTGATGGGGTGGTTTGCATGGTACTGCTATAGACAGGGGATTTTTCAGTCCCAGGACGCACTGGAGGGTTTCCTTCACGGTTTTGGCTTCTGGGCTCCCGTTATCTTTACCCTGGTGCAGGGGATACAGGTGGTGCTTCCGATTCTGCCGGGCGCCATAGGCTGTCTGGCCGGCGTGCTGGTCTTCGGGCCGGTTTGGGGGTTTATCTATAATTATATTGGTATTTGCGTGGGTTCGCTGTGTGCTTTTTTGCTGGCAAGACGTTTCGGCGCCCCCTTTGTACGCAGCATCTCCAATCCTAAGACATATGAAAAGTATATCGGGTGGCTGGAAAAGGGCAACCGTTTTGACCGGTTCTTTGCCCTGGCGATCTTTCTGCCGGTGGCGCCGGATGACTTTCTCTGCTACCTGGCCGGACTGACCCGTATGAGCTTCAAAAAGATGACGCTCATCATTCTTCTGGGCAAGCCGGCTTCCATCGCACTGTACAGCCTGGGTCTGTATACCATAGGTCTGAAAGCGCTGTCGCTGCTGCAATAAAGCTACATTTGAGGAAAGGAAGGGAAAAGGCCATGAAGGTTTTATTATATTCCGGTTCGCAGCATCTGATCGAAAGGAGCGGTGTGGGCCGCGCAATCTATCATCAGAAGGAGGCTCTGTCGCAGAACCAGGTGGAGTATACTATGGACGTAAAGGATAACTGGGATATCGTCCATATCAATACGATATTTCCCGCATCGTTCCTGCTGAGCCGCCGGGCCAGAAGACAGGGGAAAAAAGTGGTATATCATGGCCATTCGACGGAGGAAGATTTCCGAAATTCCTTTGTGGGCTCCAATCTGGTGGCCCCCCTGTTCAGAAAATGGCTTACTCTGTGCTACTCTCAGGGGGATGTGATTGTAGCTCCGACGCCCTATGCCAAGAAGCTGATTGATAATTATCATACGGGACGTCCCGTGGTCAGCATATCCAACGGGATCGATCTGTCGTTCTATCAGAGGGATGAAGCGGCAGGCCGGGCCTTCCGCGAAAAATACGGCTTTACGGCGGAGGATAAAGTGGTGCTGTCGGTGGGGCTTCCCATTGACCGCAAGGGTATTCTGGACTTTGTAGAACTGGCCAGGCAGCTGCCCGCATATCAGTTTGTCTGGTTTGGGGATCTGAATCTGCCGATGCTGCCTCCTCATATCAGGGAGGCGCTTAAAACAGAGCTTCCCAACCTTCATTTTCCGGGCTATATCCGCAAGGAGGAGCTGCGGGACGCCTACAGCGGCAGCGATGTGTTCTTATTTTTGACCAAGGAAGAGACCGAGGGTATTGTACTGCTGGAAGCGCTGGCGATGAAGTGCCCGGTGCTGGTGCGGGATATTCCGATTTATGAGGACTGGCTGACAGACGGGCGACAGGTGTCAAAGGCTTCCACGGTGGAGGGGTTTGCCGGAAAGCTCACCTCGATTCTGGAGGGAGAGCTGAGAGAAAGACTTCCTCAGATGCTGGAGGCCGGCTATGAGACGGCGAGAGAGCGCAGCATCTCCAGCGTGGGCTGGCAGCTGGCCAGGGAGTATCGCCATTTGATGGAGCCCGTGGCCGTGCCGATGGAGCTGGGAAAAAAGAAGCAGGCCCATGGCCTGGGACGCAAGGAGGTCCTGGCATTTTTGAAGGTGCCGATGAATTTTAAGAACGGGTGAGAACGGAGGTCTGGATAAAATTACCTGCTCATATCCGACATAAGGCAGCCTGTCTCTGCACAGACTAGGAAGAGAAGAAAGACAGGACAGAGTGAGGGCAGATGGACAGGGCAGGCTTTGATAACAGGGAACTATCCTGGCTGAAATTTAATGAAAGAGTTCTGGAGGAAGCAGAGGATGATATGCTTCCTCTTTGTGAACGTCTGTTTTTTCTCTCCGTATTTGAAAGCAACCAGGATGAGTTCTTTATGGTGAGGGTGGGAGCGCTGTATGACAGACAGGCTCTGGCGGAGGATATCAGGGAAAATAAGACGAAAATGACCCCTTCCGAACAGCTGGAGGCAGTGGGAAGACAGGTGAGAAGGCTGGGTAAGAGAAGGGACGGGGTATACCGGAAGCTGCAAAGGGATCTCGCTTCGCAGGGGGTGTGCCTGACCGGCTTCGACGGCCTGAGTCCGGAAAATAAAAAGGCTCTGAAGGAGTATTTTCTGCGGGAAATCTGCCCGATTTTGTCGCCTCAGGTGGTGGGAAAGAGGCAGCCGTTTCCCTTTCTGGGAGGAGGGGCTCTGTATGTGGTCCTGTATCTGGAGACGCGAAACGGCAATGCCAGGCTGGGAGTGATTCCCTGCTTCAGCCGTTTCTTTCCCCGGCTTTTGGCGTGTCCGGGCTACAAAGACCGGTATCTGCTGGCGGAAGAGGTGATTTTACATTTCGCTCCGATCATCTTTGCCAATTACCGGGTGAAGGGCGGGGCAGTGATCCGGATTACGCGCAATGCGGATATGGACCCGGACGGCGAATATGAGGGGGAGGATTACCGGGATGTGATGGAGGAGCTGGTGCGCCGCCGGATGCGCCGGCAGCCTGTGAGGCTGGAGCTGTCAAAGACTCTGCCGGATCCGGCGCTGTCTTTGCTGTGCCATTATCTGCGTATAGACAGAAAGCGGATTTACTGCTGTCCGACTCCCATGGATCTGTCTTTTCTGGAGGAAGTGCGGCATATGCTCAGAGGGCGGACAGAACTTTTTTACCGTCGTTTTCTTCCCCGCAGAGGACTGATGGCAGGGGAGGCGGAAAGCATCCGGAGACAGGCGGAGACAAACGATATTATGCTTTCCTTTCCCTATGAGGATATGAAACCTTTTTTACAGATGCTTCGGGAGGCGGCGGCAGATCCGGAGGTCATCTCGGTGAAGATGACGCTGTACCGCCTGGCGAAGGACAGTAAGATCGCAGATATCCTGATGGAGGCGGCCGAAAACGGCAAGGAAGTTCTGGTGCTTCTGGAGCTGGGAGCCCGTTTCGACGAGGAGAATAATATCGAGTGGTCCCGACGGCTGGAGGAGGCGGGCTGCCGCATTTTCTATGGGCTGGACGGCCTGAAGATTCACTGTAAGCTCTGCCTGATTACGGCGAAGCGAAAGGGGACGCTCTCTTTTCTGACGCAGATCGGCACGGGAAATTATAATGAGAGAACAGCCAGGCAGTATACGGATCTGTGCTATATTACGTCTGACCGAAAGCTGGGTGAGGAGGCCGGCCGTATCTTCCATGCGCTGAGTCTGGGGCAGGTGCCGGGAGACTGCGAAAATATGGTGGCGGCTCCCCGAAGGCTACAGGAAAGGATTCTGGGTCTCATCAAAGAACAGATACAGGAGGCGCAGGCAGGGAGGCCGGCTTACATCGGGATGAAGATGAATTCCCTGACGGATAAGCGGGTGATCTGTGCTCTGATGGAAGCGTCGTCTTCAGGAGTAGCCGTGGAATTAATTGTCAGAGGGGCCTGCTGCATCGTGGGAGGAATCGCCGGAAAGACGGAGCATGTGCGGGTAATCAGCATCGTGGGCCGTTTTCTGGAGCATTCCCGTATCTATCTCTTCGGAGTGGGGGAGGGGCGGCGGGCATATATAGGGTCTGCCGATATGATGACACGCAATACATTACGCCGGGTGGAGGCGCTGGCGCCGGTACAGGACAGGGCCTGCAAAGAGAGACTGGAACAGATGTTCGCCATACTGTGGGCAGATGAGTATAACAGCTGGCTTCAGCAGCCGGATGGCTCTTATGTGCGCAAAAGCCCGGGAGGAAGGGAAACGGCCTTCGATGCCCAGGATTACTTCTGCCGGATGGCGGAGGATAGAAGAGAAGCCCGGCTCCCGCAAGGGTGCAGGAAGTCTCTGTGCCTGTCCGGCAGAGTAAGCGCCGTGGAGCCCTCCTAATCCATACCGCTGCGGGACAGAGGGATTTTATCCGACAGCGAATATGTGTTTTGGCGGAAGGAGAGAATTCCTTCCTGCTGAAGGCGGTTTAATTCCCGGGTCAGGGCGCTGCGGTCGGCACAGAGATAGTGGGCCAGCTCCGTGCGCCCGTAGGGAAGTGTGAAGGAGCTGGTTCCATGGCTTCGGGCGGTCTCCTGCAAAAAGGTCAGAAGCTTTTCGCGGATAGTTTTCTGCGACAGGATATAGATTTTCTCGTAGAGTTTTCGCTGTTCCTCGGAGATGGAGATGACGAGATTTTCCACCATTTTGTGGTGAAAAGGACAGCTCCGGTTGCACTGGTACATAAGACGGCGAAACGGAATGGACAAAGTGACGCACCTTGTGGCGGCAGTGGCCGACATCATGGAGGGGACGATATCCCGGCCGATGGAAGCGGCTCCTAAGACATGGCCTTCTCTGGCCGTATCGATGAGAGAGGGGGCCAGATCGGCATTTTTATACAGCAGGGCAGATCCCTTTAAGAGAATCAGAAGACCGGTCAGATCCTGCCCCTCGGTCAGAATGGATTCCCCTTTTTGATAGGTTTTGACAGAAGCCCCCATACAGTCAAGCAAAGCGAGGATATCGTCCGACGATATTTTATAGAAGAGAGGCAGGTTTTCCAGCGTGGGAAGAAGCTGTCGAAATTGCATGAGACCTCCTTAAAGGGCAGCCATAGAGGCAAAAGAAAAAGGTTTATACGGTTACCTAAGGATTATACTGGTTTTTCTCTGGATGCACAAGGACAGAATGGTAAAAAGTATCTGATGTGTTGCATCTGCAACATACAAGAAGGCAGGAATATGATACATTCTATACAGACATGCGTAACGGCGTGTCAAAAAGAAAGGAGGAAAGGGAAATGAAAAGTAAGAGATTTCTTTGTCTCGCGGCTGCGTCTCTGCTGATTCTGAGTGCCTGTTCGGGTCCTGCGAACACGGGAACCACGGCTGGCGGCACTACGACGGCTCCGGCCCAGACGACGGCAGCCCCTGAGACGGACGCCCCGGGAACGGAAGCGCCTTCGACGGCCCCGGCGGAGACTCCCGGCAACGTGGTGGTGGATATGCCTGTGGCATCCCGGGCCAACGGTGTGATCACAGCCGAAGAGTGGGCGGAAATGTTCCCGGAGATCTATGCTTCCTATATGGCCAATCTGGATAATTCCGAGACCATTGACCATGTGGAGGAATATCCGGCGATCGCGGTACTCTATGAAGGGATGGCGTTCAACAAGTATTATAACAGCGCCAGGGGACATCTGTATACCCTGGATGATGTGGGCGCCACAGGACGTCCGCACCCGCTCTCCAACTGCCTGACCTGTAAGACTCCCGACTACACAGCGCTGGTCAATTCCACCGGTGTGGAGGTCTATAAGATGGAGTTCGACGAGGTGATGTCTCAGATCGAGGAGCCGGTCAGCTGCTATAGCTGCCATGCCAATGAGGCGGGCACCGGCAAGCTGGTGGTGACGCATCAGTATCTGGCCAATGCGGTGGGAAGCGATATTTCCGAGATCGATCCTGTGATTCTGTCCTGCGCCCAGTGCCATAATGAGTATTACTTTGATCCTGAGACCAAGGCGACCACACTGCCTTACTCCGGTATCGAGGCCATGCATCCCGATGCCATTCTGGCCTACTACAACGATATGGGCTTCAGCGACTACACGAATCCCCGGACCGGGACGCAGATGATTAAGGTGCAGCATCCGGAATTCGAGACCTTCATGGGCGAGGGCAGCGCTCTCAGAGATCTGGGAGAAAACTGTGCCGACTGCCATATGGGCGTTACCGTCTCGGAAGAAGGCAAGGTGTATACCAGTCATGAATGGATCAGCCCTCTGAAGAACGAGGAACTGATTGCAAACACCTGTGCGAAGTGCCATGACGGCGAGCAGCTAAAGGAGATTCATGAATTCGTGGCGGATATCCAGGAAGAGGCGGAGAGTCGTACCATCGCCATCGCGGATCAGCTGGTAGAGCTGACGGAGAAGCTGGCCACAGCCGTATCCTCCGGCGACTATACCGAGGATGAGCTGAATGCGATCCGTTCGCTGAACCGGGATGCGCAGTTCTACTGGGATTTCGTATTTGTGGAGAACAGCGAAGGCGCTCATAACTCCAAGCTGACCAAGTACTGCCTGGATAAGGCGGAAGCTTTGTGCGCGGAGGCCATGAAATTATTTAAGTAAACCCGTATGCGCCCATGGGCGTACCAGTCGGGAGGGGGACAGCGCCTGCCCCGTGTGAAACCGAGAAAGCCGCGCCGCAGAGACCCTTTGCGGCGCGCTTTTGGTACATCTGGCTCACAGGGGCCGGACGGCAAGGGCCGGGACAGACCTACAGGAGGGAGCGGTATGAAAGGAAACAATCGCATTGGAAAGCCTTTCCGGTTTCTATATTCCATGAAATCCGGTATTGTGATACTGGTCCTGATCGTGGCGGCCTGCACAGCGGGCAGCCTGATTCTTCAGGAACAGATCCCGGCTTACTATGAGATGAATTATGGCGGCGCTGCCCGCTGGATTATGGCTTTTGGACTGGACCGGGTGTTCACATCCTGGTGGTTTCTGGTTCTGACCGGCCTGCTCTGCATCAATCTGACGCTGTGCAGCGTCGTTCGTTTCGGCGTGATATGGCGGGAGAGCGGCCGGTATAATCTGGAGGACAGAAAGCAGAAGCTGGCCCGCAGCCTGGAGGGAGCGGATGAGGCGGATATTGTCTGGGAGTACCGGCGCCGCCGCAGGGCCGGACTGTGGGGGCCATGGCTTTGCCATGTGGGTATGCTTCTTCTGATCGCTGGTTTTGCCCTGGGGGAGCGTTTTGGGCTGGAGTCCTATGTCTATGGGGTGCCGGGACAGGAAAAAGAGCTGGAAGGGACCGGCTACGTGGTGCGGATCGATGATTTCAGGATCGAGCTGCGGGAGGACGAGACGGTAGAGCAGTATACGGCATCTCTCACGGTGCGGGAGACGGATACGGGCCGTCAGGTTTCCGGCATGGCTCAGGTGAATCACCCCATGGACGCTTTTGGGATGCGGGTCTATCAGAATTCCACCGGCTGGGCCTGTCAGGTGGATGTATACCAAAAGGAGACGCTTGAGGAAAGCCGGCTTCTGTGTACCGGAGAGATCCTGACCCCGGAGTCCGCGCCGGAAGTTTCCCTGGTGTTTCAGAAGTTCTATCCGGATTTTGCCTATACGGAGCAGGGGGCGGTTTCCGTCAGCTCCCGGCTGGATAATCCCTGCGCCGCCTTTACCCTGTACTATGACGGAAAGGCAATAGCCTCGGATGTGGTAGGCGTGGGATACGAGATCATAGCCGAACCGTACCGTTTTGTGTTTCGTGATCCGCAGCCCTATACGCTGATACAGGTTCTGCGTGATCCGTTTCAGTGGCTGGCCGGTCTGGGAGGAGCTTTGCTCCTGATATCCCTCTTCCTGTGCTTTTATTTCCGGCCGGAAGAGTGGTGCAGCGCCCGCACCGGAGACGGAAGAGAATATTCCTGGTATCACAGCCGGGGAACGGTCCGTATCCGAGCTGAGGAGCCCATCGGGGGAAATGATACAATAGAGAGTGTGGACGGCAGCCCGGAAGACGGCATGGAAAAGGGAGGGACGAGATGACGGCGGAGAGATTTTTGCAGGCGGAGAATGTGCTGTTTACGGCGGCTGTGGCAGGATATCTGGCAGCTACGGCGCTGTACTTTGTGTTTTTTGCCATAAAGAAAGAGGGACCCGGGCGGTGGGCCGGGCATGTGTTCATGGCGGCCTTTGGTCTGCATACCCTGGCTATGCTGCTGCGGGGAATCGGAGCCGGACGCCTGCCTCTGACCAACCAGTATGAATTTGCCACCAGCTTTGCCTGGGGGATTTCTCTGTGCTATCTGGTGTTTATGGCAAAATACCGGTTCCGGGCGCTGGGGGCGTTCGTGGCACCGGTGATTTTCCTGATTATCGGATATGCCGCCATGCAGAGCAGGGAGGTGCGGGAGCTGATGCCGGCTCTTAAGAGCAACTGGCTGGCGATCCATGTGTCCACAGCGATCATTTCCTACGGGGCTTTCGGAGTGGCTTTTGGCGTATCCATGGTATATCTGGTTCGCGGCAGGATGAGGGAGGATGAATTTCACCGCCGGGAAATGCCGGATCTGGAGAAGCTGGATATGATCAGCTACCGGGCCGTTTCTCTGGGATTTCTGTTTCTGACGCTGGTGATTGTAACGGGAGCCATCTGGGCGGAGAGGGCATGGGGCCGGTACTGGTCCTGGGATCCGAAGGAGACATGGTCGCTGATTACATGGATCATCTATGCTCTGTATCTGCATGTGCGGCTCTCCAGGGGTTGGCAGGGCAAGAAGGCGGCCTGGTTTGCCGTGGTGGGTTTTATCTGTGTGGTCTTTACCTATATCGGGGTGAATACGCTGATTCCGGGGATTCACAGCTATGCATAGCGAAGTGCGTTTGAACAAATTTTTAAGCGACGCCGGTGTCTGCTCCCGGCGGGAGGCGGACCGGCTGACGGAAAGCGGCCGGGTCACCGTGGACGGAAGGCCGGCCGAACCGGGGCAGAAGGTGCGAAAGGATCAGCGGGTTGTGGTGGATGGCCGGCCGGTGGAGTCGCAGGAAAAAAAGGTGATACTGGCGGTCAATAAGCCGGTGGGGGTGGTCTGCACGGCCAGCCAAAAGGACCGTGCTCCCAATATCGTGGAGATGGTTCGGTATCCGTCCCGGGTGTATCCGGTGGGACGGCTGGATAAGGATTCCGAGGGACTGATTCTGATGACCAACGACGGAGCACTGATGAATGGCCTTTTGCGGGCGGCAGGGGGGCATGAGAAGGAATATCTGGTGGAGATCGACCGGCCGGTGACGGAGGGATTTATAAAAGGCATGGCGGCCGGTGTGCCGGTGCTGGGGCAGATTACGCGTCCCTGTATCGTCCGGCGGGCAGGGAAAAACCGGTTTCGCATCATTCTGACTCAGGGACTGAATCGTCAGATCCGCAGAATGTGCGAATATTTCGACTGCCGGGTGGTTAGATTGAGACGGGAACGGATCGTCAATATCCGTCTGGAAGGTCTCTCTCAGGGGGCATGGCGTGAGCTGACGCCACAGGAGGAGAGCGAACTGAGGCGTATACTGGCACAGGCAGGGAGTAAGACAGGAAAGAAGGAGGACAGAAAGGTCCATGGAGCAGAAACTGGAGCGAATAAAGGAACTGACAGGACTTTTAAACCGGGCCGCCAGGGCGTATTATCAGGAAAACCGCGAGATCATGCCCAATGTGGAGTACGACCGCCTCTACGATGAGCTGAAGGCGCTGGAGAGCGAGACGGGGGTGACGCTCTCAGGCAGTCCCACGGCCATGGTGGGCTATGAGATTCTCAGCGAGCTGCCAAAGGAGCGCCATGCAGCTGCCATGCTGTCGCTTGATAAGACGAAGGATGTGGAGGCTCTAAAGGACTGGCTGGGAGATCGGGAGGGGATTTTGTCCTGGAAATTAGACGGTCTGACGATCGTGCTGACCTATCAGGACGGCGAACTGTATAAGGCGGTCACCCGGGGCAATGGCGAGACCGGCGAGGTGGTGACTGCCAATGCCAGAGCCTTTGAGAATGTACCTCTTCGCATTCCCCACAGGGGAGAGGTGGTGCTGCGGGGCGAGGCGGTAATCCGCTATTCGGATTTCGAGAAGATCAATGAGGAGATCGGCGACGCGGACAGCCGTTATAAGAATCCGCGCAACCTTTGCAGCGGCTCGGTCAGACAGCTAAACAGTCAGATCACGTCAGGGCGTCATGTACGTTTTTATGCTTTTTTTCTCGTTTCGGCGGAGAACGCAGATTTTGAAAACTCCCGGGAAAACCAGTTCCTCTGGCTGAAGGCACAGGGGTTTGACGTGGTGGAATACAGAAAGGTGGATGCAAAAAGCGTGGAAGCGGGAGTGCAGGCCTTTGCCTCGGCGGTGGAGAAAAACGACGTGCCGTCGGATGGGCTGGTTCTGTGCTTTGAGGATATCGCCTACGGCGAAGGTCTGGGGAGGACAGCCAAGTTTCCGCGTCATTCCATTGCCTTTAAATGGGAGGATGAGCTGGGAGAGACCCGCCTTCGTTATATTGAATGGAGTCCGTCCCGCACCGGTCTGATCAATCCGGTGGCGGTATTTGAGCCGGTGGAGCTGGAGGGGACCACAGTGAGCCGCGCCAGTGTCCACAATATCAGTATCTTAAAGGAGTTGGCCCTGGGAGAGGGAGATACGATCACGGTCTATAAGGCCAATATGATTATTCCTCAGATCGCGGAAAATAAGACGAGAAGCGGCCCTGTGGAGATCCCTTCCCTCTGCCCTGTCTGCGGCGGCCCCACGAAGATTTTGGCCGAGGGGGATGCGCAGACGCTGCACTGCATGAATCCGGAGTGCCAGGCTAAGAGAGTAAAACGCTTTGCCCTCTTTGCCAGCCGGGATGCGCTGAATATCGACGGCCTGTCAGAGGCTACGCTGGAGAAGCTGATCGGAATCGGCGCCGTGAAGGAGGCGGCGGACCTGTTCTGCCTGGAGGAGCACAGGGACGCGGTGGTGGCTCTGGAGGGGTTCGGGGAAAAATCGTTCGACAATCTGTGTCAGGCAGCCATCCGGGCGTCGCAGACGACGCTGCCGCGCCTCATCTACGGGCTGGGAATCGCAAATATCGGTCCGGCCAATGCCCGTATGATCTGTCGTGCCTTTGACTATGATCTTGACCAGATTATGGCGGCCGACAGAGAGGAGCTGGCGGCGGTGGATGGGATCGGTCCGGTGATCGCGGATGCCTTTGCCGCATATTTTGAATCGGAGAAAAACAGAGAGAGCCTTGCGCATATCCTTTCGCACCTGACGATTCAGAAGGAGGAGACAGGCAGCGATCAGTCTCTGGCTGGACAGATCTATGTGATCACGGGGTCGCTGACGCAGTTTGCCAACCGGGATCAGCTCAAAGCATATATCGAGGAGCGGGGCGGAAAGGTGACAGGCTCCGTCACTGGTAAGACTACGTATCTGATTAACAACGACAGTACATCGAATTCTTCCAAAAATAAAAAAGCCAGAGAGCTGGGGGTCGCTATTCTCACCGAAGAAGAATTCTTAAACAGCATGAAAGGGGAGTAATATGCCGGTTAAAGTACAGAATGGCCTTCCGGCCAGAATGGTGTTGGAGAAGGAGAATATCTTTCTGATGGACGAGAGCCGTGCCATGACTCAGGATATCCGTCCTCTGCGGATTCTCATTCTGAACCTGATGCCGGTGAAAGAGGAGACGGAGACACAGCTTTTGCGTGCCTTGTCCAATACGCCGCTTCAGCTGGAGCTGGAGCTGATGCGTATGTCCAGCCATGAGTCGACCCATACCTCATCGATGCATCTGAACACATTTTATACGACCTTTGGCCAGGTGGCATTGCAGCATTACGATGGAATGATTATCACCGGAGCGCCGGTGGAACAGATGGAATTTGAACAGGTGGATTACTGGGAAGAGCTCCGCACGGTCATGGACTGGAGCACCACCCATGTGACGTCGGTCCTCCATATCTGTTGGGGAGCTCAGGCAGGACTGTACCATCACTACGGAATCCCCAAATATAAGCTTCCACAGAAGCTGTCCGGAATCTATACCCAGAAGGTGTTAAACCGGCTGATCCCTCTGGTGAGAGGCTTTGACGATGAATTTAAGGCTCCCCATTCCCGCTATACCGGAAACAGGAGAGCGGACATCCTTGCCAGGCCGGAGCTTTTGCTTCTGGCAGAGTCGGAGGAGGCGGGCCCTTTTCTGGCGATGAATCAGGATGGCAGCCGGATCTTTGTCATGGGTCATCCGGAATATGACCGGGATACGCTCAAGGGCGAATATCTCAGGGATGTGAGCCGTGGCCTGAATCCCCGGATCCCGGAAAACTATTTTGAGGAGGACGACCCGGAGAAACCTGTGAAGCTGAGCTGGCGGGTCCATGCCAATACGCTGTACACAAATTGGCTCAATTACTACGTCTACCAGGTAACGCCGTATCAGTGGTGAGGGAATGCGGATGGCGGAAGGAAAAAGACGCACCCCCGTATACCTGGCGGCAGGGCTTCTGGCTGTGCTGTGCCTTCTTTGCGGTTGTCAGAGGGAGGATGGAAAGGAACCGGACAGCAGTCGGATCAACGGAGCGGAGGGATATGAATCCTGGTCCGGGACGAATACGGGATCCCAGGAAACACAGACGCAAGTCGATAGCAGCGAGGAGGAGCAAGCGCTTCGGACAGAGTGGGAAAGCCTGCCAGAGGTATGCCATAAGCTGGTGGCTGTTCAGCCTGTTCTTGATATGAAACAGGCTGTAATATCGGTGATGGGACTCGGAGATGACGAGATTCGGATACAGACGTCCGAGATGGTCCGTGTGGATGGGGGCTACAGGGAGCAGTTCTTTCTGGAAACAGAGGAGATCGTCTGTAGCTGGTATGGGACAGAGAGCTGGATGAGCTGTCAGATAGAGCGTCCTCTGGAAAATGTGGATTATGAGACGGCCAGGAAGCAGGCAGACGAGGCGGCAGAGCGTCTTGGCTGGAATTTGATAAGGGTGCCGGACGGGGACGTGGTGGAAGAGAATCAGATCGTTTTCCGGTATGGCTATACTTATAAGGGGATGGAGATATCGCCGGATTGTCGTGTGCTTTGGACATCCGGCTATCCGGACAATATAATTGGGGGAAAGGGTCCCTGTGTGGAGATCACTGTCACAGGAGGGGGAATTCTGGCTGTCTGGATCGACGCAGCGTGGCAGGTGGAAGAGGAGCAGGAGAACTATATGCCGCAGAGGGATTTTATCAGCGGAGAAAAGCTGTATCAGGCGGTCCGGGCCTGCCTTCTTGATTTCGGGGAGGACTTTGAAACGAGTATCACACAGGCGGATGTGATGAAAGAAAGTACATTGATGTATTTGTCGTATCAGTATAATGAGCAGATGCTTTTTCTGCCGGTGTTCCGGGTGAGCGGGGAGGTTGTACAGGAGGATGGCTGGACAGCGCGCTTTTGCCTGTATGTGGATGCTGTGACAGCACATATCTACGGCGTCCGGTCGCCTGACTGGCCGGGTAGGGAGGAGATCTCATATCCGTGAGAGTCTGTGCAGGACAGAACGAAGGAGAATGAAGTTATGGAAAGCGGGGAAGACAGGGCAGCCCGGTCTAAGGAGGCGACGGTCCTGGAGACAGCCATGGAGGCGGGTCATATTCTTCTGGAAAACGGAGCCGAGATATTCCGGGTAGAGGAGACGATGGATCGGATCTGTAATTATTTCGGCGTGCCGGAACGGAATTTTTTCGTGCTGAGCAACGGGATATTTACCACAGGAGGAAGCATGCCGGACAGGCGCTATGCTAGGGTCCGTCATATCCCGGTGAAAGGAACGCAGCTAAATAAGGTGGTGGCTGTGAATCAGCTGTCCCGGGAGGTGGAGGAGGGCCGCTATACCATAGAAGAGGTCTGGGCACGGTTGGAAGAGATCCGGCGGATGCCGGGCAAGACGGTCCGTATGCAGATCCTGGCCTCCGGCGTGGGGAGCGCATGCTTTTGCTATCTCTTCGGCGGCAGCCTGGCCGACAGCGGAGCGGCCTTTGCGGCAGGTCTGGTTCTGTATGCGTTTGTGTTAAAGGTCAGCGGGCCGCATCTGTCCAAGATCATGGGCAATCTGTGTGGAGGCGCGCTGGTGACATTCCTCTGTATTCTGTGCTATCGTCTGGGATTTGGAGATAATATGAATCATATGATTATCGGCTCTATCATTCCTCTGGTACCGGGAGTTCCCTTTACCAACGGAATCCGGGATATCGCAGACGGGGATTATATCTCAGGTGCGGTGCGTTTGTTGGATGCCATGCTGGTCTTTCTGTGCGTGGCCATCGGGGTGGGCGTCATGTTCATGATCTATCAGAGAGTCGTGGGAGGAGTGCTGCTATGATCGGTCAGACAGTGGCAGCGGCGGTGGGAACGATAGCTTTTTCCCTGCTGTATAATGTGCCGAAGAAATATTATGTCTACTGTGGAATAACCGGAGGCTCCGGCTGGTTTTTATATTCCTTGCTGACCCGATATGCAGGGGCCACAGCCACGGAAGCCACTTTCTTTGCCACCGTGCTGGTAATCGTGATGTCCCGTTTTTTTGCGGTGTGGGAGAGATGCCCTGTGACAGTGTTTCTGATATCGGGTATTTTTCCGCTGGTGCCGGGAGCCGGGATATACTGGACGGCTTATTATCTGGTAACCAATGAACTGCGTCTGGCTCTGATGAATGGATTTGCGGCCTTGAAGGCGGCGGTGGCGATTGTGCTGGGAATCGTGCTGGTTTTTGAGATTCCCTATGGAGTTTTTCGGATAAAAAGAGGCGGGAAGAGCCGTAGATGACGGCGGTCTTCCTGCCTTGTCTTTTCCTGATGATTCCGGCTCTTTCAGAACTTTATTTTTTCAGCATGCCCGCCACCTTTTTGACTGTGTCGGCAGATACGCCGACTTTCTGGGCGATAGCTTCAAAATCCACCTTACTGAGATCAATCTTACCGATCAGTTCTTTGATCTGCCGGAGCTTCTGATCGTCCAGACCATCCTCCAGGCCTACTTTAGCTAACAGCTTTTCATCCAGATCCGTCTTGTCCAGAATGTTTTCCAGGTTATCAAACAGTGACATGGTTCTGTCCTCCTTGTTTTTTCTTATTATACCTTATCGGAGGAAGTCCGTCTACCCCTGTAAAGGGAATTGAGGTAAGGGGAGTCGAGGAAGGGACGCCAGGGGGCATCGAAATATCCTGACCGGGCGCGCTCCCGCTCTGTGCAGGAGGCAGCGGTTCTAAGCTCGCGCATCGCTGCCGCTCCCGCTCACTAAGAACCGGCGTCCTGCAAAGGCCCGGACAGAATATCCCGATGCCCCCTGGCTGTGAGCTCCCGCGTCTTTGCTTTAACCTTCAAGATCTCAAATCCCAACTCAGCCCCCATCGTCACAGCCCGGCGTCATAACATCTCATCCGAATCCACCGTCTCCTTCCATAACAAACCCCGGAACCGGCAGCCAGTCCCCTTCACAGCAGTCAAATCTCGCACACTCTTTACAAATCAACCATACCAGATGCCACAAAGCCATAGATCCATGAAAATCGCAAAAGAGTACCCAAAAGCATCAAATAAAAACTTGCAGGCCCACAGCGGCTGCCCCCTGCGGGGTACGGGGTGAAGGCAAAGAAACAGCCCGGTTCCTGAGGGGATTCCCGGCCGGACCCTTGCAGGACGCCGGCGCTTAGTGAGCGCGAGCGGAAGCGAAGCGCGAACTTAGAGCCGCTGCCTCCTGCACGGAGCGGGAGCGTGTCCGGCCGGGAATCCCCTCAGGAATTGGGCGTCCCCCTCCTCCCCCCCTCTCCCCGCAAACAGCCGTCCCCTTTTAGTGCCCCCGCCGGCTGATAACCAACAATCCCCCATAGATCGCCGCCAGCATCCCGCAGGATATACACAGCTGTATGACTGGCTGAGAGATCAGAGGGGCTACGGCAGCTTCGGTGATTTTCTGTGCCAGGAAGCCTGCAATTCCCAGTGATCCCATGGGCCGCATCAGATGATGCAGGGCGTGATAACGGATATGGACGCAGCTGCGCACGGCAAGCAAATGCAGCACCGTCAGAAAAAGCTGCCCGAACAAAAGTCCGTAGAGATACCCGCGGATGCCAAGCAACGGCACCAGAAACAGCACAAACAGAAGCTGAGAAACCAGGCTGGCCACATTATGGCAGAAGGTCGTCCTTGTCTGTCCCAGGCCGTTCAGGATGCTGCCAAGGGTCGTAGACAGATAGAGGAATGGGCACAGCCAGGACAGCGTCGTGATATAACTGCCGGCCAGGGCGCTGGAAAAGAGTCGTTCTCCCATCTCATCGCCGTAGAACAGGAACAGTCCGGTACAGAGAATTCCCAAATAGATGCTGCAGGTGATCGTGCGGCTGGTGGTGACGTCGATGCGCTCCTGGTTACCGGCAGACTGGGACTGGGCCATATCCGGCAGCAGCATGACGGCGACAGAGTTTATGACGGCAGTGGGGAATAAGATAAAAGGATAGGCCATTCCGGTCAGGACACCATACACGGAGAGGGCCTGACTGCCGGTCATTCCGCCTGCCTGCAGCCGGCTGGGAATCAATACGGCCTCGGCGCTCTGGAGGACGCTGATACACAGTCTGGTGGCAGCCAGGGGGGTGGCCAAAGCCAGGATTTTGGGCAAATAGGAAAGGGAGGTTCCACTGTGAGCCGTCTTTCCACGCCGCATCAGATAGGCGGTGCCGGAAAAGAGCAGAGAGGCCAGCTCTCCGCAGACCATTCCCCACACGGCTACCTCTGTGGTGGGGTCCTGCCCCTCGGATGTCATGACGGAAGAGATCAGAAATACGGACATGACACGGGCAATCTGCTCTGCCAGCTGGGCGAAGGCGGGGATGGAAGCCTTTTGCATCCCATAGTAATAGCCGCTGATACAGCAATGGACGGAACAGACGGGGATTGTCAGGGCCATGAGGCGAAGCAGGGCGCCGCAGCGGGCTTCCAAAAGGATGCGGTCAGCTATGAATTCGGAGCCTGCATAGAGAATCATGGCGCAGAGACAGGCCAGGGAGAAGGAGAGCATCAGTCCGGCGCGAAGAACAGACTCCGGCGCGTATTTTGTGCCCGCCCGGTGGGAAGGGAGAGCGTTTTGCGCCGCCACATACCGGGAGACGGCCGTCTGGACGGGACCGCAGCACAGGGAAAAGCAGATACTGAATACCGGAAAGATCAGCTGATATACGCCCATTCCCTCCGCTCCGATCTGCTGGGAAAGAAAAATACGATAAAAAAAGCCGATGATGCGGCTTAAAAACCCTGCCAGCGTCAAGACGATGGCGCCGGAGAGAATCGGATTTTTTTTCAGACTGGGAAAGGGCATGGCGGGGCCGCCTCCAAAATGAAGATTGATACAGTCTATGTGGGTGATAGGACAAATATGTTTTACATTTCGGATTCTTTGCGGTATACTTATCAATATGGTACCTACAGGATGACGGACAGGAATTTATAAAGAAAGAAGGAAAGTACAGATGAAAAATATTTTTAAGAGAAACCGGGCGTCTCAGACGGATTATTCCGGGCAGCCTCCCCGTAAGGGTCTGCGTTTTATTTATCCGATCGTGTTTCTTGTGGTGTTTCTCTTTGTGCTGGGCAATGCCGTGGAGGTGATTCCTTCCGGCTATACCGGCGTGGTGACGACATTCGGACAGATTCAGGAGAAGCCCATGCCCAATGGCTTTAACTGGAAGATCCCCTTTGTACAGGAGGTACTGCAAGTCAATAACAAGCAGCAGGATATCTATATTGAAGGCCAGATCTGGAGCGAAGCGAAGGATCAGACAGTGGTTTTTCTGGACGGGATCACCGTGACTTATCAGATCTCCCCGGAGCAATCTGCCTGGATTTATGCCAATGTCAGCGATTATACCAATAATCTGGTCTCCATGACCTTGGTGTCTTCGGCTATGAAGACGGCGGCCAAGACGCTGGTGACGGAGGATGTGACGAATCGAAGCCTCATCGAGCCGGCTGCCAGAGAGAGCCTGCAGGCGGCATTGGATGAAAAATACGGAACCGGTACGGTCAATGTCATCAAAGTCGTGATATCCAATATGGATTTTGAGGAAAAATATAATGAAGCCATCGAAGCCCGCCAGTTGGCTAAGATGGAGCAGGAGCGTCAGGCGATTCAGAATTCCACGAATCTGGCCAGAGCTCAGGCAGAAGCGGAGGCGGCGCGGGTGGAGGCCCAGGGGCAGGCGGATGCCGAGACGATTCTGGCCCAGGCCAAGGCGGATGCAAACCGTATTCTGTCTGCCAGCATCACCGGACAGACGCAGATGCAGGATATCATCAACAGCTGGAACGGCGTGCTGCCCTCGACTCTGCTCACAGACGGAGAGGACGGACTGTTCCGGATGTTCACCATTTCACCGTCGGAGACAGGCGGAAATGTCCAGGGTGGAGAAGCTGCGGGCACAGGAGCACAGAGCGCAGGAACCCAGAGTACGGGAGTGCAGGGCGCAGGGACTCAGGGTATGGAGTCTCCTGATCCGGAAGCAGATCGGGAGGAAGCCGCCGGAGAAGACGGACAGTGATACAGGGGTGAAATCCCAGGGGAAGATTGGAAAATGGAAAACGGGATGCCGAAAACAGGGTTGGGAAAATTTCGTTTTTTTTGTTGACAAGCTCTGTTTCCTGTTGTATAATATCGAATGTCGCTTAAGCGGCATTCGGTACGCTACTGTGGCTCAGTTGGTAGAGCAGCTGATTCGTAATCAGCAGGTCAGGGGTTCGAGTCCCCTCAGTAGCTTTTATGAGAACCCTTGATTTTCAAGGGTTTTTTGTTTTTCGGGATTAGAAAAAGCGCTCTGCTGTGAGGGCGCTTTTAATGTTTGGTCAACATTTGGTCAACATGTGCGAGGGGGGTTCACCAACAGGCTTTGTAGGGTGTCCGCAGCCGCTACATCCATCTTTTTCAGGCTGTGAGCGTAGATATTCATCGTTGTACTTGTTTGGGCATGTCCCAGGCGACCGGAGACGGTGCGGATATCTATGTTCTGGCTGATGAGCAGCGTGGCTGATGTATGCCGGAGCCCGTGAAGAGGAATCAGAGGGAGAGGCGTTCCGCCTTCTGGAAGTGCGGCGTTATACCGGCTGATAATTTTGTGAAAGGCAGCATAGGGCGTGGATGGGTACATCTGCCGGCCGTTCCATTGAGTGAAGATGAAGTTTTGCTCAAAATCCTTTGGACTGATTTTTCCTTCCCAGGCAGTCCCCAGACGTAGGGCCTCCTGCATTTGGGCCTTGTGTTGTTCCTTGAGCATGGTCAGGATGGCAGCAGGAACGGCTACGGTACGGATAGAAGTTTTGTTTTTGGGTTCTTTGGTAATCAGTTGCCCTTTGGCCGGGTATGTGCTTTTGGTGATGCTGGCTGTCTGCGCTTGAAAGTCGATATCTGACCACTGTAATGCAATCAATTCACCGCGCCGGCATCCTAAAAACAGAGCCATGTAAAAGAACAGCTTAAATTGCGGTTGGATCGGTTGCAATTCAGTGTAAGGTTCAACATGGTATACAGCTCCAGTGTCATCTTTCCGATTGCGAGCGCATTGAGGGCAGACCATAGGCCGGTCTAGGATGCTTAAAAAGAGCTGCGCCTCCTCTAGGGTAAAGTATTTCACATCATCGGCGTTGCGATGCAGCTTTGGTGGTTCTGCGCGCTCACAGGGGTTTTCAAGGCAAACATTCCAACGGACGGCAGTGCTGTATATGGTGCTTATGGTGGAATGAATACGGCGGACGGAAGCAGGAGAGAGGGTGCCGCCTCTGGCCTTAGGAGTATTCAGAAGTTTGTTGTATAGCTGGTTCAGGGTGCGCGGCTGCAGCTTTGCCAGTTTCACGGATCCTATCGCCGGTATAATGTGATCACGTAGAAGACCGCGGTACATCCGCAGCGTGGCCGGCGCCAGGCGTTCGCTGGCGTATTCCTTTAGCCAGATGTCAGAGAAGGCTGCAAATGTGAGTTTCTCGCCGTCCAGGTATTTGCCGCTCTTTACCTGCTCTTCAAATTTTAGCGTGAAAATCTCCAGAGCCTTCTGGTTCTGCTTCTCGGTTCTGGCCGGATCGGGAGTGAAAGTCGTGCTCTCAAACAGCTGACGGCCCTGGCTGTCACGGCCGTTTGATACCCGGATCCGGTAAGTATTCCCTCTTTTAGTGATGCTTGCCATGTGTGTATACCTCCATTTCAAGCGCAAAAAAAGCGCAGTTGACTAGGGCTGCACATTCGTGGTATACTATGGATGCTAAAGTCCATGGTATACGGGCGCTGCCCAGTGTATCTATCAAAGCCGGTTCCTGTTGGCGCAGGGGCCGGTTTTAATCTATTGACAAACGATGTAGTGCTGACATATAATATACTTAACAAGGGAGCCGTTAGCTAGATTAAGCCTAGCCGTCGGCAAATAAGTGCAAAGAATAGCGCCTTATCTTACCAGGACGTGGGCGCTATTTTTTGTGTCTGAAATTGGAAACAAGGGTAATCACAGCACAAAGCATAATTACGAACGTGAACAAGTCACTGTATGTAACCATTGGCACCAGCCTCCTTTCTTTCGTCCGGCGGCTGACATATCGCCCCAACGGTTCCCCTGGTAAGTATATTATGATGTCAAGGTGCGGATCGGGCCGATCGGAGCCGGCGGAGCTGTGAAGGGGTGGCCGTTTCGGCTACCCCTTTTGGGCGGTTTGCCGTAGTGGGGTGCCCTGATTCAGGGCATGGGGGCCTGCCGGATCGGTGGCTGGGAACTCGACGACGATTCGTCTTTGAGTGGTACAGCCGATTTTTCAGCGCTATTCCCAGATACTATCATCATCCATGAGATCCTCATCAAATTGCTTATCTTCGATTGAGGCACCAGGGATTTCATGGGCAGCGCTTACATCGTAAGGATTTTCAAGGGGCTTGCCGACGATGCGAACGACGTTGTTTCGTTGGTACTCTGGTATTTGTGTCAAATCCTCAATATAGTCAATAGTTTTCTGTTGCCCTTTCTCATTCAATTCTCTGTATTTTATAATAATATAATTTTCATCTGGACTAAAAGGGTGAAGTTCTTCGGACTGAATTTTTGTTCCAGAAAAAAGAGCAATCACATCATCAGCAAGGTCAAGCGTTTTTGAATCTACTAAATCAGTTATAGAAACATTTAAAGCGGTTGCAATTCTTGGCAACTGCTCAAGTTTTGGGCTTCGCTCTCCTTTTTCCCAATAATATATGGCTGATTGAGATACACCTATCATTTTGGCAAGCTTTTTCTGGGAAATTCCTTTTTCAGAACGTAGACTATAAAGCCTTTCGGAAAAGTTCATTTTTCTATACCTTCCATCTATGATACTGACAGGATAGCAGTAAAAAGCGGTTAAGTCAATAAAGAAAAACAACTTTTGTTATTGACATCATACAACAAATGTGATAATCTGTCAACAACAAAAGTTGTCAGGAGGTGAAAAAATGAAATTGTCCATGGATAAAATCAAAATCCAGATGGCCCGTGCAAAGCTGACAATTACCGAGTTGGCGCAGCGTTACGGCGTGAGCCGCAACAGGATGAATGTTATTCTGAACCAGCGAGAAGTAACACCGGTATGCGCTGGCCGCATTGCCGACGCCCTTGGCGTAGACGTGACGGAAATTCTTTTGGATGAATAATTCTTGCGACGTCGCAAGAAATCCCCCGGCCTGTTCTGGCCGGTCCCGATCGGGAACAGATGGCCGTTCTGGTCATGGAACAATGAGGATTTACACAGAAAGTAAAAGCATATGGCACTAAGCAGAATCGAGCAGGAAGTTGTTATCAGCTTTAATGCAGAGGAGGATACCGCAGATCTGTATACGGCAAATCCTTCCTGGATGAATAAGCTGGACAAACTTGTAAAGACCAATCCCGGCCAATTCCGGTTGATTGAAACAAACACTTGTCAGGGCAAAGTAGTGAGTAAGCGTTACACATTTCCGAAGCGGTTTGTCAGTATCCGGTCGAAGGATGTGAAAAGGGAACTGACAGAAGAGCAAAGAGAAGAGATTTCCATACGGTTGCATGGTAGTCGCTAGAATCAATTCTACGGCGAAAAATCCAATTAGCTACAAGGAATTGAGACATTGAAATACTTTCAACGATAAAATATAGGGCAAGGATAGAAAGGGGGCAAAAAAATGACTGGAAAAGAAGTTACTCGATACATAAGCCTTGTCAACCGGCGCCTGTTCATTATTATGAACTCCGGTATAGACTGGAAACCAGAGTACGGCCCGGAACTGGCGAAGATCGACCAGGAGATCGCAGCGCTGCGGCCTTTGATGGACGAGGAGCACGAACACCGGGAAGCGGATCCGGCGCAGGTTCCGACAATGATAACCATCACCCAGGCAGCAGCCGAGACAGGGCTTTCCTATGACCATCTGCGCAAGCTATGCCTGCGGGGTGAGATTGTACACGTGAAGGCCGGCAGGAAATTCCTTATCAACAAGGAAAAGCTGATCGGGTTCCTGAACAATGGCGAGCCGTGAAGAGCTACTTCTGAGTATCCGTCCGGATATGAAGCTGAACAAGGCGTTTTTCCTAAAAGTCTATGGCTATGAAATAACGTGGCCGGGATTTGCGGAGAAAGCACTTTCTGCTTTGGAGATGATTGCCGGATGCAGCAGAGCCCGGGAGCATTATCAAAAGATTGTAAATGACTATGAAGAGGCTTATCAGAAAGAAATGAAGGAGGTAGGCGAGTGGTATGTGCAGCAATGCGAAAGGAAAAGAAGGGAAAGAGGTGAGGAGATACGGAGACGGGAAAAAGAGAACTTACGGCAGATGAGCGACAGCAACTTGATAGCGCTCTTAAAGAGCTTAACCGACGAGGCTTGACAACGGTTAAGAATGGGGTGATTACTTCCATACCGGCGAGATTACCACTTAAGCCGGTATCAGCTGCCGAATTGCAAACAATGGAGATCCCGCCAATCGAGTGGCTTACAGATAAGATATTACCGACTGGACTGTCAATGATAGGAGCTCCCAGCAAGTATTATAAAAGCTATATGGCGCTGGGGCTGTGTGTGGCCATTTGCACCGGAGGGAAGTTCCTGGGATTTGACTGTACGAAGCATGCTTGTCTGTACTTGGATCTGGAAAGCACAAAGCGGAGGCCCCAAAGCCGGTTAAGGCAAATTGTGGGAAACGGCCAATGGCCGGATAACTTACATATTCTCACAGGTGAGGATGATGTAGGCAAGATCGGGGACGGCTTCGAGAGTAAGATAGTGACTTGTCTGGAAGAGCATCCGGATATAAAGTTTTTAGTGGTGGATGTTTTTCAGATGATCCGGCAACCTATGAAGCGGAGTCAGACCGGATACGACAGGGACTATGAAGATCTCCGGGCATT
The DNA here is from genome assembly GCA_022791755.1 of Lachnospiraceae bacterium. Classification (GTDB taxonomy): domain Bacteria; phylum Bacillota; class Clostridia; order Lachnospirales; family Lachnospiraceae; genus RGIG7193. The sequence goes on from JAAVZR010000012.1 coordinate 66,000, forward strand.
GAAGCAGATCGCGGACAAGCATGATCTGGGTGTTATGCTGGTTCATCATTCACGAAAGATGAAAGATCCATACGATGCGTTTAACGAATTGTCCGGATCAACGGGAATTATGGGAGCTCTTGATTGTGTTTGGCTCATCACAAAAGAGGACAGAAATTCCATGGAAGGGGTACTGCACATTACAGGCCGGGACATGGAAAGCGTCAACCTGAAAGTATGCTTTAACAAAAAGACTTTTCAGTGGGAGCTGGTCGGCAGGGAGGAGGATATCAACGAGCAGCGGAAACAGTTTGCCTATGAGCAGAGCGGAATTACGATTACAGTAAAGAAGCTTCTGGAGCAAAATAACGGCCACTGGGAGGGCAGCGCAAGTGATATCATTCAGGCCAGCAAGTATTTTAACTGCCAGATCTATGATGACGTTCGGAAAGTTGGGCGTTTGATAAATGACTGGGAGGGGCGTTTTTGGGTGGATGGAATTCAATTCGCGCTCAGTCTAAAGGATAAGAGAAAACGAAAATATATTTTTGATAATATTGATGTCGGTCATGTCTCTAATATCGGTCATGCCTCTCATGTCGGTCATGTCGGATGTGGGTTTGAGAAGATGGGCATGACAGGCGTTACCGACATGACCGACATGAGGACATGAGACTTTTACACACAACAAAATGAGGAGGAAAACAGAATGAAGTTAAATGAGATTGTATTTTTAGGATTTACTAAGGCAGAGATTGCCCGGATCCGCAAGGAGATCGGAAAGACTGGTGACGAAAAGCTTGACTTAAATTTTGGTCAGGAAGTAGCGGACATACTCGGCTTTGATGTTGGAACATTGATTTTGCCCAGGAATCGGGCAGCTATGGTGAAAATGGGGTGAATCGGATGATTGGAGAACAAAAAGAAGGATTGAACAGATATATGCAGGTAGTCCATGAATGGAATGAATTATCCGGAGAGAATGAGCGGTTAGATACATTGAAAGCCATGGAGCTGGCAAGGTTTGACCGCATAGCCGACGAGCTGGAGGATATTTCTATTAGCCTAAAGTATCTGGAAGATCTGGGCGACGCAGCCCGTGATGTGGCTGATCTGCTGGGGCGCTGCGAAAATGCCGGTCCCTGGGGCTCTATGCTGGCAATCAGCGGCACGGTGGAAACACGTTAAGAAAACGCCCCATAGGAAGTTGCAGCTTCCTACAGGGCAGCATAGCCGGAGCTATGGGAACTCTCATTCCTTTCATAGGATACCATGGCTTTGGCAGAAAGGTCAAGGATATGAATAAAACAGAATGGAAGCTGCCGGCCAGGGAAGGCCGCTGTGAGCAGGAGAAAGAACAGGATCAGGAGCAGCTGTTTTCGGCGATTGCCCGGATACAGGACGGCAAGGCGCTTCGCTGTCTGCGGACGCTGGCCAGAAGGATGGCGAGGAGGGAGACAACATGAACGATTCTATGATTTTTGAAAAACTGGTAAATGTGGCTATGACGGCCGGTATTGAGCATATATGCCTTTGCGATTTCAAAGCATACTATGGGGCTCTTCATGACAGGAATATCGCCTTGAGTATGAAGCTTTCCCTGGGATATATGAATTATACTCTTGCCCATGAACTGGCGCATTGTTTTCTGCATTATGATAAAGGCAATACGATCGAGGACAAGCGGCATGATGACTATGAGGAACAGGCAGACCGGGGTGCCCGGCTGCTGTTGTGCGCGGTATCAGGCATGAGCCGGGAGGAAGTAGACAGGTATGTCAGTGAAAATAAAGGTTTCCTATCAGCGGCCGGATGAGCTGCGCCGGCTCCTGTCTAGGCTGGGGACGGACGTGGAATCCTGCAAGGTGGCGAAGAACCAGGAGGGGCGATTTCTGAAAGCCTACATACTTCTAACCGAGCGTTCGCAAAACAAACAAATAACCGAACGTTGCAAAACCGACGAATAAGCACAACACTCGGAAAACAAACACAGATGCCATGGGCCGTTGCGTAAAAATCCAGTTGCACGGGCCTGCGGCATCTGGTATAATGATCCTAGGGCAAACAAAATACAGAAGTACCTTCCGCCACCTGCCGGCGGGAAAGCCGTATATCAGGCGTGGGAATGATCGGATCTATTTGCAGATCCAGTCATTCCTGCGCTTTTTGTTTGTCCCGCATAAAACAGCCAACCGGGCGTAAAACGGGAAAGGAAGAGTTATGGAAGATACAAGAACAAATACTCAGGCACAGGAAAGCACTACTCAGCAGGCCGTGGGAGGCACAAGCGGAGGGGAAAAGACTTTCACACAGGAGGATGTAAACCGCATCGTACAGGAACGATTAGCGCGGGTAAAGACGGATGCTGCACCGGATCTACAGGAGAGGGAGCGTCAGCTTGAACAGAGAAGCCTTTATCTGGATGCAAGGGAGAAACTTGCAGATGCCGGTCTTCCCAAAGAGCTGTTGGATGCTCTGAATTGCAGCAGCAAAGAAAGCATGGAAAAAAGTATAAAAATAATCCAGGGCCTGATGGGAAGGGGTGGTGCATCTCAGCAGTCAACACGGCCAGTGTACCGGATGACCGGCGGAGGTGCCAGCAACAGCGGTACCGGCCATGCCAGCAGCAGTAATGCAAGTGATCCTGCTTCGATCCGCCGGGCAATGGGATTGAAAGGATAATGAAATATGGCAATCGAATTAGTTGAAAAATATCTTCCCTATGTGGACGAACAGTTTACGACAGAGAGCAAGAAAGAGATTTTGACAAACCAGGATTTTTCATTTTCTGGTAGCCATACCGTAAAGGTCTATAAGATTTCAACCGGAACCATGAATGACTACGGCCGGTCCGGGCCGCGCACAGGCAACTGGTCGCGGTATGGCGCGGTGCAGAGCCTGGACGCGACAACGCAGACCATGACGCTGGACAAAGATCGTTCGTTTACCTTTGCGATTGACGCGCTTGACGCGGATGAGACAGGAGATACACTGGAAGCAGCCAGCGCCTTGGGGCGTCAGATCCGTGAAGTGGTGATTCCGGAAGTGGATACGCATGTGCTGGGTAAGATGTGCAGGCTGGCGGGGAACAAGCCGGAAGCAAAGGCCCTTACAAAGACAAGCATCTATGTGGAGATCATTACAGGGAATAAGGCTCTTGATGATGCAGAAGCGCCCGAAACCGGCCGGATCCTGGTGGTGACGCCGGATACCTACCTGCTGATGAAACAGTGTAAAGACATTGTAATGGAGACGGATATCGGAAACGGCATGAGGGTACGGGGTGTAATTGCAAACCTGGACGGGCTTTCCGTGATGCGGGTGCCGGCCAGTCGCCTGCCGGAGGGATTCGGCTTTATGATCGCTCATCCCTGCGCGACGGTTGCGCCTACAAAGTTAGAGAGTTACAAGGTCCACCAGGATCCGCCTGGGATTAGTGGTCAGTTGGTGGAGGGACGTGTCGTGTATGACGCCTTCGTCCTGGAGAATAAGGCCAAAGCGATTTACTACCAGGCCATAAAGAAAGAGGAGACACCGGCTGGATAACAGCCAAAAGAAGAACCCCGGACACTCCGCAGCAGGCCGTCCGGGGTTTTCTGCGCAGGAGAGGAGGACAGCAGGAATGACGAACGAAGAATTGATAGAGGAGATCCAGGCCGGTCAGGAGGAGAAGAGGAACCTGCTGCGGCTGTGGGAGCGGAACCGGGGCCTTGCACAGCAGTTCGCCCGGAAATACGCAGCGTTTGCGGATTGGGAGGAACTGCTGCAAGAGGGGTATATTGCCCTTCATAAGGCAGCCTATGCCTACGATCAGGGCAGAGGGGGCGGGTTTTCTACGTTTCTGTACAGCATCCTCCCCCGGGCCTTTAGCCGGTACGTCAGCCGGCAGTCGGTGATGCAGCTGCCGGAGGGGATCCGGCGGCAGATCGGGGAACTGGAGCGGATGGAAAATGCTTTCCTGATGGAGCATGGCCGCTACCCTACGAACTGGGAGGCGTCCTGTCTGCTGGAGACCACGCCGGAGCAGCTGGAGAAGGTGCGGCGCTGCCGGCTGCTGGCCAGCGTGGACAGCCTCGACAGGCCGGTGGACCAGGAGGACGGGGAAACACCGCTGTCGGGCTCTGTAGCGGCTCCTGGCGACGATATGGAAGAGTTGGAGGAGGAAATATACCAGGAGGGCATGATAGTCGCTGTATGGGCCGTTGTGGATAGCCTGGAGGCAGAGGAAAGCGAGGTAGTCCGCCGCCGGTATGTTGCCGGGCAGAGTATGAAGGAAATCGGGGAAAGTCACGGGGAGCCGCCGGCGTGGGCCCGGAAGGTGGAGGCCAGGGCACTGCGTCATTTAGGCCAGGGCCGTCGGTACCGGCTCCTGCTGCCGTACTGGGAGGAAATCCACAATGCCGGTATGAAGGGAGTAGGGGCGAAGCGGTTTGACGAGACATGGACCAGCGCGACGGAGCGGGAGGCGCTGCGCCTGATGGAGCGCCGGCAGGAGGGCGAAAGTATTTCATGAAACTTCATTTTTATACCGGATTTTGGTCAACATTTGGTCAACAAAGCAATAATTGAGGGTGTCAGGGCATGGATACGTCGGGGTAGGATATACCAGAAAACCTAGCATTTATAAGGCTCTGCAAACATGGGTACAAATTAGAAAAAGCCCGGGTAAGTTTTCGTAATCAGCAGGTCAGGGGTTCGAGTCCCCTCAGTAGCTTTTATGAAAACCCTTGATTTTCAAGGGTTTTTTTGTGCGCCAGGAGTAAGAAGATGTTCTGGCTATGGGGATTAAAACAAAGGTCAACATTTGGTCAACAAAGCGGTATTCGGACTGTCAAGGATATGGATACGGCAGGCACTGTATACAAAATCCATAAAAAAACATAGGAGATTTTATAGAATATGACGGTTGACACCGGAGCGGTTCCCTGATATTATACTCATACGGGCGCTCCTTACCGAATGTCCCTTCGGGGACTGGCGTACTGCGTCCGATAAGGTATGAGCATGAATCGGGCTGTTACTCGTAGCGGAGGCATAACCGATCAGAATGTGTTACCAGTGAAATGTATTTTCAGTGAAATAGGCAGATTGGACTGTTACTTTTCGAGGCATGACCAGGATAGCAAGATATGATCGCATATTTGTTATTTTGATGCTTTGGAAAGTATTTTTTTGGAGGTGGGACGATGCAGGCACTGCGAAAAATAAATAATAACGTAGTGATCTGCACGGATAAAGCCGGGCGAGAGCTGATCGCCATGGGCAAGGGGCTGGGTTTTGGAGAGCTGCCTCGCACGGTGGGACTGGAGGAGATCGAGAGGACCTTTTACGATGTGAACAGCCGGTATCTGGAGGTCATACAGGAGCTGCCGCCCGACGTGCTGAATTTTGCTGCCGGTCTAATCGATATCGCCCGCAATGAGCTGCCCTGTGAATTGAGTCCCAACGCCGCCTTTACGCTGGCGGACCATATTGCCTTTGCCCTGAAGAGAGCCAGACAGGGGCTCCATGTGCGTATGCCTCTGGCTTATGATGTGCAGCAGATGTATCCCGATGAATATCGGATCGGGATGTATGCCCTAAAGCGGATCCGCAAGGAGTATCGTATCGGTCTGCCGAAGGAGGAGGCCATCGGTATCGCGATGAACCTGATCAATGCCCGGTCTTCGTCCGGCCGGGAGATGGACTCCGGCGAGGCGGATATCTATGCGGAGATGCTGGAGGACATCACGGAACTGGTGGAGAATGAGTTTCATATCATCGTGGAGAGAGAGTCCTTTAATTATTCCCGCTATGCCACCCACCTGCAATATCTGTTTGAGCGGGTACATAACCATAAAGAAATCAACAGCGATAATCTGCAGCTGTATGACAGCCTGCGGGAAGAATTTCCCGATGTGGCTGCCTGTGTGGAGAAGATCAGCAGTCACATGGGGAAGAAGTGGGGCTGTGTTCTCTCAGAGGAAGAAAAACTGTATCTGATCCTGCATGTAAACCGGATCTGCATAAAAGAAGGATTGTAACCATTTCGGGCATGACCTCCGCAGACGGGACGTACTCATATACGTTCTGTCCGACGGAGGTTTTTTATTTACCACCATCAGGATGGCAGTGCGCGCCTGCCGCCGGAAGTGAAAGAAGAAAGAGAAAGAAGGAAAAAACATGGCACAGAACAATGAACAAATTGCAACAAGCGTATTGGAGGCTATAGGTGGAAAAGAAAATATCACCTTTGTCACGCACTGTATGACTCGTCTTCGCTTTAACCTAAAAGATATGGGGATTCCGGACCAGGAAGAAATCAAAAAGATCAAAGGGGTGCTGGGCGCCGTCGTCACAGGAGGCCAGTTTCAGATCATTATCGGCCAGAATGTCCCCAAGGTCTACGCATCTCTGTGTGACCAGGCCGGTATCGCCAGACAGGAGGCTGTCGATGAAAATCTCGACAAACCGAAGGAAAAGCTGACTCCCGGAAAGATCGGCAGTAATATTCTGAACTATATGGCCGGCAGTATGACGCCCATGATTCCGGCTATGATGGCTGCTGCCATGTTCCGCACCATACAGGTACTCATAGGACCGGGCATGCTTTCTCTGATTACTGCGGAGAGCAGTATGTATATGCTGTGCGATTTTATGTACAATGCGTTTTTCTATTTCCTGCCTGTCTATCTGGGATATACGGCGTCTAAGAAGCTGAATCTGAACCCGGTGCTGGGCATGATGGCCGCCTGCCTTTTGCTGGTTCCGGAGTTTATGGCTCTGGCAGGCTCGGAGACATCCTTTAACGTATACGGGATTCCGTGTATTGTGAACAACTATTCCCAGAGCGTACTGCCTATCGTCCTGACAGTCTGGGTGATGAGCTATGTGGATCGCTTTTTCCGGAAAGTGATTCCGGATATGCTGTCCACTATCTTCGCTCCGTTTCTCACCATGGTTGTCATGGCTCCGCTGGAACTGTGCCTGCTAGCTCCTCTGGGCTCCGTCCTGGGCGATTTCATCGGAAACGGCCTGCTGGCTTTTGGCGAGACCGGAGGTTTTCTGGCAGTGGCTATCGTGGCCGCTCTGTGGGAGTTCCTGGTTATGAGCGGAATGCATAGCGTACTGATTATGTTCGGTATTACTACTTTGCTGACTAACGGATCGGAATCCTTTATCCTGGTGGCCGGAGGTTATGCCACCTGGGCTGCTTTCGGCATGGCACTGGGAGCCTTCCTGCGGCTGCGTGATAAGGAAGAGAAATCTCTGGCGTTGGGTTATTTTGTGTCAGGAATTCTGGGCGGCGTGACGGAACCCGTACTCTACGGCATCGGCTTCAAATATAAGAGACCCTTTATCGCCATGGCCATCGGAGGCTTCTGCGGCGGTCTCTACGGCGGCCTGATGCATGTGGGAACCTATGTGATGGGAGCCACAAATTTTCTTGCTGTCCTGGGCTATGTGGGCGGCGGCACCACAAACATGGTTCATGGCTGTATCGGCGTGGGTATTACCATAGTGGTCACCACGGCGCTGACATATTTCATGGGATTTACGGCCAAAGATCTGGCAGGAGAGAACTGCTAAAGAACCGGGAAATTTTCATTGACCGCATTTTTACTGTCTGATATAATGAAAAAAATACATAAAAAGAATTTTAGGTATTACAAAATGAAGCCAGGTGTCCGGAAATCTCCGGAACCCCGGCTTCATTAAGATAAGAAAGGAGAAGGTGTTTATGATTCAGCTTATTATCCGTGCGGACGATGTGGGGTACAGCGAGGCCGTCAATTATGGTATTGCTAAAAGTGTGAAGGATGGTCTGATCCGCAGTGCCGGCGTCATGCCCAATATGCCGGAGGCGGAACACGGCCTGGCGCTATTGAAGGGCACCGGCGTCTGCCTGGGACAGCACACCAATGTCTGCCTGGGCAAACCCTGCGCCAGTCCGGATCAAATCCCCAGCCTGCTGGACGAAAACGGCAATTTCAAGAGCAGTAAAACCTACCGGGAAGCCTGGGCAAGGGGGGAAGATTTCGTCGTGCTGGACGAGGCGGTCCTGGAAATCGAGGCCCAGTATCATCGCTTCGTGGAGCTGACAGGGGCAGATCCCGCTTATTTTGAGGCTCACGCCGTCATGAGCCACAATCTTTATGAGGGACTGGCCATTGTGGCCAGACGTTTCGGACTGCGCTACTGTGACATGACGCCTGCCAGCCCCACAGGGATGTTTGCCGGCCGGCCCATCGCCTGCTGCCCCATGGACAGCATGACTCCCGATTATGATCCGTTTGAGTGCCTGAAGAAGGGAGTGGAAAACGCCCGTCCCGATATGCCCAATGTCTTTGTCTGCCATCCCGGCTATCTGGACGCCTTTCTGCTTCGCACCTCCAGCCTGACAGTGAACCGCACCAGGGAGGTGGAGATGCTGTGCGATCCGGCGGTCAGGCAGTGGCTTCTTTCACAGGATGTGGAGCTGATTTCCTATAGCGATATCTGATTACTTTTTTTCGATGTATTTCTTTGCTGTCAGAAGCTCCGCGCAGAGGATCGCTCCGCCGGCGGCGCCGCGTACCGTATTATGAGACAGGCCTACAAACTTATAGTCGTATACCGTATCCTCTCTCAGCCGTCCCAGGCATACGCCCATACCGTTTTCATAATCCCGGTCCAGGGCGGCCTGCGGACGGTTCTCTTCGTCAAAATAGCGGATGAACTGCCTGGGAGCGCTGGGAAGGGAGAGTTTCTGCGGTTCTCCGCTAAAAGATGCCCAGCGGGACAGGATCTCTTCTCTGGAGGGCTTTTTCTCAAAAGAGACAAACACGGCGGCTGTGTGGCCGTTACTCACCGGTACGCGGATACACTGGGTTGTGATCAGAGGTGCCGCTGCCTTTACGATCACGCCGTTTTCCAGACGGCCCCAGATGCGCAAGGGCTCCTGCTCGCTTTTTTCTTCCTCGCCGCCGATATAGGGTATGATATTATCTACCATCTCCGGCCAGTCTTTAAAGGTCTTGCCCGCACCGGAGATAGCCTGATAGGTGGTGGCCACCACTACCCTGGGCCCGAACTCCCGAAGTGCATGGAGGGCCGGAGTATAGCTCTGAATCGAACAGTTGGGCTTCACGGCGATGAAGCCTCTCACGGTGTTCAGCCGTTTTCTCTGGAAAGGAATGACCTCGGCGTGTTCCGGGTTCAGCTCCGGTATCAACATCGGCACGTCCGGTGTCCAGCGATGGGCGCTGTTATTGGAGATGACCGGCGTCTCGGCCTTTGCGTAGGCTTCTTCGATGGCCCGGATTTCGTCCTTGGTCATATCCACGGCGCTGAATACCAGATCGACCCCGGCGGCTACCGACGCCACATCGTTTACGTCCTTTACCACGATGGACTTGACGCGCTCCGGCATGGGCGTATCCAGCTTCCAGCGGCTGCCCACTGCCTCCTCATAAGTCTTTCCCGCGCTGCGGGGGCTGGCGGCTATGGCTGTCACCTCATACCAGGGATGGTTTTCCAACAGGGCGATGAAACGCTGTCCCACCATACCGGTCCCGCCCAGGACGCCTGCTTTTAATCTGTCGCTCATCTTTTTATCCTCCTCGTCTCGGCGGTGGGGAGTATGTGTGGGGCTCCTTCCGCTGAATAGTATATTTATTGTATAATGTATATACTAAATTCTGTAGAAAATCAAGCCTTTTCTTACCCGGCAGCTGTGATTTGGAGGTTCTTTTAAATTTTTTTATCAGAGGGCTTGCTTTTTTATGGAATCTGGTGTAGAATAAGAAAGCAATGCGGATATAGTTCATTGGTAGAACACCAGCTTCCCAAGCTGGATAGGCGGGTTCGATTCCCGTTATCCGCTCGATAAAGGTCCCGGTATGCGGGGCTTTTTTATTGCCGTGCGGCATGACGCCAAGGAACGTATATTCTCCTTTCTTTCTGAAGACGAAAAGAAGAATTATCCGCACTGTTTGATGAATTCGGGGCATACGAGACTGCCGAGTCGAAATTTGCTCACGCAATGGATAATTTCCGGCCTCTTATATTAAATCACAGCAATGGCGGCGACTGGCAGGCGCATAACGTTACTGCTGAACAGATCTATAAGAGACAGGGAAAAATAAAACTGGGTTCAGAAAAGCTGTTCAAGATAACAGAGCAGATCATTCGGGATCATATAGAGAAAGGCAGCCTGAAGGAATAAATAAATTTTATGTCTGGCTCAGAAAGCGGTTAATCCATTCCACCGCCTGACAGATCCCATCCTCGGAAAATTCAAGGGTACAGTCCTGTTTCTGTTCATCCGGCGTATAGTCAAAAGCATAGGGTTCCGGCCAGACGAAGACGTGCAAATACCTTTTGCCGTCCTGTTCCTCACTTTGCAGCAGAAACCGCAGTCCCTGGCAGGAGCCGGAGAAAGTCGTTTTTTTGAGATAACCCAGTGAAAGCACATCTTCTCTTTTCAGCATGATATTCCTCCCAAATGAGGTCATTATACCTTATCTGATAAAGTCTGTCTACCCCCGCAAAAGAATCTCATCATGGTATCATTTCACCGAACCCCACGAAAACCGCAAAAGAGCACCCGAAAGCATCAAACAGAAACTCGCCGTCCCGTTCGGTCCATAAACTAAGAATCCCCCAGAGCAATCAGATTTTCCGCCAGCCGTTTCATGTCCTCTGGCATATCGCAGCTAAAAGAGAGCCTTTCTCCTGTGACAGGCTGGCAGCAGGTGATTTGCCAGGAATGAAGGGCGGTCCGGGTCATGCCGAAGGAGTGTTCCGTACCATAAAAAGGGTCGCCAGCCAGAGGATGACCTATATATGCCATATGAACGCGGATCTGATGGGTTCGTCCGGTATGAAGCAGAAGGCGTACCAGACAGCAGCGGGAGCCGGAGCTCAGGACCTGGTAATCGGTGACAGCCGGCTCCCCGTCCTTTCTGACCTGACGCAGGATCAGGGAATCTTCCCGGCGGCCGATGGGCGCGCAGATCTGTCCGGAGTCCGGGACGGGGGTTCCGTCTGCCAGAGCCAGATAGAGGCGATGCAGACGGCCGTCACGACGCTGCCTGTCAAAGGAAGCCGCCGCCACGGCGTTTTTGGCGATGATCAGCAGGCCGGAGGTGTCCTTATCAAGCCGTCCCACGGGCCGAACGACCAGATGCTGTCCCTGACGTCCATAGTGATAGACCAGAAGATTGGCCAGGGAATCGTCATAGTGGCCATGGCTGGGATGTACCACCATACCGGCCGGTTTGTTTATGACCAGCATGTCCTCATCCTCATAGCGAATATCCGGAACGCCTTCTAAGGGCTTTAAATGGTCAGACCCCCGGGCCTCCGGTTCCAGGGACAGGCTCAGGCGCTGCCCTGCCTGAAGGATGTGGCGCACGCTGACCCGTGTTCCATCGACCAGGATGCCGTCCGGCCGGAACTTCAGCCGGCTTACCTGTCTGGCAGACAGACCGAGGAGCCGGTGAAGCAGTTCCTTCACCGGCATCCGGTCCATCTCTTCTGTTATCTCTACGTGAATGATCCGTTCCATATTTTTCTCCCGGTATGGGAGGAGGGCTACCAGCAGATCCGGTATCCTGCCTCCAGCAGTTCGTATTCCAGTTCCTCGCGGTCGGAATCGTTGTTATCGCAGCAAAAACGGCTTCCGTCAGGAAGCATCACAGTGTAGTAGTTTCCCCAGTAGTGAAATTCCGCTTTCATAATCATGGATGGTATCCTCCCTGTCGTTTTTTACACAGTAAAATGTGTGCATATCGGATTGACAGGGACAGTATAGCAGAAACGATGTCCAATAAAACGGACTTTACTTCTGGGGGATAAAAATTTTTTCGGACAGGATCCGTCCGTGTATGGTTTATAGTATACCTTACCGGACGATGTCCGTCTAGCCCAAAGGGATGGGAATAAAAATCCTCGTAAACGGATTACCATCACCATTTTTTCTCCAGCATGTGAATTCCCTGATACAGCAGCGTGGAAATCAGGCACAGGATAACGATGCTCATGAGCATCCAGTCCATCTTAAAGGTCTGGGACGCGTAAATAATCAGATAGCCCAGACCGGCCTTGGCCGACAGAAATTCTCCGATGATGACGCCCACCAGACAAAGTCCCACGTTGACTTTCATATTGCTGATGAGCATGGGGATGGAGCCGGGAATAATGACTTTAAACATGACATCCTTCTTGGTGCCTCCCAGAGAATAGATCAGTTTGACCTTATCATTGTCGATCTCCTGAAAGCCGGTGTGCAGGGTGATGATGGAACCGAAGACAGCTACGGAGACGGCGGCCACTATCACGGTACTTATACGATTGCCCAGCCACACGATGAGCAGCGGCGCAAGAGCCGATTTGGGCAGGCTGTTCAGCATGACCAGATAGGGCTCCAGGATCTCCGATGCGGCGGGAAAAAGCCACAGAAGGACAGCGGCCAGCAGACCGAAAAATGTCACGGCCAGAAAGCTCACCAGCGTCTCTCCCAGCGTCACGCCCAGATGGAGCCACAGGCTTCCGTCGGAGGCCATTTCCCATGCGGTCAGGGCCACCCTGCTGGGGCAGCTGAAAATAAAGGAGTTGATGAGTCCTGTGCGGGCTGCCGTCTCCCAGGCCGCGAGCAGGATGACGAGCAGAGCGAGACGGCCCCAGATTACTTTTCGGCGGTGAAAACTGCGTTTTCTCAGATAGTTCAGCTGAGCTTCCGATAGTTTATCCATGCGATTTCAACTCCTTCCATATCAGATTGAAATAATGAGAAAACTCTTCCGAGTTGCGTTTTTTTAAGGGCGTGTCGTATCCTTCGGGAAAAGAAACGGTGAGGATCTGCTTGACAGCGCCGGGGCGGCGGGAGAGGATGATGATCCGGTCCGCCATGCTGATGGCTTCGGATAAGTCGTGAGTGACCAGGATCGCTGTCTTGCCTTCACGGCGTATGATGGTGCCGATATCGTCCGTCACCTCCAGCCGGGTCTGATAATCCAGAGCAGAAAAGGGTTCGTCTAATAAAAGCAGATCCGGATCCAGCGCCAGAGTACGGATCAGAGCGGCCCGCTGTTTCATACCGCCGGACAGGGCCTGAGGTTTCATTCGGGCAAAAGACGACAGACCGTAGGTTTCCAGCATCCGATCTACCCGGTTAATGTTTTGCGGCGTGAGCTTTTTCTGGATTTCAAGCCCCAGAAGGATATTGTCATAGACAGAGCGCCATTCAAACAGATGATCCCTCTGAAGCATGTATCCGATACCGCGGGACGGATCCATACGCCGTCCCGTCATCCGGATTTCGCCGCTCTCCGGCTGAATCAGGCCACATATAAGAGAAAGGAGAGTGGACTTGCCGCAGCCCGATGGACCGACGATCGCCGCAAACTCTCCGGAATTAACTGAAAAATTGATATCTGAAAGCGCCAGCGTTTCTCCGTCTACCGTGTGGTAGGAAAAACTGACATGGCTCAGAGACAGCAATGCTTCCATGAATCCTCCTTATTTTGATTCTATAATTTATTGTATGGAAGAGAAGGCAGGATGTGAAAGGGGCGGAGGATGCGGTTTATGTGGTATTTCTCTGCTTATCATGAAAATCGGTTGCGCCGGTGCGGTGTTCGTGGTATCATCGGAACAATAAAATGATGATGACAGGAGCGTGCGGAATGGGATTTCAGATCACAGGCATCGGTATCTTGCTGCTGTTTTACGGATGCTATATTATGAAAATGATAAGCCAGAGTAAGAAAGGAATCAAGACGGATCAGATCGGTAAGGGGAAGACCGGTTCCGAAAGAATCACAGAATTAACGATGAAGACAGCCGCGTATGCGGTTCTGGCTGTGGAAGTTTTGAGCATCATTCTGAATACAGGCTTTTTAATGGCGCCTGTCAGAATTGCCGGGGCGTGTGCAGGGATAGCAGGCGCCGCTGTGTTTATCGTTTCGGTACTGACAATGCGGGACAGCTGGAGAGCCGGTGTCTCAAAGGAAGAAAAGACAAGCCTTGTGACGGGAGGGATCTATCAGATCAGCAGAAATCCGGCTTTTTTGGGTTTTGACCTTGTGTATATCGGTATTGCGGCGATGTTTTTTAATTGGGCGCTGCTGGCTGCTTCCGTATTTGCCATTGTCATGCTGCATCTGCAAATCGTGAAAGTGGAAGAGCCTTTTCTGAGGGAGCTGTTTGGGGAGGAATACATGAAATACGGAGAAAAAGTTTGCCGGTATTTGGGCAGAAAATGATCTTTTGCCCGGCGAAGACGGACCGGCCGGAGGAGACGGCATCTGTGCATGATAAGGCTGGCGTCTGTCTGAGAGTCGGGCATGAAAAACAGCTTCCGGGCAGATCCGGGGACAGGGGAATTTCGGAAAAAAAGAAATGGAGCTTGACAAACTTCTTCTCAGCCCGTATGATTAAGGAAAGGTAGAGAGGAAGAGGAGTACGCCCGTATGCACCCTCCAGAGAAGACGGCCCATCGGCTGGAAGGCGGTCTAAAGGCAGCGCAGGCGGAAGGTGGCTTCCGAACCGGCAGGTTCAAAGCCCGCTCCGGTGTAAGGAGCGGATCACAGGCGAGTAGACCGGCACGGCTGGCCCCGTTAAAGGCCTAAGAGGATACAGGCGTCCCCTGTATTAAACGTAAGGTGGTACCGCGATCATACGCCCTTTCTGTGCCCAGGCACAGAAAGGGCTATTTTGCGCGTAAGCATTGAGCAGTGCGCCAAAGCAGAAACACGAGCCCGGTGATACCCGAAGGGTAGGACCGGGATAGTGCTTCTGCTTTGGGATAGGGCGAAAGCCCGCGAGTGAGACAAAGTAAACTATTATTTGAGAGAGGAGAACTCATTATGAAAAAGGAACTGGAAAAAACCTACACTCCGCAGAATATCGAAAGCCGGCTCTATGAGAAGTGGCTGGACAGGAAATATTTTGCGGCCCATGTGAACCCGGATAAGAAACCGTTCACCATCGTGATGCCGCCGCCCAATGTCACGGGCCAGCTGCACATGGGCCATGCGCTGGACGATACCATGCAGGACATTCTAATCCGCTATAAGAGGATGCAGGGCTATGAGGCGCTGTGGCAGCCCGGCACGGACCATGCGGCCATTGCCACAGAGGCCAAGGTGACAGATAAGTTAAAGAGCGAAGGCATTGATAAAAAAGAGCTGGGCCGGGAGGGCTTTCTGGAGAGGGCCTGGGAGTGGCGCAAAGAGTACGGCGGACGCATCATCAACCAGTTAAAGCGCATGGGTTCATCGGCGGACTGGGACAGAGAGCGCTTTACCATGGACGAGGGCTGCTCGGAGGCGGTGCAGGAGGTCTTTATCCGCCTCTATAAGAAAGGCTATATTTATAAAGGAAGCCGCATCATCAACTGGTGCCCGGTGTGTCAGACCTCCATCAGCGACGCGGAGGTGGAGCATGTGGAGCAGGCCGGTCATTTCTGGCATATCCGCTATCCGATCGTAGGTGAAGACGGCTATGTGGAGATTGCCACGACAAGACCGGAGACGATGTTAGGCGATACGGCGGTGGCTGTGAATCCGGAAGACGAGCGCTATACCCATCTGGTGGGCAAGATGCTGCGGCTGCCTCTGACGGACAGGGAGATCCCGGTCATTGCGGATTCTTACGTGGATAAGGAATTCGGGACCGGCTGTGTGAAGATTACACCGGCTCATGATCCCAATGACTTCGAGGTGGGGCGGCGTCATAATCTGCCGGAGATCAATATCATGAATGATGACGCGACCATCAACGCACAGTACGGCGGCAAATATGCCGGTATGGACCGCTATGAAGCCCGGAAAGCCATCGTGGAGGATCTGAAGGCGCAGGGACTTCTGGTGCAGGTGGAGGATCATGTCCACAATGTGGGTATGCATGACCGCTGTAAGACTACGGTGGAGCCGCTGGTGAAGCCTCAGTGGTTTGTGCGTATGGACGAGATGGCAAAACCGGCCATGGAGGCTCTGAAAAGCGGACGGCTGAAATTCGTTCCGGAGAGCTTTGGCAAGACCTATCTGCACTGGCTGGAGGGGATCCGTGACTGGTGCATCTCCCGGCAGCTGTGGTGGGGGCACCGGATTCCGGCCTACTACTGTAAGGAATGCGGCGAGATGGTGGTGGCAAAGGAAAAACCCGGCGTATGCCCGAAATGCGGCTGTATCCACATGGTTCAGGACGAGGACACCTTAGACACCTGGTTTTCCTCGGCGCTGTGGCCTTTCTCGACGCTGGGCTGGCCGCAGGAGACGGAGGATCTGAAATATTTCTACCCCACGGATGTGCTGGTGACAGGATACGACATCATCTTTTTCTGGGTTATCCGGATGGTATTCTCCGGCCTGGAGCAGACCGGCACGGAGCCCTTCCATACGGTGCTGATGCACGGACTGGTGAGGGATTCCCAGGGGCGCAAGATGAGTAAATCGCTGGGAAACGGCATCGATCCTCTGGAGGTTATTGATAAATACGGCGCCGACGCTCTGCGCATGACGCTGATCACCGGCAATGCTCCCGGCAATGACATGCGTTTTTACTGGGAGAGGGTGGAGGCCAGCCGGAACTTTGCCAATAAGATATGGAACGCCTCCCGCTTTATCATGATGAATATGGAGGAGGCGCCGGCAGTGGAGGCATCTCCTTCGGAGCTGACCGACGCGGATAAGTGGATTCTGTCACAGTGCAATACTTTAGTAAAGGATGTGACGGAAAATCTGGATAAATATGAGCTGGGCATCGCTTTGCAGAAGGTGTATGACTTCATCTGGGAGGAATTCTGCGACTGGTATATCGAGATGGTCAAGCCCCGTCTGTATCAGGAGGGAGACACCACGAAAGCGGCGGCTCTGTGGACGCTGAAGACCGTGTTGTTGCAGTCCTTGAAGCTGCTGCATCCCTACATGCCCTTCATCACCGAGGAGATCTTCTGCACGCTGCAGGATGAGGAGGAATCGATCATGATCTCTTCCTGGCCGGAATACCGGGATGACAGAAGCTTTCCGGTGGAGGAGGAGGCGGTGAGCCGGATCAAGGAGGCGGTGCGCGCCATCCGCAATGTGCGCAGCTCCATGAATGTGCCTCCTGCCAAGAAGGCCCATGTCTATGTGGTCTCAGACAGCGAAAAGGTGCGGGATATCTTTGAGAAAGGCAAGGTCTTTTTTGCCAGTCTTTCTTCCGCCAGCCAGGTGACGGTGCAGGCGGACAGGACCGGGATCGACGATGACGCCGTATCAGCGGTGGTCCATCAGGCAGTCCTCTATCTGCCTTTGGCGGAGCTGGTGGATGTGGCGAAGGAGATCGAGCGGCTTACGAAGGAGGAGGAGCGTCTGACGAAAGAACTGGCCCGCGTGGAGGGGATGCTTTCCAATGAGAAGTTTGTGAGCCGTGCTCCGGCTGCAAAGATCGAGGAGGAGAAGGCTAAGAAGGAAAAATACGCTCAGATGATGGAGCAGGTGAAAGAAAGACTCGCGCAGCTGGGAAGGTAGAGACAGCGGCCGGCGAGAGAAATCTGTCATACCATAAGAGGAGGGGTCCGGGGTGAGGCAGTAGCTCACAAGGAAACGCTATAAAACGTATGGCGAATACCAGGTAAACGTAAAAACAAAAACTGCTATGCAAAAGGTTCAGCCGATTGTATAGCAGTTTTCTTTTGGCTTTTTATAGGAGTTTAGATTTTGTTGAAATAAATAAAGGCCACACATTCCTGGATCTGACAGGTTTGATTTTCCTTCAGACTTAGAGCGTTTCGCTCTTGTATTATCTTATTAAATATGCTAAAATAAAAATAAACTTTGAGATTTGTTTTTATTATGAGAGGGTGACGGAGTGCCGAAGGTAGCTTATTCTGAGGAGGATAGAGAACGCATCAGAACGGAGCTTGTTACGGTTGGGCTTGAACTGATGGCAAGACAAGGCATACAACATACGACCGTGGAGCAGATATATAAAAAAGTTGGTATTTCGCGAACTTTCTTTTATTCTTTTTTCTCAACGAAAGAAGATTTGATTGTTGAAACGCTTTACCTGCAACAGCCCAAAATCATCAGGTATGTGAAAAAGCTGATGGCCGATCCTTCTTTAAGCTGGCGTGACGCTGTGAAACAATTTCTTTGTGCCTGCTGCTATGGAGAGAAAAATGGGATTGCCATTTTAACGATTGAAGAACAACAGCTTATTTTTAAGCGTCTGTCAAAGGAAAGCTATCAAGTGTTTCGCAAAAAGCAGCTCTGTCTTTTCGGAGAAATTTTAGAAAACTTTGGGATAAAGGCGGATACGGCAAGGATCAATCTATTTACGAATTTAAGTCTGACAGCGATGGTAGTACGCAGAGCGATCCCCGATACGCTCCCCCTGTTTGTTGCCGAGGCCGCTGATGAAACGGTTGATTTCCAACTGAACGCGATTGTGGACGCCCTGGAGAAATTAAAAGCGGCCCCTGCGCCTTGAATTGTCAAAATGAGTCAATTCGTCCGAATAGTATATTTCGGTATTGACCTGTTTATAAGCAGAGATCCGCCGGATATGCTATATGGAATTCAATGAGAAAAATACATAGGGAGAAATGGGAGCGTTCCTGCTCCTTCCGGACAAGGAGGACTGAAAATGTTTGATATCAACGAGATTAGAAAACGGGCGCAGCAAGCCAGTGAGCAGGCCACGGATTCTATAAAAAAGGTTATTGAAAAAAGCAACGAACGAATCAGTGAAACCGAGATGGCCGACGCTGAAAAGAGCGGATCTATCTCTGGCCCTGAAGCAGACGAACAGATTAACGCCAACACGCAACGTCAGGTGGAAATCCTCGGCCAGATCTTCGGGGCTGACAGCATGGCGCAGATGGCTGTCAACGGGGAATTGTTGCAAAAAATGGTAAATGATAAAGTTGCTGAGGCGACTTCATCTACTGCTGAGAACTTGATGGGACAGCTGTTCGGAGAGGATATGGGCGTGATCGCGGCGGCTTTGGAGACACTGGAGCTGGAAGATGCGGACGATGCGGAAGAACTCTCGTTTGATCCGGAAATGGAAGAACGTCTTTATACCACCCTGGAAGAAACAATGGCCCGGCTTGAGGCCATGCCTGAGCCGGAACCGGTCCCGTATCAAAAAGAGGACGCAAAATGGGAACGCTTTGGCATCCTGCTGTCTGGTATCGTATCGACCCTTAACGACCACAATCTGAACAGTATGGATGTGGAAGAGCATATCCCTGTTATGGAACAGAGAGTCGTGTCCCTGGTACGCCGCTCCTGGGGGATAGACGGCCGCAGCGATCTGCTGGGTATGATCCGCTATCTGACACAGGAGGGCTATATTCTGCGGTATCAGCTTTATGGGGAGGCGACCTCGCCGGAAGAACTGATGGACGAAACGATGGATGAGGATGACTGTGAGTCTGCCAGACGGGCATGGAGGTTTGCACAACGGTATAAAAGTCAGTATGCCCCTGGGTTCATGGCTGGATGGGATATTGGCCGGGCGGCGATGCTGGCCCGTTGGGGATGCTATCTGGGCTGGCTCACAGAGAGCGAGGCGGTTGGTATTCTCTGGGATCTCTCCCAAAAGGTTGTGGAGGAGCTGCATAGCTGGCGTGAATTTGCCCGGTCCTACCTTTTTGGCGGCTTGATGTGGAAGCTGCTGTGCGGCGACAGTTCTGCCGGGAGCTATCTGGGCTATATTGCAGACGCTGCCACAGACCTGCTGGCAGGAAAAGCGGAAGAAAGCGCTGGACAATGGCGTGATTGTCCCTGGCCTGCACAGAGAAAGATCGGTTTTACACGGTAAGCCTTAAAAAATCACTGCAAAAAACCAGGGCTTCGGATAAGGAGATTCGGATGGCAGTCGTAAAATGATAATAACCTAAAAAATATACATGCCATAAACCCTCGCTAAAGCAACGAACCCGATACGGAATACCGGCTGTGATTACAATGCTATTGAGCCTGGGGAATATCTCTATTTCGGTTTTGATATGTTTCAGCCCGGCCCGGAGGCACAGCTTTGCAGGCAGGCTGATTCCAAAGGCGTTCAGTATCAGCTCCAGCTCCAGATTCGGATCATCCGCCCCAGTAGGCATCGGGGTCTATGTCCATACTGCCGCTGTCCCGGATCCGCTTCTGTATGATCCGCATCATGATAAGGGCAATCATGCAGACCAGAAGGTGAGCCGTGACATGTTCTGGTGTGTTTACATAGATGGGCCGGGTCTTCACAAAGCGTTTTGTCAAGTGCTTTTTTGAGTTATTGACGGAAAACTTTTCGGTGCGGCGGCAGGATTGTAAAATCCTGTTCCCCATTTTCGGCAGCGAAATGGCAACGGCAAAAATCCAGATGGTCAAGGGTTTCAGAGTGGAGACTTTTTCGCTCCCTGTGCGAAAAAATACTACGCGTCCCTTGACGGTCTGGATAGTCGGAACGGGACGTAGAACAGGGATTGCTTTTCGTAATTGGCTATGGTATAATTTCCCCGGTACAAACTATTTCCGCACAATTTTCCGACATAATGCATGAAGCGGGAGTCCGGCAAAGTAATCTCGCCGGACTCCCGCTTCATTATGTTTCGGATATCGTTTTATAGAAGGATCAGTCTAAAAGTTCTGTTTCCAAATCTTGAAGCATCAGATCCAATGCAGTGATGCCGCCTTCTGCCGTATACCATACTGCCGGATGGGCCAGATATACGATATTTCCGCTCTTATAGACATCAGTCTCCATAACCAGTTCATTTTCCACGATTTCCTGTGCCAGTTTTGCCCCTTCTGACTGAATGGCGGCATCACGATCCATGATGAACAGATACTGGGGATTTTTCACCACGATGAACTCAAAGGAAGCCTCATTTCCATGGGTCGAAGTGTCGATATTGGCATCAATGCCTATGTTTTCGAAGCCGATTTCCCGCCCTATGACAGAGCATCTTCCGTCATTGCCAAGCACATTCAAGCCGCCGCTTGTGACAAGCCCTATGATGGCGTTTTTTCCTTCCGCAAAGGACCGGAGGGCGGCGATTCGATCCCCGAAGCCGGCCATCTTGTCATCCACCTGGTCCTCCAGCCCAAAGATAGAAGCAATGGTGCGCGCATTGGCGCCAACACTTTCCACTACTCCCTTTTCGCTGTCGGTGGCAAGGTAGACTACCGGCGCGATTTCGCTGAGGTCGTCGTAAGATTTGGACAGCCTGCCGCCAATAAAAATGATGTCAGGCTCGCAGGCCATGACCGCTTCCAGGTCCGCCTCCTTGATGGTTCCAAGGTTTGCTACATTGTCATTTGTAACGTATTGTTGAAGATAATCCAGCGATGTACTGGCGGATCCTACGATGCGGTCGCCTACTCCAAGGTTATCAAGAATATCCATGGACGCCATATCTAAAATGGCGATGCGCTCCGGGTTGTAAGGAACCTCCAGTTCAAACATTTCATTGTTTCCGTTCAGGCTTGTGATGGTCACGGTATCCGGGGTCTGAGACTCCTGGTTCTGCGTGCTTTCGGAAGATGGGTTTGTACTGTCGGCAGGAGTCTGGCCCGTACCGCAGGCAGTAAGCCCCAGACTCACCACCATGGTGAAAACCAAAGCGAATAAATGTTTCTTTCTCATAATAATAATCTCCTTTCGTTTTTCGGATGGCTCCGATCAATAGTAAATAGACAGTGGTTTCCCCTGAATCTCCATGATTTCAAAGTCCACCTGGTAAATCCGGGATAGAATTTCTCTGGTCATCACCTCCTTTACCGTTCCGAATTTTGCGATTTTTCCGTCTTTGAAAGCG
>JAAVZR010000013.1 GCA_022791755.1 Lachnospiraceae bacterium
ATTTTTATAGAAAGGAACCTGTATAAGGAAAGGTTAGTTTAGAATGGCTAAGAAAGTGTCAGCAAAGAAAGTGACAAAGAAACGTGTCAAGAAAAACGTTGAACACGGACAAGCGCATATCCAGTCTTCCTTTAACAACACAATCGTGACGTTGACGGATGCACAGGGAAACGCCTTATCATGGGCAAGTGCAGGCGGTCTGGGATTCAGAGGTTCAAGGAAATCTACTCCTTACGCGGCTCAGATGGCTGCTGAAACTGCGGCAAAGGCGGCTTTAGTACATGGGCTTAAGACAGTAGATGTTATGGTAAAGGGGCCGGGCTCCGGGAGAGAGGCAGCGATTCGCGCCCTTTCGGCCTGTGGCATCGAGGTTACCAGTATCAAGGATGTTACACCCGTTCCTCATAACGGATGCCGTCCGCCCAAGCGTAGAAGAGTTTAATTAGGAGGTACTAAATCGTGGCAGTTAATAGAGTTCCGGTTCTTAAAAGATGCAGATCCTTAGGGCTCGATCCCGTATATTTAGGCATCGATAAGAAATCAAGCAGAGAGTTAAAGAGAGCAAACAGAAAAGTAAGTGAATATGGTACTCAGCTGCGTGAGAAGCAGAAGGCCAAATTCATCTACGGTGTGTTGGAAAAACCCTTCAGAAATTATTATACAAAGGCCAAGAAGATGAACGGTATGGTGGGTGAGAACCTGATGATTCTTCTGGAGGCCAGACTGGACAATGTGCTGTTCCGTGCCGGTTTCGGACGTACCAGACAGGAGACCAGACAGATTGTTGATCACAAGCATGTGTTGGTGAACGGCAAGAGAGTGAATATTCCTTCCTACAGCATCAAGGCGGGCGACGTGATCACGATTGCTGAGAAGCACAGAGATTCTCAGAGATATAAGGACATTTTTGAGACCACAGGCGGCCGTCTGGTTCCCGAGTGGCTGGATGCGGACGCCGAGACCTTCACGATTACCGTGAAGCAGCTGCCCACCAGGGCCATGATCGACGTTCCTGTAAACGAGATGCTGATCGTAGAGTTGTATTCCAAGTAATCCGAAAGGATCAGGCAGTGAAACATAACCCCAGTTAAGGAGGGAAATTCGTGTTCGATTTTGAAAAACCCAACATTGAAATCGCTGAAATATCCGAAGACAAAAGATATGGTAGATTCGTTGTAGAACCTTTGGAGCGCGGTTATGGCACAACTCTCGGCAATTCGCTCAGAAGAATCATGTTGTCCTCTTTGCCTGGGGCTGCGATCAGTCAGGTGAAGATTGATGGTGTGCTTCATGAATTCAGCTCGATTCCGGGCGTCAAAGAAGATGTGACGGAGATTGTGATGAATCTGAAATGTATCGCCATCAAGAATCATTCCAGCTCCGGCGAGACGAAGACTGCTTACGTGGAGTTTGAAGGCGAAGGTGTGGTTACGGCTGCTGACATCAAAACGGATTCCGATATTGAGATCATGAATCCCGATCAGATTATCGCTACCTTAAGCGGCGGAGCAGACTGCCGCCTGAACATGGAGCTGACCATCACGACCGGCCGCGGCTATGTGAGCGCAGACCGGAATAAGGGAGATGACCTGCCCATCGGTGTGATTGCCATCGATTCCATTTACACTCCTGTGGAGCGTGTGAATATGACGGTGGAGAATACCCGTGTGGGTCAGATCACCGACTATGACAAACTGACTCTGGACGTATATACCAATGGTACTCTGGCGCCTGACGAGGCTGTGAGCCTGGCTGCCAAGGTGCTGAGTGAGCATCTGAACCTGTTTATTGACCTCTCTGAGAATGCCAAGACGGCGGAAGTCATGGTGGAGAAGGAGGATAATGAGAAGGAGAAGGTGCTGGAGATGAACATCGACGAGCTGGAGCTGTCGGTGCGCTCCTATAACTGCTTAAAGAGAGCCGGTATCAACACAGTGGAAGAACTGTGCAACCGGACTTCCGAGGATATGATGAAGGTCCGTAACCTGGGCCGCAAGTCCTTAGAGGAGGTGCTTGCGAAGCTGAAGGAGCTGGGCCTGGAGTTAAATCCCAGTGACGAGTAAAAATATGTGATAACGTGGAAACAGGCGTTCTGCCAGTAAGGCCGACGGGCATGACAGAACGTCCCACAGATGGAGGAAAAAGCAATGGCATATAGAAAGCTTGGCAGAACATCCAGCCAGAGAAAGGCGATGCTCAGAAGCCTGACCACTAATCTCTTATACAACGGAAAGATCGTGACCACCGAGGCCAGAGCCAAGGAAGTCCGCGGGATCGCGGAGGGCCTGATCGCCATGGCAATCCGTGAGAAGGATAACTACGAGGAAGTGACCGTCAAGGCCAAGGTAGCCCGCAAGGACAAGGATGGCAAGCGTGTGAAAGAGGTCGTGGACGGCAAGAAGAAGACGGTATACGATGAGGTGGAGAAGACCATCCGCAAGGATAAGCCCTCCCGTCTCCATGCCCGCCGCCAGATGCTCAGGGTGCTGTATCCCGTAAAAGAGGTTCCCGCCACGGTGGCCGGCCGGAAGAAGGGCACGAAGGAAGTAGACCTTCCGGCAAAGCTGTTCGATGAGATCGCTCCCAAGTATGTGAACCGCAACGGCGGCTACACCCGTATCGTGAAGATCGGCCAGCGCAAGGGCGACGGCGCCATGGAAGTGCTGATAGAGCTGGTGTAAGACAGAAAACGGTTGAATTTCCGCTTTTCCTATAGTAAAATAAAAATACAGACCGAAACGATAAGCTCGGAGACCCTGCGGTTTTCGGGCTTTCTTACGTGCAATGTAAAAAGCAGAATATGTACAGACGAGGGGTACGAAGAATGAAAAAAGGATTTGACAATGACAAATACGTGCAGATGCAGTCAGAGCATATCCGGGAGAGGATCGCCAGCTTTGGGGACAAGCTGTATCTGGAATTCGGCGGCAAGCTGTATGACGATTACCACGCTTCGCGTGTCCTGCCGGGCTTTGCGCCGGACAGCAAGCTGAACATGCTGATGCAGCTAAAGGATCAGGCCGAGATCGTGATCGTGATCAATGCAGGGGATATTGAGAAGAATAAGGTCCGCGGCGATCTGGATATCACTTATGACCGGGATGTGCTGAGGCTGAAGCAGCTCTTTACCGAGAGGGGACTGTACGTGGGCAGTGTGGTGATCACGCAGTATACCGGGCAGAAAGCGGCAGATTTGTTTCGCGAACGTCTGGAGGCTGTGGGAATCCGGGTCTATACGCACTATGTGATCGAAAATTATCCGAACAATGTACCGCTGGTTATCAGCGAGGACGGTTTTGGCAAGAATGACTATATTGAGACCAGCCGTCCCCTGGTGGTGGTCACGGCGCCGGGGCCCGGCAGCGGTAAGATGGCCACCTGTTTGTCTCAGCTGTATCATGAGAACCGCCGGGGGATCCGGGCCGGTTATGCAAAGTTTGAGACCTTTCCCATATGGAACCTGCCCTTAAGCCATCCGGTGAATCTGGCCTATGAGGCGGCTACGGCGGACTTAAACGATGTGAATATGATCGATCCTTTTCATATGGAGGCATATGGCACGACGGCGGTCAACTATAACCGTGATGTGGAGATCTTTCCGGTGCTGCGCTCCGTGTTTGAGGCGATCTATGGAGAATGTCCCTACAAATCTCCCACCGATATGGGGGTAAATATGGTAGGGCTCTGTATCAGCGATGATGAAGCCTGCCGGGAGGCTTCCCGCCAGGAAATCCTGCGCCGGTATTATCAGACGCTGATTAAGCGGGCGGAAGGCAAGGATGTGGAGAACGAGCGCTATAAGATCGAACTGCTGATGCGCAATACTAAGATCACGGTGGAAAACCGCAGTGTGGTTCCCGTGGCTCTGAATACCGCCAGGGAGAGAGGCGTTCCGGTGGCGGCGCTGGAGCTGCCGGATGGCAGAATGATTACGGGACGCACAGGGGAGCTGCTGGGTGCGTGTGCGGCGCTGCTCTTGAATGCGGTGAAGGCGCTGGCCGGCATAGAGGATAAGGCGCATCTGGTGTCACCGGAGGCAATTCAGCCGATCCAGTACCTGAAGACAGCATATCTGGGGAGCAGGAATCCCCGGCTTCACAGCGACGAGGTGCTGATCGCTCTGTCCGCCAGCGCCGCCTCCAATCCGGATGCCGTGCGTGCCATGAAGCAGCTGCCCCGCCTTCAGGGGTGCATGGCTCATGCGTCCGTGCAGCTGTCGTCAGCCGATTATAAGACCTTCCGCAAGCTGGGAATTGATCTGACCTATGAGCCTGTACCAGAACAGAAATAGGGTGGTGCATACCTTTGCCCCGGTGTGGGATGGGCATTCCCGCGTGCTGATACTGGGAAGTCTCCCTTCGGTGAAATCCAGAGAACAGGGTTTTTATTACGGCCATCCTCAGAACCGCTTCTGGAAGGTACTGGCGGCTGTCACCGGGGAGGAGGTTCCAAAAACCATAGAGCAGAAAAAGGATTTTCTGATGCGGCAGAGGATCGCCCTCTGGGATGTGATCGCTTCCTGTGAGATCAGCGGCTCCAGCGACAGCTCGATCCGGGGCGTGGCGCCGGCCGATGTGGCAGGCCTGCTTCAAATGAGCGCAATCCGGAAGGTCTTCGTAAACGGAGCCAAAGCCGGGCAGCTCTATGACAGGTATATTCTGCCGGACAGCGGTATTCCTGCCGTGCGTCTGCCCTCCACCAGCCCGGCCAATGCGGCCTGGTCCTTTGAGAGGCTTCTGACACAGTGGCAAAAGGTGCGGGAGGAGGATGGTATCATTGAGGAAGAAGGCAAAAGGATGTAAAAGAAAAAATACGGCAGGTCTGGTTCTCCTGGCTTTTCTTCCGCTGGCCGTTGCCTGGCTGTTTATCCGGGTAAATCTCCATACGCCGGTCATACCGGTGGAGAAGGGGGTGGCTGAAGCCTGCGATAAAAGGGCGGAGGAGGGACCTTTCATACTGACCGGACAGTGGAGCCGGTTTGCCGGGAGCTACGAACCGGAGGAGCTTTTGGGCCTTACGGGGGAGGAGGTAAGGGATATTCAGTATATCCGCCGGATGCGGGGATATACCTATACCTTTGTGCTGAAGGTGGAGGATGTGGGGCAGTGGAGCTTTCTGCTTCCCCGTCCCCACAGCAGCCGTCTGTGGCTTAACGGGACCGAAGTCACCGGCCAGGGCGAAGGGCTCTCTTCGGGGGAGCTGTATGAGCTGAGGGACTACACGCAGGAGAAAGAGATCCGGGTGGTCCTGCAAGTGACCAATTCTTCCATCTATGATGTCTATCAGGGAATGATTCTGGGAAGCCGGGCAAATCTCTCGGCGATCCAGTACGGCTGGATGCAGCTGGATCTGATCGCAGTGGGGCTGTCGGTCATGCTGATTCTGATGTGTATGACTTTATTCTTACCGAAACCCAGCGAGACGTATCTGCTGCTTCTGGCACTGTCTACGCTGGCGGAGCTGGCCCATTTTCTTCTGATACCCAGGCACCCGGCCCTGGCTTTTTTTCATCTGGGAACCACGGCCTTCTACCGCCAGCTGGGTTTTATCAATTATTATGTCTGTCAGCAGTTTGTGCCGGGGGAGAGCCGCAGGTGGATGGACTGGGCCGTACCGGCGGCTGTCATATCAACGGCTCTGGGCTGTGCGCTGTGGCCGGCTTACAGCAATGACTGGATTCAGGCGTCCTACCTGTTTTATATGGCGCTGCAAGCCTGGATTCTGGGGAAGGGCGTGCTGCACAGGACAGCGGAAGCGCCGGTTATCATGGCAGGCTGTATGCTGGCTCTGGGAAACGAGCTGTTTTACCGTATGCTCTATGCCGGATATATTCCCCAGGGGAGGATTGACATCGAGCTGATGCCTGCCCAGTATATGCGGTTTGCCTATATCGTGGCGTTTGCCCTGGCGACCTGCATGAAGTACGGAAAAAAATTCTGCGAGGCGGACAGCCTGTCGGTAAATCTGGAGAAAAAGGTGAGGGAGCAGACCGAAGAGCTGCGCCGTTCCAATGAGACGCTGGTGCGCACGCAGGAGACCCGCCAGAGATTCATGACGGACATGGTGCACAATCTGCGAAGCCCTCTCTTTGCCATGGGAGGTTATCTGGATCTGCTGCGGGATGAGATCGCGCAGCCGACGAAGGAGCAGGAGAAATATCTGGATATGCTGGACCGCAAGACCGAGTATCTGGGAAAGATGACGGACGATATGTTTCTGATTTACCGTCTGGAAGACGGACAGCTGCGTCTGGAACGGGAACCCTTTGATCTGTGTCAGCTGCTGGAGATGCTGGCGCAGGATGCGCGGGCCAGGGGGCAGGAGAAGTGCGTGCATGTGGAGGTAAGGACGCAGACAAAGGAATGCTTTGTGACAGGAGACCGCTTCCGGCTTAAGCAGGCCCTGGATAATATTCTGGATAACGGGATACGCTACAGTCCCGAGAGGGGAACGCTGTGGCTGCGCCAGGGGATAGAGGGAGAGGAATGCTTTGTGTCTGTGAGAGACGAAGGGCCGGGAATCTGTAAAGAACAGCAGGAGCGGCTCTTTGAGAGATATAAGAGCAAGGGAGCAGGAGGAAAAAACGGGTTGGGGCTTTCCATCAGCTATCATATCATACAGCTCCATAAAGGCCGGCTGGAGGTAAAGAGCCGGGAGGGAGAGGGAACGGAGATGACCGTCTGGCTGCGGGCAGACAGCCCCCTCGAAAATTTCAACGGAATTTCAACGGAATAGGAGACCGGATATGATATAATCTTCTCAATCTTCTGTGAATAGGAGGATAAATGAAACATCCCGCATAAGGGAAGAAAGGGAGGATTACTATGAGGAAAAAATGGAAACAGGCAGCCGGTATCCTGCTGGCGGCAGCCGTGCTGATGTCGGGCTGCTCCGGCGGCCAGGAGACGACGGCCGCTCCGGCCACGGAGAGTGAGAGCGTACAGACGACGGAACCGGCGGCGCCGGCCACGACAGCCGCGCCGGAGACGACCCAGGGGTCGGAGACAGGCCTTACCATGACGGATGGCACATATCAGGCAGAGGCCAGAGGCTTTAGCCTGACAAAGGGGGTGCCGGTGACAGTGGAGATCGCCGGTAATCAGATCGTCTCCATCGAGATAGGAGAAAACGGCGAGACCAACGGTATGCCGCAGATGGTGGAGAAGTATATGATTCCCCGTATCATCGAGAATCAGAGCCTGGCCGTAGATGCGGTTACAGGAGCCACCTCCACCTCCATGGCGGTGCGTATGGCTGTCAGCGACTGCTGCGAGCAGGCCGGGGCGGATCTGTCGCTTCTGAATCAGGCGCCTGCCGTATCCACGCAGACAGAAGAGTACACGGTGGATGTGGCCGTGGTAGGTATGGGCGGTTCCGGTACCGCAGCAGCGCTGAGCGCGGCGGAGAGCGGAGCCTCGGTCATGGCCATTGACAAGGCAGGAAAATGGGGCGGCACCAGCGCCATCACCTCCGGCCCGATGACCGTCAATGCGCCCAGCCAGGTGGCGGCCGAGTATGCCGAGTGGAGCGATCCCATTACCAAGGAAACACGGGTAAAGAAAGCCGGTGAAAATCTGGTGGACGGCGATGCCCTCTACGAGGACTGGATCGCATATACCATGGTGGACGGTACGCAGCATGCCAAGACGGAGATCGTCCGCCAGCTCATCGACGGATCAGGCGAGACGCTGGACTGGATGACTGCCAACGGTTTTGCCTTTGACGCCGCCAAGGGATTTGTGGGCGGCAAGTGGGGGATCTTTGCCCCTTACAGCGGAAATAAGGAACTGACAGAGCAGTATTTTGCGAATGCTTACCAGAAATATGAGACCGAGATGAAGGGCCAGTATCTGCTGGAGACAGAGGCCACGGAGCTTCTGATCGAGGACGGTCGGGTGGCCGGAGTCAAGGCGGTGAAGCAGGACGGCACGCAGGTGACGATCCATGCGAAGGCTGTCATCCTGGCCACAGGCGGCTTCGGCGGCAATGCAGAGATGCAGAAAGAGTATCTGGGAGAGTCCTGGAATCTCTACGGCATGGCTCAGAATGACGGAGCCGGTATCCGCATGGCTCTCTCGGCAGGAGCGGCGACCTATAACATCGACATGCCGCCCATGTCCCATTTCGTGGCACCCTACATCATTACAAAGACCTTTGAGTCGGGGATGGATAACGATATTCCTTACGGCATGGTGTGCTCCGGCGAGGTCATGGCCGTAGATCAGACCGGCAGCCGCTTCGTGGCGGAGAGCCGTCTGGCCATGAGCGCCTATGAAAAGGGAGCAAAGTATTACACGATCTTCTCGGCGGAGCAGATTCAGATACTGAAGGAACAGGGCTTCTCCGTGGCTGCCAGCGGAAGGTATTTAAGCCAGGGCGGCGTGCCGGAGAATACGCCCCTTGCCAATATCGACGCGGTGCTGGAGGAGGGGATCAGCTGGGGCTTCATCTATAAGGCCGACACGCTGGAGGACCTGGTAAAGGCCATCGGAAACGAAAACATGAGCCTTGACAATCTGACTGCCTCCATCGAACAGTACAATGCGGCGGCTGACGGCGGCGAGGATGCCTTTGGCAGAACGCCGGAGAGCTTTGAGCGCCTGGGCAGCATCAATACGGAGAGCGAGTATTATATCGCCGTCACCGGAGCCCCCTACATCTACGGTACCTGCGGCGGACTGGATGTCAATGAAAACATGCAGGTACTGAATGAGAGCGGCGAAGCGATCGAGGGGCTGTATGCGGTAGGTACGGATTCCATGGGCGTACTGTTTACGAATACCAAGGGATATACCAATTACGGCGGCGTGGCCCAGGGCTATGCCTTCTATTCCGGTAAGACGGCCGGCGCTCACGCGGCGGGACAGGAGTAAGAAATCTATGTGCAATCTGCAGGCACCTCTTCATACGGGCCCCGGCGGGGCAGGCGGCCTTCGTCCGTCCGGATACAGCGTTCTTCTGATCGAGGACGATCTGGAAAACTGCGATATCCTGCTGCATTATCTGAATAAGATAGGCGGTTATGATACGACGGTGGCCCATGACGTCACAGAGGCTTACGCCGCTGTAAAACAGAGACAGTTTGACCTGATTCTCTTGGATATCATGCTGCCGGGGACCGACGGCATTGATATCTGCGTCCAGCTGCGAAAGACCCTGTACTGTCCGATTATTTTTATCAGCTGTCTGGATGACGAAGAGACGATCGTGCGGGCCATGCGCATGGGAGGAGACGACTATCTGACGAAGCCTTTCCGCTATCCGGTGCTGCAGGCCCATATGGAGGCGGTGCTTCGCAGAATGCACAGACATACCCCTTCGCCGGCGGAAGATATGGGTTTTGGTCCCTTTCTGCTGTCGGTGCGGGAACATGTACTGATGCGGGGACAGGAGAGGATCTATCTGTCCCCCACAGAGTTTGAATTACTGGTATATTTTCTCAACCACCGGGGTGAGACCCTGGGCTTCGAGGAGATATATCGGTATATCTGGAAGAAGCCCAGCCTGGGGGACCTGCGGACCGTATTCTCCCATGTCCGCAATCTGCGAAAAAAGATTGAGGAGAACCCGTCGGATCCGGAATATATCCTCACGGTGCCGCGGGTGGGTTACCGGTTTGCAGGGTGAAGGCTGTCCGCAGTCATGGAACCAGACAGGAGTCAAAGCCTTCTGTCCGGTATATCTCATAGTCCGAAGTGATCCACAGCGCTTCCGCGTCCGGGTAGAGGGACAGGATTTCCTGCCCGCGCTCCACATCGACGGTAAAGAGTGCGGTGGACAGATAATCGGCCAGGCCGGAGTCTTTCGCCACGACAGTGACGGAGGCCATGCCCTGTACGGGATACAGGGTATCCGGATCGATCAGATGGCAGTAGCGTGTGCCGTCGATCTGTACATATCGTTCATAGTTGCCGCTGGTGACCACAGTCATGCCGTCGGTGAGCTTCAGCACGACGGAGAGAGGCTCCAGCGTGACGGGGTCTTTGACGGCGGCGGTCCAGTAGCGGCGGCCGTCCGTGTCTTTTCGCTCTCCCACCACCTTGATATTGCCGCCCAGGTTCAGACAGGCGGACTCTACACCCAGATCTCTGATGAAATCGCTTAGCTTCTCCGCTATATATCCTTTGGCCACAGCCCCCACGTCCAGCAGCATATCCGGGTCAGACAGAGAGACGGAGGAAGCTTCCGTGTCAATAAGGATCCGGGCGGGGTCCGTGTGCATCCCGGCAGCGGCCAGAATATCCTGCGGCGGCAGAGAAAGCTCACCGGAAGCGAACTCCCGCCCTTCCATACCGCCGTCAGATACGTCGTTAAAGAAATCCTTCCAGATCCTGGTCACTCTCCCGAAGGCAAGGTTGGTCCGGTAATCGATACGGGCCCCCTCCTCAAGACAGAAAATGAGCAGGGAAAGTAACTCCTGAGGAACGGTCACGGGCCCTGCTCCGGCTCTTTCGTTGACAGTGTGGATGTTGGTGACGCCGTCGTATGAGTGATAGGCGTCAAAGAGCCGGTGATAGCGCAGCAGCTCTTCGTGGATGGCATCCTTTATGAAGTCAGGATCCTGATCCTCGTGGAGATATATGTCGATGACACATACCGTATCCAGGCAGTCAATATAGATAAACTGATATCGGGAGTAGGTTTTGGGGGCGGCACAGGCGGTGAAGAGGAGGGAGAGGGTCAGAAGAAGGACTGAAACTCTCTTTTTGCATGTTTGCATATTAGAAGCTCCTTTACTATTGTATAAGTAAAAGGGGCTGTCGGGAAATGCCAGATTTTAAGCATTTGAGCCCCTGACAGAAACATTCCCACAAAAATCAGTGTTCCATAGACACTGCATTCTTGTGGGAATGTTTTTATTAGATATCCTTTTCTTTGTCACCATATTTGAAG
>JAAVZR010000014.1 GCA_022791755.1 Lachnospiraceae bacterium
GAATAGCGAGCAAAAGGAAGAAATGCGGTTATGATCCAAAATATCTGTATAAAGTTCTTAGAGGACTGAATACAGGCATCAAACAATAGTGTCCGAATTGGATCATATATTTTGCATTGTAAAAGCTTGCGT
The DNA here is from genome assembly GCA_022791755.1 of Lachnospiraceae bacterium. GTDB lineage: Bacteria > Bacillota > Clostridia > Lachnospirales > Lachnospiraceae > RGIG7193. The sequence continues at coordinate 133 of JAAVZR010000014.1, forward strand.
TTGCCGTGAATTCATACCCCTTCGGGGTAGACAGACTTCGTCTGATAAGGTACAATCATACTTATTATGATATAGTACGGGAAAAGGAGATACTTTCATGGGAATTCTGTCCAGACAAATTACAGATACATTCACCAGACTGCCCCACCCTGAGCTGCAAAAGGACGCCTGCATCAATCAGCGGCAGCGCCGCATGTCCTGCGATGCCTGCGCCCGGATCTGCCCGGAACAGGTCTTTTCCGGCGTACCGGCCACGGCGCCTGACTGGACCCGCTGTACGGACTGCGGCCTCTGCGTATCGGCCTGCCCTTCCAGGGCGCTGGCTCCCTCCTGCGAGAGTCACAAAAAATATCTGGAAGGCCGGGATCTGTCCCGCACCGTTCTCATCGGCTGTAAGGACGACCCGCAGGAATGCCATCTAAAAGTCGCGTGTCTGGCATCCCTGCCCTGGGAGCTCATCGCCTACCTGGCCCTGCATACCAAAGTTGTCCTTTATTTAAACGCCTGTCCCCAGTGCACCCGCACCGGTAACTGGGAACAGCTTCGTGTCAATCTCAGGCAGGTGATGATCTTTCTGGGCGAGGAGGAATACTCCCGACGCATTCTCCTGCTCCAGGGCCGTACATACGAGGAGGAGATCCCCTCCTTTTCACGCCGCCATCTCTTCTCCCAGCTCACGAAGACTATGACGCGGGCCGCCCTGGATCTGGTGCCGAAGCTCCCCGGAGAGAAGGACGGTGATGGCGACGGACTGATCTACCGCTATCTGCTCTCCCAGGCCCTGGCCGAACATACCGGCGACGCCGGCGCTTCCCCGCGTGTCCAAAGTATGCCCGAAAGCCCTGCGGTTTCCGGCAGCAACAGCGCTTCTGTCCACCGGACTTATACGGTCTCACTGCCCCAGTTCACCGATCAGTGCTATGGCTGCGGGTCCTGTATCACACTCTGCCCCGGGAAAGCTTTGCAGCTGTCCGAAGAGGCCGGCGGCCTCCGCACCATGTATATCACTCCCTGGCGCTGCAGCGCCTGCGGCCTCTGCGAAACCGTCTGCCGCCAGAATGGAGTGACGGCTCCCAGACCCTTTGCCCTGGAGCGAATGTCCATACAGCCTCTGGTCAATATCCATACGGTGTCCTGCAGCGTCTGCGGCAAGCCCGTCCCGCCCAAAAACACAGACGGAATGTGCGTGATCTGCCGTCAGAGAGCCAGACGAAAACGCTGAACGAACCATTGCCGCTCCTTTGACCTTCCCAGAACGCTCAGACCTGTTCTTTAAAGGAGTTGCTAAATAAGAAAAAAGAAACCTTTTGCTTCATTTGAAAAGCAGGAAGAAAGGAAACCCTCTCTTCCTGCCTGTCATCTGAAATATTCCTGCCTCCTGCTATATCGTCTTATCTTTTTCTCCCTCACGCCAGATTCTTCGGTCCAAACCCCAAGGGCAGCATCCGTTCCAGCGTCCACTCTTCGTAATCCTCCGGAGAAGACGCTAAGAGAATGCGAAACGTCTCCGGCTCGCAGAACTCCATCATGACCTGGCGGCACACGCCGCAGGGAGCCGTATGGATCAGCTCTTCCCCCTCCTTACCGGCCACGATGGCGATGGCCGTAAATTCTCTCTCCCCCTGGCTGACCGCCTTGAAAAATGCGGTTCTCTCCGCACAGTTACTGGGAGTATAACCTGCATTCTCGATATTGCAGCCGCGGTAGACTTTTCCTCCGGCTGTGAGTAAGGCTGCCCCCACCTGAAAATGGGAATAAGGGGTATAGGCCATCTTTCGCGCTTCCATGGCTTCCCGGATCAGCTCCTGATCCGTCACTGTCTGTCTCATATTGAAAAAACTCCTTTCCGCTTACAGCAGCTCCCAGTGTTTATCTGGATTTCACATAAGGTTTTCCGTTGGCCGCCGGCACGCGGGATTTTCCCACAAAGAGAATCAGCACCACCACTGTCACCGCATAGGGCACCATGGAAATGATCTGGGCCGAAATAAAGTTATTTGAACCCAGCACCACTTTCAGGCCGGTACAAAAACCAAACAGCAGGCAGGCCACCATGGCTCCCTGGGGCCGAAACTTGCCAAAAATCACCGCTGCAATGGCGATAAAGCCCTGTCCCACTATGGAGACCGGCCGGAACTGATTCATAGTCGCCATCGTCACGCAGGCTCCGCCCAGACCAGAGAGAAATCCGGAGATGATCACCGCCATATAGCGCATCTTCTGCACATGAATTCCCAGCGTGTCGCAGGCCCTGGGATGCTCACCCACCGCCCGAAGCCGCAGGCCGAACCGGGTCTTATAGAAAACAAACCATACCACGATGACCAGGACGAACATCAGATACGAGGTGACGTAGGTGTTAAATACATTCTTAAAAAAGCGGGACCATACCGTAGATCCGTCGAACACATTGTTAAACAGCATCGGCAGCTTGGAACCGATCAGGGCCGGCGTATCCGACGAGTTAAACAGGGCCTGCGCCATCAAAAACGCCACGCCCGGAGCCAGGAAATTAATCGCCGTACCGGCGATGGTCTGATCCGCGTTTAAGGATACCGTGGCAACGGCGTGAAGCAGGCCAAACAAAGCTCCGGCCAGTCCGGCGCAGAGAAAGCCCAGCCAGGCGTTTCCGCTGATGTAGGCCACCGCCGCACCTGCGAAAGCCCCGATTGTCATCATTCCCTCGATCCCGATATTGACCACGCCGCTGTTCTCCGAAAAGCAGGAGCCCATGGCGGCAAAAAGCAGCGGAGGGGTATAAATCAGTGTGGCATATATCAATGTACCCAGACTGTTAATAATGGAATCCATACCTATTTGCCCTCCTTTTTCCTGCGCGTAATCTTAAATACATGCGAAATGGCGATGAAGAACACAATGGTTCCCGTGATTACCTTGACGATCTCCGAGGGAGCGTTTATCAGATTCAGCTTACCGCCGCCATACTTCAGGGCCCCGTAGAACAGGCCGCTGAAAAATACGCCGATGGGATTCGATGCGCCGATGAGCGCCACACTGATTCCCTCGAACCCGAAGCCTTCCTGAGCGGAGAAGAGGCTGATGCGCTCTCCCATCCCCAGCAGATGTACCGCGCCGCCCATACCACCCAGGCAGCCGGAGATGGCCATGGCTGTCATCACAGCCTTATTGACGCTGATCCCCGCATATTCAGCCGCATTTTTATTAAATCCCACGGCCTTCAGTTCATAGCCCAGCGTCGTCTTTTCGATAACGAGGTAGACCAGCACCACAAACACGATGGCAATCAGAATTCCGTAATTGGACGTAGGTGCCAGAATCTGCCGCATTCCCTCCGGCAGAAGAATCCTGGCCGAGGCGGCCACATTCTTGGACGCCTCCGCCGTGCCGTCGCTATGAATCGCCGGTATGTCTACCAGATAATTCGAGAGATAAAAGGCGATCCAGTTAAACATAATCATGGACAGCACTTCATTGATTCCCCACTTCACCTTCATAAAGGCTACGATAACGCCCCACAGCGCGCCGGCCGCGGCCGCAGCCAGAAAGCACAGAGGGACATGGATAATCGCCGGAGCATCCACGAAGATACCCACGATACAGGCAGCGATTCCTCCCACCACAAACTGGCCCTCCGCGCCGATATTGAATACACCGGTGCGGAACGAAAACGCCACCGACAGGCCCACGAAAATCAGCGGAGTGGCATACACCACCGAATATGCCAGGAAACGCGGCCTGCTGAATATGCCTTTCAGCAATGTGGTATACACCAGAATGGGGTCATACCCCATTATTCCCAGAAATACTGCGCCTACCAGAAAACCCACCACTATGGAAACAAGCGTCAGAAATGCCCGGCTTTGCAGTATATTGATCTTTTTATTCATGATGTGTACCTCCCGCCATCATCAGGCCCAGAGTATTTTCATCGGCATCCTTTCCGGCCACGCTTCCCACGATATGCCCGTCGTAGATTACGTCGATCCGGTCGGACAGACTCATGATCTCATCCAACTCGAAGGAAACCAGCAAGATGGCTTTCCCCTTATTGCGCTGTTCCACGATATAGCGGTGAACATACTCGATTGCTCCCACATCCAGTCCCCGGGTCGGATTCACGGCGATCAGAAGATCCTTGTCGTTATTTACCTCCCTGGCAATGATGACCTTCTGCTGATTGCCTCCGGACAGCGTCCCCGCCGGCTTCAGAGCCGAATCCGCAGGACGGATATCGTACTTTTTGACTGCTTCCCGGGCGTACTCCTGGATGGCATTCCTCTTTAGAAAGCCGTGTTTCTGATATTCCGGCTTTTTATAATTTTGCAGGACCATATTGTCCGCCACGGAAAACTCCAGAACCAGGCCGTGTTTCTGCCGGTCCGCCGGAATACTGGAGACCCCCTTATCAAAAACCGTTCGGGGTCTGGCATTAAATATATTCTCCCCGTTGACCGTAACACTCCCGCTCTCCGCCTTGCGAAGTCCCGTAATGATCTCCACCAGCTCGGTCTGGCCATTTCCGTCGATACCGGCTATTCCCAGGATCTCACCGCGGCGCACCTTCAGGTTCAATCCCTTTAATATCTCCACCTTCCGGTAGTCATAGCCTCTCAGGTCTCTGACCTCTAAAACCACCTCGCCCGGCTCCTGCGCTTCCTTCTCCACCTTGAACGTCACGTTGCGGCCCACCATCATACTGGCCAGATCCTGTTCCGTCACGTCCTCGACCTTCACCGTATCGATATATTTTCCCAGGCGGATGATCGTGCAGTAATCTGCCGACGCCTTGATTTCCTTCAGCTTATGGGTAATCAGTATGATCGACTTGCCGTCGGCCGTCAGATTCTCCATGATCCCGATCAGCTCCTGTATCTCCTGAGGCGTCAAAGAGGCCGTGGGCTCGTCCAGAATCAGCGTCTGAGCCCCCCGGTACAACACCTTCAGGATCTCCACGCGCTGCTGCATCCCCACAGAGATCTCTTCGATACGGGCGTCAGGATCCACCGCCATACCGTAGCGCTCTGACAGCTTTACCACTTCCTCCCTGGCCTTCGCCATATCCAGGGTGATCCCTTTCATCGTCTCCATACCCAGAACGATATTTTCCGTGACCGTAAAGGGCTGTATCAGCATAAAGTGCTGATGCACCATGCCGATTCCGCTTTTGATCGCGCCGCCCGGACCGTCAAACTCCTGTTTGACGCCATCGACATAAATCTCCCCCGACGTGGGACGATACAGACCATAGAGCACATTCATGAGAGTGCTCTTGCCTGCCCCGTTCTCTCCCAGAATCGCGTGAATTTCTCCCTTATGGACGGTTAAATTAATATGGTCATTCGCCACGAAATCACCGAATTTCTTGACGATCCCTTTCATTTCTATGACCTTCGTATTCAGGTCCACAGACCGTACTTTAGCCAAATCCTCTTCCTCCTTATTTTGCAGCAGACACGCTACGTCTCTGTTTTCAGGCAATCACCGCCTCAAATCCCATGGCGCATACCATGTCCCTTAACTCCTCCATGATCTCCATGGACGGAGTCGCATATCCGGCATATTCGCTGCGCACCCCCATGGGGCGGTAGCGGATCAGCTTATAGCGGACCGGCCCCCTCTTCAGATAAGGACGAAGCAGCTGCGCTGTGCGTTCTACCGTGTCCCTGTAATCAAACAGCCCGGGAACCACCACCGTGCGCACCTCCGGCAGTTTCCCCTCCGATGCCAGAAAGCAGGCGTTTTCCAGTATCATTTCATTGGTATGTCCGGTCACCAGGCGGTGCTCTCCCCCGTCAAAGGCCTTGATATCCAGCATCACGCCGTCGGTAACTGCCATAAGCTCAGTATCCTCTCCGAAACAGTGAGAGCCGTTGCTGTCCAGCAGGCAATGAAGGCCTTCTTCCTTAGCCAGCGTAAACAGTTCCACCAGAAAATCTCTCTGTCTCGTGCACTCTCCGCCGGATACCGTAATCCCCCGGATATAAGGGATCTGCTTTCGGACCGCCTCCATGACCTGATCCGCCGTCAGCAGGCGAATCCGGGGAGAGCTCCCATGGGGACAGACACGGATACAGCTGTCGCAGAGCACGCAGCGGCTGATATCATAGGTCACATGTCCGGCCAAAAGACGATGCTCTTTCTGCCAGGAGCTGTCCGAGTGATGTACCTGCCGCTCCTCTTGCCGTTCCTTTTCGGACCAGCCCAGCGCCCCTGTGGGGCATGCCTCCACGCAGGCGCCGCAGGACAGGCACAGACGGATCGTCTCCGGATTATGGCAATACCGGCAGTCGAAATTACAGCCCTGCAAAAAGATGGCAGTCCGGTTTCCCGGACCGTCCACCGAGCTGAAAGGGATGATCTTATTGACCAGCGCCAGCACCGCCATATCAGCGCACCTTGCGTTCCAGAATCTTGCAGTTCTTCGACGCCCCCAGGCCCAGACCTGTGGTATTTTGCAGCACTGCCTCGCCCCGGTCCAGCTTTTCCATCTCCGAACGTTTCACCAGATAACCGGTGACTCGGATCACATCGCTGTCATTGCGGTAGAAGGACAGGTAGCGGACTCCCTCTCTGAAGCTTCCCTTGATAATATCCAGCACATATTCCGGATTGTTATGTACGGTCACGTCAATGGGGAAAATATCGCCCGTACCGGAAGGGAAATACTTATGGAATTTCTCCAGCACACGAAGATGATCGATAAGCTCCGAGGGCTCCTCTCCGATCGGGATACGCGTCCCCGGGCTGGTCCGGATATCATCCGCCAGACCCACCTGAGCATGCAGAAGGAAGTGTCCGTCCGTACCCTGACAATAAGGATTCACATGGCCGCGGTTAAACGCATCGATGATATCCATGATCTCCACGCCCAGGTTCGTCGCCTCTTCGTCGTGACCGAAGCGCCCTTCTTTTCCTTCTTTTTCAAAGAGGGTATTGACACACTCGGCCAGCCCTACCAGGCCGTACATAGCCGAGAAGCGTTCCTTGCAGATAAAGCCCTCCTTTGCCAGGAAATTATATTCAAAGAAATTACTCTCCTCCACGATGAATTTGATCCTGGCATCCATATAGCGGGCCATGATATCCAGCACATAGGGAAGCGTCTCTGTCTTAAACTGCTCGATGCTGTCGGCCCGGTCCGCGATATGGTTTAAAAGCAGGCGGCACAGGGTATAGGATCCTCCGCCGATCAGAAGGCCATTGTAACAGCTGGCGATGGCATAGTCGTCTCCCAGCTCTGAGCGAAACATCTTATGATTGGCAAAGCTGGGCTTGGCGCTGTGCAGCGAGCAGTCCACGCCGGCCAGGGCAAAAGCATCCCCCGTGATCTCCGGGTCATAGCGCATGGTCAGATTCGGCGTGGCGTCCTCCAGCTCAGCCTCCGCCCTCATGATCAGAAGACCGGCCCGGCTGTCCTGCGGCCCGATATCGGCATGGCAAAAGGAATCGACAATGGTACGGTCCACATGCATCATAAACATCTTGATCGCCTTATAGGCCGTCTCGTCATCCACTCCGTCCAAAAAAGGATCGATCAGCTTATCCAGATTTCCGATAAATACCGGATAATTGGTTACGCTGGGCACATGCTTATAAAAAATCAGCAGCGTATTCAACGCTTCCATGAGATCCTTCGGCGGATCCAGCTTCAGGAATTCGCAGCCCTTTTCCATAAGTACGGAATAATCCGGCACAATATAGCGCGGACGCATGGGGGCATGGCCCTCATTCAGATCGCAGATACACTTTCTCTCAATCGGCACATTCAGAAGCTCATCCAGACCATCCGGCAGATCCAGCACCTCCATCAAAGAATCCGCATGATTTGCCATCACCGTCAGTTTCTGCTCATGGGTCATGGTCACACTGGTGATGGTCTCATAGATATTCTGGCGGATCTTCTCCACCTGTTCCATCGTAATGTCTCTCATAAAGTGATCTCCTCCTTTTTCCTTTGGCCGCGGATTTTTTAACAGATATGTACGAAATCCACGGCATATCTCTTATTTTATTATACATGTTATCTATGAAAATTTCTACCGAAACTTTCGTATTTATTAAAAAAACACGCTGCCGGGAGACAAAGAAGCTGCCGTAAAACCAGGAAGCTTCATGGCGCAGGGCGGTCTCTTCTTCATCAACCCTCACCTTTTGCCATATCCACGCCGGTTTTACGGCAGTCTCAATCTGATCTATCCTCAAAATGCCAATTTCACCCTGCATTTTAGCGCAGAAATGCCTATGCCTTCCGCTCCTTCTTCATATTCGCCAGTTCGTCTAACAGCATATCATTGACTATCTTGATATACGTACCCTTCATTCCGGAAGATCTGGACTCGATCACCCCGGCGCTCTCGAACTTACGCAGCGCATTTACGATCACAGAACGGGTGATTCCCACACGGTCCGCTATCTTGCTGGCCACCAAAATCCCCTCGTTGCCATCCAGTTCGTCGAAAATATACTGAGCTGCCTCCAGCTCTGAGAAAGACAGCGTACTGAGGGCAGAACGTACGATACCCAGCTTTCTGTTTTCCTCCGCGTACTCCTCGCTGACACTGCGCAGCATCTCCAGCCCCACTACCGTGGTGCCGTATTCACATAAAATAATATCATCAATATCATATTCCCGTTCCAGCTGATATACCAGCATCGTACCCAGACGCTCGCCGCTGATATCAATCGGAGCAATCATCGCTTTATAACGGTTCACATCCGGCTGTTCAAATCCCATATTCTCCAGATTCACATTCTCCTTCGTGGAAAGAATTCCGAGAATGCGGTCGTTAAAAACCGGATCGATAAATTCGCCCACCTTATTAACCAGGTACTCTTCCACCGGAGCAATCCCCTCATAATAACCCAGTCCAAGGACCTTGCCTTTCTTACTGATTACCATCACATTGGATGCCATAATGCCGCTGAGCACTTCGCAAATGTCATTGAAATTGACCTTATTCGAATTATTGTTATGAAGCAGCTTGTTGATCTTCCGGGTTTTATCCAACAACTGTACGCTCATGTTCCTCTCTCCTTATCAATTTATTGTTTTTGTGGAATATTTAAATATTAGCATGTATTGCTCACAAATACAAGTACCATTTCATATTTTTTTACTTTTTCCTTTTAATTTTTGTAACAGATTCTTTATCTTCCACAAAACAAAAAGACAGCCGGACAGCTGCCTTTCTGTTATCTTTATATCTTTTTATTTCTGTCCGGTTCCATGCTCCTCCCGGTTCATCACTGTCCCGCAGGCAGGGTCCGCACAGGTCAGCCGGTTTCCCTTCTCCACCATATACCCGCCGCAGACCGGACATTTCTGTAGGGAAGGCTTCTGCCATGACATAAAGTCGCAGTCCGCACCGTTGCCCTCGCATCCGAAATAGCGTCTTCCCTTCTTAGTCCGGCGCAGCACGATCTCTCTGCCGCATTTCGGACAGGGCACACCCACCTTTTCCAAAAGCGGTTTGGTGTTCTTACATTCCGGAAATCCCGGACAGGCCAGGAACCGGCCATGGGGTCCATACTTGATTACCATCATTCTCCCACAGAGGTCGCAGGGCACATCCGACACCTCGTCGGCGATCCGGATTTCCTTCAACTCCTGCTCCGCCATACGTACGGCCTCGTCCAGATCCGGATAGAAGTTACGCACAATCGTCTTCCAGTCCACCATGCCGTCGGCCACACCGTCCAGAAGCGATTCCATATTGGCCGTAAAGCTCACGTCCACTATGGTGCCAAAGGCCTTTTTCATGATATTGTTTACCACTTCGCCCAGTTCCGTCACATAGAGATTTTTCTCTTCTTTTATCAGATAACGGCGGGCTAAGAGCGTCGTGATCGTGGGAGCATAGGTGCTGGGACGGCCGATTCCGTCCTCCTCCAGCGTCCTCACCAGACTGGCTTCCGTATAATGGGGCTGCGGCTGGGTAAAATGCTGTGCGCTGGTAAGCTCCGGTGCGGAAAGCTTCATTCCTGTCGTGACCCCTGCCGCTGCCGCGTTAATCTCCTTCTTCTCCTCGCCGGCATCGTAGACCGACTGAAAACCGTCGAAAATCCGACGGGATGCGGACGCCTGAAAGACATAGCCGTCCGCACCGATCTTCACCGCTGTGGTCTCGTAGACGGCGCTGGTCATACGGCTGGCCATATAGCGCTGCCAGATCAGCTGATACAGCCGAAACTGGTCTCTGCCCAGGGAGTCCTTCACCATGGCCGGCGTCAGCGCGATATTCGTGGGACGGATCGCCTCATGGGCATCCTGGACATTGCCCTTCTTCCTGCCCGCAGGCGCTTCTTGAGAGACATACTTCTCCCCGTAATGCTCCTCGATATATGCGCGGGAGGAAGCCAGGGCTTCATCGGAGATTCGTACCGAATCCGTCCTCAGATAGGTGATCAGGCCGATGGTCCCATGTCCCTTTACATCCACGCCCTCATACAGCTGCTGGGCAATCCGCATGGTCTTCTGCGTGGCAAAATTCAGTACGTTGGCGGCATCCTGCTGCATGGTGCTGGTCGTAAAGGGCAGAGGCGCCTTGCGGATACGCTCGCCCTTCTTCACCTCCAGCACCTCATAAGATGCCCGCTCCAGGGCGGCCAGAATCTCATCCATCTGCTGGCGGCTGGCAATCTCCATCTTCTTCGCATCGCCGTAAAATCTGGCATGGAGCGGCGTTCGGTAACCCTTCACGGCAAAATCCGCATCCAGACTCCAGTATTCTTCCGGGATAAAAGCTGCGATCTCTTCCTCCCTGTCGCATACGATGCGCAGCGCAGCGGACTGGACCCGGCCCGCGCTCAGTCCCCTCTTTACCTTATCCCAGAGCACCGGACTGATCTCATAGCCCACCATACGGTCCAGCACACGTCTGGCCTGCTGGGCGTCCACCAGATTCATATCCAGCTCCCGGGGGTCCTTTAAGGAAGCTTTGACCGCTGTTTTGGTAATCTCATTAAAGCTGATCCGGTATACCTTCTTCTCCTTCGTATCCCCCAGCTTCAGCGCCGCCAGAAGATGCCAGGAAATCGCTTCTCCCTCCCGGTCCGGGTCGGTGGCCAGATAGATATTATCCGCCTTTTTTACCTCGCGGCGCAGGGATGCCAGCAGATCCCCCTTACCGCGTATCGTAATATATTTGGGTTCAAAATCATGCTCCACATCAATTCCCATCTGACTCTTGGGAAGATCACGGACATGACCATTGGATGCCACCACCTCATAGCTGGGTCCCAGAAATTTCTTTATCGTCTTTACCTTAGCCGGGGACTCCACGATTACCAGATTCTTTGCCATATTGTTCTCTCCTCAAAATCTGCCTGCGGCTGCTGCCGGGCCGTCGGGCAGAAAACATTCCGTACTTTTATGTTATGCCCTGACAATCCAGACAACTATACACCAAAATTTTATTCGGCGCAAGTATCTTTTAGAAAAAATGTTCTTCGGATTTCCTTCTACCCGGGATTTCGCACATAACAGCCTTTCGCCTTTTCCAGGATCCGTCCCCCGATCAGATGGGGCAGAAGCTCCGCGTGTACCTGCGCCGGCGTCAGACCGGTCAGCTCCGCCAGCTCCCGCACCGTCCGGCCCTGATAATCAAGGAACGGATACACCTGTCCCATGAGCCGGTCAGATGACCCGGATGCCTCCCCGGCGTCTTCCTCAGACGCACGCGAAGAGGAATGGGCAAACCGCCCCGAGGAAAGAAATTCCAGCACCTCCCCGCTGTCCGTGAGAAGAGCGGCCCCGTTTTGGATCAGCTGATGACAGCCTTCGCTCAGCCGGTCTCCCACCCGGCCCGGCAGGGCAAACACCTCCTTCCCCTGTTCCAGCGCCTGGTCCACCGTGATCAGAGAGCCGCTCCTTTTGCGGGCTTCCATCACCAGAATACAGTCCGACAGACCGCTGATGATGCGGTTTCGGATCGGAAAGTTTCTGGCGCAGGGTGCGGTTCCCGGAGGAAACTCAGAGAGCAGCCCGCCTCCGTTTTCCAGAATCCGGCCAGCCAGCTTCTCATGCTCCCGGGGATAGCACCGGTCCACGCCGCATCCAAACACGGCATAGGTGGCCCCGGGCAGCCCGGTCTTCAGGGCTCCCCAGTGCCCCTCGCTGTCCACGCCCTCGGCCAGACCGCTGACGATCTGTACGCCGGCCGCCGCCAGCTCCATGGCAAAGCGCTGCCCCTGACTGCTCCCATATCCGCTGCAGGCTCTGGCTCCGATGACAGCCGCGGTGGGCCTGTCCTCCTGCGGCAGCCGTCCTCTTACATAGAGGGCAAAGGGCCTGTCATACAGGGGCAAAAGCCTTCGGGGGTAGGCTGCGTCCCATACGGTCACAAAGCGGACGCCTGCCTCCTGCCACCGCCTCTGCCGGTCACGGCACAGCTCTTCCCTCTTCCCGTGCTGCACCAGACGCTCCATATCGCCTTCGGTAATCGCAATCCGCTCCTTAAGCTCTGACCGCTCTGCGGATGCCAGAAGCTCCTCATACAGCACTGAAACGCGCCGGTTCCTCGTCCCCTGTCCCGCCGGCCCTACGATCTCTCTCACCCGGGCAGGCATCCCCCACAGACCGGTCAGCTGTCTCAGTTTCACCGCGCCCCAGCCGGGCGCTTCTCCCAGCCACCAGGCAGCCTCCCGCTCCTTCTCATCCATCCTGTTCCCCTCCCCACAGATATTCTCCCGGCCCCCGGTAAAAAACCGCCTCGCTGATCTGCTCGTAGCCGATGATCTCCCGGCCCTCCAGATCCGCGATCGTGCGGGCTACCCGGCGCAGGCTGTGCAGCCCTCTGGTGCTGGTGACAAGCCTTTCATACACCTGCCGCAAAAGCTCCTCCGCCCTCGGTGTCAGCGGGCAGTACCGTTCCAGAAGCGACGCCGGTATCCGGCCGTTAAAGCGGATCCTGGTCCCCCGAAAGCGCTCCTTCTGGATCTGTGCCGTCCGCTCCACCCGTCTTCGAATCTGTGCCGACGTCTCGCCGCCCTCTCCCAGCTCCCCGTAGGACGCTTTCTCCACCTCCGCACAGATGTCCATCCGGTCCAGAAACGGACGGCTGATGCGCCCCAGATACCTGCGCACCTCAGTCTCCGTACACCGGCACCGGTTTCTGTCCGGATAGAAGCCGCACCGGCAGGGATTCATGGCTGCCACCACCATGCAGTCTGCCGGAAACTCATAGGACACCCCTGCCCGTACCAGCACAAGCTTCCTGTCTTCCATGGGCTGCCGCAGCGTCTCCAGAGCCTCCACGCGAAACTCCGGCAGCTCGTCCAGAAAGAGAACGCCGCCATGGGCCAGCGAGATCTCTCCCGGCCTGGGGATCCGCCCTCCCCCGGCCAGCCCTGCCGCCGTCACCGTATGGTGAGGGCTGCGAAAGGGCCTGCTGCGAATCAGAGAGCCTCCGGCAGGCAGATAGCCTCCGATGCTGTATATGGTCGAGACAGCGATACTCTCCTCCTTCGAGAGCCGGGGCAGGATTGTGGGGATCCGCTTCGCCACCATGGATTTTCCTGCGCCTGCCACGCCCACCATCAAAAGATTATGCATCCCGGCGCAGGCTACCTCCGCCGCCCGTTTGAGATCTGCCTGTCCTCCGATCTGGCAGAAATCCACTGTCTCCGGCAGATCCTCCTCCGTCCATGGCGGACTCACAGCCGGAACACAGAGAGCTTCGTCCCGCAGCATGGCCAAAAGCCCGGCCACACTGTCCACAGGGATCACCTGAATCCCCTCTATGACCGCTCCCTCCATGGCGTTTTCCCTGGCCACAAAGAGACGGCGCATGCCTGCGTCTCTGGCCTGGCAGGCCATGGCCATCACACCGCGGATTCCCCGCACCGTGCCGTCCAGGCACACCTCCCCCGCAATCACGGCATCCGCCGCCCGTTCTCCCGGCGCCAATCCCAGAGCCAGCAGGATTCCCGCCGCCACAGCCAGGTCAAACCCTGCCCCCTCTTTGCGCCGTCCCGCCGGCGACAGGCTGATCGTGATCCGCTTGGGCGGAATCCGAATTCCCGCATTTTTTAAAGCGGTACGCACCCGCTCTCTGGCCTCCCTGGTCTCAGGAGACAGCGCTCCCACCATCTCCACATGGGGCAGGCCGTCACTGACATCGGTCTCCACCTGCACCAGAAAGCTGTCCATACCGGCCAGAGCCGCACTGTATACTTTGCTGTACAAAAACAAAACCTCCCTTCGGTCCGTTTTGATATCCGTTCCGCAGCATCTTGTGATAGGCAGGAAAAATGTGGGGATTTCCCGGAGAATTTCATGATAAATTCACACAAATAATAAAAGAACAGTTGAAATCAACGTTCACAACTGGTATGATAAGGAAAATACTGTCTGAACACAGTATAGCTGATTTTCGCGTCAAACGCAAGAGACTATCTCCGGTATTTCATACCCAAATAGGTATACTTTATCGGACGAAATCCGTCTGTCCCGAAGGGACATGAGTCAAGGGATGCCCGAATGGGTATACTTTTTCGGTCTTCCTTTACTGTCCGGAAAGAGAGGCTGCCATGTTTGGCTATATTAACGTCAATAAGCAGGAGTTGAAATTTAAAGAATTTGATCTGTACCGCAGTTACTACTGCGGCCTCTGTCAGGTGTTAAAACAGAAATACGGTAAAGCCGGTCAGATGACTCTGACCTATGATCTCACCTTTCTGGTATTTCTGCTGACCGATCTCTATCAGGAAGAGCCGCCTGTCCGGTTCTGCCGCTGCGCCGCCCATCCTGTGGAGAAGCACCCGTCCCGCGTGTCCGGCTTCACCGGCTACGCCGCCGATATGAATATTCTCATGTCCTACTACCAGTGCCTGGACGACTGGTATGATGAGCGAAAGGCGTTAAAAAGAGCCGGTTCTCTGCTGCTCTTAAAGGCGTTTCGCCGCGCCTGCTCCACCTGGCAGAAGAAGGCGGCCGTCATCGAAAAATGGATGGTCCGGCTGCACACCTACGAGAAAAACCGGACCGGGCACATCGATGAGGCTGCCGGCTGCTTCGGGCACATTATGTCGGAAATCTTCGCCTGCCGGCAGGATGAATGGGAAAAAGAACTGCGCCGTATGGGATTTTATCTGGGAAAGTTCATCTATCTGATGGACGCCTACGAGGATCTTGAAAAGGATCAGAAATCCGGCAATTACAACCCTCTGCTCCCCCTCTGGCAGGAGAAGAATTTTGAAGAACAGTGCCATCAGATTCTTACGATGATGCTGGCGGAGGCCTGCCGGTCCTTTGAGCGGCTTCCCCTGGACAGCCACGTGCCGGTTCTTCGCAATATTCTCTACTCCGGCGTATGGTGCCGTTATGAGCTGATCAGCCAAAAGAGAAAGGACAATAAAAACCATGTATGATCCCTATAAAGTCCTGGGAATATCCCGAGACGCCACCAATGAGGAAATCAAGAAGGCATACCGTGCCCTGAGCCGGCGCTACCATCCCGATGCCAACCAGAATAATCCCAACAAGGCGGCAGCGGAGGAGAAATTCAAGGAAATCCAGCAGGCCTACCAGCAGATCATGAAAGAGCGGGAAGGCGGCGCATCCTCCCAGGACTATGGTTCCTACGGCGGTTTCGGAGGCTTTGGAGGCTTCGGCGGCGGTTCGGGCAGCCGTCAGAATTCCGGCGATGAGTACAGTTCTCATATGACGGCTGCCTCCAACTATATCCGCAGCGGCCACTACCGGGAAGCCCTCAATGTCCTCGCCAATATCCGGCAGAGAACCGCCCAGTGGTATTATTTCAGCGCCATCGCCAATTCCGGCCTCGGCAATAACGTGGCCGCTCTGGACCATGCCAAGCAGGCCGTGTCCATGGAACCGCGCAATCAGGAGTACCAGATGTTTTTACGGCAGTTAGAAGGAGGAGGCGCCTGGTACGGTACCATGAGAAGCCCCTACGGCTCCCCTGTCAATATGGGAGACAATATGTGCCTGAAGCTGATCTTAATCAATCTCTTCTGCAATATGTGCTGCGGAGGCGGCGGCATGTTCTGCGGAGGTTCTCCTTATATGCGGTATTAGGCTTTGCGCTGCGGGATAAGAAGCACAAAAAATCAGAACACACCGGTGAAAGACCGGATATGTTCTGATTTTTATTTTCTCTGCCCCTCCGGGCACAGCTTCCTGACAGGGGGTACGGACTCAACTGTCTTCCACAACCCTCCGGCTCTTCTCCAGAAGCCATTCCCCCAGATCTTCATACACGGTCCGGCGGTCTGTCTCATTGAGAATCTCGTGCCGGTCGTTTTCATAGAGCTTCAGCCTCACATCCTGAAAGCCCTTCTTTCGATACTTTTCGTACAGCCGTCTCGGCCCGCTTCCCCAGCTTCCCACCGGATCTCTGTCACCGGACACGATAAACAGCGGCAGCTTCTTCGGAATCCGGTCCAGACCGGTCATCCTGGTATCATATTCTATGATCTCGAAGAAATCATGATACGCCGACACCGTAAAGATAAAGGTATTAAACTTATTCTTCCGGTAGGCGTCCACCACAGCCTCATCTTTCGTCAGCCAGTCCTCCGGCGTCCTGGGATGGTCGATTCCCTTCAGATAACCGTTAAACACCATGGCGGCCAGCCTCTTGCTGCGGTAATGCCGCCCCTTCCATCTCATCAGGATACCCGCCGCCAGTTTTCCGCACCTTGCCGCCAAAAGCGGAAAATCTCCCGTTCCCATTATAATGGCGCCATCCACCTGCCCGGCGTAAAAGGTCAGATATTTGCGCAGGCAGAAGGAACCCATACTGTGCCCCATAATAAAATGAGGCGCCGAGGGAAAACGCCGTCTCATCTCCTCTGTCACCTGATACATATCCTCTATTATCAGCTGCTCTCCGCCCTCTCTGGCAAAATAGCCCAGATCCTCGTCCCGCCCTGCCGTCAGTCCATGTCCCAGATGATCATGACCGATGACGGCGATCCCCAGTCCGCACAGATACCGGGCAAACCCATCATACCGGTCGATGAATTCCACCATCCCGTGAACCACCTGGAGGACAGCCTTTACCTCGCCCTCCGGTATCCATATTATTCCATGCAGAATATGTCTCTGATCCTTTGACCGGATTCCAAATTCTTCTTTACGCATCGACGTTTTCTCCTTTCCCACGACATTTTTTCCTTCCTTTCATACTTATTATACACAATCCCATTGAAAATTACAAGAAACCCTGTGATCCAAACCGGGACATCCTCTTGACTTTTCTCCGGATTCCGCTATAATAAAAATTCGGGAATGCCGCCTGTTCAGACATTCCCATACATAATCCGTGTGTTCGAGACCTTCCACACGTAAAATAAAACTAAAGGAGAAAAAAATGAAAGAAAACCAGAACAAAGTAACCTTTTTAGTCTATGGGGCTGTGATCGCCGCGCTCTATGTGGTCCTCACTCTGCCCTTTGCCTCCTTCGCATTCGGAGCTATTCAGTTTCGCGTTGCGGAGGCCCTGACGGTCCTGCCGTTTTTCACACCGGCTGCCGTCCCCGGCGTAACCGTCGGCTGCTTTCTGGCGAATCTCTTAGGAGGCGCCCCTCTGCCGGATGTGGTCTTTGGCGCTCTGGCCACCTTCATCGGCGCTGTTTTGTCTTACCGGCTGCGCCGTCAAAAATGGCTCGTATGCCTGCCGCCGATTCTTTCCAATACCCTGATCATCCCCTGGGTACTGCGCTTTGCCTACGGTGTGCCTGATGCCATTCCCTATCTGATGTTTACGGTGGGCCTAAGCGAATGTATCGCCATCGGTATCCTGGGCAATGTGCTCCTAACTGCCCTGATCCCGCTCAGGCAGCAGCTTTTTGCCCGATGCCAGGCCTGACATAAATATAACGGCGGCGTTTCCGGACATGAATCGTCTGATTTCATGCAGGAAGCACCGCCGTCTCTTCTTTTTACATCATTTCTTCTTTCGCTTCACCTTATCGATCACATCCTCGACCACCTTCTCCGGCGGCGTCAGAAGCTTCTCCGGCTTGCCGATATAGGACTTGATATGCTTAAACGCCATCCCATAAGAAAATCCGTCTGTGATCCGCTCATCGGCCACAAATTTCATATTCAGGTATACCCGGCGCTTCACGCTGCCGTCACGCTGCGTCTCATACACGATCTCCTTATTGCCGATGGCGCCGAAGATGGAGAGAGTACCGAACTCATAGATATGATGATACACCGCATCCATACCGAAGGAACCCATATTGGTAATAAAAGCTGTCGTGTGAAAAGGACTCAGATCCGTCAGCATCCGGGGCAGAAGCCCCAGCTTGTCAAGCTTCTTCAAAAGCCAGAATACGAGCTTCATCAGAAAATTGGGGATACTGGAAAGCGCCACCTCCAGCGCATCAAAACTCGTCTTATTCTCGTCCTCCTCCACAGAAGTAACCGTACGGTCGATCTTATTCATCTCGTTATTGATCTTATCCACCACATCAAAGATCGTATCCTCTGGATCAAAAAACGGCATCAGCGTCGTCCGCTCTCCGGCCAGGCTCATTCCCTTCTTCACCACCATAGCCATCTTGATATGATTTCTGGCGTAGATGCGGCGGTTCTGCTCAAAACGATTAATCTGCGGCACCTGAGATATGGTCCGCACCACAGCGGCAAAGATCACCTGATAGAGCGTCAGCCCCGGTATCTTCTCCGCCCGCATATCCCGGATAAATTCCTGTGTATGGGTGATATCGATCTTATCCTCAAACAAAACCCAGCTGTCGGTCATGGTCGTCATAATATAGGGAACCACCTTGCTCATCGGATCCATATTGCGAACTAGAAATCCGTCGTTGCGGTCCCCCCATCTTCTCTTTCTTCCTGCAAAAGGCTGCATTCCGTACTCCTTTGTTCATACTTTTTATAGAATTTTAACAAATCTCATTCTATCCGACATTGACGGGAAAGTCAATCGCCCACGGCAAATCTTCTGAAAAACTTAAAATTTATAAAACCTCTTTCCCTTTTTGCACTTCTGGTGTAAGATGATAATGCACCGGCAGCAGGCTCCGGCCTTTGGCATATGCCAGAGAAAGACCAGATATCCGCTGTTTACGGAAAACGAAATACAGAGAGTGACCTATATAATATGAAAGAAAAAAAAAGCATCGCCAACCGGGTGGTCAATAACTCCATATGGATCATCAGCGAGCGGCTGATTCAGGCTGCCATCTCCTTTTTTATCCAGATCGCCACAATCAACTACATCGAACCGGACTCCTGGGGCGCCATCGGCTATTGCAGCGCCTTTGTCAATGTTTTTCTGTCCCTGTCTGCCCTGGGACTGGAGTATGTAATCATCAAGGAGCTGACAGCCCATCCCGAAGAGCGCGATACGATCATGGGCACAGCCCTTGCCATGCGCCTGCTCTCCGGTCTTGTATCCATCGTCTGTATGCTCCTGTTAGTGGGCTTTACCAAGGGCTTCCAGCCCTTCTATCAGCTGATTGCTTTCCTGATCTCCTTACAGCTGCTCTTCAGACTGTCCGACCTGATCGATTTCTATTTTCAGTCCCGGCTGGAGAGCAAGCACGTTTCCATCGCCAAAGCCATCACCTACACGATCGTGGCCGGCTGGAAGATCTATATCCTCGCAGCGCAGAAGTCCGACCCCTACTTTGCCTTTTCCTACACGCTGGATGCCCTGGTCATCTTTCTGATC
Organism: Lachnospiraceae bacterium; assembly: GCA_022791755.1. Taxonomy (GTDB): domain Bacteria; phylum Bacillota; class Clostridia; order Lachnospirales; family Lachnospiraceae; genus RGIG7193. The sequence goes on from JAAVZR010000014.1 coordinate 19,785, forward strand.
CTCACCCTTATGTTCTGGCGTGAAGCCCGGCCCCGCCTGCGCTTCTCTTCCTCCTGGTGCAGGCGCCTTCTGCATCAGAGCAAGCATTTTATCCTGGCCTCCATGATTACCATGATATATTCTGAGATGGACCGGCTGATGTTAGGCAATCTCTGCACCGACGCGGAGATCGCCGTGTACAATACGGCCTACAGTATTTCCATGGTCTGGGTTTTCATCCCCAACGCCATCATGACCTCCTACCGGCCTGCCATCATGGAAGGACATGCCACTCACACCAACTATCTGGAACGGGTGCGCACGCTGTATTCCATTATTATCTGGATCGGCATCGCCGCCGGTGTGGGCGTTATGCTGTTCGGGCGCTGGTTCTTTGCCACCTTCTACCGGGCCGAGTACATGGCCAGCGTCCCCAGCCTGTATCTGCTGATCTGGAGTACGCTCTTTTCCCATCTGGCCGTCTCCCGCTCCACCTGGCTGGTGTGCGAGGGGCTCAACCGCTACTCGGAGCTTTTTCCGATCTGGGGTGTGGCTGTCAATCTCCTGCTCAACGCCCTGCTGATCCCTCCTCTGGGCGCCACCGGCGCATCCGCCGCCACCCTGGCGACGCAGATTGTAGTGACCATGGTTGCGCCGCTGTTTTATAAGGCCACGCGGCCTTCGGTACGGCATATGACGCAGGCATTCTTTGCCAGGGATCTGATCGAGAGAGTGAAGGGGCTGCGGCGGTAAGGGACTCGGATGTCCTTTCGTATTCCTAATTATTCTCCGCGTTTGTCCCGAGCATCTTCACCATAATCACCTCGTCCCGATAGGTTCCGTCCTTCAGCTTAAACGCCCGGGGCTGTATGCCGTATCTGACAAAACCGTATTTCTCATACAGATGAAGCGCCCGCAGATTATCGGAGAATGTCCCCAGCTCCAGCTGCTCAAACCCGTTTTGGGCCGTCTGTGCGATGGCAATTTCCAGCAATGTACGGCCCAGTCCCAGATTACAGTACGCCTTCTGAATCGAGATGCCCATATAAGCTCTGTGAAGATATTTCATATGGCTGAAGATCTGCCGCACTCCCAGATCGCCTATCACCTGATCCCCGTCGAAGGCCGTCACCATAAAATTTCTGGGATGCTCTTCGATACTGGTCAGATCTTTTCGTACCTGATCCATATCGTACTGACATTCCTCCGGATATCTCGCCATGAAGTAGGTTTCTCCTGAAGTAATATAGCGGTGCCTGCACAGAGACTCCGCATCCAGAGCCACCGCGCTGCGGATCGTGATGCTTCGATCCGGCGAAGCCTTCCATTCCCTCTTCTCTATTACCATGTTCTTTCCTCCGGCAAAAAAGAGCCTGACGGGAGACATGTCTCTGTCTCCCACCCAGGCTCTTTCGTGTTTATATTTCTCTCGTATCGACGGGCCTGACGCGGTCGCCGCCCGGACCGTTTCAGGCCGCAGGCCGTCTCAGCCTTTTCAGTTCAGCTCTGCCACCACTCTCTTAATGGCCTCCAGTGCATCGTCGGGCAGCTTATCATAGCCTTCCTTCGCCGTGGCGAAATTCTCGATCTCATTGACACGGTCACTCATACGGGCCTTTAACTGGCCTACATACTCGGGATCGTTCATATCCGGGACGAAGCCCTCCCAGTCAAGGATCTCGATATCGGAGAAGGGACCCCACTTGTGGAAATCAGCCTTACCTTCGACAATGGCCTCCAGAATCCCCAGCGTATCAGCGGGTTTTACCTTCTTGCCCATGAAATCGCCGGTATTGACGATGTAGCAGTCCACGTTCTTCTCCTCCACCAGCTTCTTGAACTTCTCATAGTCGTTGGCCAGAGGATAGGTACGGAAAGGATTCGCATAGGGAACCACCACCAGCTTATTCGGGTCCACACCAGGAGCCAGACGCTCGGCGGAGGAACGCTTCGTCGCCAGAGTCGCGCCCATGACGGAGGCCAGGGATGCGCCCTTTAACTTCACCACCGGCGGAATCGTAGGATCCTTCATGATCCAGAAGATCGCATTGACCGGAGCGTCGATCTTATCCACACGGTTCGGAGACCAGAGTTTGGACTTGATGGCGCGGCCGTTGCCATTGCGGATGTCTTCCGTCACCAGCTGGATCTTGCCGTCCTCATCCAGGGTCGCGGAGCAGTTCTGTGCGGTCAGCAGATACTTGTTGTCATCGCAGCCGGTGGGGTAGTCGGCCGTCTTGTCAAAGTAGGTCGGCTCCAGAGCGATGGAGGCGCAGGTATCGGTATTGATGATAAAGGCATCGTCGTGCAGTACCTTGATCTCGTACTTGCCGCCGTGCTTGGCATGGGTCAGAGTGGACTTGCCGGAGCCGGACAGGCCGTACACGGAAGCCACATACTTGCTGCCGTCCGCCAGAGTGTATTCCTTCTGGCCGCCATGGCAGGAAGCATAGCCGTTGCGGTTTGCGATAGCCCAGGCCATGGTCAGCGTGCCCTTCTTATGTTCACCAAAGTAGCGCATGCCCAGGATGCAGGCGCAGTTGGTCTCCGTATTAAAGTAGCACAGAGTCTTCTTCTGAGGATCGGACAGGCAGTCTAAGGACACATTGGGACGATCCGAGCCGGTCCACTGGGGATCGGAGAAGATATAGATATCAGCCTCTTTACCGTCGCCCACGGGCTTGGAGTTCTTATACATCTTGACATACTCGTCGGACATGTACTGGAAATTCAGCATCCAGTTATACATGATATTCTCTTCGCCTTCCGGAATCAGCAGATGGGCCTTTACCATGAATTCGGGATCCAGACCAACAAACACCTCCGCATGGTACATGGTCTTCCAGCGGGACTCATATACAGCGTCCATGGCCACGATATCCAGAGCGGCGCAGTTCACGCCGGGCTCGCCGGAAATACGGCGGGCAGTGGCATAACGGCCGGTGATCGCGCCGTCGTTAAACAGCAGAACCTTCGCATCCTTCTCCAGGCCGAATTCCTCGCCGCGATATACAGGCATATCGGTCACGATGGTACCGGGGGAATTCTTCGCCAGCTCATAGGCTTCCTTCAGCGTATTTACCTTGACCACGTTATTGCCGTAAAAGGCTGCCTCAATAATCGAACGGGTCTTGGAAAAACCGACCTTACCCTGGCCGATTTCGCTGATGGGGTAATATGCTTTCGTTGACATCTTTTTGTGTCCTCCTTATGTCAATGTATTTTGCCTTCCGAAAAACCGCTCTCCTGCCATGTGCCACGGAAAAGCGTCCGGAATTCTTCCATTATTATCGCTCTTTTTTCAGGAAATGTCAATCCACATTCTGTTTATAATATAACATCTTTCCTGCGCTCTGTCACACAGAATCTCCAAAAAACGGGCGGGGACAAGCAGGCTCCGGGCCTGTCAGAGCGCCAGGAGCTTTCTGACCTGCTCTTCCATCTGATCCGCCTCGCAGTGCAGATGATGAAGGACCGGCGCGTCCCGCAGCTCCTCCACCGCCGCCGGCACCGGCATCCTGCTCAGACGGGCCAGCGTATCCACGCTGTCGAAGGCGGTTCCGGCCTCGTCCTCCGGCGACAGTGCTTTCAGGATACTGGGGGCAAACTTATAGGGGCTGGCGGTGGAAACCACCAGCATTTTCGTCCCGTCCTCTGTCTCCCTGCGATAAGCGTCGGCCACAGCCGCCGCCACTGCCGTATGGGTATCCATCACATAGCCGCAGCGGGCAAAGGTATCGGATATCTTCCTGGCCGCCTCCTCTTCCGTGGCAAAGCCACCGAAAAACGGCGCCAGACGCGCCCGCATCTCTTCGCTGATCCTGTAGCTGCCCTCTGCGGCCAGGCTCTTCATCAGAGCCGCCGTAGCCTGCGCGTCGCATCCGGCTGTCTCATAGACCAGACGCTCCAGATTGCTGGATATGAGGATATCCATGGACGGGGAGCTGGTCAGAATAAACGGACGGTTCCGGTCATAGGCGCCGGTGGAGAAGAAGTCGTAGAGCACCTTATTTTCATTGGAGGCGCAGATCAGCTTTTTCACCGGCAGGCCCATCTGGCGGGCATAGTATGCCGCCAGGATATTGCCAAAATTTCCGGTGGGCACCGCGATATTGATCGGTTCGCCGTCGGCGATCTCTCCCTCCCGCAGCAGGCTCGCGTATGCATAGACATAATAGACAATCTGCGGCACCAGCCGGCCGATATTGATTGAATTGGCTGAGGAAAAGGCCAGTCCTGCCCGGGCCATCTCCTCCCCCAGGGCCTTGTTTCCGAAAATTTCCTTTACGCCGTTCTGGCAGTCGTCAAAATTGCCGTTCACGCCGACCACTGCCACATTGGCTCCCTTCTGGGTCAGCATCTGCCGCTTCTGGATCTCGCTGACGCCGTCCCGGGGGTAGAAAACGATGATCCGCGTCCCGGGCACATCAGCAAAACCGGCGAGAGCCGCCTTTCCCGTATCGCCGGAGGTGGCCGTCAGGATCACGGTCTCCCTGCTGACGCCGTTTTTCTTCATAGCCGTCGTCATCAGATAAGGCAAAATCGACAGCGCCATATCCTTAAAGGCAATCGTAGGTCCGTGGAACAGCTCCAGATAGTAGGTATCCCCCACCTTTGCCAGGGGCGCCACCGCCTCCGTATCAAACTTCCCGTCATAAGCTCCGGCGATGCAATCCCGAAGCTCCTCCTCCGTAAAATCACCCAGATAGAGCTTCATCACCTCACAGGCTACCTGTCGGTAATCCATCTGCGCCAGCTCTGCCAGAGGCCTCCCAAGCGCCGGAATCCTCTCCGGCACGAACAGGCCTCCTTCATCCGAAAGCCCTCTTAAGATCGCCTGGCTGGCCGGTATGGCTTCTCTGTCGCTTCTGGTACTCTTATATCGAATTTCCATGCTCTCTCCTTTTCTCAGATTCGCTGTGACAGCCCCTCTCTGAATCAGACGCTCCGCCCACCCGGGCAGGCGTCCGGAAGTACCCGTAGCAGTATAACACGGCATCAGAGGAAAGACAACCGTTTTTCCCGCTATCTCGCCGAAAACCCTTGAACTATCCGTCTTCTCCGGTTATAATTCCAGAAAGGAGGTACTGCTTATGACCAGTAGCTTTACCGGTTCCGATCAGAACGCCCCCGCTTCCCATATCCCCTTTTCATCCCTGCGTCTGCGCGAAGCAAGAACCCGCCGCGGTCTGACCATCGAAAATGTCTCCCGTCTGGCCGGTCTCAATAAGATGACTCTGCTTCGCTACGAAAGCGGCGATATCCGCACGATCTCACCTGACCGGCTGATCCGCCTGGCGCAAATCTACGAAACATCCCCTGCCTGGCTGGCCGGCATCGCCTCCCACCAGGAATTTCTGTCCCGTCCCCACAGAATTTTGCTTTCTCCCGATCAGGCGGACCCGCCGTCCCGTCTGGGCTTTCGTCTTCTCATATGCCTGCGGTATTTTTCGTCCGGAAGATCCTAAAGACCGGACAGAACCTTTCGCCGCCTGCCAGACGGCCATGCCTGTGCCGCCCCTTTTCACGCCTTCTTAACGATCCGCTATCTTCACATACTCATTGCGCCCGCACACACTGGTATAGGCCGGACGGATAATCTTCTCCGCGCTGACGATCTCCTCCAGGCGATGTGCGCTCCAGCCCACGATACGCGCCACGGCAAACATCGGCGTATACAGTTCCAGCGGCAGATCCAGCATGCTGTAGACAAAGCCGCTGTAAAAGTCCACATTGGTATTGACGCCCTTATAGATACGGCGTTCCCTGCCGATGATCTGGGGCGCCAGACGCTCCACCGCCGTGTACAGCCGGAACTCATCGCTTCTGCCCTTCTCCTCAGCCAGACGGCTCACAAAGCTCTTTAAAATCTCCGCACGGGGATCCGATACCGAGTACACGGCATGACCGACACCGTAGATCAAGCCGCTCTGGTCAAATTCTTCTTTGTGCAGGACACGGGTCAGGTAGGATTCCACTTCCTCCTCGTCATTCCAGTCCTTTACCTTCTTCTTCATATCGTCAAACATCTGTACGACTTTGATATTGGCGCCGCCGTGACGGGGTCCCTTCAAAGATCCCAGAGCCGCCGCCACCACCGAATATGTATCTGTCCCGGAGGAGGTTACAACCCTGGTGGTAAAGGAGGAGTTATTGCCGCCGCCGTGCTCCATATGCAGAATCAGCGCCAGATCCAGCACTGTGGATTCAAAGGAAGTATAGGACTGATCCGGCCGCAGCATGGCCAGAATATTCTCCGCCGTGGACAGCTCCGGCTGGGGATTATGCAGATACAGACTGTTGCCGTTGCTGTGGCTGTAGGCCTGGTAACTGTAAACCGCCAGCATCGGAAACTGGCTGATCAGATTCAGGCACTGCCGCATCACATTGGGAATCGAGGTATCCTCCGCCGCCTCATCGTAGGAGTACAGCGTCAGCACACTTTTAGCCAGATTAATCATAATGTCCTTACTGGGAGCCTTCATAATCACGTCCCGGACAAAGTTCTGCGGCAGCGTGCGCCGCTCTGACAGCTCTCTCGTAAACGCATCCAGCTGAGCCGCGTCCGGCAGCTCCCCGATCAGCAGCAGATAAGCCGCCTCCTCAAAGCCGAAACGGTTTTCCTGCCGGCAGTTACCCACCAGGTCCTTCACATCATATCCACGATAAAACAGACGGCCGGGACAGGGAATCTCTACTCCGTCCTCCTGCTTCTTGGCATAGACCTCGGAGACATTGGTCAGACCGGCCAGTACGCCTTTGCCGTTTAAATCCCGGAGTCCGCGCATCACCTGATGTCTGGTATACAGTTCCGGCTCCACCATGTCTCTCTGCTCACATATCGCAGACAATCTCTCCACCTGAGGTGTAATCTTAAAAATAATATCTTCCATAGGCAATTCCTCCTTTTCTCTTTCCTGACAACGGTGTGACATTGGCCGGGCGGCCCGATGCGAAACAGACAAACGCAGATATGTTTACCACAAATATAACTGAAAATTCCCTTTTTTTCAACAGTCTTTTTGATTAACTATGTTAAATTTTCGTGAACAGGCTGTCTCCCTCGCTGTTAAAAGGAAGGTTTGGCTTCCGTTTTGACCGTCTGCGCCAGCACAATGGCCGCTGCCATCAGGACACATCCCAGGATCTCCCGGCCCTTCAGCCTCTGCCCCAGAATAAGCCAGCCGGCTAACACTGAAAAAAGCGATTCCATACTGAGAATCAAGGACGCCACCGTGGGAGACAGATGCTGCTGTCCGACCACCTGCAGCGTATACCCCACGCCGCAGGAAAGCACGCCGGCATAGAGCACCGGCGCCCAGGCAGCCAGAATTCCCGACAAAGCCGCCTCTTCCCACAGAAGCGCCGGCGCACCGGCCAACACGCCGCAGACCAGAAACTGGATACACGACAGTTTCACCGCATCCACCCGCGGCGAATAGTGGTCGACAGCCAGAATATGCAGGGAAAAAACCGCTGCGCACAGCAGTACATATCTGTCTCCTTTGCCGATGGACAACTCCTCTGTCATACACAGGAAATAAAGCCCCGCCGCCGCCAGCGCCACGCTGACCCACAGAAGGAGCCCTGTCCTTTTTCCCGTAAAAATCCCCAGCACCGGCACAATGACGATATACAGCGCCGTCAGAAAGCCCGCCTTCCCCACTGTGGTATATCCGATTCCGATCTGCTGCAGGCTGCTGGCGATACACAGAAGAACGCCGCAGAGGATGCCTCCCTTCACCAGCTCCCCCGGCGAAGAGAGGGCCTGCTCTGCCGTGTTCTTCCCCTTCTTCTTTCTGTGCTCTGCCATACAGATCCACGGGACAAGGGCCAGTGCACCCACAAAAGAGCGCACCGCGTTAAAGGTAAAGGGGCCCACATATTCCATCCCCACACTCTGGGCCACGAAAGCCACTCCCCAGATCAGAGCCGTCAGCATAAGGAGGAGCGAGCCCCCTGCTTTCTGCCTGTTTTTCATACGTTCTCTGCCCCTCCGATACGGCCTCTATTCTCTTCCGTTCCAGCAGTAGGTACACAGCTCGCATTCCGGCAGCCCGATGGATTCCACCAGCATGTCCATGCTGGGGAATTTCAGACTGGTAAAATGCATTTCCTTGCGGATTTCTTCCACCATGGCCGTATACTCCGGTGTGGAGGCATCGGCATAGAGAGCCAGCCTCTCCTGGGAAGGTACTCCTCCCTCCAGCCGGACGACGCAGCGTCTGGTGATCAGGTCCATATCCGATGTGGACCGTGAGAAATTCAGATATTTACAGCCGTACATTATCGGCGGACAGGCCGGCCGCACATGCACCTCTTTTGCTCCGCTCTCATAGAGAAAGTCCACGGTCTCCCGCAGCTGCGTCCCCCGCACGATAGAATCGTCGATAAACAGAAGCTTCTTATCACGGATCAGATCATGAACCGGGATCAGCTTCATATGCGCCACCAGATTGCGCATACTCTGATTCTGCGGCATAAAGCTGCGGGACCAGGTAGGCGTATATTTCATAAAGGGGCGGTGGAACGGCACGCCGGATTCGTTGGCATAACCGATCGCCGCCGCCAGACCGGAATCCGGAATGCCTCCCACGCTGTCCAGCTTCAAGCCGTCCTGCACATCCTCCTTGGCCATCAGCGCTCCGCAGCGATACCGGGATGACTCCACATTGATCCCCTCATATGTGGCGGTGGGATAGCCATAATAGGTCCACAGGAAACTGCACACTCTCTTTCGCCGGCAGGGCGCCATGAGCTGCCGGATATCGCCCTCCTTCGACAGATATACCACCTCGCCGGGCCCCAGCTCCCGCACCGTCCGATATCCCAGGTTCATATAGGCATGGGATTCAAAAGAAGCGCAGAGACTGCCGTCCTCTTTCTGCCCTATGATGAGCGGCGTGCGCCCCAGATAATCTCTGGCCGCATAAAGACCTCCGGCATCCGCCAGCAAAAGCGTCAGCGAACCGTCGATCTTCTGCTGAGCATGGCGGATTCCCGACGCCACGGACTCTTTCTGATTAATCAGAGCTGCCGCCAGCTCGGTGGGGTTGATGCGGTTGCCGCTCAGCTCCAGAAACTGTGTTCGCCCATCCGCGAAGGCTTCGTCTGTCAGACTGTCCAGGTTATTGATACGCCCCACTGTCGTGATCGCAAAATGTCCCAGCCGGGAACGCACAATCAGAGGCTGCGGCTCCGTATCGCTGATGCAGCCGATTCCCACACGGCCATGCATCTTCGCCGCGTCATCCTCGAACTTCGTCCGAAACTGAGCGTTCTCGATGCTGTGAATGGCACGGTCAAAGCCTTTCTCCGTATACACCGCCATACCGCCTCTGTGTGTTCCCAAATGAGAATGATAGTCAATACCAAAGTACAGATCTGTGACACAGTCTCCCTTAGAAGCAACTCCAAATATTCCGCCCATCCCAAGCGTCCTCCCTTTACTTTATCTCATTAAAAATCTTCCGTATGCCCAGGGCACACTGCCTGTAACAAAGTAGAAGGAAGGGAAAGCCGCATCCCTGCGGCAGACCCTCCCATCTGCTTTATGCACCTTAAGCGCATCAGTTGTATTTACGTTTTCTGGCGGCTTCAGACTTTTTCTTGCGTCTTACGCTGGGCTTTTCGTAGTGCTCACGCTTACGAATCTCCTGCTGAATGCCTGCCTTTGCACAATTTCTCTTGAATCTGCGCAGTGCGCTATCCAAGCTCTCGTTTTCTTTAACGATTACATTTGACATAGACTCACCCGACCTCCCCTCCAGCTGTATTTGTGCATATACAACTGTGGGTATATTTTAGCACATTCCCAATTATACCATCTTTTTAGAATTCGTCAATGGTTTTTGGAAATTTATTTCAATCTTCCGCTTCCGCAGCTGCAAAGCTATGACAGCCCATCCTATCCCTTCCAGGCCCGGATCTCCCGAAGCCCCGGAATCAGCGCCCGGGCACTGGTTTCCAGAATGATGCGGCCCTTCTCAGCCGTGGCTCCCGACGGATCGCCTCCGATACCGATAGGCCGTCCTTCTTTCGTCTTCCAGTCCTCCGATACCCAGCCAATGGACACATTCCCATAGGGAAGCAGCGCCTTATTATGGGCAAAGGCTTCCGGTATTCCGGCCTCGGAGGTGGAGAGCTTCACCAGACTCTCATCCACGGCCATGACCATGGAAGTCTCCATCTCTCCGCCGTGGAAATCCCAGATATTACCCTCAGATATCGTGGCTTTCACCTGCGGATGGTCAAAGGCGCCTGCGGACAGGATAAACGGAGAGATTCCCAGCTCGCTGCGAAGCTCTCTGCTGAGCACCTGCACGATGGGCGCATTGCCGCCGTGGCAGACCAAAAAGGCCAGCTTTTTAAACCCGTGATGAGCCAGGCTTACGCTGATATCGTACAGCATGTGGTAGTAGGTATCCGGCCGGAAAGTCACGGAACCGCAGAAATTCCTGTGTTCAGTGCTGAGCCCCACCGGAATCACCGGAAAGATCAGCATCGGAAAATCCTCCTCCTTTTCCAGCTCTCTGCGCAGATACTCCACCATGGCTTCGGCAATGATATCGTCCGTCCCCAGAGGGGCCTGGTTTCCATGCTGCTCCAGGGCTCCCAGGGGGATCAGCACTATGGTCTCCTCCCTGTCTGTCTGTTCCATCTCCAGCCTCGTCAGCTCTCTGTAATTGCGTATCATATCAGACCACCGCCTTTTCAAATATTTTTACCCGGCTTAACCGCTCATAGAGCAGCCAGGCCACGCCGCAGTTGGCAGCAATTTTAATCACATTAAAGGGGATGGTCGCCAGCACGATAAATCCGGTCAGATCGTGAATCGCCGGATTCACCACCGCCACGATGGCGATGACCTCATCCATAGGCAGCTCCATCGCCGCCGCATACATGGGAAGCGTGATGAACGCGTTGCAGAAACAGGAAAAAGCCACTCTCACCGGAACGCTTACCGCCATGGCGCCAAGCGCCGACCGCTTACTCTTTCCGCCTTTTTTGTACACCAGCCACATGGGAATCACAAACAGGCCAATGCCGACCAGACTGGCAAACTCCCCCACATACATGCTGTTGGTCCCTACTGTGAACAGCTTAATCAGCACCTTGACTATTTCCACGCATGCAGCCGGAGCCGGCCCCAGCAAAAACAGAGCGATCATCGAAGGCACATCGCTGAAATCCACCTTGTAAAAAGGCGGCATCATCGGCACGGAAAATTCAAAGGACATCAACACCCCGGCCACCGCCGCCAGCATTCCCGTGCAGATCAGTTCTCTCGTAGTCCACTTTTTCATCGTAAGATCCTCCTTGATAAATTGGATTTCGTCAAACTTCATAAATTCTTTTCTGCTTGGACGTATGGCTTTTTCGGGCTTCGCCCTGTACCAGAGCGGATCCGCATCCGCGGACATGCCCGGAAGATGCTTTTCTGCATTCTCGCTTCTGCGGCATGTCCGTGGATTCTACTCCGCCCTGGCGCACTGCCCCGCTTGATTTGCACCTGGGCACGCAGTGCCCGTTCGACTCCGCTTCGCTCCGCCTCACTCGCGGGCTTCGCCCTATGCCAGAGCGGATCCGCATCCGCGGACATGCCCGGAAGATGCTTTTCTGCATTCTCGCTTCTGCGGCATGTCCGTGGATTCTACTCCGCCCTGGCGCACTGCTCATTGCCTACGCGCAAAAAAAATCTCAGCTCCGTGGGGGGCTGAGATTTCATCGCGTCAAAACAAACAGGCTGATACCTGCCGGGGGCCGGTATCGCTTTGCTCGCTGCCATGAATCGTCTTCTCTCATCCAGACTATACTGTCGGTTCCGGAATTGCACCGGATCAACCGTTATACGGGTCGCGGACTGTCACCGCCGGTAGGGACTTGCACCCTGCCCCGAAGAACTTATTCCATTTGCACTGATAAAAAAATACCACTTATTTTGAATTATGTCAAGACTTTTTTTCCTTGTAATATTCTGCCTGCGTCTCAAAGAGCTGTGCATACTTGCCGTTTTGATTCATCAGCTCTCTGTGGGGGCCGCTCTCTATCAGCCTGCCGTCTTCTATGACCAGGATCTGGTCCGCGAACTGTGTACTGGATAAACGATGTGTGATAAACAGGATCGTTTTGTGCTCCGCCGCCTTCAGAATCGTGTCGAAGACCTCCCTCTCCCCCAGGGGATCCAACGCCGAGGTCGGCTCATCCATAATCAGATAAGGCGTGTTCCGATAGATGGCGCGGGCCAGGGCGATTTTCTGACTCTCCCCTCCCGACACATCCACCCCGTCCGGATCAAACTCCTTGATTAACATGGTATCCAGGTTCTCAGGCCACACACCTGCCAGCTTTTCCAGACCTACCCCCTTTACCGCATGCCACAGCCGCGCTTCCTCCTGCCCGGCAGCGCCCAGCCGTATGTTTTCCCGTACCGTCATGGCAAACATTTTAAAATCCTGGGAAACCACAGAAAACAGGCCTGTGTATTCATCGTAATCAAAGCGGCGGATATCGATCCCGTTCAAAAGAATCCTCCCCTCCGTAGGATCGTAAAGCCGGCAGATCAGATTTACAATCGTCGTCTTCCCTGCTCCGTTTTCCCCCACGATGGCGATGATATCCCTGTAACGGATCTGAAAGGATACCTGGTCCAACACCTTTCTGTCACTCCCCGGATACCGGAAGGTGACTTGTTCAAAGGCAAACACGCTGCCTTCCAGCGTATCCGGAACCGGACATTTCTCCTCCGGTCCGTAAAACACACTGGGAAGATCCATATACAGGCGATAATGCATGAAATACCTGCACCGGTTTCTCACCTCGCTGATGCTGTCGATGATATGAAACAGAGAGGCCTTAAAGGTGGCCGCACCGCTGGCCGTCATGGAAAAATCGCCCACCGTCAGATTCTTTTTCACGATCTGCCATCCGATGAGAAGATATAAGGACAGATCCTGAATCGCCGTGAGAACCACATTGGCCTGCCTGTCTCTGGATGACAGCTCCAGAATCCCATTATTCAGCCGGTAGTATTCATCGCTGTAGGCATTGTGCTTTCCAATCAGAAAGTTCTGGGCCTGATTCAGACGGATCTCCCTGGCAAATTCGCCCAGAATACAGTATTTTAAAAACCATGTCATCTTTCGGTCCGTATCCCACAGGCTCCGGTCCAGATCGTAGCGCATCTTCTTTAACCGCACGCTGAAGACAGATTGCAGAAACACCAGTGCCACAATGAGCAGCACCAGAATCCAGTTCATGGACAAAACGATGCCCGTCACCAGAACGATGGACAAGACTCCTGCCATCAGGTCCTTGATCGCTTTCACCAGAATGGAAACGTTTTTGCCATTGATCGCCTTGGAGGCATCCTGCATTTTCTTTCTGGTATCATCAATGTTCAGCATAAAGTAATCCAGGCAGGCGGTCTTCCTGCTCATACTTTTAAAAAGCTCATAATCCAGCTTTTCCAGCTTCTGATCCAGCCGCGTATTGAAAAATTCATGTATCAGGTCCAAAAGCAGCGTGATCCCCACCAGCAAAAGAGCGCAGAGGATCACCTCAGAATACGGCGCTCTCCGTACAAAGAGATTGATGATCCTTTTGGAAAAAAACATAAAGGGAAACGGCCGGACCGACGAAGCAAAAACCGTAACCGCCACCAGCGGAATCACTCCGGGCTCATACTTTTTAACACATTGCAGCAAGGCTCTGAAATTGGGAAACAGCTTTTCTGTCGTCATCTTCTCCCCCACTCCGTCACAGAATCCTGTTTTTCGTGACAATCATCTCCGCCTGTCCCCAGGCTGCGTAAAAAGGCTGCTGCCCCGGCTCCGACAGGACATTCACCGGTTCCGGCTCCACAGCGCCCTCCAGCAGCTTCCCACACAGGGTGAGCATATCCTCCATCAGCGGCAGGCCCAGCCGGTTAAAGGGAGCCACCCGGGACGTATACTCCTGACCGTCGTGACCGCCGCAGAATTTCCAGCTGCTGTCCGCTTTCTCGTCCCTCAGCCTCCCGATGGCTGTCCGCAGATGATCCCGGTAGGCAGAGACGCAAAGACAGCCCGGGATCTGCATCCAGACTCCCATACCGCTTCCGATGGCATCGCCCGTATACACCGTCCTGTACCTGCTGTCCGCCAGCAGCACCGATCCCGGCGTATGACCGGGAAGGGGAATGACGCAAAGCCTCCGGTCTCCCAGATCAATCCCGTCAGGCATATCCCGAATCCGATCCGGGCTCATAAAGGAAAGGGCCCTGCTGCCGCTTCCGTTAAAATCGGCATTCATATGCTCCCGGTAGAGGGGACGGTCCTCTTTCTTCAGATATACTGTCTCAAAATCACCGGTTCTGCCGATGTGGTCGATATGACCATGGGTCAGAAACACCGAAACCGGCTTTTTTGTCAGTCCGTCCACCACCTCTCTCAGATTTTCACCGTCCATACCGGTGTCCACAAGGACAGCCCTGTCCCTGCCCTCGATGAGATACAAAGCCTCCCCGAAGCTGTCCAGGATCATCGTCGTATCGGGACCTGTCTTTTGAATGGCGTATCCTGATGCTGTCTTGTTCATTTTCCTTTCCTCCTCGTGCTCTCCATCTGTTCTGCTCTCAGGCATTCCGGCTCGCCCTTTGCCGCCTCCTCAAAAAAAGAAGCCTGTTTTTCAAACATCTCTGCGTATATCCCATTGTGCAGGATCAGTTCCTCGTGAGTACCTGTCTCACGGACACGGCCGCCGTCCAGCACGATGATGCGGTCGCAGAAGCGCGTACTGGAGAGATGATGCGAGATATAAACCGCTGTCTTATCTCTGGTAATCTCTGCGAACTGATGATACAGATAGTTTTCCGCCTTCGGATCCAGCGCCGCCGCCGGTTCGTCCAGCAGAAGAAGCGGCGCATCCTTATAGATCCCCCGGGCTATGGCCAGTCTCTGAGCCTGTCCGCCGGAAATCTCAATCCCCTCATCGTGAAAGCTTTTATACAGATAGGTATGTTCCTTCTGTGGAAGGGCGTCCACGAACGCCAGCAGCTCCGTCTGAAGAAGACGCCTCAGTTTCTCTTCCTCCGACCCGTTTCCCAACACGATGTTTTCCCTTACGGTAAAGGCAAACAGGCGAACATCCTGAAAGATCGCCGCGATACTGCCGGAAAGATCCGCGGCCGGCCTCCCGTTTATCCGGATCTCCCCGCTGTCCGGCGAAAAGAAACCGCATAACAGCTTTATGACCGTCGTTTTCCCTGCTCCGTTCACCCCCACCAGTGCGATCCGCTCTCCTCTGTGAATCCTGAAGCTGCAGTGAGACAGAATATCCTTATCCGTGCCCGGATAGCAAAAGCTCACATCCCGGAATTCGATCTCTTCGATGTCCTCCTGCGTCCGCCGGACCATCTCTCTCTTCTGTGCCTTCACAAGGGCCGCATAGTCGCGATAGCAGGAAAAGAACCGATTCGTGTAATAGATTTCTGCGCACTGCTCCAGGAAAGTCTGAAAGGCGCTGGCAAAATTCAGACAAACTCCCGTGTAAAAAGTAAAATCAGCAATGCCGATCCGGTTTTGAAAATACCTGAGCCCTGCAATTTCCGAAGGTAATCCCTGCCGTCACCCCGCAAAAGACAGCCAAGCCGATCAGAAATCTTCTGCTGTCATGACACAGCAGCGTCTGTAACATGAATTTGGGCATATACACCCCCAGCACCGTCACCACAGAGCCCAGCAGGGCAAAGAGAAACATCGTCACCACGACGCTTTTCTTCCGATCCCATAAAAGCCCCATGAACCGGCGGCAGTTTCTCCAGCCCTCTCCGATTTTTCCGCTCATCGTTCCTGTCCCCCGTTTTCATATTCTTTTATCTGAATTTCCTACAGCGCCAATTCATACAACGCCATGGAGTTTCCATTCTGATAGTCGATAATATCCACGATCTTAAATCCGGCATTCAGATAAATCTTTCTGACCTTCTTTTCATCCAGTCCGGTATCCAGACGAATATACCGGACATTCCTCCTGCCGCATTCCACCCGAAGCGCATCCACCACAAGCTTTGTCATACCCATCCCGGCAAACTTACGGCGGACACAGAATTTATGCAGATATGCCGCTTCATACTCGGGAGCGTGGGGCCAGTACACGGCGTCTGCCCATTGCAGAATAAAAGCGCAGGCAGCTTCCCCGTCGATATAGCCCACACAGAAATTCTCCGGCCGGGCGTCCGGTGTTATCAGCTCCTCTGGCGTCAGCCACTCATCGGGCCAGACTCTGTAGCCCTGTTCCCGGCCCCATGCCGCTACCTCCCTCATAATGGAAATAGCGAGCTCCATCCGGTTAAACGAAATCGCTATCGGTTTCATCGGTTTGTAAGCCTCTCTTGTTTCATATCCGTCTTTTCCCTGTATAATGTTCTCAAAAGCCAAAACATCCTGTCGCCTTTCTAAAGATAACAATACAAAGCGTCATTCTTCATAAAACTGCGCCTGGATCCGATAGAAATCATAAAACAGCCCTTTCTTCTCCTCCAGCTCCTCACAGGTCCCCTCCTCCGCAATCCGGCCGTCCCGGAAAAACAGTACACGGTTGCTGAATCCCACTCCTGCCAGGCGATGTGTGATAAATATACATCCTCTGTTCTCCACCCACCTGCGAGTCTTCCTGTACAGCTCCACTTCTGCGATGGGATCCAGTGCCGCGGTGGGCTCATCTAATACCAGGCAGGAGCTGTCCTTTAGCAGGGCCCGCGCGATGGCCAGCTTCTGCCTCTCCCCCCCGGAAAAGTCCACCCCGTCTTCCTCATAGCCTTTTCCGGCGCATTGCTTCAGCCCTTTGGGCAGACCTTCTATCTTTCTGCCCAGCCGCAGCTCCTCCAGCACCTTTTGAATCTTTTGGTCATCATACTCTCTTCCGAATACCAGATTATCCCGAATGCTGTATGCAAATATCTGGTAATCCTGAAAAACCGGTGCAAACGCCTTTTGATACTCTTCGTCCGAATATTTCGTCACATTTACGCCATTTACCCATATCTCTCCCCGTGTGGGACGGTACAGCCCCAGTAAAAGCTTCACAAATGTGGTTTTTCCTGATCCGTTCTTTCCCACGACGGTCAGAATCTCGCCGGGCTTCACCACTGTACTGACATCCTCCAGAGCATATTCTTCCCGTCCCGGATAGCGAAACCACACGTTTTGAAACGCCACTTCCACCGCTTCCCCGCTGTTCCAAAGGGCGCCCTCCCCACTCCGTGTGGGCAGGCTCCGAAACCGGTCCAGGTACTCCAGATATACCTCATTATACCGGATCTGGTTCCACGCGCGCGAAATGCTGTTCACAGCTCCCATAAAAATCGCCACAGCAGACACTGCCAGGGAAAAGTATCCGGCCTGAATCTCCCCGTTTTGAAAACGAAGCGCCAATACCAGATACAGAACCACCGTCTGAGACAGCTGCAACACGGCTTGCAGCGACTGCATATATCCGCAGTACACCTCCCTGTCGCGCTCCTTCTGCCGCCTTCTGCTCTGGAACATACGAAGACGCTCAGGAAAAAAATCTTCCGGATAGTACAGACGCACGTCTTTCGCACAGTCTGCATCCCCCATGCACTGTCTGGCATAGTCCGCCCCCCGTACATCCATGACGGTCTCCTGCGCGCATCTCTTTTCCTTAAGCCTTGCTTTATAATCCAGATAATGATAGAGCGATACGAAAACCGCCATCGCAGCCAGCAGAAAAGGTTCCAGCAACAGTATGATGCCAATGCACCCGGCCAGCTGCGCTGCGCTTGCGATGATCGAAAACAGTTTCTCCAGAATCGTCCCCGGAGAAAGATTTGCCATCCAGACATGGCTGTAGAGATCCAGCACCCGGGAATCCTCCGTGGCTCCATATTCCATCTCCATTGCCTTTTTGCTGTTGACCGCGATAAACGAATCCTGGATCTTCATATACCGGGAAGAACAGCTCCATTCCAGCGCCGCACCTCCTGCCTTGAAAAAAAATATCCCGGCGACCATGGCAGCCAGCACCGCGGCCATGTATCCGCCTCCGCCGGCCCCTGCCAGTCCGTCCACCAGGCGGCTCACACAGTAAGAAAGATACAATGGAAATCCTGCCGACAGCAGATTTCTGGCAAGAAGCAGAAACGGATAACTTCTATCCACCGCCCAGATCAGCCGGAAAGCCGTTTCAACCGTTGAAAGCTGTTTTTTCATACTGTTTTGCCCCCTTTGTAACACTCTGCCTGGGAACAATACAGCTCGTAATAAAGTGCTCTCCTCTCCATGAGCTCTTTATGAGAGCCGTATTCCGCCACCTTTCCGTCCTCCAGCACCAGAATGGCATCCGAGAAATGACAGCTGGACATCCTGTGAGAAATATAGAGCACCGCCTTATCCTCCGCCAGCCTGTGGACCTGCTCGTAGATCTCCAGCTCCGCCTGGGGATCCAGCGCCGCGGTAGGCTCATCCAATATCATGATCCCGGCGTCCTTATGCACCATTCTGGCGATGGCAAGCTTCTGCTTCTCCCCGCCCGATAAATCCACGCCATTCTCATGATAATAGCCAAACAGAGGCGTATCCAGCTGCCCTGGCAGATTCCTGACTGCCGATTCCACTCCGGCCTTTTTCAGGCTCTCCCAGATAGCTCTGTCCTCACCGCCATCCGGCGCCACATTATGTCTGATATCCAACGCAAAAATCCAGTAATCCTGAAAGACAGCCGCCGCCCGTTTTCGGTACTCCTCCAGAGGAATCTCCCAGATGTCCGTACCGTTCAGAAGAATCCTTCCCTCATCAGGCCGGTACAGCCTGAGCAGAAGCTTCACCAGCGTGGACTTTCCTGAGCCGTTCTGTCCCACGATCGACAGGCTGCCCTTCAGCGGAATCTCCACAGACACATGATCCAGCGCTTTCCTTTCGGATCCCGGATAGGAAAAGGATACCTCTTCAAAGACTATGGACTGTACCGCCTCCCTTTCGGACTCTGTCCATGCCGGTCCATGCCGGTTGGAAGGGCACATGCCGCCCTCTTCCTCCAGCTCCATGGCTGCCTCAAAGTCAATAAAATACTCTCCATAGAGATGGATGTTCAGATACGCCTCCACGATTGTCACCAGCGTGGCGGACAGATTATTCAGGGCCGCAGCGTATCCGGTGAATCCGCCTATGGTCATCGTACCCTTCAAAACCCCGGCCACCAGATATCCATATGTAACGGCCGTCTGCACCATCTCCCCAAGGATGCCAAGCCCATGAGAAAAATAAAATGCCGGCTTCGCCTCTTCTCTGGCCTGATAAAAATATCCCTTGTTCTTTCTGAATTTATCCAAAAGAAAATCTTGCAGTCTGTACAGACGGATTTCCTTCGCCTTCCGGAAGTCGATCATCACATTGGTCACATACTGATTTTTGTTTCTGTACGGAGCAGTCTTTACCCTCTCCTCATAGGACGCACGGCGCTCCCTGTTGCCGCCTGTCATATGGAAAATGAGCACGATCAGAATGATAAGCACCGGCGCCGGACCCAGGCTCAGCAGTGCCAGGATAAGCGCTGCCGCCCGCAGCAGGCCGGATATCAGATTCACGGTCTCCGTCCCTATGGCATCCGCTCCCCGCGCCCCTCCTAACGTGCGTACGGCATAGCTGAGTTCTCCGCTCACCGCGCTGTTCGCCTTTATAAAGAGCTCGCGCACTTCCACACTCTCTGTCTTCTCCAGCGCCAGATGCAGCTGCTTTTCGGATATCAGGGCATTCAGATAATCCTTAAAACCGCTTTGCAAAAGCGCAAGCCTCTTTCCCGACCATATATCAAGCATCGACAGCAGAAAGGTACTCCCCGCCATGGCAAAAATCAGCATCACGATCCTGTCAAATTCATCTCCCCGCAGCAAAGCGTCCATGATAAACGCCGGAAAGATGATAGCCGGAAGCGGCCGCAGTGTCTCCACCCCAACCCGGCCCGCAAGCATGGCCATATACCACGGGTTCCAGCTCAGGGAACGGCGGTATAGCTTCCGGACTGCTGATAACACCTGTTTTTTCTGTCTCTGGTTCTGGTTTTTCATGGCCAATGTCCCCCTGGTCCGGTTTCAGGTCTCTTTGAAATATCTGATCCGGCATCAATAAAACAAACTCTCAATATATTCCGGCGGTTCCGGTTCCAGTTCCACTTCCGTCATATCAATATACCAGTCATCCACGACCTGATCTAACGTCCGTCCGGTAAGCTCCTCGATCCTCTCAGGATGAAACATACAATTCATAAAAACCGGTTCCCCATATATCCGGATAAAATATTCTCCAAACGCAGAACAAAGTTCATTTGATACCTTTAATCTATCCAAATAGGTATACTTCGTGGGATTTCTGTGCAGCATCCACTCCCGGACACGCAGAATTTCATCATAGGGAGTATTGTACTCATGGCCGATCATATCTGCCAGCTGCTCCTCTGACAGGCCACAGCCGGTCTCCGCCTGATGCTTTGTTCTCTCAAATTCACAGTCCAGCGTATAGCAATGGGCCAACACCTCATTACACCACATGGTCTCTTTTGTGTATTGCCCCGGCAATTTAATATTGAGTAAATGATGTATATATTCATGCCCCAGAACCGTGACGGATGTGGCATAAATTTTCTGAATCGTATTAATATAGCATCCACCAACTTTTGCAGGAATAGGCAGTTCGTCCGGTAATCTCCTCGTCAGCTGAACCGGAACCAACTCCTGCGTTTCCGTCTCAAATTTCTCCTGCAATTTCTCCAACTGAGTATCCAGCCATTCAAAGCTGTGCACCATCATATAAACATCCGCCAAAGCAGGATACTGTTCCTCTTTTGTCCCATCTGCATAAGTAACATACGTAACAAAAGTATTGTCTCGGAATATCTCCAGATATCGAGTGCGAAATTTAAGAGGACAGCTTTCGCTGTTATAAGCAAATGTCAGATAAGTGGGGGTAAAGTCAATATCATTCGCTTCGGCATAATTTTCCTGTGCCCGCACAAAAGCTGCCTCTCCCGCAAAGGGATCTTCCATCTGCATGAACACTTTCCCTGCCAGTACTTTACAAAATGCGATATCCTCTTCGGATGTGTAAACGGTATCAAAACAGGGATAAACCAGATTCAGAAGCACCGGCGTCTCCACAAGAACGTGATCCGCAGCCGTATCTATCGTTATGTCCACCCGTTCTTCCCGCTTCCATCCCAGATCTGCGGCAATAAAATCTGACAGGGCATACAGATACCCATAATTCGTATAATCTCCCATAGACACCTGAAGTGTCGTAAGAACCTGCTCCCAGGTTCTCACAGATTCCGGATTTATATAAGCCAGCTTTTCTTCCGACTCACTCCGATTCGGATAGCCTTCAATCGCATAAAAGGAAACGTCTTCCGTCAGAATTCCCCTTTCCGCCAGCCATGCGCACAATTCTTCCTGCACCGCAATCATCTCCCTGCATTGCGCCTCGGGAAGAGAAGCGTCAAACAAATAGGTATGCCCGCCTGTCATGACCTGGTGTGCTGTTCCGTTTAAGATAAATCCCTTTCCGAAAGGCTCAGCGATCCTCTGGTAGGTTTCTGTAAACACACCCTCCAAAGCAGGATCCTGTACCACAGTGTCTGAGACTTTCACCACATTCCGGGAAACCGATTCCTTAACCTCCCTCTGAACCGCATTGATTTCCTCCCAGATACCAGTGGACTCCGATGCAGGGATGCTGTTGTCTTTCGCCTGGCCACAGCCGAAAAGCAGAGTGGATACGGCCATAAATAGAAGCAGATATCCTGTCAATCCTCTCTTGTGAAAAAACTTATTATCATTAATAGCCTTCTTCATCAAAAAAATCCTCCTCTTGTCTATCCATGGGCAAAAAGACAGAATATACCTATTGTCAGAAACAGATGCGCCATTGATTCCGTCTTTTTCTAAAATAATAATGTAATACAGCCGCTCTCCTTATCAGAATATCACCTTATCTGTCATTTTATCATATAAATTTACATATATCAATATCCAAACATGCTATCATAATCCTCCCGCGGCTCCAGCTCCATCTCTGTCATATCGGTATACCAGTCATCCAGAGTCTGGTCGAATGTCCGTCCGGTGAACTCCTCCGTCTTCTCAGGATGCAACATACAGTCTATGAAAACCGGTTCCCCATATGTCCGGATAAAAAATTCTCCGAAAGCAGCACAAAAATCATTTGTTTTATACAAATAGTCCATATACTGCTCTTTCGTCGCATCCATATACAGCAGCATCTCACGAACACGCAGGATCTCGTCAAAAGGTTCACTGTAATCATGGCCAATCCGCGCTGCCAACTGTTCCTCTGACGGACCTTCCCCTCTTTGTACCTTACCTTTTATTACCTTAAATCTATCTGCCAGTGTATAATAATAAGCTACTATCTCACTACATAGGAATGCTCCTTCGTTGTGACCTGTCGAATCTCTCCCTTAAAAATAAGTCCCTGACCACAAGGCTCCGAGATTCTCCGACAGGTTTCTGTAAAAACCTATTCCAAGGCATACTCCTGTGTCGCAGCATTTGAGATATTCACCGAATTCCGTTATAGACGGCCCTGATATGGACACCTATAACAAGAAATACCTCTATCTGCTTATCCCATCTTCTTTTAATACCCTCCTATTCTCCTTGTTCTGTGTGGTAAAATATTATTTTAACAATTGATGAATCTCCATTACTTCCATGTATTCCATAACCTGTCTACAGATATAAAGACAGGTTATGGTATTATTCAGAAATAGATAAACCATCGAGCCTGTCTTTTTATCTTTATATAATATGATTACTCTCCGTATTAGTAACCATACATCTCTTTAGCATAACCGTTTAAAACACTATACTTTTTTGAAATTCTTATTTTAAAGGTCTGTTTCCGTATAAACCTTCCCATCTTCAATATAGAAATCCAAATATCCTGTAGAAGAACCACCCACGCTAAATAATTGAAATTCAATGTTCAAATGTGCCCTATATGATGTCCATGTTAAGCTCTTCTCCCTTATGTTATGAACTGTAAAATAGTCCAAATCATATGCTTTTGTTATTTTCCCCTCTGAACTGGTATTTACTTTATAGTTTATCCATGTCATCGGAGATTTAAATGAAACCGTATAAATACCCGCAATAACCGGATCTCCATTATTTTTACCTTGTGGTATTGCTTGATATTCTACCGTAATGCATCCTTCTTGTCCATTCTCTAGGATAATTGGTATTTCCACCAACCCACTTTCTCCAACCTCTCCAATGCAAATGACCCTACTCTCAGCCTTTTCCTGTTCTTTTATTTCAGATGCAAATGCCCATTGTATTGTAGAAAATACACTTACTATACACATTAATAATGCAACTATCTTTTTCTTCATAGGTTAATTCTCCTTGCTTTTTTTTAAGTACAAAATCGCTAACCATATCAAACATATTAGGACTATTGGGAATAAAACCATAATAACTTTTAGAACAATTTGATTATATAAACCATCTTTGCCAAGTATAATCCCTATTACTCGAATAATACATAAAAATGCAAATATACCTAACAATATTTTTATTTTTCTAGTCATAGTTTTTCCTCATATATTCTAAATACATTTTACGTTTACTTTTCTTCCGTATCACCTCTCTTTATTCTCTTTAATAAATAACAATAAGGTAAAGCGCCATACCATATTTTATATATATTCTATCAATATCTTCCCAGCCACACAAGGGACACTTTCTATGATAAAACCACACCGGAAAATTAAATTATTTTTCCCAAGTTCTGTCCCTTGCTATTTCTCTTTATCTCTCTTACAATTTATTTCAAAATATCTATTTCGACATATTTTGACATAAGAAAGGAGATTCTCATGAACGATCGCAATCTGTTTAAAAAGCTCCTCTACTCTCTGGCCACTTTATTGGTCTTCCTATTGATCTTCGCCGAAACTGTTCCCAATCTGTCACTGCTCCCGGTAACTGGGGAGAGCGAAACCGTCATGGAAACAGATACCGGTATCAGCCCCTTAAGCGATGGAGAGGACGATAACAAAAACAACAAAAAGGACTAACATTTTTCATTGCGCATCTTTAACTTTTTCTCCAAAAAATCAACTTCTCTTTTGTCCTTTTCAAATTTAGCAAATGCAATACAATGCAGTAAGTCTTTCTCCGTATTCCGCTTCTCACGAAGCGGAATATTTCTTTTCTCCTGCTCATCATAATTCCACAGAATGTTATAGATATTGCTGTAGATCCACCCGATCCGCCTACTCAGCAGCTCCTCTTTTATGATCCTTCTGCTGATAGCATCGGATTGCTCATACTCCTCTCTGTTTCCCATATCATTCGCCACAGAAGTCATGGTTAACTCATACATATTGATAAAGGCACAGAGGATCCCTTCTTCCTCATACCTACCATAGAATTCCCGAAGCACCTTCCGACATGGCTCTCCCTTTCCCGCCTGCTCCTTCTCCCATTCGCCTCCCAGCCCCATAATACACTCTAATTCCTTATTCGTCATATATTTCTCGCCTTCGCAGAATATGGCCTCCAGAGGAAGGGTCATCTCCAGGATCTCCACCAGCCTCTCATTATACTCTTCTGTGGAACACCCTCCCATATGCCAACGGCCTTTCAGCCGGCAGTCTTCCAGTACCTGCCTGTTCACCGGCTCCTCCAGCGATACGATGGATTCCAGACGGTCCACCAGCCGGTTGATCGCCTGGCCGTCCCTCCGATTGACGCTCTTTCGCAGCTCCTTCATCAGAGATTTCGCCTCCACGCTGGCCGTCACCAGCTCCGTCCGGTAATACTCCGCCGCCAGCCCCAGCTTCCGAAACAGCCCTCTCACCACAGGCTGCTGCGTCTTCCGCTCATTGCGTTCCAGCCTGTGGAGGGTTTTCTCCGAACAGACTCCTTCGCACAGTTCGGATGCTGTCATTCCCATCATCCTGCGCCGGTTTCGCACCACATCGCTGATACAGTAGACTTCCTTCTCCACATACAGATAGCAGTCCTCATATGTCTCCTTCGGCACGCGGTATTCTTCACAGATCTCTTCCAGAGCCCCCTTCCACTCCTCTGCCTCTTTCCACTCCTCCTTCATCCGGATCGCAGGCCACACCGGGAATTTTTCCCACAGTCCGCCTCCCTTCGTGAGCCCTTCGGCGATTCTCTCCAGCAGTTCCTGATGCATACACAGCAGCTCCCACAGATAATACATCCTTCCGCTATCCCGCAATATCTCGATTCCTCTCTGGCACAGCCTCAGCAGACTGCCGTGCCGAGAGAGCATATCATCTTCTGTCATCCCGGGATGTTCTCTGTCATTCCACTCCTCCCACATGCAGTAGACCACTTTGGGATGGATCTTAGCCAGGCTAACCGGATCCATCTTTCTCTGTTCGATGTAACAGAGAATCTCCTCATACCTTCCGGCCAGCCCGTCTCTTCCTGCCTGACGCTCACATTCCAGCACCAGATTCAGCTCCTGCACAGACAAAAGCCTGTCTGCCACCGACCGTGTCTCTGCCTCCGGAACGGTGAGCTCTACGGCCTGCCGGCAGAGCTCTGCCAGCTCCCCTCTGACCGCCCTCTCCTGCTTTCTGATCTGAATCTCCATGGCCAGAACGAACTGCCTCTCCAGTCTGTCCCCCATATCATATTCCTGAGAATACTGACTGAGCCGCTCCCACGCCTGACCGGTTTTTCCCTCCATGATAATCTGCAGCAGCTGCTGACGCATCTTCCACCGCCGGTAGTCGCCACTATCCAGAAAGTTCTCATAGTCGTCCGGCGAGATCCCCAGCCGGGACAGAAGCCTGTCCTGCAAAAGCTTATCCGGAAGGCTCTCCCCCTTCTCGATCCTTCCCATCTCACTGCTGGAGCACAGTCCCTCCGACAGCTGTTCCAGAGTAACCTTCTGTGCCTTCCTGTGTATATTGATATATGTACCAAATCCCACTTCCCTGGCCTCAATCATCTCACCCCGGTCTCTCCTTTTTAAGAATTTTCTCCATATCACGCAAAGAAGCCCGTCATGTATACCTGACTGGCTTCTTTTCTCCATCTATTCTTATGACAGCTGCTCCTCACACACTTCCCAGGCCTTCTCCACGGCGTCCTTGATCCCTGCCGGGTTCTTGCCGCCGGCCTGGGCCATATTCGGGCGGCCGCCTCCGCCTCCGCCCACCAGGGCCGCCACGGCCTTAATCAGGTTCCCGGCATGGGCTCCCTTTGCCATGGCCCCCTCTGTGGCGGTGGCCATCAGATTCACCTTACCGTCCACGGCGCTGGCCAGCACTACCACACTGTCCCCCAGCTTTGCCTTCATATCATCGCCCAGATTGCGCAGGCCGTTCATATCCACACCATCCATGCTGGCGGCCAGGACCTTCACTCCGTTGATCTCCCTGACCCGGCTCACCACATCTTTGGCAGCGTCCTTTGCCAGCTTACCACGCAGCTTCTCATTCTCCGTCTTCAGCGCCCGCAGCTCCTCCTGCATACTCTCGATCCGCTTCGGCAGCTGATGGACATCGCTGCGGGTCTGCTGTGCCAGACCGTGAAGCTCCTTCTCCAGTTCTTCATAGTAGGCAAACACGCCCTGATCTGTCAGGGCCTCGATCCGGCGGACATTGGCAGCGATCCCGGCCTCGGAAAGGATCTTAAACCGGGTAATCACACCGGTATTATTCACATGGGTGCCGCCGCACAGTTCCCTGGAGAAGTCTCCCATGCTGACCACCCGAACCTCCTCGCCGTACTTTTCTCCGAAGAGGGCCATGGCTCCGGTCTTGCGGGCTTCCTCGATACTCATGATCTCGGTCTCCACCGGCAGAGCGGCGGCGATCTCCCGGTTCACCGTCTCCTCCACCGACCGGATCTCCTCCGGCGTCATGGCCGAGAAATGAGTGAAGTCAAAACGCAGACGATCCGCATTCACCAGGGAACCGGCCTGCTCCACATGGGTGCCCAGTACCGTGCGCAGCGCCTTATGCAGCAGATGGGTGGCGCTGTGATTCTTACAGGTCAGGCTGCGCCTCGTCCCGTCCACCGACAGAGTGACCTGCTCTCCCACGGAGAACATGCCGGCGGTCACACGGCCGATATGACCGGTCTTACCTCCCTGAAGCTTCACCGTCTCCTCCACCCGGAAGCGGGCCGTGGCTGTGGTGATCTCTCCGATATCTCCCTCCTGACCGCCCATGGTGCCGTAGAAAGGCGTCTCTTCCGTGATGATCGTGCCCCGGTCTCCGTCGGCCAGAGCCTCCACGATCTCCTCCTCCGTGGTCAGCACGGAGATCACCGAAGCGGCGCTCAGGCTGTCATAGCCCACGAACCGGGTGGTCAGCGCCGGATCGATGGACTGGTACACCGTCACATCGGCTCCCATGTAGTTAGTGGTCTTGCGGGCCTTGCGGGCTTTATCCCGCTGCTCCTCCATGCAGGTCTTAAATCCGTCCTCATCCAGGGTAAGCCCCTTCTCCTCCAGGATCTCCCTGGTCAGATCCACCGGGAATCCGTACGTGTCGTAGAGCTTGAAGGTATTCTCGCCGGAGAGCTGCGTCACGCCGGCCGCCTTCATCTCCTCCTCCATCTCGGCAAGGATCGCCAGGCCCTGGTCGATGGTCCGGTTAAACTTGTCTTCCTCCTCGGAGAGAACCTTCACGATCATGGCCTTCTTCTCTTCCAGCTCCGGATAGCCGTCCTTCGACAGGGCGATCACCGTCTCGCTTAAGGAGGCTAAGAACTTACCCTCGATCCCCAGGATCCTGCCGTGGCGGGCCGCACGGCGCAGCAGGCGGCGCAGCACGTAGCCCCGGCCCTCATTGGAAGGCATGATCCCGTCGGAGATCATAAAGGTGCAGGACTTGATATGGTCCGTCACGATGCGCAGGGACACATCGGTCTCATGATCCTTCTGATATTCCGTGTGGGCCAGCTCACAGACACGGTCTAAGAGAGCCTTGTTGGTATCCACCGTGAAGAGGGAGTCCACATCCTGCACCACCACCGCCAGGCGCTCCAGGCCCATGCCGGTATCGATATTCTTCTGCTCCAGCTCGCTGTAGTGGCCGTGGCCGTCATTGTCAAACTGTGTGAAGACATTGTTCCACACTTCGATATACCGGTCGCATTCGCAGCCCACCGTGCAGTCCGGCCGGCCGCAGCCGTACTTCTCGCCCCGGTCATAGTAGATCTCCGAACAGGGACCGCAGGGACCGGAACCGTGCTCCCAGAAATTATCCTCCTTGCCAAAGCGGAAGATCCTGTCCTCGGGTATCCCGATCATATCCCGCCACAGAGCGTAGGCTTCGTCGTCGTCCTCATAGACCGACGGATACAGGCGGTCCGCCTCCAGCCCCACCACTTCCGTCAGAAATTCCCAGGACCAGGTGACAGCCTCCTTCTTGAAATAGTCCCCAAAGGAGAAATTGCCCAGCATCTCAAAGAAGGTGCCGTGGCGGGCCGTCTTTCCGATATTTTCGATATCTCCGGTACGGATGCATTTCTGGCAGGTGCACACCCTTCTCCTGGGCGGGATCTCCTGACCCGTGAAGTAGGGCTTTAAGGGCGCCATACCGGAATTGATTAACAGCAGACTGTTGTCATTGTGGGGCACCAGGGAAAAGCTCTTCATCGCCAGGTGGCCCTTACTCTCAAAAAACTCCAGAAACATTCTTCGCAGTTCGTTTACACCGTATTTTTTCACCGTATTTTCCTCCAACTGGGAGTCTGTCCCATGGCCTGCGTCTGCGTAAATCTCTGCGGACGGCGCCTGTACCGCCATGAACCTCCGCACACAGCGCCTGTCGGGACAAAATCCTCCGATTTTTCACTCTATCTTAGCACGGGGAGCTAACTTTGGCAAGAGGATTCCAGCACCTTCCCCATAAAGTAGGGCAGCTGCTTCTGCCACCAGTCCCAGTCATGATTCACGTCAAAGCCCCAGTAATCGATCCAGGCCGGTATCCCCTTCTCCTTCAGCACCCGCTCCAGCTCCCTGGTGCCGTCAAGCGTCTCGATCTCCCAGGCTCCCTGCCCCACGCAGGCGATGATATGGCTCTGGCGGTACAGCTCCATGTAGGGATGATCCAGAGGCATATTCCACAGGAAATGAACCGGTGAATTGTAGTATACCGTCTCATCCATATAGCCCTGGAAGAAATAGTCGGTGCTGTACAATCCGCTCAGGGCGATCATGCCGTCGAAGAGATCCGGCCTGCGGAAGAAGAAGATCCCCGAATGGATCGCTCCCATACTGCATCCCGTGACCAGGGCCTTCTGGGGCATGCCGTTTATCTCCATGGCCCGGGGATAGAGCTCCTCCGTCACATAGCGAAACCACCTCTCATGCTGCTCGATGCGGGCGTGCTTATCCCAGGAAGGGTTGGTCCAGCTCTCCCCGTCGATGCCGTCCACGCCCACCACCTGCAGCTTCCCGCTGTCCAGCCAGGGAGTCAGCGTGGCGATCATGCCCCGATCCTCCATATCGAAAAAACGCCCGTTCTGGGGAGGAAAAGCAAAGCAGAGCTTACCTCCGTGCCCATATATCTTGAATTCCATCTCCCTGTCCAGGTTATGGCTGTATTCCTTATAATATTCTGTCTTCAATTTGTTTCTGCTCCTTTCCCTATCCTAGGATCCCTGGCTATTCCTGGTCCGCTGC
Source organism: Lachnospiraceae bacterium (assembly GCA_022791755.1). Lineage (GTDB taxonomy): Bacteria > Bacillota > Clostridia > Lachnospirales > Lachnospiraceae > RGIG7193. The sequence goes on from JAAVZR010000014.1 coordinate 49,463, forward strand.
CTGTTTCTGTACATAGTCGATCATCTCTTTCGCCGCCTTTTCATCCGCCGCATGGGCCGTGTACATGAAATTCCCCATAGCCCCCGACCAGACCTCGGGTATGGGCTCTGCCATCACCATGTCCTTGCCGTATTTCGCCATGACCTGCTCGTGGGAGTAGACATACCTGTGGCAATCCCTTCGCCCGGCATACACGCAGCAGTGAGGGCTGTCGCTCTCAGGCAGCATCCTGCTGTCCGAGGTCACCATATCGGCCCAGATCTGATAGACGTCGGTGCTGTGAGCATAATTCATCATATCGGGAGTATACCCGCCGGCCGGGCGCATATTCACCTCCAGGCCCACGAAATCTCCTGCCTTGCCCAGACCCTTCCTCGCCTTTGTCAGGCGGAAAAACTCCAAATGAACGAAGCGGCTCTTCACCTCGAATGCCTTTACCGTGGCCCTGCCGGCCAGACGAAGAGCCTCCGGCAGCTTCTCGGCGGTATAATAGCCCAGATCCAGCTCCTTATTCACGATATCCATGATGGAAGGAGGCCAGGCTGTCATGGACTCAAAGAGGGGCTCGCTGCGGGAATCAATGACGGCGTCATAGGAGCAGATATCCCCTTCGATGAACTCCTCCATCACATAGGGCACCCGGATTCCTCTTGCAAAGAAATCCTTCAGATCGCCGTCATTCTCCAGTTTGTATGTATGGCTGGCGCCTACGCCGTTATCCGGCTTTACGATCACCGGATAGCCGGTCTCCTTCAGAAATTCCTGCGCGGCCTCAGGCGTAGTCACCTGATGGCAGCGGGCCGTGGGCACACCGGCCAGGGCATAGTATTTCTTCATGGCCGATTTGCTCTTATACCGCCCGATGTCTTCCAGACCGGCTCCCGTGGTGATATGAAAGTCCGTCCGAAGCCTGGCGTCCTGCTCCAGCCAGTATTCCGTATTGGATTCCAGCCAGTCGATCTTTCCGTATTTAAAAGAAAAAAATGCCACGGCCCGGAATACCTGGTCATAATCCTCCAGAGAATCTACCTTATAGTATTCCGTCAGAGCATCCTTCAGCCGTTCGTCCAGCTCATCGTAGGACCCGTCCCCGATGCCCAGCACATTTACGCCGTTTTTGCGCAGGCGGTCGCAAAAATTCCAGTACGTGTGGGGAAACTGCGGTGAAATAAAGATAAAATTCATGATATCTTTCCTCTCCTTTGTATTCTGACATAACGCTTTTCACCGCTTAGTATACCGCATACGTCCCCGGATTACAACCAGAATCTTCTGCTGCGGCAGCGCTTTACCATACTGCCATTGGCCCGGTGTTCCAGCTCGTCCGGCAGAGAGCCCAGACGGATGCTTTCTCCAAACCTGCGCCTCAGCGCCTTCCCCAGCAGATAGTCGCAGACCTGCGGATTCTTCGGCAGAAGGGGGCCATGAAGGTAGGTGGCTATGACATTTTTGTAGACCACGCCCTCATACCCGGAGGTCTCCGTATTGCCATAGCCGCAGACCACACGGCCAAAGGGCTTATGTCCTCCGATATCGGTGCGGCCCCCATGATTTTCAAATCCCACCACAGGCTCTCCGGAGAGCGGGCTTTCCAGCACGATATTGTGTACCAGGCGCCTCGGTTCCCACCGGGTGCGCACATCCAGGATCCCCAGTCCTTCCACCAGCCGATCATTGGTCTCATAATACTCTCCCAGCAGCTGATAGCCGCCGCACACCGCCAGCATCACGCCGCCGTTCTCCACATACTCTCTCACTGCCTCTCTCTGTTCTCTCAGATATCTCCCTGCCAGCTCCTCCTCCCTGTCGGAGCCTCCTCCCAGTATCACGATATCCATCTCATTGAAATCCACCCGCTCTCCGGCCATGACCGGCGCCTCTGCGGCCCCTATCCCCCGCCACTCCAGCCGTTTGACCAGGCAGCGCATATTTCCCCGGTCTCCGTACAGGTTCAGCAGGTCAGGGTATAAACAGCCTATCGTCAGTTTCATTTATCTCCTCTCCTTCCGTCTCCAGCCTTTCCAGCATATCCCGCATGGGATACAGCCCGGAATAATTTACGATCACATACAGATTTCCGGTCCCCCGGACCGTAAGCTCCTTCAGCACGCCCGGCAGATCCTGCGCCGGGACGGCCGTGGAGGGAATGTCCTCATATTTCAGCCGCAGCCCCATGTCGTCGCGCCGCGTTCCCGTCGTCACGATCCGAACCACTCCCGTCTCCTTCAGGCATCCGAAATCCACATCCCACAGCCAGGATACATCCCTCCCGTCCTGTTCCCCGTCATTGATCTCCACCACCATATCCTTGGACGCCGGATCCCTTCCCAGGAGGGAGAGCTTCTGCTGAAAGCCCACAGGATTCTTGGCCAGATACAGCTGCACCCTGGCAGCGCCGATGCGAAAGACTCTCTCCCTGCCGTTGCCGTAGTCGAAATCCTCCAGCGCCTCCCCAAAGCCCTCCACCGGCGCCCCGGCCGCCCGCAATACGGCATAGGCCGAGAGCGTATTATAGATCTGACAGGGATCCTGAGTCCCGCAGTGCAGACGAATCCCTTCTGTCTCAAAGGAGCAGCCATCACGGTCAAAGGAAATTCGCCGTGCCCCATACCGGGGCTTCGGACGCCGGAAGGCGCAGGACGGGCAGCGGTACATTCCCAGATGGCCGTACTGGAAAAAGCTGTATTCCAGCCTGCCTCCGCACCGGCGGCAGAATAGGCTCTCCCTGACGCCCCGGCAGGACGACTCACCGGTGATTTTCTCCTCGATGCCGTACCCTGTCACCGGATTCCTGCACTGAAGGCTGAGGGAGCAGACCGCCGGATCGTCGGCATTGACGATCAGTCCGGCACAGGGCGCCGCCTCCATCGCCTCCTTCAGTCTGGCGCAGACCAGATCCACCTCTCCATAGCGGTCCAGCTGATCCCGGGACAGATTGGTTATGAGCACCAGATCCGGCCGGAGCCTGGCAAAAACCTCTGCCGATGCGTTCTCGTCCACCTCGATACAGGCGTAATCCGCATCCAGCCGCCCTCTTCCCGCTGCCAGGACAAAGGCCGCCGTCACGCCGTTTAGCATGTTGGCCCCGGTGCCGTTTATCACCACCTTCTTCCCCTCCGCCTCCAGGATATGGGCCAGCAGGTGATTCGTCGTGGTCTTTCCGTTTGTCCCCGTGGTCACCAGAATCTTTTCCCTCACCATTTGGGCCAGCTCTGTCAGAATGTCCGGATCGATCTTTCTGGCGATACTGCCCGGCAGGGTCATACCGTCTCCCCGTCCCAGACGTCGAATCCACCCTGCCGCCTGTCTGGCACACCAGACGGCCAGACGCCTTCGTATCTCCCTCTGCCATTCCATATCCGATACCACGCTCCCTTCTGCCGCCGTCACGTCTGTCACCGCCCCCTGCGCTCCCGTCTTTTCCTTTGCCGCGCCGGCGCCGTGCCCAAACCGCTGCTCTTCTCCGATATGGCCACAGTTTACCGGAACGCGCCTCCTGTTGCAAGCGTTTTGCCTGAATAAAATAACAGCTGCCCGAATAACAGAAAAATCCCTGTATTCGGGCAGCCGCCCATGAGTCCGACCCTTTAGCTCTATTCACTTTTTATAATCAGCAGGCTCTGTACAAAGCTCCTGTCGGTAAAATAGGAATTTAACAGCAGATTATCATATCCTGCCATGATCTTTTTTACTATAAGCAGTCCCTTCCCCCGGCCCAGCCCCTTATCCGTGACGCCGGGAATCACTCCGCGTTTCTTTGCCTGGGGACGCACATCGTTTTCCACCCGAATCGTGATCCCCTCATGGTCCTCCGTGATACGCAGATCCACGCTGCCTTTCGCCAGCTTCGCCTCCTCGGCGGCATTATCCATGAGAATTCCCAGGATCCGCACCAGATCTCCGTACCCGCCGTCGAATCCCACCGGCGATACCACCGTGAGCGTCACAGGGATCCCCTGCTCAGTCTTTTCGATGATTTTATAGTACAGAAAGGATTTCAGGCAGTCGTCTCTTAAGACTCTCAGCTTTGCCTGCAATCCATTGCGGACCAGGGCGCTGTCCATGAAGGGAACGATATTGCGGCGATAGAATATCTTCATCTCCTCGTCGCCGCTTCTCTCCACGAAACCTCCCATGGTCAGAAACAGATTCTTCATATCGTGCCGGATCTCATGCATCCTGTCAAGAGTCGTCTCCAGCTCCGCATTGTAAGCCGACACCATATTTTTATCGTTCCTGGCCACACACATTTTTTCCCGAATGGAAACCGTCCGCACTAACAGCCCGATATAGAAGATATCGATAAAGATCAGGCCGAACTGCATCCATGTTACGGCTCCCGACGAAACCTGCCACATCTGGTCTTCCAGCGCTCCATACTCCGTGATATTAAACAGAATCAGGGAGAAAATCACCAGAATCAGCACATAGAGCTCCACACCCTTAAGCTTCCCCGCCATCCTTTCCAGACCGGATCTCCATCTGGTCAGAATCCGCCCCAGCATTCTCAGGCACAGGACAAAGGCTGAGAAGAACAGTATCCCCACTGTCCCGATGAGCACGGATTTCAGAAGACCGTCAAGCCCCCACTGTCCGGTCAGCCGATAATAAAACGGCATCAGCCGGTTCATCATGCGATCATAGCCAAAGAGCATCATCTGCGCTGCGATCCCTGTGACCGACAGCCCCAGATAATGCTCCTTTACGCTCTTTTTGCTGCATATAAGAAGCAGAATAATATCCAAAAGCAGCACCAGCACCTTGGCCGGGGAATGGTACACATACTGGTATAGCAGTTCCACCTGTACGGCCATGAGCGGACTGAGTGTCAGACAGAAGGTACGGCTCACAGGCACCTGTCCCAGAAATCTCACCAGCAGCACCAGCAGAAGCTGCGATGTAAGCTCCACTCCCATCCCCACATGATGAGGGCCCTTCGAGAGAATGAAAACGGCGGCTCCTCCCCACAGAGCCGCAATCAGCAGACCGATAAGCGCCGCCCTTTTTCCAGCCATCTCTTCACCTCCGCCCGCATCCCCAGGGCACACGGAACCTGCTGCTGGTCTGACAGGAGCACATAGCCGTCCTTCAGGCCCAGAATCTCTTTTTCCGCCACCAGATAAGAGCGGTGTACCCGCACAAAGCCATTGCCCAGCCTGGCGGCCTCCTTCTGTAGCGTACCCAGGACCGTGATCCGGGAGCCATTCACCGTATGATAGGTGATCCCATGGGAAACGCTCTTTTCCGCCTCCAGACAGACGATCTCGTCTCTGCTGATTTCCACCGTCTCCCCGCCTCCCACTGTCAGGCAGATCGTATCCTCTCTCCGCGTTTTCTCCGGGTCCACCCGAAGCGCCATATGGATATAGCGGCGCATTCCCGCCGCCAGCAGTTTCATATCCGTTCCCTTTTCCAGAAATCCAAAGGGCTCCGCCCCGCTCTTTAACACATTCATGGCCAGCTCCTGATGATTGGTGGTAAAGACCAGTTTTCCTCTGTCCCCTCTCCTGCGGAGCGCGGTGGAAATGTCAATTCCGCTTTGCAGGCCCTTTCCAAAGTCCAGATCCAGAAAAGTCAGACTGTCCCCGGGATGGTTGTCCAGAAAGGTCAGAAGCTGCGCCCCGGAACAGATCCTCCCGGCCACCACGGCCAAAAGCCTGTCCTGACAGATAATCCGGGTGATCAGATCATTTTCCAGTGACACAAAAGAAGGATCATCATCACATAGAAGAATCCTCAGCATATTGCTTCCCCTCCTCCCACAGCTCTTCCAAGAGCATTCCCTGTTCATGGAGATATTCCGCCGCCTCTTTTCCCACATACCGGAAATGCCATGACTCGTAGTCAATCCCTGTGACCGCCTCCTCTCCTTCGGGATACCGGAGAATAAAGCCGTAGCGCCAGGCGTTTTCCCGCAGCCACTGATTCTCCGGCGTGCCCTCCTGCCCCCGGTCCAGAAGCTGGTAGTCCAGGGCTACGATATCCACCGCCAGTCCGGTATTGTGTTCGCTGCACCCCACCGGCATCGTCTCCCGCGTCACCTCATCATAGGCCGCTTCATAGGACATTCCTCTTGCCATACATGTCCGGATATCCTCATCCAGAAGTTCCTGCTGCCGTTCTCTGCTGCGATAGCCTGAGCAGACCACAAAACTCAGCCCCTGCTTCCCGCCGTCTTTCAGCATATCACACAGATCCTCATAGATCACCGACGCCACCGAAGCCAGTCCCGAAGGGAGCTCCGTCAGCTTCACCTCGTAGTCCTCAGGCAGACTGTGATTCTTATTGACGAGAATCAGAAGAGGATCGTTCCGGTCAAAGGAAAAGCTCTGCACCTTTACCGTCCTGCTTCCTGTCTCCTCAAGATCTGTTTCCTGCCGGTTTGCCTCCCGCCGGCCGGCCTCATCCGATCCCCTTGAGGAGTGGTCGGAAAGATCCGCGCCGTCCGTCTTCTCCCCGTCGTCTTCTCTCTGATCTGCCTTCTCTGCCAGGCTCCGGATGCTTTGCAGCCCTGCCATCATAAGAAAGGTAGCTGCCATACAGATTCCCAGCACCTGAAGGCAGATCCGACGGCGCTTTAGCTGTCTTCTCCTTCTCTGCCTGTTCCGTATCCTCTGCTCTCTCAGTTCCGTATTCGGCTGTTCTTTCTGTCTCATAAATCGCAAACACTCCTCTCTCAGATCCTTTACCGATCTTTAAGAAGAGTGTAGCGAGCTCCTGTTTCCTGTTATTATCCCGGATGTTTCCGATTTGTATCTTTTTTCTGAAAACCTTTTCCCGTTTCCTGTCTCCACACTAGTAGCTTATGAGCTCATACACCATCCCATGATCTATGTTTTCCGCCGCTACCAGCTCCCACAATCTCTGGTCTCCCAACAACACGGCAAAGCCCCAGCCGAATCCGTCCACGATCTTATCCTGCCCGCTCTGGTATATCTGTCCCGCAATAAGACTGCCCCGCAGGGCCTGGGCCCGGGCATCCTCATAGAACAGATTGATCGTCCCATAGCGTCCGCTCTGTACCTGGGACTGGGGCTCCAGCTGCGCATAATCTGCCTGGCAGTACTCCCGGACCCGAAAGGTTCCCTCCTCCTGCATCTCCTCCCTCAGGCTCTTTTCCCCCGAAAACCAGTCTCTCTCCTTCTCCGGAGTGTGAATCGAAGCGACGTACAGACACTCTCCCTCCCAGTCCATCAGAAAGTCCATGACCGCATCGCCCCGGTAAAGCTGCACCCAATATACTCCCAGCTCCGTTCCCTCCAGACGGTAAAGACTCACATACTCCAGGCTGCCCGCCTCATACTCCTCCATAAAGGAATCCGGAAGCAGACCGAAATCCTTCCATTCCAGGACGCAGGCCGTCAGCTGCCTCCAGACCTGTGTCACCAGGGCATCCGGCACAGAAGCGCGGTCCGCCAGGTCATACCGGGATACCGCATTATAGCCCTCGTTCTCCCGGATCCGGCACATCTTATCCCCCACCACAGATTCCTGCTCTGCCGGAAGCAGAGCCAGGGAACGGTCCTCCATATGGATGCTGCTCAAAAGCTGCTCATCCTGCCAGCGGCTGTAATACCCCGGCAGCGCAAAGGCGCACCAGAGAGAAACAGCCAGAAAGAGCATCCCTCCGCCATAGGCTGTCAGCCGCCGTCTCTTCTCCCTGTTCGCTCCGCCTTCGGAAACCTGACGCATATGCGCATCCCCTTTCCCAGATCACTGTCAAATGTCATCGCCGCTCCATGAAGCTTTGCGATCTCCTGGCACAGCGTCAGCCCCAGCCCGGCGCCTCCCTCCTTGCGTGAGCGCGACTTGTCCACCATGTAAAAAGCCTCCGTCAGCCGGGACAGCTCTTCCTTCGCCACCCCGGTCCCCTGGTCCGCCACCGCAAAGGCATAGCCGTCCCCCTCCGGCCTTCCAAAGAACAGGATCACCCCTCCCGGTGAGGACGCTTTCACTCCATTGTCGATCAGATTTAAAAACAGCGACTGCAACAGATCCCGGTCGCCCGTGATCCAGCCCTCCGCCACATCCATACGCCAAACCATTCCCCGCTTTCGCACCAGAGCCTTCTCCACCGCCTCCACCTGCCTGGCCAGCTCCGTACAGCGTATGGGACCCAGTTCGATCTTTTGCTTCTCCATCAGAGACATTCCCAGAAGCTTGTACGACAGAGATTGCAGACGCTTGCTCTGACGGTTGATATAGTCGCCGCACATCCGTATCTCGCCGGGGGACAGATCCATCGTAGCCATCATCTCCGAGTAGCCGATGATGGAAGTGAGAGGCGTCTTCAGCTCATGGGCAAAGGCCGAGGTAAAGCGTTCCTTGCGGGCCGCCTCCTCCTTAAGCCGTTCCATCTGCTCCGCCATGGTATCCGCCATGCTGTTAAAATCTCTGGCCAGCATTCCGATCTCATCGCTTCCCTCTGCCCGGACGCGGATCCCCAGATCCCCCGAGGCCAGCGTTCTGGCTACCCGGGACAGCTCCGCCGTCTTTCTAAGCGACAGATTCATGACCGCCCAGATCACCACGCCCATACACAGAGAAGCGATCAAAAGTCCCAGCCGGTATGTCTCCGAGAGCTGGTCCCGGTCCCGGAAGATGTCGGTCACACGGTGAAGCGTCTCCACCGTCACCCCGTTTTCCGCCCTGCTCAGAGCCGCCACATAGTATTCTCCCCGGGTTTCGCAGATCTCGTACCCGAAATTATGACGCTCGTCCAGTCTCTCTCTCACCCGGTTGGGTATGGCCAGCCCGTTATCCTCATAGATCACCTCTCCGCCGGCATCATAGATCCTCAGACAGCCCTCCTGCTCGCTGCCGGCCTCATGAAAGCCTCCCACCACATCCTCCTCCGTAAACCGGCCTGCCAGAGTATCCTCGTAAGCCCGGTGAGCCAGGATGTAGGAGGTAGCCGCATACTGATTCTCCAGGCTGCACTGGGCGATCTCCTTCTCCAGAGAATCTGAAAAAGTGGCATGGATCAGCCACATGCCAAAAAAAGTCAACGCCAGGATCATCACCGGCGTCGTAATAAAAAAAAGCTTCCATGACAGCTTCATGCGCGTATTCTCATGCCTCCAGCCGGTATCCGATCTTGTACATGGCTATGATGTGTTCCTCCAGATCCAGCTTTTTCTTCAGACGGTGCACATGCAGATCCACCGTCCTTCCCCTGTCGGAATACTCACCGCCCCACACATTTTCATATATGGTCTCCCGGTACAGCGTGCGGTTCTTATTTCTGGCAAAGAGCAGCAAAAGCTCATACTCCTTTCTCGTCAGCTTCACCGCCTCTCCTCTCTTTGTGACTGTCATCGCATCCGTGTCGATCTCGATGTCCAGAAAGGAGACCCTCCTGGCTGTCTTGTTATAGCGGCGCAGCACCGTGCTGACCCGGGCCAGGAGCTCCGTCAGCTCAAAGGGCTTAGAGATGTAATCCTCTGCTCCGGCCATGAGGCCTCTCACCTTCTGCTCTGTCTCGCCCATGGCTGTCAGAAAGATCACCGGCGTCTCCAATGTCCTGGCATAATCCAACACCTCATATCCGTTGAGCCCGGGCAGCATGATATCCAGAAGCACCAGATCAAAGCTCTCCTCCTGCAGCCGGTTCACCGCCGTGATCCCGTCCCCGGCTGTGTCACACTGGTATCCGGCCCGCACCAGGTTCATCCGTATCAAATTTGATATGGCTTCCTCATCCTCTACGATCAGAATCCGATTCACTGCCGCTCCCTTCGCATCTTACTTACTATCTTCCCCATAGTACATCTCTGCCAGCACATACACCCGGTCCCTGGTGGACGATACCAGACTCAGCGTGTAGGCCAGATTCTGGGAGCTGTTGCTGGAATTCTCCGCTGCCGCCGCCTGAGCGGCCGCCTCATCCCGCGCGCGCAGCCATGCCCGCTCCTCCTCACGCAGCGCGTAAAAGGCTTCCTCCTCCAGCTCTTCCCGCAATGCCTGATATACGGCATTGAGCTCGTCGTCCCAGAATTTCAGGGTCTCATCCGCCACAGTCTTCTGATCTGCCACCGGCTTCTTTGCCGCCTCTTCCATCTTCTCCGACAGCTTCCGGTCCATCTCGCTCAGGCGGAGATAATAGGCTTCTCCGACTTCCTCCCAGCTTGTATACATTTCCACTACCACCAGTTCTTCCCAGGCGCCGTCTTCCGTGTCCCTGGTCCCGTAAACGACAGAGAACCCCTCCTTCTGTTCGCTTCCGCTGTCCGTCACGGCAAAGAAATGTTCTTCCGGTTCTGTTTCTGCCGCTCCCGCCGCAGCTTTTTCCGAAACCTCCTCCTCTTCCTGAATTGAGCCCTCCACATACCATATCAGGCTCTCTTCCACGCCGTCACCGGACGCAGAGTCGGCCCTGTCCTCCACAGCTGCCCTCGGCGTCCGGAACTCAGCCATATCAATGGCATGCTCCTGCATGGCTGCTTCGCCTGTCTCCTCCTCATCAAGAACTGCCGCCAGCGTCACGCCGGGATTTTTGCTGGAATTGCTTCTGTTCCAGTTAAACATGGTAATCCCTGTGCCAATGAAAATCACTGCCGCCACCATAATTATGAATTTTGCAATTCGTTCTCTCATGGCTTCACCTGCCTATGGTATCCTCCGCCAGATTCTCTCCGTCCGCCGCCTGAGTCGCCAGTCGGTCACACCGCTCATTCTCCGGATGCCCGGCGTGGCCCTTCACCCAGATAAAACGCACCTCATGCTTCTCCTTCGCCTTCAAAAGGCGCTTCCACAGATCTTCATTTTTCACCGGGTCGTTCTTCCCCCTCTTCCATCCTTTGGCGATCCACCCATCGATCCAGCGATCGGTAAAGGCTTTAACCACATAGGAAGAATCCGAGTACAGCTCCACCTGGCAGGGACGGTTTAACGCCTCCAGCGCCACGATGGCCGCCATCAGCTCCATCCGGTTATTGGTCGTCTTCCGATAACCGCCGGAGAGCTCTTTTTCGTGAAGTACCCCTTTCGTATCCACATACTGGATCACGGCGCCATAACCTCCCGGCCCATCCGGATTTCCTCTGGCCGCTCCGTCCGTATAGATCTTAACTTTCATCATCCATACTCCATATTCCATCCCGGTCAAAGCGCTTAGCCATGGATGCCGCCCTGGCAAGCACTTCGCCGTCATAACCCATCAGTCCTAAAAGCCGTAAGGCATTGCGCCCCGCTGCCCGTCCCGGATACAGCCGATACGAAAACAGGATATCGCCGTCTGTGATCTCCTCCTCAAAATGGCCGTTCTCATACCAGCTCTCCAAAAGTACCGTCAGTTCCCTGTCATGGGTCGCAGCAAAGCACAGGATATTCATGTCGGCCATGCTCCTCAAGATCCAGGAGGAGGCCGCGATACGCTCCACCGTATTCGTCCCTCTGAGCACCTCATCCACGAAGCACAATACCGGCAATCTGTCATGCCCGCGATCCAGGATCCGCTTTAATGAACGGATCTCCGCCATGTAGTAGCTCTCCCCGCCCATGAGATTATCCGTCAGGGCCATGGAGGAACAGATCTGATAAAAGGGCGCCTCATAGCTCTTTCCCGCCACCGTGTATATGGTCTGAGCCAGCACGGCATTTACCGCCACGGTCTTCAGAAAGGTGGACTTTCCTGAGGCATTGGAACCGGTGATCAGCTGGCAGCGGTATGCCTGCACCGTATTGGGCACCGGATTCCTGATCAGAGGGTGGTACAGCTCTTCTGCGCACAGGCTGAGCCTCTCCTGTGCATCCTCCGCGGTCAGTACCGGTCTGCACCATGTCCCCAGATATTCCCGGAAGGAGGCCACAGCCAGGCCGCATTCCAGCTGTCCCAGTATCTCCACCGCGCGCCAGATCGCCGCCTCCCTCTCTCTGACCAGGCGTATGATCTGATTATAGGCAATCAGGTCGGTATGAATAAGCATCTTCATATAATCGGCGATCAGGTCAAGAGGCGAGCCTCCCATGGCATTTCCCATGGCGATCAGACTCCCTCTCTTTCTGACAGGGTCCAGCAGCTCCACCTGCTCCTTCAGAGGACCGACATATGAGGACAGCGCTTCGGTCCCCGGCAGACGGCAGATGGCTTCCCCGCTGCAAACCAGCCCCACCACCTTTGCCACACTGGAAAACCAGGCTTCCATCTGTGCCTTATCCCGGTAGTATGTCACCATCTGAAAGACCAGAACCGCCACCACGGACATGACTCCCGCGCCGGCGGACACAAAGAACACACAGGCGGCCGCCGCAAGCGCTGCGATACCCAGATAGTGAACGCCATTGGAGCGGCAGGGCTGATCGTTCAGACCGGCAATATAATCGCAGAGAGCCTGCCGCCCGTTCTTGCCGATGAGAGAAAACTGCTTCTCCATCTCCAGGGCCAGCTGCCGGTCACCGCTAAACAGATCTGCCAGCCGGGACCGCTCTCTCAGAACCTCTTCCCTGCAAACCGGCAGACGCAGCATCCGGTACAGCGCCTCCTCCCCGATGGAGGAGCGGGTATGATTCACCAGCTTAAAGATGTCATCCATACCCAGATCATTCCATGTGATCTCGTCGATCTCGCTGTCCCCGTCGCGAAACATCTGATAATACCGGCTGATCCGCTTCATATCTCCGTCCGCGTACTGCCGGTCCGGCGCCTGCCCCCACTGGGTCTTCAGTCTCTCCTCCCAGGATGCACGGCTCCTTCGCACCCCGATCCTGTAGCGGATATACAGAAAGACAAGGGCGGCCGCCATAAATGCGATATATTTCATCAGATCCCCATCTTCTCCACAGCCGCCGTTACTAGCTTCTTAAAGTCTTTCGCCACACGGTCCGCCGTCTCCTGTACCTCTCCATGGGACAGCTTCTCATGGCCCAGACCGGCCGCCATATTGGTAATGCAGGAAATCCCGCAGATCTTCATTCCCATGTGGTTTGCCGTGACAGCCTCGCACACCGTGCTCATCCCCACCGCGTCGCTGCCCAGACGCTGCAGCATACGGATCTCCGCCGGCGTCTCATAGGCCGGCCCGGTCAGCTGAGTATAGACCCCCTCTCTGAGCGTCAGCCCCAGGCCGGCCGCCGTCTCACGCAAAAGCGCCTGCAAGCCGCGGTCATAGACCTCTGACATATCGGCAAAACGGGGACCCAGACTCTCCATATTCGGTCCCAGAAGCGGCGACGGAACAAAGGCGGAGATATGATCCGTCAGCATCATAAAATCGCCGGGATGAAAGCTCTCGTTGCAGCCTCCCGCCGCGTTGGTCAGAAACAGAGTCCCGGCTCCCAGCTCATGCATCAGGCGCACCGGAAGCACCACATCGCTCATGGGATACCCCTCATAATAATGAACACGGCCCTGCATAATCACCACAGGCACCCGGCCCACATGGCCAAAGATAAACTGGCCCTTATGTCCTGCCACCGTGGACACCGGAAAGCCCTCGATCTGCGAATAGGGAATGCGGCACTCCACCTCCACCGCTCCGCTGTCCGCGTAGTCGCCCAGGCCGCTGCCCAGGATCAGGGCCACCCTCGGCACAAAGCCGGTTATCCTGCGCACGCTGGCCACACAGCTTCTTAATTTCTCTTCCGTAGGGGTCATGTTCTTTTATCCTCCTTTGATCATTCTGTCCTGCGGCCGTCCCGGGCAAAGACCGCAGGATATACAAATCCGTCGTCTCCGGCGCTGCCGTAACCGGCACCCTGACAGCCCCGGGGCCGCCGCGCTCTGTTATATCCGGTTAATCTGTCCAGCAAACGGGTATTTCTTTATAGTCCTTTACCGTAAGTATAACACAGGTTGCGCTGTTTTGATACTTACATTATTCTTTCTTTTTTCTGACTGCCGTTTCTTTTTCTGAATGTCGTTCTTTTTCGCTTTATTTGTAATAATCAAACTCCAGGCCGTACATGCGCACCGTGTCGCCCTCTGTGATCCCGGCCTTCTCCAGCTCGTCCAGAATCCCCGTATCCTTTAAGAAGCGCTGAAAAAACTCAAATCCCTTCTCCGAATCCAAATTGGTGTATCCGAGCATCTTTTCTATGCGGGGGCCCTCCACACGAAAACCTCCGTCCTCATCCACCGTCACCTCATAGGGCAGATTCGCCTCGCCCGACACCGCGTTGGCGTCGAACTCCTTTTCAAAAACCACCGGACGGCTGTCCATGGTCTCCAGCAGACTCTTCACATGATACAGAAGCTCTTTCAGCCCCTGTCCGCTGACGGCAGAAATGGCAAACACCTGGATCCCCTCCGGCTCAAAGGTGCGCCGCAGCCGTTTCAGCGGATCCTCCTCTCCGTCTTCTGTATACAAAACGTCTATCTTATTGGCCGCTATCACCTGAGGCTTATGAAGGATCGCCGGATCATAGGCCTGAAGCTCTGCGTTGATTGTACGGATATCCTCCACCGGATCCCGGCCTTCTGTCGATGCAGCGTCCACCATATGGACGATCACCTTTGTCCTCTCGATATGGCGCAGAAATTCATGGCCCAGTCCCACGCCTTTTGAGGCGCCCTCGATCAGCCCCGGGATATCCGCGATGACAAAGCCTCCGTCTCCCAGATCCACCACGCCCAGATTGGGATTCAGCGTGGTAAAGTGATAATTGGCGATCTTCGGTCTTGCGTTGGTCGTTCTGGACAGCAGGGTGGATTTCCCCACATTGGGAAAACCTACCAGTCCCACATCCGCGATCACCTTCAGCTCCAGGCGGACCCACAGCTCCTTCGCCGGGGCTCCCGGCTGGGCATACTTGGGAACCTGCATGGTGGAGGTGGCATAATGCATATTACCGCAGCCTCCCCGGCCGCCCTTTAAGATCACCTCCCGGCAGTTATCCCCGGACATGTCCGTGATCACCTTCCCCGACTCATCGTCGTACACCACGGTCCCCTCCGGCACCCGGATCACCAGATCCTTTCCGTCCGCCCCGTGACAGCGGCGTTTTCCGCCCTCCTCGCCGTTCTCCGCCTCATATTTGCGCACATGGCGAAAATCCGTCAGGGTATTCAGTCCTTTATCCACCTCAAAGATAATATCCCCTCCCCGGCCGCCGTCGCCGCCGTCCGGACCGCCGTTGGGCACATAGAGTTCCCGGCGAAAGCTGACATGGCCGTCGCCCCCTTTGCCGGACTTGATATATATTTTCGCTCGATCTGCAAACATATGATTTTTCCCTTTCTCTTAATCAGGAAAAGGCAGGGTGCCATCTGACATCCTGCCTCCGAAATCCTGCATGACTGATTACTCGGCTACCGCCTGCTCCTCTCTGGGATAAACGGAAACCTGCTTTTTATCTCTTCCTTTTCTCTCAAAGCGCACCACACCGTCCACCATGGCAAACAGGGTGTCGTCGCCGCCCCGTCCCACATTCACGCCGGGATGGATCTTAGTGCCGCGCTGTCTGTAAAGGATGTTGCCCGCCAACACGAACTGGCCGTCCGCACGCTTTGCGCCCAGCCTCTTGGATTCGGAATCTCTGCCATTCTTGGTAGAGCCCACACCTTTCTTATGGGCAAAGAATTGAAGATTCATCTTCAACATGGTCTTACACCTCCTTGGATACAACATGGATATATTCTCTGTGTTCTGTCTCAATGGCCTCTAAGCCGCACCGCAGGGACCGAAGCAGAAGCTCTGCCTCCGGCGTCGCTGCCTCCGTAAGCCGCACCGCCATATGGCCCGTCTCCTCATCGGCCTTCACCCGGAGATGGTTCTCCGTCAGAAGCTCGATGGAATTCACCGTATTCGTCACCAGAGCCGACACCGCCGCGCAGATGATATCGTATCCTGCCTCCGCATAACCGGCATGGCCTCTGGTCTGAAATCCCAGACAGTGTCCGTCAGAGTCCTGATAAAATGCTGCTCGGATCATTACTTCGTGATGCTGTCGATCTTCAACTCGGTATAAGCCTGTCTGTGACCGTTCTTCTTATGATAGCCGGTCTTTCTCTTATACTTGTAAACGATAACCTTCTTGGCACGAGCCTGATCCATCACGGTGGCTTTCACAGCCGCTCCCGCCACGGTAGGCTGACCGATAACCAGTTCATCGCCGCCGACGGCCAGAACCTGATCGAATACATATTCGGAACCGGGCTCCACATCCAGTTTCTCAACACGGATCACATCGCCTTCAGCAACCTTGTACTGCTTACCGCCTGTTGCAATAATCGCGTACATAAGGGCACCTCCTGTTTATCATTACTCGCCAACTTCGGTGTCTGCCCGGGGCAGCGCTTAAAAGACCTCATTGAGCGGCATACTTGTATACTATAGCATTCCGGCCGGAACTTGTCAAGAAATTTATTTGTTTTCTTCCAGGAACTTCGAGAAATTATCCTTGCATCCGTTCTGGCGGTAGTCCTCTTTAAACTTGGCAAAATCCAGAATCAGATCCACACACCGCTCCCGTCCCACAGCGCTGGAGTTGATACAGAAATCATAGCTGCTGACCGCTCCCCACTTTTTATTCGTATAATAATTATAATAGGAAGCGCGGCGCTTATCGGTCTTCACCATCAGATCCTTCGCCTTATCCTCCGAAATATCATACAGCTTCATCAGGTAGGGAATCTTATCCTTCGCATCACCGCTGATAAATACGCTGATCATATGAGGAAAGTCCGCCAGCGCATAATCGGCGCAGCGGCCCACGATCACGCAGGACTCCTCCGACGCCAGCTTCTTGATCGTCTCGAACTGCGCCAGAAATACTTTCTGATTCAAAGGCATATCCACATAGCCCGGGGAAGCATAGCCCAAAGAGTAGGTATCCATCACCAGTGAATACAGAAAGCTGTTCACCGGCTTCTCATCATGACTGTGAAAGATATCCTCACACAGTCCGCTGTTTCTCGCACACAGTGTCAAAAGCTCCTGGTCATAACACTTGATCCCCAGTTTCTTTGCGATTGCCTGACCGATCTGACGGCCGCCGCTGCCACATTCTCTGCTAATTGTAATTACCAAATTTCCGTTCATATACCATACTCCTTTCTGCTTCAGGACCTGCCACGTTCTCTCTGTGGCGCTTTCCGGCATACTTTTATTATACACTCTTTTTTGTCAAAAGTACAGTAAAAACACACAAAAACGGCACATCCCTCACCGGCGGCGCAGCTTTTCCAGAAGCTGCGCAAAATAATCCGGCAACGGAGCTTCAAACTCCATATATTCGCCGGTGGCCGGATGGATAAACCCCAGGACAGCTGCATGAAGCGTCTGTCCCTCCAGGGCATAGGGCGGCTTCGCCGGACCATACAGCGTATCTCCCAGCAGAGGGTGACCCATATAAGACATATGCACGCGGATCTGATGCGTACGACCGGTCTCCAGACGGCACTCGATCCAGGTAAAGTCCCGAAAGCGCTCCCGCACCCGGTAATGGGTCACCGCCCGCTTGCCATGTCTTTCATTGACCGCCATCCTGACCCGGTCCCGCTCATTACGTCCCACAGGAGCGTCCACCGTCCCCTCGTCTTCCCGCAGGCAGCCGTGAACCACAGCCAGGTAACGCCTGGTGATGGTGTGTTCTTTCAGCTGACCGGCCAGCGAAGCATGAGCCTGGTCGTTCTTGCAGGCCACCAGCACCCCCGTCGTATCCTTATCGATCCGGTGGACGATCCCCGGCCGAAGCACGCCGTTGATGCCGGACAGTTGTCCCTGGCAATGATACATCAGCCCGTTGACCAGCGTGTCCTCCTCATGGCCGGCCGCCGGATGGACCACCATCCCCTTCGGCTTATTGATGAGGATCACGTCCTCGTCCTCATAGAGGATATCCAGCTCAATGGGGCGGGCACAGGCCGCAGGCTCCACCGGGTCCGGCAGCATCAGTGAGATCGTATCTCCCGGACGTACCTTGTAGCTGCCCGGCACTGCCAGGCCGTTCACCCGGACATGGTCCTGTTTCAGAAGCTTCTGCACATAGGAACGGCTCTGTCCCTCCATCTGTCCTGTCAAAAAAAGGTCGATGCGCATACCACTGCCGGCCGCATCGACCTGAAACTCATATCTTTGCATCTTCTTTTTCCCTGCTGCTCCATAAAAGATCCAGATCCTCTTCCTTATACCAAAAAAAGATCAGTATGGCGAAGGCCACGCAGGATATCGTGATATAGCAGTCCGCCACATTGAATACCGGAAAATTAATCAGCTTAAAATACAGAAAATCAATCACATATTCCAGCCGCAGCCGGTCGATAAAATTCCCCAGCGCCCCGGCGATGATCGTGACACAGACCGCACGCAGGGGCAAATATTTTCTGGACAGCGGTATCCTGCTGTAAAAATAAAGCACCGCCGCCAGAATGATACAGGTGCTGAGAATAAAGAAAAGACGCCGGTCCTGCAGGATCCCGAAAGCAGCTCCTTTATTCGTAGAATAATGTAACTCAAACACACCGTCCCAGATCACAAAAGGACCGTCCATCAGGTATTTCTGCGCCAGCTGCTTGGTCAGCTGATCGATCCCCACCAGGACCGCTGCCAGCAGAGCGCCTACCCAGTATTGCATTCCTGTTTTTTTCATTCTCTATCGTGTCCCTCAAATATTGATGTTAAAAGCAGACATATCCAGAGTGCCTCCCAGTATCTCCTGGAAATCGCCGGACAACTCCACCGACTGAGGGGTGACAATAAAGATATAGCTGGAAATCTTCTGAAGGTTCCCGTTCATGGAATAACAGGCCCCTGAGGTAAAATCAATGATCCTCTGAGCCACATCCATGTTGATCCCCTCCAGGTTAATCACCACAGCCCGTCCGGACAGAAGGGTATCGCAGATCTCTCTGCCCTCCTCCACCGACTTGGGCCGGATCATACATACCTCCAGACTGCGGGGCTGACGCATGGACACCACGTTGGGCTGCTGGCGTTTGCTGCGCAGGGAAGAAGGGCGCTCCTCCTCCGGCTCATCCTCCTCGTCAAACTCCTCTGCCCTGGCCTTCTTCGGCATCCTGGCCGGTCTCACAGGCTCTTCATCATATTCATCATCATATCCGAACTCGTCTTCATACTCGTCGTCGCCCAGTTTCATGGAGTCCAGAATTTTATCAATAAACTTCGGCATTATCTCGTCTCACTCCCTACGTCTTTATTTTCCTATTATCGGCTTTTTTCTGTCATAAGTCAATACAAAAATAATATATTCTAATAATAAATTATCTGTCCCTCCGTCACAGCGCCCGCATTGAGCACAATATGATCGTAGATGGATACCGCGCTCTCCTGTATGGATATGATACAGTATTCCACATTCTCTTCCAAAATGCGGATCTTCCGAAACACGGCATACCCCTTATTGACATTATATATCCCCGGCAGCTGCTCTGTCTGAGCCAGCTGAAAACGGTCGTTGGAATTCTCCTTCAGGATAAACTGGCCCGCTCTGTAGTCGCTGCCGTCCAGATAGCAGTTCTCCTGATCCGTACCGTAGAGCACCGGCGTTACCTTCTCGGCGCTCACGCTGCCGTCCTCCCCGTACACTTCCACCAAAAGCTCGTTATCCGCCGTCAGGTAGGACCGGGGTACTTTATAAAAGCTCTTGTATACCACGGAGGAGGCAGGCACCTTCAGACCGGTCACATCCTCCGTCTCAATCTGTATTTTCACATACCGCGTGTCCACAAACTGGACCATATAGCGGTTCAGCGTTATCTTTCCGTAGGTATTTCCGTCGGCGCCCGTATAAATCTCCAGTCCGCCCTCCAGTGTAAGAGGGCTCCCCTTCACACTGAGCTTCACCGTGTTTGTCTCATGAAAACGGATGATATCGCCCTCCGTAATCTGAAAGATCAGGTACCATTTCTCGCTGCTCACCGTCTTGTAGACAGGCGCCCCCTGCTCCACCTGTTCCCCGCTGACTAAAAGCTTTCGCGGGTGCTTGGAACTGTCAAACGCCTCCTGGGTCACCTGCTCCGGCGTCATACCCTCCAGTCCGTCCAACGCCATGCAGACCACCCCGCTGACCGCAGCATAGGACTTGATAAAGGTCTCCAGCTCCGTAACCGCTGTCTGACTGGCAAACTCCTCCAGCACGCTGGCATTGACATATTCCAGCAATGCCGACTGCATACGGCTCTTCATGTCATAGACCGTGGAAAACTCCATCGGATCATAGGTCAGGGCATAACGGGCCGCCTCTTCCTTGAATTCTTTCAGATCCTCCGCCGGCAGAATGCTCTGTCCCGTATTCTGCTTAAAGAGCTCCAGAATCCGGCCTGTCTCATCAATGGTATAGACCAGGTCATTCACCCCTGTCTTGCGGCCGTCACGGATATAGTAGTTGATATAACCGGTGGCCTCGCAGGCCGCCACGGTCTCCTCGCGCAGGATCAGAGCCGTATAGTCGGCATAATCTGTCAGGGAGCCCTGCGTCACCTCATAGATCCTCACCTTTTCCTTGGACATATAGGTAAATACGCAGGCCAGCAGATAGACGAATATGAACATGAAAATAATGACTCCCACATTCAGATTCCAGGGCTTTTTATATTTTATTATCTTGGTACTTCTTCTCCTGGCCATTTCACTCCTTACTATTTCACAGCTTCATGTAGGACTCTTTTGCAGATCCGCGTCGGTTTTGGCTTGTCCGAACATATGGTATACAAACAGGGTTTGTACTATTATAAGTGAAATCGCATCAAAAAACAACTGCCATTTCCGGTGATTTCCGCGGAAAAATCGACGGCATTACGCTGTGATCTTCCGTTTTTTGTTAAAATAGGGCGAATAAAAACCGGCCCTCTTGTATATACTATCCTCCAAACATCGCAAGGAGGTAACGCATGAACACAAAAGGGCTTGACTATTTGATTCTGGCTATTGTCATCATCGGAGCAGTCAACTGGGGACTCATCGGGTTTTTCCAGTTCAATCTGGTATCCTTTCTGTTTGGGGAAATGACCATGTTTGCCCGGATCGTGTATGCCGTGGTCGGCATCGCCGGACTCTATGTCATCAGCATGTTTGGACGGGTAAGCTCAGCGGGTGAGTAACTGCCAATCCGTGCTTTTGGTTCCGTTTCGGCGGATTTTCGCGTAAACAAAGGGCCTTTGAATAACCGATCCAAAGGCCCCACTGTATCCTATCTCAAAAAGCAATGATTCTTACAGAGCAATCATAATCTTATCGGCCGCGTTCTCCGGCAAAGCATGGGAGTCTCTGGAAACGCTCAGCACAAACCGGATGCCGTACTTCTCTCCTAATCCATCAAAATCCGCAATGGCCTGAGACAGGTCTTCTGCCTCTTCCAAATGCGCTACGGTCAGGAAGCTGTCCAGAAAAATCACCTCGATGTCGTGATCCTGAGAAATGATACCACAGATAAAACCTACAAATGCGTTATAAGAACGAATCGGAAATTCAGCGACGTTAATCAGACGAACCTTATTACTCAACTCATACATGTGCTTGCCGTTCTTGTCAATATAGACAATGGACCCATTCGCCGTGTCCACAGCCTCATTGGCTCCTGCCAGCAGATATTTCGTCTTCCCCTTCCCCTTCTTTCCTGCAATAATCTGAACCATATTGCTCTCCTCCTTCATGCTTCGTCATGTCCTGTCGTACAGACTGCGTCTGTCCCCGCACACCGGCCTGAAAACCACAGTCCGCCGGTGTCTCGTTTTCATTATAGTACAAACTGCCGTTTTATTCAATGCTTAATTCGTGATTTTTGAAAATAATGCGTTGAGGTTATAGTACAGCACATCCCGGGCCGGAGATTTTAAAACCACAGATATGTACTCCTTTCCCAGAGCGTCCCGGCTGTACAGCACCATACAGTATTTGGCAGCCGAGGTGGTGCCCGTCTTTCCGCCCACCACGGTGATCCCTTCCGGAGCCGTCACCTCTCCCCTGGCATACAGCTGTCCCACCGACCAGGTCTTTTCCTTCTCGCTTCCTCCTGCACCCGTATAGTAGGCGGTATGTTCCTGGGCGGAGATAATCTCCACAAACCGCTCATCCTTTAACGCCTCATTCAGAATCAGGTACAGATCATAAGCCGTGGTATAGTGCTGCTCGTCGGTAAGGCCATGGGCGTTTACAAAATGCGTGCCCGTGGCGCCCAGCTCTCTGGCTTTCTCATTCATCAGATCGGCAAAACCCTGTTCGGTGCCGCCCACAGTCAGCGCAATCGCCTGAGCCGCATCGTTTCCCGACACCATCAGCATACCATAAAGCAGGTCCTCCAGGCTGATCACATCGCCCGCCTTCAGACCTGCCGTGGACGAAGCCGGATCCAGATCCAGCATCGCGTCCGTGATCGTGATCTTCTGGGACAGATCCGCCCGCTCTATCATCACCAGGTAGGTCATGACCTTCGTGGTGCTGGCAGGATACAGCCGGTCAAAGACGCCCTGTCCATAGACCACCTCATGATCCGTAATATTGAAAATCAATGCGGCCCCCGCATCCAGAGGTTCTGCCGATGCCGCCTGATCCGTGACCACACACAGATCGGAGGCAAACAGCTCCGTGTCAATCTGAAAACTGCGGGAGATATTGGCCGCCTGGTCCTCCGGTTCATAGGGCTTCAAAAAAGACTTCTCCTCCCCCTGAGACTGGGAAAATGCCAAAACCACCGCGACCGCTGCCAGAATAAATACCGCCATCTTTCCTATGGCGGCGGCGCCGCCGCCTTTCTTTTTGCCGCCCCTCATCCCGTATCCTCCTATCGGTACATATCGCGCCACTCCAGATCTCCCCGGTCCAGCGCCTTGATGAGCAGCTCCGCCGTCGCCAGGTTCGTCGCCATGGGGATATTGTACAAATCACACAGGATTCCTGCCTTGAATACATCCGGCTCCGTAGACTTGGGATTCTGAGGATCCCGCAGAAAAATCACCATATCAATGGCGTTCTGCTCGATCGCCGCGGCCATCTGCTGCTCTCCGCCCAGATGTCCCGCCAGATACTTGTATACATTCAGGTTCGTCGCTTCCTCGATCAGACGCCCAGTGGTGCCTGTGGCATATAATTCATGCTTTGTCAGAATCGCCCGGTAAGCGACACAGAAATTCTGCATCAGCTTCTTCTTCGTGTCATGTGCAATCAAACCAACCCTCATAGTCTAACCCCTCCTTCTAGGTAATCTCTCGCTTTCGCTGCAGTCCCACGTTTAAAACCAACCCCATCCCGATCATCAGGCTCAGAAGAGAACTGAGTCCTGCGCTGATAAACGGCAGCGGCAATCCCGTATTGGGAAGAAGCCTCGTCGCCACGCCGATATTGATAAAAGACTGAAAGGCTACCAGCCCTCCCACTCCGACGCATATCAGACGGCCTGCCAGATCCTTTGCCCGGATCGCCAGCCAGATACACTCCAAAACCACCAGAGCCAAAAGTGCGATGATGATGACGCTGCCCCAGAAGCCCGTCTCCTCGCCGACCACCGCAAAGATAAAATCACAGTCCTCCGCCGAAAGGAAATTACCGTTTTTCACCGACTCCAGCGTCGTGTTAAAGAGCCCTTTCCCGTAGAGCTGACCGGATGCGATGGCCTGTACCGAATAGCGGACCTGCCTGGTCGCATCGGCCGAAGCCTGCTCCGGATACAGCCAGTCTGTGATCCGGCTCAGCTGCCAGCCCTTTATGATCGTCTGATCCGGCTGTTGCAGAATATACAAAAGAACGGCCACCACGGGAACACAGACTCCTATCACGCCGAACACCCATTTATAACTGATCCCCGCCACATAGATCATGACGATGAAGATAAATACCGTCACCAGCGTGGTGGACAGATCCGGCTCCTTGAAAATCAGAAACCCTATCCCGCCGTAGAGCGCCACGGCAAATGCGACCACCGGCAGAGAGCTGATCTTCTCCCGAAACCGGTAAAAATATGCCGACAGCGTCAAAATCAGGCCGATCTTACAAAACTCCGAAGGCTGGATGGAAAAACTTCCCAACGTCAGCCACCGTTTCGCCTCGCCGCTGGTATAGCCCCTGTTCCAGAACAGGACCGCCACCAGAAGCACGATACAGACCCCGTAAATCACCGGCCAGATCTTCTGCCAGAAATGATAATCCACCAGCGCCACAAAGAGCATACAGACCGAACCGACCGCGATTCCCATAATCTGCTTTCTCACAGCGTCATCCGCCGAATTCATCGTAGCGCTCTTGATAAAAATCACTCCCGCTGCGGCCAGCAAAAGCACATACAACACCAGTCTGAAATTGAAATAGCGAAGCCTGTATTCCTTAAAATTAAACATGAAACCGCCTTATTACCCCGTTATTTTCTGTCTCTGCTTCCTGTCTTGATTACATCCTTGATGGGGATATTGGCACACAGAGCCGGCACAAAACCATTGTTGCTGTCCGACTCCGTCTGTGTAATCTGGATATTCAGATTATCGGTGTCAATCTCCATGTATTTCGATATCACTTTGATAATATCGTTCTTCAAAGCCTCCATAATCTCCGGAGAGCATCCCGCCCGGTCCGACACCAATACCAGCTTTAAGCGGTCCTTAGCCACACTGCCGGAATTCGCGTTCTTCCTGAAAATATCAAACAAACTCATTCTGCGCCCCCTTTAATTCTTTTTGAAGAGATTGCCGAGTTTCTTCCAGAAATTATCTGAAACATCCAGATCCAGCAAGGGAACTTCCTCTCCCAGGATGCGGTGGCAGATATTCATATAGGCCCGTCCGGCCATGGAATCGTCTCCCACCAGCGGCTCGCCCTGATTGGTCGCCACGACGATATTCTCGTCATCGGGAACCACACCGATCAGATTGATCGCCAGGATATCCACCACATCGTCGGTGGACATCATATCGCCCCGCTTCACCATATCCATGCGAAGCCTGTTTACGATCAGATCCGTGCGCCCGATGCAGTTCGCCTCCAGCAATCCTATGATCCGGTCCGCATCCCGGATAGCCGCCACCTCCGGCGTCGTCACCACCAGCGCCCGGTCCGCCCCGGCGATGGCATTTTTAAAGCCCTGCTCGATACCGGCCGGGCAGTCCAGAATGATATAGTCAAACTCTTCTTTGAGCTCATCCGTCAGCTTCCTCATCTGCTCCGGACTGACGCTTGTCTTATCCCGCGTCTGGGCCGACGGCAGCAAAAAGAGGTTATTGTAGCGTTTGTCCTTGATCAGAGCCTGCTTTAGGCGGCAGTTACCCTCCACCACGTCTACCAGATTATATACAATCCGGTTTTCCAGGCCCATAACCACGTCCAGATTGCGAAGGCCGATATCTGTGTCAATCAAAACCACAGAATGTCCCAGCTTTGCCAGACCTGTGCCCACATTGGCCGTGGTGGTCGTCTTGCCTACGCCACCCTTACCGGATGTGATAACGATTACTTCACTCATCCCTGTATCCTCCCGATCTCCACTCGGCATCCCGCCGTGACGCCAATCTTCTCACACGGCCAACGATACCTGATTATATTCTACATGATATTTACCTTTTTTTCCAGTACATTTTCAAAAATAATTATGAAATTTCCAAAAACTATGTCCCGGCGCCCGGCCAGGATCCCATATATGTATCTCTCAGCCCAGCGGAATATCATGCAGAATATCCCGGCACAGCTCTTCCACGTAGATTCCGTCCGCCTTGCAGAACGCGATCTTTGGTTTCGCCGGGCCCTTGCGTTTCGCCTTTGTGTCCTCGCCGCGTCCCAGCACGTTTCCGATGCGCAGCTGTGTCGGTTCCATCTCCAGAGCCGCCACAAACGATTTCTCATTGCCCGTAATGCCGGCGCAGGCCGTCCCTTTCAGGGCTCCCAGCACGATCACATTGCCGATGGCGATTACCTTGGCGCCGGGATTGACGTCGCCCAGAATCACCACGCTGCCCTCCGATTCCAGCACCTGGCCGCTGCGGAGTGTCCCTTTATAAAAACGCCCCACATTGGCCTTCTCCTTCTCCAGCTGCAGCTCGATGGCGGCCCGGTAACGCCGTTCCTCCTCCTCATCCCGGCCCAGCAGGCACAGAATCTCCAGATTCCCGTTCTCCGAAATGATATCCACCATCTGCCTCTGCTGTTCTGCGCTCAGCCGTTTCCCCTCCAAAGACAGCGCCATTCTGGCGTTTTTGAAAAACTTCGCCGATTCCTTGAATTTGCGCCCTGTCTCTTTGAGCAGGACGTCAAATTCCTCCTGTGGATCCAGAAAAACCGAGATTCCATAGCGGTTCCCCTTTATCACCACCGTCTGACTCATACCCTTTCTCCTCCTGTTTCCATCAGTCGCGCTGCCCGATATCGTCAGCTTCCAGTGCCTCTCCCTGGTTCAGTATCGACTCCAGGCTCGTCTCGCCATAGTAAAAATTCAGTACCGCGCTGGCCAGATAGGCCGCGTTGTTTCCCGTATATCCGTTGGGAATCGTGACCGTAACGCCAATCTCCGGATCTTCCACCGGAGCAAATCCCACAAACCGGGCATGATTGGGTCTCGTCGTCACTTCCTGGGCCGTACCGGTCTTACCGGCCAGAGAAACCACCACATTTCTAAAGGGTTCCGGGATTCCCGTGGCAACCACGCCCAGCATCCCGTCCCACAGCACGTCCCAGGTGCTCTCCTTCAGGTCAATCGTATATTCGATCTCGGTCTCATGCTCTTTTAACAGCTGCCCCATACAGTCCGTCACATGGTCCAAAAGCGTCAGCCGGTACATATTCCCCCTGGTGGCGATGGCCGCCAGATAGCGGGCCAGATGAACGTTGGCAAACGCATGGCTGCCCTGCCCGATGGCAGAAGGGATCGGGTTTTCGTCCGATATCCTGGGCTGGCTCTCATAGATCTCGATTCCTGATTTGGAATCGAAACCGAACATGGCCGCATACTCCCCCAGCTTTGACAGGCCTAAGGCCGAACTGTAATTGCCGTTTTCATCTAAGGACACCCGATATCCCACCTCGCAGAAATAGTAATTGCAGGATTCCGTCAGTGCGCCCACCACATTTAAGGGACCGTGTCCTCTTCTATACCAGCAGTTTAAGTGAAACTCATTATCAAACTGATAGTATGTGCCCGTGTCGTTGATGATCTCGTCCAGAGTGACCAGCCCTTCTTCCAGTCCGGCCGCGGCACTGATCATCTTGAATACGGAACCGGGGGCGCGCAGCGCCTGGGTGGCCGTATTGTACAAAGGGGTAGCCGCGTCGTTTTGCAGCTGGCTGTAATAGGCTGCGTCCACCGACCCGGACAGCCTGTTGATATCGTAGCTGGGATAGGATACCAGAGCCTTCAGCTGTCCTGTCTTTAAGTCCGTGAGGATGACCGAACAGGCGCTGGGCATCAGGGCCAGCTCGCCGGGTGTGATCTCCAGACTCTCGATCTTGCTCTTGATAAAAGAGTAGGCCGTAGCCGCCCCTCCCTGTTCCAGTCTTGCCACATCTTCGTCATTCCATTCCAGTACGCCCTGTTCAAATAACGCCAGACACAGATCCCGGCCGGAGATCGTTCCGTTATAGATCAGAATCTCATAGATCTTCTTGCAGAAATCCGTATTATTTTCCAGGATATCCATCACCTTGTCAAGCATTACCGCGTAGATGGTATCCGCCGTGGGATACTTCTCTTCGATATCCAGACGGGCAGTGTCCACCCAGTTCATGCTGATGGCATGGTACAGGTATTCCTTCAGGCTCATATCCCCCTGGCTCCACGCCTTATAGGTCTCGTCGGCCGTATCGATCTGGTCCGACAGGATATATCCTCCCTCCCGCAGAAGCCGCATGATATAGCTGGTGTATGCCTGGTTATTCTCATCCATGTCGTTATAATTGCGGGGATCCTCTCTGGTCAGCTCATAGCGGATCTCCTCCATGACGATGCTGCGCTCCTCCTGCATCCTGGCATAGATCTCCCGCTCCACCTCCGAAGCGTCATCCCGGTAAAAATCACTCATCGAAAGGATATTGTTTCCGATCAGCTGATAGTATACCAGCTTTACCGGCGTCTTCTCTTTCAGCGTGAGATTCGGATCATCCGGCTCGATGTTTTCAATCTTGGATACCAGGATACCTGCCAGCTGCTGCTCCGCCAGATGGTAGATCCCCACCTGCAAATCCCGGTCTATGCTCAGATATACGTCGTTGCCGGCCGTGGGTTCCGTGCTGGATACCGTGTCCACCACACGCCCCTCGCTGTCCACATAGACCTCGGCCGCTCCCTTTTTGCCGGAAAGCTCCAGCTCCATGTATTCTTCGATTCCGGCCTTGCCCACCACGTCGTTCAGGGCGTACTGTTTATCCTGCGCCACGCCGGCCTCTTCTGCCGATGCCTGCAGCGTCTCCAGATCCTCCGTGGACGCCTTACCCGTATAGCCCAGGATATGGGCAAACTCATAGGCGTCATTATAAACCCGGATGATCTCCTCCGCAATATCCACGCCGGACATATCCGCCGACGCCTCCTTCACCGCCATCATGGTCGTGGTGTCCAGACCTGTAGCCAGCGTCACCTCTTTCCACTTCTGATAATAGCTGGCGGCCATGGCTTTGCGCATATTGATAAGCCGGAGTCCCTCTTCCACGGTATACTCATAGCTGTCCTTCTCCTGTCTGGCCTTGTCCTTTCCGATACCGTAATCTCTGATATATTTATCATAGACCTCCTGCGCCGTGATATCGCTCCGATTCTGTATCTCTCCGTTCTCATCGACGGTATCCAGAAGCTCCGCTGACTTCAGGCCGTAAAAATCGCGCAGGAAAGCCCTGTGCCTGGCCTCCGTCTCCGTGGTAAACACGATCCGTCCATTTCCCGCAACAGCCAAGGGCACCTCATTGATATAATCCACATCATACTCTGCCAGCAGACGAATCAGGCGAAGCAGCATCTTGTTTTTCTCATAGCCGTTGGCGTAGGTGCCGTCATCCACCACTGTCACCGAGTAGGTCAGTTCATTGTAAGCCAGCGGCACACCGTTACAGTCATATATATTCCCCCGGGTGGCCGGCGTATAGATCTCCCTGCGCGTATTCTCCAGATGCTGCTCCTGGTACTGGGCCCCTTGCAGAATCTGCAGCTCAAACAGCCGGAACACCAGCAGTCCGAACATGGCGGCAAACACCAGAATCAACGGCGTCAGCCGGGATGTCACCACCTGTCGGATCCCATAACGAATAATTTCCCACAAATCCTTAAACAATCTTTTCGGCACTCCTTCTTTTCGCAGCTTCATCCAGCCTGCGGTTTACAAACAGCAGGAAACGGTACACGATCACAAGGATCACCACCGTATAGACCGTCTCCGGCAGTATGATCGTCCTGAAATAAAAACCAATCGAAAGCCTTCCTCTGAACAGAAAACCAAACACATAGATATACAGGCCATATGCAATCTCACACACCGTACACAGCGCCATCGGAAGCGTCACATACTCCAAAAAGAAGTACGGGGTAAAAAAACCGCAGCCATAGCCCAGCACGCTCAGTATAAGCGCATACTGTCCCAGAAGCGTCCCTCCGAAGATATCTGTCAGAAGGCCTGCAAAAAAGCCCACAAACATCCCGGTCAGCCTGCCGTGCAGCAGCCCGAAGGATACCGTCACCAACAATAGCAGATTAGGCGTCGTCCGAATCAGAGGGATCGCTGCAAAAAAATTATTTTGTAGGAGGAAAGCTGCCAGGATAATAATGCCTGTCACCACTCCCCGCCGGATACTCGCTTTCATATGGTCTACTCCCCGCCGCCTGCCGTCTCTGTAACCTTCCGGTCCAGAATCACCATGACCTCCCGCAGATTATCAAATTTCACCGCCGGCACCAGATAGCCGGACTGTTGCAGGTTATCGCTGCCGATGGCCACTCCCTGGACATAGCCGATCAGGATATTCGGAAGGTACTCGCTGCTCAGGTTGGAGGTCAGAACCTTCGTCCCGTCCTCCACCGTAATATCTTTGTCAATGTAATCCACCCTGAGCTGTTCTTCCTCTGTCATCAGACGCAGATCTCCTGACACCACACAGGAGATTCCGTTTTCTCCGATGAGAAGCGTACCGCCCACATGGCTCGTATCGTCGATGATCGCCCGGACCCTGGCATAATTCTCTCCCACGGAGGTCACGATGCCCACCAGGCCTCCCTCGGCTCCTCCGGCCAGCACATTGCAGCCCTCCAAAATCCCGTCTGCGCTCCCCTTATCGATCAGGAAACTGTGATACCAGTTACCGCTGTCCTTATGGATGATTCTGGCCGCCGTCATGGTATACTGAGAATACTCGTCCTGAAGACCCAGCAGCTCCCTGAGACGCTCCAGCTCGTAGTGCTCCTCCTGCAGGCGGCTGTTCTCGCTGCGAAGCACCGCCAGCTCCTCTTTCAAAAGCCGATTCTCCTCCTGGGCAGCCTGGAGCGTCCTCAGATTCTCCAGCTGCTCCGCCAGAGTCCCTCCCAGCTCATTGAGGCCTGTCTGCATGGGGATGATCCCGTTTGCAATCAGATCCGTCACAGGGTTTGTGTTGCCTAAAATCCAGGTGGCGCCGATCATCAGCATACACAGAAGGACAATAGCATAGAGCACATGGCGGGACGGAATCTCCCGCGCTTTCTTTTTTTTATCTCTCATATGGATATGATTCCTCGTTCTTTTAAACTGATATAACAGCAATCTCCGATAATGATATGGTCCAACAGCCGGACGTCCAGAAGCGCTCCCGCCTCCTCCACCCGTCTGGTCGCCAGGATATCTTCCTGGCTGGGCGTGGGGTCCCCGCTGGGGTGATTATGGAGCAGCACGATGGACACGGCATGATGGCGCAGCGCCTCCAGAAAGATTTCTCTGGGCGAAGCCACGGAGCCGTTCACCGTCCCCCGTGAAATGACCGTCTCACAGATACGGCGGTTGCGCCCGTTCAGCATCAAAATCATCAGCTCTTCCTGATTTTTATGACGCATATCTTCCATATAATAACCGGCTATGCTCTCCGGGCTCTCAAATCTGGGCGCCGCCCCGGCTGGCTCCTTGGCCATACGGCGGGCCAGCTCGCAGATACATCCGATCTGCATGGCCTTCACCCGGCCGATCCCGTGAATCTGGCGAAGCTCCTCTCTCGTCATGGCGCACAGCCCTGCCAGGCCCTCTCCCCGGGATCCGGAGCGAAGCACCCGCCCTGCCAGCTCCAGGGCTGACTCCTCCATCGAACCGGTGCGAAGCAAAATCGCCAGAAGCTCCTGGTTGGTCAGTGCCCGGACTCCCTTTTCCTCACATTTCTCATAGGGCCGCTGGTCCTTGGGCAGCAGCCGTTCCATCTTGGTCTGTCTCATCCTCGCCTCCTTACTCTCTCCCCGTAAAAAGGCTGTCCCCAAACCGTTTTCAGATATAGCGGTAAACCAGAATTCCTATGATGATACCGATGATTCCGGCTATGGTAATTTTAATAGTAAGACCAAAGGTCAGTACCAGAATTCCCAGCTCCAGGATCACCGGATTCTGCAGCCCGAAGGTCTGCCCGTAATTCAGCCAGCCAAGCCAGGATACGCTCTCAGCCAGATTTCCCAAAAACCCGCCCAGTACGATACCTGCCAGTATCAGTATGAACAGGGTCCAGTTGTTCTTTCCTTTCATGTCATCTCCTCGTATATATACGCCGCAGTCCCGTCATAAGCCAAGTCCACAGATGCTGACATTTTATCACAGTTTTTCCAAAAAGTATAGTCCTGGGAGGAAATCCGATGCAGGGGCAGGTATCTTAAGGGTTGCAGGGAGTGCGACAGGCACGCCGGGCAGCTTTGGGACTCCCCTTGCGGACCCGCTCTCGCTCCGTTACAAACGCAGCGGTTCTAAGTTCGCGCTGCGCTGCCGCTTGCGCTCACTAAGTACCGGCGTTTGCAAAGGGTCCGCAAGGGGAGTCCCAAAGCTGCCCGGCTGTATCCTGCACTCTCTGCATAAGTAGCTGCTGTCCGTTTTTATTGTTCTGGGTGTTCTTAAAAGAAATTTTGCGGTTTCATTTTTTCGGTCAGGACTTCCCGGCCTGATGTGTTCTTACTGAAGTTACCAAACAAGTTTTCTTCCGCTTCCTGTCTTATGTCTGCCCGGTTTTCCTCCCCATCAGATATGAACACCATCCATCTGCGGCAGCCACAGCGGACGAAGTCCGCTATCCCGTAAGAGCAGGACAGGGAAGTGAACGCCGTATGGCGGCGTCAGGGTGAGGGGAAAGAGGAGGATACAGCCCGGTTTCTTCCGGATTCCCCTGACGGACCCTTTGCAAACGCCGGTTCTTGGTGAGCGCGAGCGGCAGCGAAGCGCGAACCTAGCACCGCTGCGTTTGCAACGGAGCGAGAGCGCGTCCGGAAGGGGAAACCGGAAGAAACCGGGCGTCCCTCTCCTCTCCCCTCCTACCCCAACTCCGCCGCCTCCACCACTCCCCTGTCCACCAACCTCTGAAGGGCTTTGAGCACTCCGAATCTGGCGTGATACCAGGTCAGGCCGCCCTGGAAGAAGGCCGTGTAGGGGGGGCGCAGGGGACCGTCGGCGGAGAGCTCGATGGAGGAGCCCTGTACGAAGGCCCCTGCCGCCATGATTACCGGGGAATCGTAGCCGGGCATGTCCCAGGGCACGGGCGTCACATAGCTGTCCACCGGCGCAGCAGCCTGGATCCCTTCACAGAATGCGCACAGCGCCTCCGGCGATCCCAGCTCCACTGCCTGGATGATATCGTGGCGGCTCTCCCGGCTGTCCGGAATGACGCGAAATCCCAGTCGTTCAAAGATACCGGCCGCAAAGACCGCTCCCTTTAGCGCGCCGGCTGTCACCGTGGGGGCCAGGAAGAAGCCCTGGTACAGATCCCGTTTTACTCCCAGGCTGGCTCCCACTTCCTTTCCCAGCCCCGGGGAGCTTAAGCGTCTGGCGCAGCGCTCCACCAGCTCCTCCCGGCCCACGATATAACCGCCGCAGGGGGCCAGACCGCCGCCGGGATTTTTGATTAGGGAGCCTACGATCAGATCTGCTCCCACGTCGGTGGGCTCGATCTCTTCCACAAACTCACCGTAACAGTTGTCTACCATACAGATGAGATCCTGCTTGCATTTTTTCAGAAAGGCGATCAGTTCGCCGATTCTCTCCACCGACAGGGTGGGGCGGGAGGCGTAGCCTTTGGAGCGCTGGATCGTGGCCATTTTGGTCCGGGCTCCGATGCGGGCGCGGATCGCTTCGTAATCAAAGCTCCCGTCCGGCAGAAGGTCTGCCTCGGCATAGGTGACGCCGTACTCTGCCAGGCTTCCCACCGAAGGGCGGATCCCTATGACCTCTTCCAGCGTATCGTAGGGTCTTCCCACCGGAGAGAAAAGCTCGTCCCCCGGCAGCAGGTTTGCCGACAGGGCCAGATACAGCGCCTGTGTCCCGCAGACGATCTGGGGCCGCACCAGGGCCGCCTCCCCGTGAAAAGCCTCCGCGTACACTGCTTCCAGCGTCTCCCGGCCATCGTCATTGTAGCCGTAGCCGGTGGAGGAGGCAAAGTGACCGGCATTTACTCTGTGCTTCTGCATGGCTCCCAGCACTTTCAGCTGATTGTACTGGGCTGTCTCGTCGATCTGTTCAAAGCGCTCCCTGCATGCCTTCTCCACCGCCTCGCCGAAGGCGATTACCGGAGCAGAGAGACCCATGTCCCGGTATATATGGTGTATATTTTTTTCCATTTGTTCTGTGCTCATATGTTGTCCTTTCGTCCTGTCAGTGTATCCCGGAGCCCGCTCAGGCTGTCTGCCGGCAGAATCCCCCGCTCTCTTATCAGGGTAAGAAGCTTTGTAAGCGCCTCCTCCTGGGTACAGCCATCCATGGAAATAAAGTCCACCTCCCGCTCCCGGCGAAACCATGTCATCTGCCGCTTTGCAAAATGACGAGTGTCCCGCTTGATCCTGTATACGGCCTCCTCCAGCGTGAGGATACCGTCCAGATAGTCAAGGATTTCCTTGTAGCCCAGCCCCTGCATCGCCACCATCTGTCTGGTACAGCCCATGGCCTTTAGGGTTTTCACCTCTTCCACCAGTCCGGCTTCCATCATTCCATCGACGCGCCGGTCGATACGCCCATAGAGCTCTTCCCTGTCTCTGGTCAGCACCGCGTAGAGAAAACGATAGGGGGATTCCTTCTTTCTCTGCTCCTCATTATGTGAGGAAATCGGCGTCCCTGTCTTCTCATAATATTCTAACGCCCGGATGATCCGTTTGGTATTATTGGCATGGATGGTCCGGGCCGACGCCGGGTCCACCTGGCAGAGGCGCTCATAGAGGACACCGCCCCCTTCCCTGGCTGCCGTCTCCTCCAAAGCGGCCCGAACCGACTTATCCTCATCGTTCTCCGTAAAATCTATGTCATAGAGCAGGGCCTGGATGTAGAAACCGGTGCCTCCGGTGACAATGGGAATATGCCCTCTCTCCCGGATTCTGTCGCAGGCTTCCCGGGCCAGCCTCTGAAAGGAAACGATATTAAATTCCTCCCAGGGATTCAGCACATCAATCAGATAGTGGGGAATCCCCCTTCTCTCCCCGGGCATGATCTTGGCGGAGCCGATATCCATATGACAGTATACCTGCATGGAATCGGCGCTTACAATCTCTCCGTTCACCGCCTGCGCCAGCCGCAGGGACAGCTCCGTCTTGCCCACCGCCGTGGGGCCTGTCAGAATCAGTAAAGGTTCTTTCTCCATCCTCTTTCTCAAACTCCGCTCATGGCAGGAAGCTGCCGCAGATGGCAGCAGCTTCCTCTTCTCAGTTTAGCCCTCACAGGGCATAAACCTTCGTGTACTTTCTGATCAGATAATCCAAATAGTAGCGGGGATTAAAATCCTCCCCTGTGATATCCCGAAGCAGCTCTCTTGATGTCTTCATCTGGCCGAAACGGTGAACCTTTTCCCGGAGCCAGTCCGTTATGACGGACATCTCCCCCTTTAAGAGCGCTCCCTCCACGTCGATCTCCTGCTCCATCGCATGGCAGATCTGTGCTGCAAAGGCATTGCCCAGAGCATAGGATGGGAAGTAGCCGATGCTGCCCTGGGACCAGTGGACATCCTGGAGCACTCCCTCCGTGTCATTCTGCGGCCGGATACCCAGATACTCCTCATACTTCCGATTCCATACCTGTGGCAGTTCCTTCACTCCCAGATCACCGTCGATGAGCTCCTTCTCGATCTCATAGCGAATCATCACATGCAGGCAATAGGTCAGCTCATCGGCCTGCGTGCGGATCAGCCCGGGCTCCGCCTTATTAATCATCCTCACGAAGCTGTCTAAGGTCACGTCCGACAGCTGATCCGGAAACGTTTCCTTCAGCTTCGGGTACAGAGGCGTCCAGAAGGCCGGACTGCGCCCGATCATATTTTCCATCAGGCGCGACTGGGACTCATGCATTCCACAGGAGGCGCCGCCCCCGGCAGGAGTGAGAGTCAGCGCGTCGTCCACGTTCATCTCATAGATGCCGTGGCCTGCCTCATGAATCACGGAGAAGATCGCGCTGTCCAGCCGGTTCTCATAATAATGATTGGTAATGCGCACATCGTGATTGTGGAGACTGGTGGTAAAGGGATGCTCACTCTCTGCCATGACGCCTCTTTGTGCGTCGAATCCCAGATAACCGGCCAGATACCGGTTAAATTCCTTCTGCCTGTTCACATCAAAGCTTGCATGGAGGGGGCCTCTGTCAATGGTCCCGTTCTTCTTTGTCACCTGCTTTAAGAGAGGTACGATCTCCTTCTTCAGAGAAGCAAAAAAGGGATCCAGGACCTCCTTCGTAAAGCTCTCCTCGTACTCGTCCAGCATGGCGTCGTACAGGCTCTGTCCTTCCTTTTTCCGGTATCCGGCAAAGCGGCGGCAGTAATCCAGAATCTTTTCCAGCACCGGTGCAAAGCTCTCATAGTCACCCTGCCTCTTAACTTTGGCCCAGACCGTGGTGGCCCTGGCCTGCAGCTCGCAAAACTCTCTGTATTCCTTTGGCGGAATCTTCTCCAGGTTCTCCCGCTCTTTCTTCATCTTACGCACGACGGCCGCCTGTCCGGCGCTCAGATCCTTATGCTCACAAAGCGCTGCGATCAGCTCCTTTACCTCGTCCTCCATCACAGCCTCCCTATAGCAGGAGGACAAAGTCCCCATCACGCGGGAGGTAAACTCCACAGCTGCCGGAGGAGCTAACGTCTCCGTATCCCATCCGAACAGGGTCAGAGCCGCCTTTATGGCTTCGGTCTTCTCCACATGACGCATCAGTTTTTCATACTGAGAATTCATCGTGACTCCTTTTTACATATAATCAGTCTCCGTTCCACTGGCTCCTTTTTTTCAGCTCCTGGAACTCATTGTACGCCTTCTCCAGAATCTGCTTTTCATTGGCAAATTTCAGCAGATGGTACGCTTCATGAAACTTATAATAACCTGAATCCGTAAAATACTCCTCCCGCTGAGGCTTGCTGTAATAGCTGCTTCCCTGCATCAGATACCAGTGGACGTCTTTCTCCACCGTATCCTTGGGCACATTAAAGGTATACTGACTCTTACCGATATATTTGATAATCCTGGCGTCGATACCCGCCTCCTCCTTCACCTCCCGAAGCGCCGTGTCCTGATAATCTTCGCCGGCCTCCACCGTCCCCTTGGGGAGCACCCAGCCTTCGTACTTATTCTTATAATTCTTATACAAAAGCAGGATCTTTCCACGAAAAATCACCACACCACCGCAGCTCGTTGCTTCAATCATCTGCAATTCCTCCTGATTCCGGTGTGCTTTTTGACCGCCGCCATCTCCGGCAGCCGTCCTCGCAATCTTGTACAACAGTATAGCGCTTTTCAGACCGTTAGGCAAGAGGCTAATCCATGAAATATTCGTCAAAAACCGCGGCAGCCACCGGAACAGCTTTCTGATTTCCCGTCCCGGCTCCCTCCACGATCACACTCACTGCGATACACTCCTCCCCCTCCCCGGCAAATCCTGTAAACCAGGCATGAGTCAGATCAGAGCCTGTGATATACTCGGCTGTGCCGGTCTTGCCGTAAGCCTCATACCGGTCCGTCTTCAGAGATTTCATCGTGCCGTCACGGACCACTGCCCGCATCATCTGCCGGATCACCGACGCCTCCTCCTCTGTCATGACCGTATCAAGAACCACAGGTTCAAAGTGTTCCAGCTCCTTCTCTCCCGACAGAACAGCTTCCAGCACATAGGGCTGCATCATCACGCCGTCATTGGCTACGGCCGCCGCGATCATGGCATTTAAAAGCGGCGTGATCTGCGTCTTCCCCTGACCAATGGCAGTGCGGGCGATATTCCAGGCATTGCTGCCTTCCTCCAGGGAAAAGGACGCGGCGCTGTTTGCCAGCTCAAAGGACAGCTTATGGTTAAATCCCAGCGCCTCACAGGCGGCCGTGTATTTTTCCGGATCGAGCATCTGGCCGATGGCGGCAAAGGCTCCGTTGCAGGACTCCACCAGCGCCTGCTCCAGAGTCAGATGGCCATGGGCCGTGCCGTCATAGCAACGGATCGTATAATCCTCCTCCTCGTTGACTCCCTGACAATCATAGGTAAAGTTCTGCCAGGTGTAAGGGTACTCCCGGATAAACTCCAAGAGCGTCACCAGCTTGAAGGTGGAGCCCGGAGGATAGAGCCCCTGAGCGGCCCGGTTCAGCAGATTGGCCTCTTTATTTGTCTCTGCTGTCAAGTCTTCCCATTGTTCGGAAATAATATTAGGGTCATAGGCAGGATTTGACACCATCGCCAGAATTTTCCCCGTGGATACCTCCAGAACCACCACGGCGCCCTTTCTGCCGTCCATGGCCTCTGCCGCCGCCAGCTGCAGATCCAGGTCGATCGTCGTTCTCACGTCGTCGCCGATATTTTTCTCCCCGAAGATATCATTGGTAAATTTGACCCAGGCGCTCTGATGCGAATCCAGCAGATAAAAATTGGCCAGTGCCTCCACCCCCGTCTTTCCCCGGTCCACATATCCGGTCAGATGGGCCAGATCCTCCCCGTAAGGGTAGTACCGCTTTTCTGTTCCATCCCCGTCCGTCCTGGTCTCGGCTAACACCGTACCGTCGTTGCTCAAAATCCGGCCCCTGACCGTGCGCTTCACCTGTGCCTCCACCCGCTTATTATAAGAATTATTCACCACTGTCTGGCTCTGTCCCACCTGAAACCAGATAAAATATCCGATAAAGGCCGCAAAGACGAACAGAAACAGATAGGCGAAGGTCAGGATCTCCCGGTTCATCCGCCTAGCTCTGTTTTTTGGCGCTTTCGGTTTCTGTTTTTCTGTTTTTTTCAACTTTCTTTTCCTCATTTTGCCGCATCAGGATAAAGCCCTGAATCACATGAAACAATAAGAAGGTGCTGAGCACGGAGCTGCCTCCGTAGCTGATCAGGGGCAGCGTGACTCCCGTCATGGGAATGAACCTGGTCACACCGCCGGTATTGAGCAGAAGCTGTACCCCCATCACACAGGCCAGCCCAAAACATACGATCTTATGGAAAGTTTCCGTCATGGATGTGGCCGTCCACAGAAACTGCAAAAGGCAGCTCATGTAGATAAGCAGCAAACAGATGGCAAACAGGCCGCCAAACTCCTCGCATACCGCCGCAAAGATAAAATCCTTCAGCACGATGGGAATGGATCCGGGCATCCCCTCATAGAGCCCCACGCCGAACCAGCCGCCGGATCCTATGGCAAAGAGGGACTGCGCCAGCTGCCAGCCGCTGTCCGTGATATCGGTCCAGGGGTCCAGCCATGTACCCACGCGCACCTGTACATGGGAAAAGAGATAGTACGCCAGGACGCAGGCCGCAGCGCCGCCTCCCAGCCCCGCCCCAAAATACCAGACATTGCGCGTAGCCACATACAGCATGAAAACATAGGACAGAAACAGAATCAACGCCCCGCCCAGATCCTTACAGCCCACCAGCACCAGTACATGCAGGGACGCAATGACTGTCGTCACGGCCACCTGCCTGAAATTCGTCCCTTTCTGAAAACTGGCAGCCGTATAGAAGACAAAGGATATCTTCACGATCTCTGTCAGCTGCATGGAGATATTGCCGATGGTGACCGACAGCTTGGCTCCGTACTCCGACTGCGCCGTCAGAAAGGTGATGCCCAGCGCCACGATGCCAAACAGGCCGAACACCCACCGCAGCCGGTAAATCCGGGTCCAGTATTTCATCACCAGCGGAACCAGCAGCGTCGCCACTGACGACATCCCGGCGATCAGAAACTGGTTCCAGGCCTTCGGCACATCCAGCCGCACCTGTATCGAAAGTCCGATCACAAGGAGCATACACAGATGGTTTAGCAGAAGCCTGTCACACTCCGGATAAAATACCCGAAATACCACCTGGTATACGGTCAGAAACAAAAGCTGTGAACCGTAATATAAAAACATCATCGGATCCTCTGTCTGCACATAGACTACCAGACAGGCAAGCCCGTGAAACATATAGATCAGGGACAGCTGCCACAGCGCCGTCCTGTTTTGCCTGCTCTTTTTCTTCTGTCTGGCATACCAAAAAGCGGCATAGACATAAAATGCCAGCAGCAGCAGAAAAATATATTTGGAAAAAGCTACAATCAATCGCGACAAATTTTCACCTACTCTATTCTACGCCGCGCCGGAAATGGCCTCTCGTAAATTCCGTCAGAGGATTTGTGACCGCTTCCTCTGTTCCTGGTTCCTTCAGACTGTCCAGAATCCGGCGCACCTCTCTCTCATTTTCTATCGTAAACTGTAACCTGAGAGCCTCCGGCCTCCCGGCCTCCCACTCTTTCATCTGGTCCATCAGAAACAGCGGCGCGCTGTTATAGATCACGTTAAAGCAGTACCGGCAGCAGTTACGCACGGCAAACCGTTTCCGCTTTCGGTCACGGATGTGCAGAATCTCCGGCCTCCCGGTACATCCGGACAGGGTACGCCTCACACACTGGGCCGACACCATGACAGGCAGATAGCCGTAGACGATCAGCTCCGCAGGCAAAGCTGCGCTCTCCATGCGTCTTGTAAGCTCCCGGCTGTTTAACTCCACCGGCAGCGTCATTCCGGCCACACCCAGCTCCCGCAGCGTCTCCTCCGCCTCCCTGTTAAAGGTATACAGAGACGCATCCGCCTGCAAGGAAGCTCCCCGGCGCCGTTTGGACAGCCAGGCCGCCTGATCCCAGGTGTGTACCAGCCATCCGTCGGCCCCGGCTTCCTGATAATAATCCAGTCTCTCCTCCAGTTTCTCCTTCATGGACAGCCGGAGCACCGGCGGCAGATTCAGATAAAGGGAAGGGGCGCCGGCCCCTTTGCTCCTTCTGCACTCTGCCAGTATGCGAAAGGCCTCCTCTTCCTCCTCCTGCGAAAAGGTGGACAGATTCAGATAAATCCGGGAAATCCTGCTATCCGCCGCCACCTCTCTCAACTGAGCCATCGAATCCACCGCCGCATAAAGCTTGCCTGTGCTCTTCGCTCCTGATTTCTCCTTGTGGGAAAGCGCCGGAGCTGCCGTTCTCTCCGGAGCTTTCCGGTGAAAACTCTGACGCTTCTTTTGTATGAGCCTTTCCAATGCCAGACGCCGCAGCTCATTGAGCTGACCCACCGGTAAGAATCCGTCTCCGGCCACCTCGATCTCCAGCCGCTCCCACACAAAAGGCGTATCCCCCAGCCGTCCAAAGCGCTGCCGCAGCTCCTCCTCCCCCACAGGGCGGTTTTTGGCCGGCTGTACTATCTCCCCGCTTTCCGTCACCCAATGGCCATCCGCCGTCTCTACGGTAATTATAACAGGCTCTCCCACAGAAAATCTTACTTTTCCCTTGATTTTTTCTTTCAATGACTCCCGGGGAAAACGGCTCTCCCGCTCCTGGCAGAACGCCTCGTCCGGTGCGCGAAACGCAGGCTTTCCCTCCGCTGCCACCATACCGTCATGAAGCCCTCTGCTGGCATATTCTGTGTGGCCGCCCCGGTCAAACAGTTCTCTCAGATACCGTCTGTCCTCCTCTTCCACCCGGTATTCTCCTCCCGAAAGATACAGGTCCAGATATTTACGGTATATGGCGGTGACGCCGCCGGTATAACGGGGACTTTTCATGCGGCCTTCGATCTTAAAGGAAACGGCTCCCGCCTCCGCCAGCTGCGGCAGGCACATAAGCGTATCCATATCTTTTATATTCAGAAGATATTTCTCCTGTCCCTTCTCCCCGCGTCCCGCCTCCGGTATGCTGTAGGGCAGGCGGCAGGGCTGGGCGCACCGTCCCCTGTTACCGCTGCGCCCTCCGATCAGGCTGCTGAGCAGACACTGACCGGAATAGCAATAGCAGATAGCTCCGTGGACAAAAACCTCCAGTTCCATACCCGTGTCCGCGATGGCCTTCATCTCCTGAACCGTCAGCTCTCTGGCTGCCACCACTCTCGCCACACCCAGGCGGTAGAGCGCCCTGGCTCCGTCCGGATCCATCACCGTCATCTGCGTGCTGGCGTGTACGGGCAGATCCGGAAAATCCCGGCGAATCTGACGAAGTACCCCCAGATCCTGCACCAGCACCGCGTCCAGCCCCGCCTCATAAAAAGGGAGCAGATAGTCATACAGCTCTTTTAGCTCCCCCTGTTTCAGGAGCGTATTGACCGTCAGATACAGTTTTTTCCCTCTTTCATGGGCATAATCCAGAGCCCGGACTACCCCCTCCGGTTCCGGATTCTGCGCATAGGCTCTGGCTCCAAACCGGGGCCCTCCCATATAGACGGCATCGGCCCCGTAGGCAAACGCCGCCTCCATGGCTTCCACGGAGCCCGCCGGAGCCAGAAGCTCCACCTGCTTTCTCTTCCCTTTCGTATCCTCTCTGCGGTTCATCCGCTACCTCCCATATAATAACTGACTGTCCGGCTGTCCCGGGCCTTTATAATAAACTAAGGCTGTCTCCCCATTTTGCGAGACAGCCCTCTCCTTCTCTTTCGCAAATCTATCCTGGCCTAATGCCTGCGGTTCTGCCGCTCCTCCAGCTCCGCAATTC
Source organism: Lachnospiraceae bacterium (assembly GCA_022791755.1). GTDB lineage: Bacteria > Bacillota > Clostridia > Lachnospirales > Lachnospiraceae > RGIG7193. The sequence continues at coordinate 91,396 of JAAVZR010000014.1, forward strand.
TCTTCTTCGCCTTCTTAAGCTCCTCAGAAAGCGCGACCTGCTCCTCCTCGGCAATCTCCTTCTCCAGGTCAGCCTCCTCCAGATCTTTTTTCGCCGCAGCCAGCTCCTCCTTCACGACATGCAGCTCTGCCGCCGATGACGCAAGCTCCTCCTTCACCGAAGCCAGCTCCTGTCCTGTCTCCTCCAGCTTCTCCGTCAGCGCATCCACCTTCATCTGCGCCGTCACAAGATCATGCTTTACATTATAGGTCTCTTTCTCCTGGGTGGAGAGCTTTTTCTCTGCCGCTGCCACCTGACGCCGCATCTTAAACACATCATCCGCCAGGTTCATCTCCAGCAGTACATTCTGATAGTCAGCGGCCAGACGCAGATATCCGCTCTGTCCACGCAGCTCGCTGACCTTGGTATTCACATAGGCCGCCACCTTCTGCAGATATTCCTCTTCCTCAAAGCCGCCCAGCGTATATACCTTTCCGGCGATATATACATCCGTATATTTTTTGGTCTCCATATTTCCTTCCCCTATCCTCCCGCTCTTCCTTATTATACCTTATCAGGCAAAGCCTGTCTACCCCGCAGGGGTATAAGTTAAGGGATCCTCGAAGGAGGATACCTTATCAGGCAAAGCCTGTCTACCCCGCAGGGGTATAAGTTAGGGGGAGCTTCCATTCTCTTACATCAGATGCCGCCTGGCCTCATCCGTCACCACACGCCCCCTCGGCGTGCGGTTGATAAAGCCGATCTGGATCAGATAGGGCTCGTACACATCCTCCAGCGTCCCCACGTCCTCTCCCAGAGCCGCCGCCAGCGTCTCCAGGCCCACCGGGCCGCCGCCAAACTTATCAATCATCAGATTCAGTATGCCGCGGTCCATTTGATCTAATCCCAGACTGTCCACATCCAGCATGTCAAGCGCCTGCCTGGCCACCTCCACCGTGATCTCGCCGTCGTGGCGCACCTGGGCAAAATCCCTCACCCGCTTTAAAAAACGGTTGGCCAGCCGCGGGGTTCCTCTGGATCGGGATGCGATCTCTGCCGCTCCGGCCCCGTCGATCTTCACCTCCAGCACGCCGGCGGAGCGCTGTACGATGGTCGTAAGCTCCTCCTTCGTGTAAAATTCCAGCCGGTACACCACCCCGAAGCGGTCCCGCAGGGGAGCTGTCAGAAGACCGGCTCTGGTGGTCGCGCCCACCAGAGTGAATTTCGGCAGATCCAGGCGAATCGAACGGGCCGTAGGGCCTTTCCCAATCAGAATATCAATGGCGAAATCCTCCATGGCCGGATACAGCACCTCCTCCACCTGACGGTTCAGGCGGTGGATCTCATCCACAAACAGCACATCGCCTTCTTTCATATTGTTCAGTATGGCTGCCATATCCCCCGGCTTCTCTATGGCCGGCCCCGAGGTAATCTTCAGATTTACGCCCATCTCCGCCGCGATGATGCCCGACAGCGTCGTCTTACCCAGACCGGGAGGTCCGTAGAGCAGCACATGGTCTAAGGGCTCTCCTCTGTCCCTGGCGGCGCGGATATATATATCCAGCATCCCCTTCAGCTTTTCCTGTCCGATGTACTCTTTCAGGGCCCTGGGACGCAGGCTCCCCTCCACATGCACATCTTCCTCTATAAATTCTGTCGTAATCATCCGTTTTTCCATCTGTTCTCCGCCTATCTGTCTCCTGTCTGTCCGACGCTGTCTCCTACAGCTGTTTTAGTGCCGACCGGATCAGCTCCTCCACCGTCTCTCCCCGGGCCGCCTTTATCGCCCTCATGGCGTCCGAAGCGGAATATCCCAGCGCCACCAGCGCCTGCATGGCCTCATCTTTCGGGTCTTCCGCCGTCTCCGGCGCCGCATCCCTGCCTTTGCCGTGGTCCTGCTTCAGCCGCACCGCCTCCTCCAGGCTCAGCTTATCCTTCAGCTCGATGATGCACTTTTGAGCCGTCTTCTTCCCGATACCCGGAGCTCTGGCAATCGCCGCCGCATCCTCCGCCAGCACCGCAAAGCGCAATTCATCCGGCGTCAGTACCGATAAAATCCCCAGGGCTCCCTTGGGCCCGATGCCGCTGACTCCGATCAGCATCCGGAACATTCGCACATCGTCCCGGTAAAAGAAGCCGTACAGGCTCATGGAATCCTCCTTTACCTGGAAATGGGTATATATTTTCACCAAACAGCCCACCGCGGGCAGCTCCCGAAACAGGGAGGCCGGCACCATAATATTATAGCCTACCCCTCCGCTCTCCACCACGATGGCATCCTCCAGAATCTCTGTCAGTTCACCTTTTATATAGGAAATCATAGCTGTTCCTCTCCTGACTGACTGTCTTTCTTTTCCGGTTTTCTCACAGCAGTCTGTTTTATTTTACTACACCCAAAAAGGGTTGTAAATACGAAAAGCCAAATGCGGAAACAGAAATCCTCTTGTTGTTCTGATTTCTTTCGTGTATACTGGATCTGTGAAATATCTCTTGACATTTGCCAAAGACAAGGAGCTTTTACTCTATGCTAAAGACTGCCGACGATTATACCGGTTCTCTGCCCTACCCTTACGAAAAGCTTGGCAGCCCCGCCGGACTTTTGTTTTTCGATATAGAGACCACCGGATTATCCGCCAGGACCTCCCATCTGTATCTGATCGGATGCCTCTTTACCGATGGTCGCACCTTTCACCTGAAGCAGTGGTTTGCCACAGATCCGGGAGAAGAAAAAGAGGTGCTGACTGCCTTTTCGGATTATCTTAAGACCCTGCCGGAGAGCTGTCTGCTTTTACATTTCAACGGAAATGTCTTTGACCTGCCCTATCTGCGGCACCGCATGGAGCGTTTTCGTCTTCCTTTTCTGCCGGACCGGTTTCAGAGTATGGATCTCTACCGGTCTCTTCGCCCCTATAAAGCCGTCCTGGGACTGCCCAGCCTGCGCCAGAAAGCCGTGGAGAGCTATCTGGGGATCGTCCGCACAGATCCCTTTGACGGCGGCCAGCTGATTGCCGTCTATGAAGACTATGTAAGCTCCCGGTCCGATCTGGGACTTAAGGCCCTGCTTCTGCATAATGCGGAGGATGTACGCAATATGCCAAAGCTCTTGGCTGCCTTAAGTATCAGTGATTACATGGAAGCCGACTATTCTCTCATGAGCCTCACGCGCCACGAAGCCACCTCTTTCGATGGCTCTCCCCGCGAAGAGCTCTTAGTCGCCCTCCAAAGCCCTGTGGCCCTGCGGCGTCCCATCTCCCTTCGTCTCCCATACGGACCCTATCTGACCGCATCCAAAGACAGGATTCGCCTGGCTGTCCCCTTACAGTGCCTGACGCTCCGCCACTACTTCCCCAATGTCAAAGACTATTTCTACCTTCCCCACGAGGATCGGGCCGTCCACAAGAGCGTAGGAATCTACGTCGATAAAGAGCACCGTCAGAAAGCCGTAAAGGACAACTGCTACATCAAAAAAAGCGGTCTGTTCTTTCCCTGCCCCCCGGGGCTGATCCCCCCGGAGGAATCCTGTGCAACCTTTATGACGGACCGCCGGGATAAGAATTACTATCTGGAATGGAATCCCCCGACCGACATCGGTCAGGTAGCGGATACGCAGGAATTCTGGAACCGGTATGTACATGCCCTGTGGAACAGCCGTTGACCCGGCGCACACAGCACGCACCTGCTGCACACATTATAAAATCGCCATGCGGACGGTTTGGCCGTCGCATGGCGATCACTTTTCTGTCAGACAGATCCATCCCACAGGATATGTTCTCTGCCTCTTATTCTTCTACGGGAGCCTCATCCTCCGGATAATACTCTTCCGGATCGCTGTAGACAGTCTCATTCTCCACAGGAGCATAGTTCTCCAGAGCCTTCATGCTCAGGCTGATCTTCTTATCCTCGCCATTGAAATCCACAACCTTAGCGTCGATGTACTGGCCGATCTTCAGGAAATCGCTGGGCTTCTCCACATGCTCTCTGGCGATCTGGGACACATGCAGCAGAGCGTCAATGCCGGGCTCCAGTTCCACGAACGCCCCGAAGTCTGTCATGCGGGCCACACGACCGTTCACGATGTTGCCCACAGCATACTTCTCATCCGCATCCGCCCAGGGATTCGTCTCAGGAAACTTGATGCTCAGGGCGATCTTATCGCCATTGATATCCTTGATAAAAGCTCTGACCTGATCGCCGGTATGGAACACCTTCTTCGGATTCTCCACACGGCCCCAGCTCATCTCGGAGATATGCAGCAGACCATCCGCACCGCCCAGATCGATGAAAGCGCCGAACTCGGTGACATTCTTCACCGTGCCCTCCACGGTCTGGCCGATCTCAATCCTCTCAAACAGCTCCTTCTGCATCTCGGCCTTGCGGGCCAGCAGAAGCTGCTTGCGGCTGCCGATCACACGACGCTTCTTGGGATTGTACTCAATCAGTTCAAATTCGATTTCGGCATCCTTATATTTCTCCAGATCCTTCTCATAGGTATCGGAGATCTGGCTGATGGGAATAAACACTCTCACGCCGTCCACCATTACGCTCAGGCCGCCGCTCATGATCTGAGCCACCTTAGCGCTCAGCACCGTCTTATTCTCAAAAGCCTCTTCTAACATCTTGCTGCCGCGTTCCGCCTGCAGCTTACGGGTGGAGAGGACTACCTGTCCCTCACCGTCATTGACCTTCACCACTTTGGCCTCGATGGCGTCTCCTACCTTTACCAGATCGGTAAGGTCGACAGAAGAATCGTTCGTATATTCATTCTTCGGAATGATACCGTCGGATTTGTAACCGATATCAACGATAATTTCTTCAGGCTTAACGTCAAAGACTTTACCAGTTACAACTTCTCCTGTCCGTATTTTTTTTAACGATCCTTCCAATAATTGTTCAAAGCTTAATTCCGACATTCTTGTGAACCTCCTCGATAATAGTATTCGGGGTTGATGCCCCAGCGGTAATACCTACGCTGTCACCGGACTGAAAATTTTGAGACTGTAAATCTTCAAACGTCTGTATATAGTAAGTATTCGCGCAAACGCTTCTGCAAATCTCATACAGCTTCTGAGTGTTGGAGCTGTTTTTTCCTCCGATCACGATCATGGAGTCAACGTTGGATGCCACTTCCCTTGCCTCCACCTGTCGCTCATGGGTAGCATTGCAGATAGTATTTACAACGATACTATTGTACCCTCTTTCTTCAAGAATTTCAACTATATCTTGAAATTTTTTGTAGTTAAATGTCGTCTGTGAAACCACGCACACCCGTTCCTTCGGATCCAGTTCCAGATTCTGTGCCTCCCGGAGGTCCTTCAGCACCACAGATTTCCCGCGGCACCATCCCCGGATCCCCTCCACCTCCGGATGGCTGCTGCTTCCCACGATCACGATTGTGTACCCTTCTTCCGATCTCTCTTCCACAATCTGGTGAATCTTCTTCACGAAAGGACAGGTAGCGTCCACCAGCTTAAGTCCCTTTGCCTTTATCTCATCGCAGATATGCCGGCTGACCCCGTGAGAGCGGATAATCACCGTTCCCTTAGTCAACCCGCACAGCTCCTCCTCCGTCTCGATCACATGAACTCCCCTTTTCTCCAGGTCGCCCACCACCGCTTCATTATGAATGATCGGCCCAAACGTATAGATCGGGCCTCCGGAGTGCTCCGCCTGCTCATAGACCTTTTCCATCGCCCTTTTAACGCCAAAGCAGAATCCTGCCGTCTTCGCCACCGTAATCTTCAATCGTTTCCGTCTCCGGCCTCACCTGACTATTCTGTCTGTATGCCGGTTTTCTCCTTTCTCCTGTCCTGATACAGCCTGCTGACCGCCTGTACCACCTGCTCGATATCCATATCCGAGGTATCCACCACCACAGCGTCCTTTGCCTGTTTAAGAGGCGACTCCTCCCGATGCATGTCCTGATAATCCCTGGCTTCGATCTCTCTTTGGATTTCCTCCAGGTCGCAGATCTCCCCCTTCGCCGTCAGCTCATCATAACGCCGGCGCGCACGAACACCGCTGTCCGCAGTCAGATAAATCTTAAGCTCTGCCTGGGGTAACACCACTGTCCCTATATCCCGGCCGTCCATAATCACATCCTGCCTGGCCGCCATCTGCTGCTGTAACTCCACCAGCTTCCTTCGCACTGCCGGATACACGCTGATGGCGCTGGCCATCCGTCCCGCCTCCTCCGTGCGCAGATATCCTGTCACATTCTCTCCGTTCAGATATACCTGCTGCTGCCCTTCCTCATAGCGTATGGTCACATCCGCCTCCCGGACCGCCGCCCCGATCCCTTCCTTGTCCTGAGGTTCGATCCCTCTTCTGTGGAAAAACACCCCCATGGCCCGGTACATCGCTCCCGTATCCACATAAATGATCCCCAGCTCTTTCGCGATCCGCTTCGCGATCGTACTCTTACCGGCTCCTGCCGGCCCATCCATCGCAATATTCATCCCAATCCGTCCTTTCAAAATAAAATCCCGCCCCGCTCTCACGCCGCTATGCGATGCTCTGCCCTGCCTTCCACCCTGTTGACCAGGCAATCTGCAAATTATACCCGCCGGTCAGAGCATCCACATCCAGTACCTCCCCGGCGAAATATAATCTCCGGACTTTCTTCGATTCCATGGTCCGGGCATTGATATCCTTCACCGACACGCCGCCGTGGGTGATAATCGCTTCTTCATAGCCCCGGAGCCTTGTAAGAGTCAAAGGAAGTTTTCTGGTATAACATATCAGACGTTCCCTCTCCTCTTTCGTCACCTCGTTTACGCGCTTATTTGCCTCCAGTCCGCTCACCGACAGCATCACCGGAATCAGCTTGGCAGGGTAAAGCCTGCCAAGCACGTTTTTTATCTGCTTATTGGCCTCCTCTGTAAAATCCCGCAAAATCCGCTGAGCCAGGACCTCCTCCGAAAGAGCCGGTTTCAGATTGATATAAAGCCTGGCCGGCAGCTGCCCTCCCACCACGCTGGAGGCACTTAAAAGGGCCGGGCCGCTCACGCCGAAATGAGTAAACAGCATCTCTCCAAACTCACGATACAGGACCCTGCCATCCTTTCGGATCTCCACCTCCACATTCCGCAGGGAGAGTCCCTGCAACTGCCTGACCCACGCTTCCTCTGTCTCAAAGGGCACCAGCGCCGGTCTGAGAGCTGTCACGTCATGGCCTGTCTCCCTCGCAAAGACATACCCGTCCCCGGTAGCGCCGGTAGACGGATAGGAGCGCCCGCCGGTAGCCACGATCACAGCATCCGCCTCCAGGACTTCTCTGCCATTTACCTGCACACCGGTACAGATACCGTCCCCGCAGATTAAGGACGTCACCCTGGTATGAAAACGGATCTCCGCTCCCAGCCGCTCCAGCCGCCTCTTCAGGGCCCGGATCACATCGGAGGAATGGTCCGATACCGGAAACACGCGGTTCCCCCGCTCCACCTTCACCGGGCAGCCCTCCTCCTCCAGTATGCGGATCATATCCTGATTATCAAACGAGGAAAAAGCGCTGTACAGAAATTTGGGATTTGTAATCACGTTGGCCCGCACCGTATCCATGTCTGCCGCATTGGTCAGGTTGCAGCGTCCCTTTCCTGTAATGTAGAGCTTCTTACCCAGTTTTTCATTCTGCTCTAAAAGCAGTACCGCATGGCCGCTCTCTGACGCCGCGATGGCAGCCATCATGCCGGCCGCACCGCCACCGGCCACAATCACTCTTCCCATGGCCGTACTATGGCCTCCTTTCCTGCCCTCCGGATCTTCTCCTGTCCCAAAAGGCCCAATGGGGACAGTATACCACAAAACATATGTTTTGTGAACCACCCAGTGTACTCTCCTGTCCCAAAATTCCCGAAACCGCCGCCGGATTGCCTGGAACAATATTATAAATCCGGTTTCTTCAGAAAAAGCGCCCGGGGATCAGAAGCCTTTCCTGATACCCGAACGCCTGTATTTCTCTTTCTATACCGTTTTATCCGGTCTGATCTTATTTTGCCGCATAAGCCTGAGCACTGCTGCCGGCGATACGGCCGAATACAACGATATCCGCCACGGCATTGCCGCCCAGACGGTTCGCCCCATGTACGCCGCCAGTCACCTCGCCTGCTGCATAGAGACCGGGGATGGCATTGCCATCGGTATCCAGAACCTCAGCGGAAGTGTTGATCTGCAGGCCGCCCATGGTGTGATGTACGCCGGGAGCCACCTGAATGGAATAGTAGGGAGCCGTATTCAGAGGATTTGCAAAAGATGTTCTTCCAAATTCCTCGTCCACTCCGTCCGCCACACAGGCATTCCACTTCTCCATGGTAGCCGCAAAGGCGGCGGGATCAATACCGGCAGCCTCGGCCAGCTCCTCGTAGGTTTCTCCCTTCACCGTCATCTCTTTATTGATGTAACCGGCGATTACGCTGGAGGCATCCACCATCGCCTGGTCCACAATCAGGTAGGCACAGTTGCCAGGCTGAGCGAATTCTGCGGCAGATACCACGTCGCGGGTGCCCACTTCATCCACAAACCTCTCGCCGTTGGCATTCACCAGGATCGCGCCGTCGCCCCGCAGACCTTCCGTGATCAGGGCGCCTGTGGCCTGATATACGGTGGGATGAAGCTGAATCTGTTCCATATCCACGGTGGCGGCGCCCACTGCCTCGGCCATGGCGATACCGTCGCCGGTGATGCCGGGGGCATTCGTGGTAATATATCCGTCAAAAGTGGGCTGATACTTCTTTACCATATCATTGTTGGCTCCAAAACCGCCGCTGGCCAGAACGACCGCCTTGGCATGAATGCTATAGGAGCCATCGGCGCCGGTCACCACGATACCGGCAGCTGCGCCGCCCTCCATGATGATTTCGGTGGCTGTGGTCTCTGTCAGGATCTGGATATTCGGGCTGGCCTCACAGTTTGCCTGTAAAATCGGAACCATATAACCGCCTACGGCTGTGGTCTTGCCCTCCGCGTTGAGCGGCCGGTGAATACGTTTTACACTGGCGCCGCCGAAGCTGCCCACCGACAGAAGATCGATTCCCTGGTTTTCTCTCAGCCAGGTGATGGAGTCCGCGGAGTTCTCCGCCAGCGTCTTCACCAGCTCCAGGTTATTGACGGCCTTGCCGCCCACCATGGTATCCAGCTCAAACAGTTCCACGCTGTCAAAATATCCTTCCGGATTTGCCTTATACTCTTCGTACTGCTTCTCCACCGCCTCGACCAGAGCCATCACATCCGCATTATCCGCGTATGTGGTCTTTGCACTCTCCAGCGTCTTCTCCACACCGGCATTCTCCGTAAACTCGTTGGAGTCCTGATCCGCTGTCTTCGCAGCGTTCATACCGCCGGTAGAACGAACCGAATTACCGCCTAAGAGCGCCAGCTTCTCCACGATTATCACGTTCTGGGCGCCGGCATCCACAGCCTGCAGCGCCGCTACCATACCGGCTCCACCCGCACCTACAATCACGATATCGCATTCCAGATCCTCGCCGACCGCCTCCGCGGTGGATGCCTCCTCAGACTGCGCCTTTGTGGTTTCCGCCTCCGTCGTCTGTGCGGAAGAGCCTGTGGTCTCCGGCGAGGCCGTGCTCTGCTCGGGCGAACCGGAGCAGCCTGCTGCCAGCATGGCAACCAAGGCCAGAACCAGCACTACACTGATTACTTTTTTCATAGTATTCCTCCTCGTTTTGTTTGCCGTTAAAAAACGGTCTCTATTTTTAACTTTCACAGAATAGCACATTTTATTCTTTTTGTAAAGATATCTTTTTGACAAACTCTTCCTGTTCTGAATTAAATACAAAAGCCTTTCTCCGACACTCAGCTCATCGCTCACAAAAAAGAAGCCGGAATCCGGCTCCTTTTTAAGAATATTCTCAATCAATTACATTGACCACCTTGATGATACCCGTAAACTTCGCATTGGAGATGATGATACCGGTACGGGAGCTGGCTGCGTGCACAATCTTACCATTGCCAATATAGATTGCCACATGGCCGATTCCTCTGACGCCGGCCCGCCCGTAGAAAATCAGGTCGCCGGGCTGTATCTCCGAGTAGCTGATCGTCCTGCCGTTATTGGCCTGGGCCGCGGAAGTACGGCTTAAGGAGATACCAAAGTGAGCAAACACGCCTCTCGTAAAGCCGGAGCAGTCTGTACCTCTGGTCAGGCTGGTGCCCCCGAAGACATAGGGGTTACCCAGGAACTGCTGAGCATAATCAATAATCTGCTGACGTTTGGTGGAGGTCATCGGAGGAGTAAACTCCACTGCCTCATTCAACGCATATTTTACTTCCACATACTCTGCGGACACATATCCTTCTTCACCGGTCAGGGTGGCGATCTTCACCCAGCCATCTAATACTTCCAGCACCTCATAGCGCTCCTCGGAGCTGACCTTTTCCAGAATCTTACTGTCCGTGCTGGGCTCCTTGCGCACATTCAGGTCGCTGCCCTGGGTCTTTACGATAGCGCGAAGTCTCGCTTCTTCCAGTGCGATGGCAATCGCCTCGTCGCCCTCCACGATATACTCCTCGGCCACATAACCCACTACCGGACCTGACTGCACCTTATACCAGCCGGCCGCATAATCCAGAATCTCACAGGCCGTATAATGAACCATCTTACCGATAATCTTACTCTTGGTATTATCGCTGCTGGGCAGCTCGCGCACATTCAGATAATTATTGACCGTCGTGACGCCCAGACGCTCATACTCGTCCAACACCGTGGCTCTTTTGGCGATCTCCTCGTCCAGCATGGCTCCCAGCTCCACTTCCATGGATCTGGAAAAATCACCGGCCTCCACAGAATCGTAATACTCATTCAGTACGGAAGAGATCCCGGCCATCGGCATCGTACCGGCAAGCGGTACCGTCATGTCCTCGGGGACGATATTCTCCGCATTCTCCGTATTCAGAGAATACTGCCCGGTAGAGACGGAATTATCCGAGTTATCTCCGGGATCAGCCATGGCTGCCGGACTGATCAGCATACTCAGTGCAAAGGCGGCAATTCCGGTTCTTACTAAAAATGATTTTCTCATATGCGCGGCTCCTGTCTATCTTATACTCTTTCGGTATTTCTAAAGATATCTTTGTTACAAATATTACGCAAATATTACGTTTTGTTACAAAGACATTATAACAAGGCCCCTTTCCTTTGTCAATCCCCTTTTTTATCTTTCCAGTAATCCATGGCAGCCGCCCTGTCGCGGTACATCTGCTCCTCCAGCTGCTTTCCGTTCTCGAATTTAATCTCCGGCCTGGCATAGGAGTACAGCTCCACTTCCACGGTCTTTCCGTAGAGATCTCCCGAAAAGTCCTGGATAAAGGTCTCTGCGCCTCTGGGTCTGATTCCGTCTATGGTCGGCTTGACGCCGATATTAGTAACACTTCTGTAATACTTGCCGTCTACGTACGTGCGCGACACATAGACGCCGTTGGGCGGCAAAAGCTTTCCCTTCTCCGGAACCTGGTTAATCGTAGGCATACCGAACGTTCTGCCGTAGTGATTTCCGTGAATTACCTCACCTCGTATGGAATAGGTATACCCCAGAAGATCGTTTACCTTCTCCATATGCCCCAGCTTTAACAGTTCCTTGATATAGCTGCTGGAGATATCGATCCCCTCTTTTGTCTTCAGCTTTTCCTTCACTACCAGTTTATAGCCGCACTCCCCGCTCATTTTCCGCAGAAGCTCCACATTACCGGCCCGGCGGTAGCCAAAGCAGAAATCGGTTCCCACGATTATGATTTTTGCTTTCAGCTGCTCTGTCAGTATCTTCTTTATAAACAGATCCGGAGCCGTATGAGACGTCGTCTCATTAAACGGATATTCCACCAGTACGTCAAGCCCTTCTGCCTCCAGACGGTCATGCCGCTCATCGTTCGTCAAAAGGAGCTCCTGGGGATGTCCGTCCACCAAAGCCCGGGGATGTGTCCCGAATGTAAATACCACGGTCTGGAATCCCTGATTTTTTGCCGCAAACAGATCCTTTGTCAATACCTGGTGGCCTCTGTGCAGTCCGTCAAACTTCCCCAGGGTCACGGCGCTTTTACGATCCGCGAAAAACTCTGTCGTATCTCTGAAAAATTTCATCTCAGCCTCCGTAAAACATTTTTTGCAGCCGGTAGCGCTCCTCCTCTGCCCGGTACTCATACACTCCGAAAAAAGTCCCTGCCTGCGTATACAGACGAATCCGGACCGTCGGATTTTCGTCCTCCGGACTTTCGCTTTCCATGCCCCGGAGCCACTGTCTCTTTAAAGAATTGCCATTCATCATATATCTGGCATATTCCGGGAGAATCCGGACGGCGGGAAGCTCCTCAAACAGCCTGTCCACCGGGCAGAGCACCGTCTCCACCTGTCCCCTTGCCGCCAGATCTTCGATCTGCGAAAGCGTCAGGCTGTCTCCCACATCAAAGGGCTCCACCTGTGTCCGCAGAAGCTCCTCCATACAGGCGCCGCTGCCTAAAAGCTTCCCGGCGTCGTGGCACAGGGTACGGATATAGGTTCCCTTGGAGCAGGTGACGCGAAACCGTACCCGGGGCAGCTGAACAGAAAGAATCTCGACCTCATAAAAGGTCACCGGCCGCGGTTTTCTCTCCACGGTCTTCCCCTGGCGGGCCAGATCGCACAGCTTATGTCCGTTTACCTTCAGCGCCGAATACATGGGCGGAATCTGCTCGGATTCCCCCACAAAACCCGCCAGCACCTCTCTGACATCCCGCTCTGTCACAGTCACCGGCCTCTCCGCCACCGTCCGTCCGCCGGCATCCTGCGTATCGGTCTCTCTGCCCAGAAGCATCACTGCCTCATAGGTCTTCTTTCTGTCGGTCAGGAGGGAGCAGACCTTCGTGGCCTGCCCCAGACAGACAGGGAGCACACCACAAGCGTCGGGATCCAACGTGCCGGTATGCCCTATTTTTTTCATCTTCATTATGCCGCGCAGCTTTGCCACCACATCATGGGAGGTAAAGCCGCGCTCTTTATAGATATTCAAAATTCCGTCCATCCTGCCTCCGTCACGGATCCAGCTGCCCGGCGATCTGAGCCGACAGATTGTTCACCACATCATAAAAAGTCCCGGACATGGTACAGCCTGCCGCCCGCACATGACCGCCGCCGCCGAAATATGATGCGACCCGGCTTACATCCACCTTCTCATTGGAGCGCAGGCTCACCTTGTAAACCCGGAATTCGATCTCGGTCATAAAAATGGCACAGTCCACCCCCACGGTGACCCGCAGCTGATCTACGATTCCCTCCAGATCCTCATGACTGGCCTTATAAAATTCCATGCTCCGGCCGCTGATCATGGATACGATGCATCTCCCGTCGCAAAACAGGATGCTCTCCATCAGGGCCCGCCCCAGAAGCTGATTTTGCAGATAGGTCTTCGCATAAAACGTATCGTTAATCAGCCTGTCATGGGCAATCCCTTTCTCCATCAGGGCGCCTGCCACTTCCATGGTATGACGGGTGGTATTGGAATGTTTAAACACCCCCGTGTCATGGACGATCCCCAGATACAGACATTTCGCTGTCTCCGAACTGATCCGTTCCTCGTCCATCATTTCAAACAGAAGCTCACAGGTGGCCGCGGCATCCGGCTTCACAAAGGCCTCTGCCGCAAATCCCGTATTCGTCACATGATGGTCGATGCAGATCACCCGGTCCGAATTCTCCAGGCAGGCCGCATTTTCTCCCAGACGCTGCAAATCGCTGACATCCAGCACAAAGCACACATCATAGCGGCCTCCGCTGTACATACCGGTCCGGTCATAACCCGGAAGCATCTGAAATATCGCCGGGACCGGCTCCAGAAACACATCCACCTGCCGGCTTTCATCGCCATCCAGAAGATACCGGCGCAGCCCCAGACAGGAGCCGGTACAGTCCCCGTCCGGCCGGATATGACCGGTGATGCAGATTCTCCCGGCTCCCTTTACCAGCTCGTCAATCTTCACTTTCTCCATCTTCATCCTCCTCGCCGCCCTCATTCTCAGCGCCGGATTCTTCCGGCGTTTTATCCTCAGGAATTTCAGCCGCCACGTCATCAATCAGCCGGGTGAGACGGACTCCGTACTCAATGGACTGATCCAGGACAAAGGTGATTTCCGGCGTATTGCGCAGATTGATGCTCTGGGCCAGGCGGCTGCGGATATACCCCACAGCGCTCTTCAGCCCTGCCATCGTATTCTCAGCCGTCTCCTCATCGCCCAGAACGCTGATGTAGGCTCTGCAATATTTCAGATCCGGCGTGACCTCCGTGGCCACCACCGTGGTCATCGGGGATATCCGGGGATCCTTTACCTCACCCCGGATGATGTTTCCCAGTTCTCTTTGCACCTCTGAATTGATTCGTATATTTTTAATACTGCGTTTTCTCATGAAACCTCACTTTTCTTACTGCCGGGGGACCTCTACCATAATATATGCTTCGATGATATCGTCCTCCTGCACATCGTTAAAGTCTTCAAATACCAGACCGCATTCATAGCCCTTGGCCACTTCCTTCACATCGTCCTTGAAACGCTTCAGGGAGGCCAGACCGCCCTCGAAGATCTGATCGCCGCCGCGGCTGATGCGCACCTTGCAGTCTCTCTGGAATTTGCCGTCCGTCACAAAGGACCCGGCGATGGTGCCTACGCCGGAAGCCTTAAACAGCTGGCGCACGATGGCATGACCGATGACCTTCTCCTCAAAGATCGGATCCAGCATTCCCTTCATGGCTGCCTCCACGTCCTCGATGGCCTGATAGATCACGCGATAAAGACGTAAATCCACGCCCTCTCTCTCCGCAATGGATTTGGCTGTGGCATCCGGACGCACGTTAAAGCCGATGATGATCGCATTGGAGGTGGCCGCCAGCGTCACATCCGACTCATTGACAGCGCCCACGCCGCCATGAACGATCTTGACCACCACTTCCTCGTTGGAGAGCTTCAGAAGACTCTGCTTCACAGCCTCCACCGATCCCTGTACGTCCGCCTTGACTATGATATTCAGTTCTTTTACATTGCCGGCCTTGATCTGGCTGAACAGGTCATCTAAGGACATCTTCTGTCTGGTCTCCTCCAGAAGCTTCTCTCTGCCCTCGGAGATAAAGGTCTCCGCAAAGCTCCTGGCTTCCTTCTCGCCGGCCGTGGCCACAAAGATCTCACCGGCGCCCGGAACGCTGTTTAAGCCCAGGATCTCCACCGGCATGGACGGCAGGGCCTCTTTCACACGGCGGCCCTTGTCATCCATCATGGCGCGCACCTTGCCGTAGCAGGAACCCACGGCGATGCTGTCGCCCACATGGAGCGTACCCTTTTGCACCAGAACGGTGGCCACCGGGCCTTTGCCCTTATCAAGCTCTGCCTCGATCACCAGCCCTCTGGCCAGACGGTCCGGATTGGCTTTCAGCTCCTTCACCTCGGAAGCTAACAGAATCATCTCCAAAAGCGTGTCGATGCCTTCCTTTGTATGGGCGGATACCGGTACAAATATGGTGCTCCCGCCCCAGTCCTCAGGAATCAGCTCATATTCCGTAAGCTCCTGTTTTACCTTCTCCACATTGGCGCCGGGCTTATCGATCTTATTGACAGCCACGATAATCTCCACACCGGCCGCCTTCGCATGGCTGATCGCCTCCACGGTCTGCGGCATCACGCCGTCATCGGCTGCCACCACCAGGATCGCGATATCCGTGGACTGGGCGCCTCGCATACGCATAGCCGTAAAGGCCTCATGACCGGGCGTGTCTAAGAAGGTGATCGGTTCCCCGTTGCACTCCACCACATAGGCTCCGATATGCTGGGTGATCCCGCCTGCCTCCTTATCCGTCACATGGGTGGAGCGGATCGCATCCAGCAAAGAGGTCTTACCATGGTCTACATGCCCCATGACGCAGACCACCGGAGGACGCTTCATCATGGAAGCCTCATCGTCCTCGATGTCCTTAAGCAGCTCGCCCAGCACATCCACCTTCTCCTCGTGCTCGCAGAGGATCTCATATTCCATGGCAATCTCTTCTGCCATCTCAAAATCAATTTCCTGATTGATCGTAACAATCTTACCGGCCAAAAACAGCTTCTTCACAATGGCGGAAGGCTGTAGCTTCATCTTATCCGCCAGTTCTTTGATCGTCAGGGTATCCGGCAGAATGATGGTCTTAATCTCCTCCTCAGGCGCGGCCTTAGCCGAACGGGCGCCCGGTCTCTGCCCCTTCTTTAAGAACATCTCCTCCGCTTCCTGCTTTTCATTGCGCTTGCGGTCCTGACGGGTATTGGTTTTGGGCTTCTGAGTCTGTTTGGCCGAAGGCTTACCCATGGGTAAGCTCTCCCCTGTCGCAGGCCGGGCCGGACGGGCGCCGTTTCTGTTGTCGCCTCTGACGCCTCCCTGCGGGCGGGCCTGACCGCCGTCACGGCCGTAGGGAGGTCTCTGACCGTCGCGGCCTGCCGGACGTCCGCCCGGTCCCTGGGGCCTCTGCTGACCGCCTGCCGGACGGCTCCCCTGACCCTGGGGACGCTGGCCGTCACGATAAGGGCGGTCTCCCTGGAAGCGCTGACCGTCATGAGGACGGTCTCCCTGAGGACGCTGGCTGTCGCGGTAAGGCCTCTCACCTGTCCTCTGGCCGTCGCGGTTCCCCTGGGGACGCTGGCCGTCGCGCATCGGACGGTCTCCCGTCCTCTGGCCATCGCGGCCTCCCTGGAAAGGACGCTGGCCATCCCGAGCCGGACGGTCTCCCTGGGAGCGCTGGCCGTCACGATAAGGGCGGTCTCCTGTCCTCTGACCGTCGCGGCCTCCTCTCTCGCCCTGAAAACGCTGCCCCTCCCTGGGCGGACGATCCCCCTGGGAGCGCTGGCCATCCCGGACGATCCTCTCTCCCTGAGGACGCTGACCATCACGAACCGGCGGACGGTCCCCCTGAGGGCGCTGCGTCTCTCCTCCGGCCGGCTTATCTCCCTGAGAGCGTACCTCCTGGGCCGCCGGACCCGGCTGCACGGTTTTTACGGGTGTCGTCTCTTTTTTCTCAGATGCAGGAGCCGTGACCGCGGACTGCCCTCTGGCAGGTGATGCCGCCGGTGCGGCTGCTCCCGGCCTCTGCTCCGTGGGATGAGAGGCCGGACTCGCCGGCTTTACTCCGCTCCCGGCCGGATGCACGACCTGAGCCGCCTGTTTCGCTCCCGATTCCACAGGACGGGGCGCGACAGCCGGTCTGGCTCCCTGCTCCATGGGACGAGACGCCGGACTCGCCGGTCTGGCTCCCTGTTCCGTAGGACGAGGGCCGGACGGCCTCGCCCCCTGACCGGCCGGTCTGGCTCCCTGACCGCCGGGACGGCCGCTCTGCGCGCTGTTCTGAGGACGAAAGACTGCGGTCAGACGCTTTTTGGGCGGAGGCGGAACCAGCTCCTTCTTCAGGCTCTCCACCTCTTTATCTGTCAGAACATTCATGGCGCTGTTGGCCGAAATTCCCAGTTTTTTACATGCCTCCAGCACATCCTTGCTTGTTTTTTCTATCTCTTTGGCCAGTTCATGTACTCTTACTTTTGTTGTCGTCATACTTACTCATTACCTCCGATTCCCTCACTGCACAGCTGCTTCTCTATCATCTTTACAAAACCTTCGTCTGTAACTGCCACGGACGCGCGAAATTCTTTTCCCATGGCATGCCCCAGCTCCCCTTTGGTCCCGTATATGACACAGGGCACCTCGTAGTAAGTACACATATTCGTAAACAGTTTTCTCGTATTCTCTGACGCGTCTTCCGCCACCAGAACCAGGCGGGCTTTTCCCGACTTTACCGCCTTCTCCGTGCAGAATTCGCCGCTCTCCGTTTTTCCCGCCCTGGTTGCCAGTCCCAGAGAGGAATAAATTTTATTCTGCTTCAAGCCGGGCCAACTCCTTTCTCAGACTGTCATAGACATCGGGAGGGATTGCCGCCTGAAAGGAGCGCTCCAGTCCTTTTTGCCGGATCGCCTTCTCCAGACATGCGGCATCTTTACACAGATATGCTCCCCTGCCGTTTTTTCTGCCTGTGGCATCTAACAGGAAAGCATCCTCCGGTGTTTTCAGCACCCGAATCAGCTCCTTCTTCCCTTTCATTTCCCCACAGCCGATACATTTGCGCATCGGTTCTCTTCTCTTTCCGCTCAACGTTTCATCACTTCCCATCTGTCTGCCAGTCTTTTTATTTCACTGCCGGCTATTCCGGCTGATACGGATACTCCTGACCATATTCATCGGGATACTCCGAGTATTCCCCGGCGTATTCTCCGTCATAGATCTCTCCGTAATCGTCATATTCGCCCTCATAGGCCGCATCATAGCCGATCTCCTCCAGAAGACCGGACTCTCTGGCCTGGGTCTCGCTCTTGATATCAATCTTATAACCGGTCAGCCGGGCCGCCAGGCGGGCATTCTGTCCCTCCTTACCGATGGCCAGCGACAGCTGATAGTCCGGCACAATCACCTGCGCCGTCTTCTCATCGTCATCTGCCACGACGCAGATCACCTTGGCCGGACTCAGCGCATTTTCAATCAAAATAGCCGAATTATCGCTCCAGGGAATGATATCGATTTTCTCCCCTTTCAGCTCATCCACAATCGTATTCACACGGCTGCCGTTGACACCCACGCAGGCTCCCACCGGATCCACATCCGGATCATTGGACGCCACCGCCATCTTGGTCCGGCTTCCCGCCTCCCTGGCGATTCCTCTGATCTCCACCGTGCCGTCCCGCACCTCAGCCACCTCAGCCTCAAACAGCCGTTTTACCAGCTCCGGATGTGTGCGGCTCAGCAAAATCCTCGGTCCCTTCGTCGTATCCTTCACTTCCAGGATATATACCTTGATCCGCTCGTTGGGACGGAAGCTCTCGTCCCGGATCTGTTCGTTTTCGCTGAGCATGGCATCGCATTTACCCAGATTCACGCTGATATTTTTGCCAAAATACCTCTGAACAACTCCCGTGACCACTTCCCTCTGCTTGCCGTCAAACTGATTAAAGAGCACCCGGCGCTCTTCCTCCCTGATTTTCTGAAGGATTACGTTCTTGGCATTCTGGGTTGCAATCCGCCCGAACTCCTTGGATTTGATCTCTTTCCTGACCACATCGCCCACATGATACTGGCCGCTGAGAGTTCTGGCTTCCTCCAAAGCAATCTGAAGGGAAGGGTCTTCCACCTCCTCCACCACCTCCAGCTCTGCATACACTTCAAAATCGCCGGTCTCCCGGTCCACATGGGCCTTGATATTATCCGTTTTGCCAAAATGGGTCTTGCAGGCAGTCAGCAGTGAATTTTCGATGGCTTCCAACAGGACGTCCTTGCTGACATCCTTCTCCTTCTCCAGCTGATTCAATGCTTCCATCAGTTCGTTGTTCATGACTTTCTTCATCCTCCTAAATGATAACAGACGGCAGCGGCCGGTTCACTTTACCGCAGCCTCCGTATAAGTGATCTGTGTATCTCTCTTATTCCCGGTATTCCCTCACCAGATAACAGCCTGACGGATCAGTGCGATCTCGTTTCTCTCAAACCTGCGTTCCGTGCCGTCCTCTTCCTCTATGGTAACATGGGCCTCATCATAAGCCTTCAATATACCGCTGAATTCCTTCTGTTTCTCGATGGGCCGGAATGTGCGTATCTCCACCAGCTCACCCATATTGCGGGCAAAATCCTTTTCCTTCTTAAGAGGACGCCCCAGTCCCGGAGAACTCACCTCCAGAATATAGCTCTCCTCAATAAAATCCGTTTCATCCAGCTTATCGCTGAGAGCACGGCTCACAATCTCGCAATCGTCCACCGTGATTCCCCCCTGCTTATCAATATAAGCCCGCAAATAGCGGTTCGTTCCCTCCTTCACAAACTCCACATCCACCACCTCGAAGCCCTCGGCATCGGTGATGGGCCGAAGCAGTTCCTCGGTGCGCTGCTCGTACTCTTCCCATTTCATAGGTTATCAAACCTCCTGTGTGACACTGTCACTACATGTAGAAAGAGTGGACCGCTCCGGCCCACTCCTCTAGTATCATATTCATTTATTGTCTTAAAGCAGAATAACACAATTTCAGAAAAAATGCAAGCACTTTTTTAACATTCTCAGCAATATACCATTTTTAGTCTCCCTGACGGCTTACTCCAAAGCAGTCAGCCCTTCTGGCCGTCCGTCACCGCGATATGTTCCTCAAAGCCCTTTGAATAGTGGATTTCATAGTCTTCGGTCACAAAGGCGGCATAGATCCCGTCGATGCTGTCGATCAGCTCCATCCCCTTTTCCAGCCCCAGCGCAAAACAGCTGGTGGACAGACCGTCCCCATCCACAGAGTTCTCCGAGATAATCGTCACCGACAGAAGGCCGTTTTCACAGGGATAGCCCGTCTCTGTGTTCAGAATGTGATGATACAGCTTCCCATCCAGAGTAAAGTTCCTCTGATCGATCCCTGAAGTCACCACAGAGAAATCATCGATCCGAACAATGGCGATCAGGTCGTCCCGGGCCCCGAAGGGATACTGAAGTCCCACATTGAATGTGGAACCGTCCGGCTTCGTGCCGATACAAAGTACGTTGCCGCCCAGATTGATAATCGCACTGTTCACCCCCTGTTCCACCAGATACGCTTTCACCTGATCCGCCACATACCCTTTGGCAATGGCTCCCAGATCCACTCCCGATTCCGGATCTGACAGCGTCACTCTGTTTCCGTCGATGGAAAGCTTTGTATAGTCCACATGCTTTACCGCCTCCTCCAGCGCGCCTGCCTCAGGCAATGCCGGAGTCTCTGCCTTGAAATCCCACAGGCTGGTGACAGGCTCCACCGTAATGTCAAAAATACCGTCGGAGAGCTGGCTGTAATACAGCCCCTTTTCCATCAGCCGGAGGACATCCTCCTCCATCTCCACCGTACCTGTCTCATTCAGTTCATAGATCTCCGTCCCGGCCAGAGTACGGCTCAGGCGGTTCTCATAGCTGGCAATGATATCAAAGCAATGATCCAGCACTTCCTCCTCCACATTATTAAACACCTTAATCTCAATAAAGGTATCCAGATAATCCAGGGAATAGCGGGAAACAGGGACGCTGGCATATTCCAGCGCAGGTACGGTTTCCTGTGCCCCGGAGGAAGACTCTTCCTTCTCGCTGCCGTTACAGCCAAACAGCAGTATTCCTGCCGTCAGACAGAAAAGCAGCACCAGGCAGACCAGCCTTACAGTCTCAAGGCCATATCCTGTATTTCTGTTTTCTTCCTCTTTATTTTTATTCATCATATTTTCTCCCTTTCTTCTTCCTTGCCTGTCCGGCGCCGGAATTTTTATTCCATTTTGATGGATTTCATGAGAGATGTCAAGTGAAATAAAAATATAGTATCAATCACAGTCAAAAAAGTCCGGTCAAAAAGTTCGCATAAAAAATTCAAATTTCCTGTTGACAGATCTTTTTTCTCGTGATATAGTAACTAAGGCATCGAGGCGTGGCTCAGTTTGGTAGAGCGCCGTGTTCGGGACGCGGAGGCCGCAAGTTCGAATCTTGTCGCCTCGACTTTATTTTTACTTTTATATATTTATGGCTCGTTGGTCAAGGGGTTAAGACGTCGCCCTCTCACGGCGAAAACATGGGTTCGATTCCCGTACGAGCTGCGAAGAAGAAGGATAAGTCCTTCTTTTTTTATTTTCAAAATTCAATTATTGGGGCAGGATGTTTGCAGGGGTGGAGGGAGGGGAGAGGGACGCCCGGTTCCTGGGGGATTCCCGGCCGGACGCGCTCTCGCTCCGTGCAGGAGGCAGCGGCTCTAAGTTCGCGCTTCGCTGCCGCTCGCGCTCACTAAGCGCCGGCGTCCTGCAAGGGTCCGGCCGGGAATCCCCCAGGAACCGGGCTGTTTCTTCGCCTGCCCCCCTCGTACCCTGCAAGGGGCAACCTGCTGTGGGCCGACGAGTTTTTGTTTGATGCTTTCGGGTGCTTTTTTGCAGTTTTCGTGGAATTCGATGAGATGATTTAAGGTACCTGACACGGTGGATATGCGAATACGCCGGTCAGGATGATTTCTGTAGATTTCTATGACACGAGAAGAATGGTTGGGGGCTCTGGTATATATTACGAATGAAAGCAGGGATCCCGTCAGTCGTTATGAAGCCGGACGGCGACGACGGGAGTCGGGAGTCGGCAGTTTGCCGTTTAGAGTGGAGACGCGGAAGCTCACAGCCGGGAGGCATAGGGATACCCTGTCCGGGCCTTTGCAGGACGCCGGTTCTTAGTGAGCGGGAGCGGCAGCGAAGCGCGAACTTAGAACCGCTGCCTCCTGCACAGAGCGGGAGCGCGC
This sequence comes from Lachnospiraceae bacterium, assembly GCA_022791755.1. Classification (GTDB taxonomy): domain Bacteria; phylum Bacillota; class Clostridia; order Lachnospirales; family Lachnospiraceae; genus RGIG7193. The sequence goes on from JAAVZR010000014.1 coordinate 113,671, forward strand.
CCGGACAGGGTATCCCTATGCCTCCTGGCGTCCCTTTCGTCCTTTCACCCCTACAGCCTGCAAAAACAAACCGAAAAATACAATTTTCCTGTTGACAAGCTCCTCTTCCTGTGATATCCTAATATGGTATCGAGGCGTGGCTCAGTTTGGTAGAGCGCCGTGTTCGGGACGCGGAGGCCGCAAGTTCGAATCTTGTCGCCTCGACTTTATTCTCGCTTTTACATATATTATGGCTCGTTGGTCAAGGGGTTAAGACGTCGCCCTCTCACGGCGAAAACATGGGTTCGATTCCCGTACGAGCTGCGAAAAGAAAGAAGGGATATCCCTTCTTTTTTTACATCCTTTTCCGGCGCCTCTACCAGGTCACCCGAAATCCTCGCTCGTTTTTTTCCGGCTTCATTTCGCTCGCCTCATATCGGTCTATGACGATCCACCGGCTGTCCTGAAGTTTTGCCAGCAGCCGGCCGATATCGCTCTCCCGTCCCTGGACTTCCATCTCCACATAATCGTCCACATTACGCACCCAGCCGGTCAGCTCCAGAGGCTCCGCCATCTGTGCTGCCCGGAAACGAAATCCCACTCCCTGTACCTGCCCGTAAAAACAGATATGCTGACGGACCGTCCTTTCTTTCTCACTCATATGCGCTTGTTCTCCCTTTTTCGTCCTGTCTCATGCCTAACAGCAGGCCTGACACCTTCAGCTTTTTCTCATGTTTCATGCTTCATGACACCCCGGATCCGCTTTGCCACTTCTCCTCCCAGCAGGCCGATCACAAGCCCAGTCACGCTCCCCGATACAAAGAGGACAGGCAGATATGCCATCACACCTGCATTTTCCAGTACCAGCATAGCCATGACGATCTGTCCCACATTATGGAAAATCCCTCCGGCGATACTGACCGTAACCATGCCAAAGACCCCGGCCTTTTTTAAAAGTACCATGACTGCATAGCTCAAAAGTCCTCCGCCCAGGCTGTAGATCATCGATACGCTGTTGCCAAAAGTGGCGGCCACCAGCAAGATCCGGATCAGAGCCAGGACAAAGGCGTCCCTGGCTCCCATGGTGTAGAGCGCCACCATCACCACGATATTCGCCAGGCCGATCTTCATACCCGGCACGAAGAAGCCCACTGCCGCCAGGGGAATCAAGCTCTCCAGATAGCTGAGCACAAAGGCCAGAGCAATCAGCAGTCCATAGATACACAGCCTCTTTATTTTCTGTTCGTTCTTCATTTTCTTCCTCTATCCATATATCGGCAAGGGCGGCCTGCCCCGCATATATAGCAGGGCAGGTCCTTCTCATACAGACCTGCCCCTTTGTTACAGCATATTCTGCTTCTCTAGGCGATGACCGACAGCATCATGGTCAAAAAGCCCAGGGAAATCATCTCCACAGGAAGCCCAGCGAAGCGTTTTCCGGGCGTGGAAAATTTCATCTTGCCGCGGACGCTGATCAGAAGCGTCACACCGATCACAGCGGATATCACGGTTTTCACTGTCACCATCGTGTCTCCGCCCACCACGGCTCCCACGGCCGCCACAGCTGCCGGAACCGCAATCCAGATGGAATCGGAGGAAATCTCCTTCTGAATCATGGTATTCACTGCCGCGATTCCCAGACCGCCGAATATGAGGCCAAAGGAATTCCGAAGGTATGCGCTGCTCACCACAGCGTTTTCCCAGACATCATATCCAAAGACAGCTCCGCTTCCCAGAAATTCGCGAACCGCTGCCACCACTGCCATCACTGCCAGCGCCAGATAATTCTGCTTCAGAATCTCACCGGCGGAGGCATCCTCCACCCCGTCAAATACATGCTTGCCCACCAGCATACCTACCAAAGACGCAGCCAGATAATCGGTCTTCAGGCCCGGCAGCCCAAAGATCAGGGCCACGCTGGTGGCTATAAAAGCAATGGCGCCTGCGGCTGTCTTACCGGTCATGCCGGCCAGCGTATCTCCCAGCACCGTACCCGCCACGATAATGGCCGCTGCCGCCAGGGCCGTCTCCAGCCCTGTGGTATACAGGACAAACGCCAAGGCAAACGCCTCTACGGAATAACGTACTTTCATCGCACTCACCCTCCTTTAATTGGCTGCTTCATCAAGACAGGCCTGAGCCGACTTGATGGCTGCGTTGCTGGTCATGGTGGCGCTGGCTATCGCATCCACCTCGGCGGACTGGGCCTCCAGTATCGCTGCCTGCAGCTTCTCCATGGCCGGACCGCCGATCGTAGGCGTCTCCTGATCTCCCACGATCTGTACATCCGCGATGGAGCCGTCGTCGCCGATGGTAATCGTCACTGTCACGTCACCGTTCATGCCATGCTCCGCGTGGGTATAAACGCCGGGCTTATAGGCGCCGGAGGCTCCCGCCGCTCCGCTGCCCGAGCCTGCCGCCGCTTCCGCCTGGGCCAGACAATCCTTTGCCGCCGTTATCACCGCCTCGCTGGTGACCGTGGCGCTGGCCACCGTATCCACATCCGCGGACTGGGCTTCCAGTATCGCTGCCTGCAGCTTCTCCATGGCCGGACCGCCGATGGCCGGGGTTTCTCCCGGGCCTTCCACCTGTACATCTGTGATCACGTCGCCCTCACCGATGGTGATCGTCACTGTCACATCGTCGCCATTGATTCCTTTCCCCGACGCGGTATAGGTGCCGACGCCGTATTTACCGGCCGCCTCTGCGCCTCCCTGCCCATCTCCGGGACCGGGCGCAGGAGCTGCCTGGGAAGCCGTGCCTCCCGCCATCCTGACGCCGAACACAACCGCCACTGCCACGACCAGAGTGAGGAGCAGAGCGGTAAATCCGTTTGATTTCTTCTCGTTCATCGTAACTCCTCCTATTTCACGCCATACACATGGGGCTTTTTGTCAATCATGTCCAGGAAATACACGGTACAGTTGGCAATCAGAATACCAAAGCACACGCCCTCCGGGTACGTGCTGAACTGGCGCACCAGGATCGTAATGACCGCCGCCGCCAGCGCATAGAGAATCTTCCCCTTCTTAGTCACAAACACATAGTCCGTCAGCATAAACAGGCCGCCCAAGAACAGACCGCCTCCGAAGAAGGCCGCTCCCAGATTGCCCATCAGAAGACCGCTGCCCAGCCCGACTGCTACGATATATACCACAGCTGCCAGCACATTGACCTCCTTCTTATAGGCCAGATACGCAAACCCAACCAACAGAAGCAGTGCGCTGGTCTCTCCCAGAGCGCCGGGGATATTGCCGATAATCATATCTACAACACTGTAATTCATCTCCATGCCGTACTTCACGGCGCTTAAAACCGTGGCGGAGGCCGTGGTATCCACTGCACCGGGAGCCGCGTAGCTCATAATATAGCCGCCGTATACCACCATCGCAAAAAGCCTGCCCATCAGGGCCGGGTTCACCACGTTGCTGCCGATACCGCCGAAAACCTGCTTCACCACAATGATGGCAAAAATATCGGCACATACTACCACCCACACAGGCGTGGTGGATGACATGTTAAATGCGATCAGCATTCCGGTCACAGCAGCGCTGAGATCCGTAACAGTCAGCGCCTCTTTGCGAAGTGTCTGCCAGATTCCCTCAGCCGCCATACAGGTGATCACCGATACTGCGGTCAGGATCAGAGAATTCATCCCGAAGATCACCGTGGAATAAATCAGTGCCGGCACCAGTGCGATACACACATCCAGCATGATTTTCTGCGTAGTATTAGGCGTCCTCAGATTCGGATTGATATGTTGCTCCGCCATTACTTCTTCCCCCTTTCGCGAATCATCGCCTTCACGGCGTCACGAGCCTTGGTATTGTAAAAGGTCAGCTCACGCTTGGCCGGGCAGGTATAGGAGCAGCAGCCGCAGGCAATGCACTCGGTGGCATGCAGCTTCTCGCACAGCTCCAGATTACCGGCACGATAGGCGTGATCGATCTTAAAGGGAGACAAACCTGCCGGACACACCAGACCGCAGCCGCCGCAGCGGATGCAGGCACTCTCCACAATATGGTCATTTTCCAGAACCAGAAGACCGCCGCTTACCTTGGTCACGCACTGGGTAATATCATCGCCGGTCATGCCGGTTCCGATACAGGGGCCAGTCATGGGACCGCCCAAAATCACCTTGTTATCTTTATGCGAAATTCCGCCGGCCAAAGCCACCAGCTCCCTGATCGGCGTCCCCAGAGGAACCAGGAAGTTCTTCGGATCCTTCACCTTGCCCGTGATGGTGATGCAGCGGGTGATGGACGGGATCCCGGCAAACACAATATCCGCCATGGCCTTGGCACTCTGCGCATTGGATACGATGCAGGCGGCGTCAGCCGGCAGTCCGCCGGCCGGAATCTCATTTCCGGTCACCGCCAGAATCAGCTGACGCTCGCTGCCCTGAGGGTACATGGTGGGCAGAACCTTCACCTCCACAGGCGCGTTCACACCCTTTAGAAGCTGGTTCAGACGATCTGCCACATCCTGCTTGTTATCCTCCATGCAGATATAGCCCTTCTTCGCACCGCCGGCCTTCACCATGAGATTCACACCATTTAAAATCTCCCAGCTGTGCTCCAGAAGCATACGATGATCACAGGTCAGGAAAGGTTCGCATTCCGCCGCGTTAATTAGCACATACTCGATGGGCTTATTGGGCTTATACTTCACATGGCACGGGAAGCCGGCTCCTCCCATGCCCGTGATGCCGCCCTCTTCCATCAGCCCGATCAGCTGATCCTTCTCATAGCCGGAGATATCCACCATCTCATGAAGATAGGGCAGATCCTTCACCGGAGGCTGCTCTTCATCCGCTTCGATGACACAGACCGGTATCTCCTTTGGCCCGTTCTGAATCTTTTTGATTTCCTTCACAGTACCGCTGACGCTGGCATGCAGCTTCACAGCGAAGAAATTGGCCGGAGAGCCGATCAGCTGCCCCCTGTCCACATGATCTCCCTCCTTCACCAGCAGCTCACAGATGCTGGGGCCGGTCTGTGCCATGGAAATCTCTACCACCTTGGGAGTATACTCCACGATGGGCTTGGCATTGCTGAGCGCCTTGTCAGAGCCGTCCGTGGGATGCACACCACCATGAAAAACGGTAAAATCCTGATTTTTCATCTCACATAGTCCTTCCTTTTTCTTTATTTTCCAGCCTGGGCAAGGCAATCCTTCAGGGCCGCAATCACCGCATTGCTGGTCATCGAGGCGCCTGAAACAATATCGATCTCAGCGCTCTGTGCCTCCAGGATGACGCCTGTCAGCTTCTCAGCCGCCGCACCGCCCAGCTCCGGCGTCTCATCCGGCGCGTCGATCTGAACGCCTGTGATCGTACCGGCATCATCTATCGTGACTGTCACCGTCACCTGCCCATGAAAGCCCTGAGCCGATGCGGTGTAGGCCGTTCCCTCTCCCAGAGAAGCGCTGCCGCCACTGCCGGAAGCCTGAGTCAGGCAGTCGTTCAAGGCCGTCAGCACCGCATTGCCGGTGTAAGTCGCTCCGCTTACCACGTCGATATCCTTGCCCTGGTTTGCAAGAATCGCTTCCTGCATCTTCGCGGCCGCCGCACCGCCCAGCTCCGGCGTCTCGTCCGGGGCGTCGATCACCGCTTCCGTAATCACCCCAGTATCATCCACCGTGATCGTGAGCGTTACCTCTCCGTGGAAGCCCTGAGCCGCAGCCGTGTATGTTCCTGCCGAAAGAGCTCCGAATTCTCCGCTCTCCACCGGAGCCTGAGTCTCCGGCTGCGGGATCTCAGCAGGCGTCAGTCCGGCCTGGGTCATGGCATCCGCCACGGCCTCGCAGATCGCCTGGCTCGTATAAGTGGCGCCAGCCACCACGTCCACGTCGATATTCTGCCTCTTCACAATAGCTCCCGGGATCACATCTATGGCATTGGTGCCGATCCCCTCCGTCTCCTGATGCGAAAGCACATGGACCGCCGTAATCTCGCCTTTAGCGATTCTGACTTCTACCTTCACTTCTCCGCCTATGGAACTGTTTCCCACGCCGGTGTACTTTTTCTCGCCGGTGATCATCGGTTTTACCACTACGATAAGAATGGCGACGACCATCATGACAACAAAGAGCGCCAGGCATTTATAGGTGCCAAGCAGGCCCTGTTTCTTTTCTTCCATGTCTCACCCTCCTATCCTATGAAATGACCTTCACCGGACACTTGGTCTTGCAGGTGCCGCAGTTCGTACATTTCTCATAATCGATCTTTGCCAGATTTTCTTCCACTGCGATCGCTCCCTCCGGACAGTTCTTCGCGCACATGCCGCAAGCGATACAGCCGGCCTTGCAGACAGCACGGACCTCCTTGCCCGTATCATGGTTGCTGCACGCAACCATATGATCCTTCGACTCGGGAACCACCTCTATGATCTTCTTCGGGCACTTGGCCGCGCAGGCTCCGCAGCCCACACATTTCTCTCTGTCCACCACAGCCACGCCGTTTACCACATGGATCGCGTCAAAGGCACAGGCTTTCGCACAGAGGCCGCAGGCGATACAGCCATATTTGCAGACCTTGCGTCCCTTCTCATTGAGAACAGCCGTATCATTATCGCCCTTACACATCACAAAGGCTTTCTTTCCCTCCGCTGCGGGCACGTCGGCTGCTTCCACCCCCATAACCTCGGCAATCTTCGCCGCGCAGGCCGCGCCGCCCACCGGACAGGCGTTCACAGGGGCCTCCCCGTTAAAAATCGCCGCAGCCAGACCGTCACAGCCGGGATAGCCGCAGCCGCCGCAGTTATTGCCGGGCAGGCAGGAGCGTATCGCCGCCTGCTTCGGATCAATCTCCACCCGAAAGATATGACCGGTCACGCCCAAAAGCAGGCCGATCACCAGGCCCACACCTCCGACCATCAGAGTGGCCGTGATGACATTCGTCACATTAAACATCAGTATTCCTGTTATGTTCATGGTTCCTCCTCCTTAAATAGCCAGATTGGCAAAGCCGTAGAACGCGATAGCCATCAGGCAGGCTGTAATCATAACAATGGGGGAACCCTTAAAAGGAACAGGTACATCGTTGCTGGCTGTCTTTTCACGGATACCGGCCAGGATCACGATGGCGATCAGGTAACCGACAGCCGTACCAAAACCGCATACCACACTCTGCCAGAAATTATACTTATTCTGTACGTTGGTCAGAGCCACGCCCAAAACGGCACAGTTCGTCGTGATCAGCGGCAGATACACCCCCAGCGCCTTATACAGAGACGGCACATATTTCTTAAAGAAAGACTCAACGATCTGTACCAGACACGCAATAACCAGAATAAAAACAATGGTATCCAGATACTGTAGTCCTAAAAGATCCAGCACCTGATACAGGCCAAAGGCCACCGCTGAGGCTACCGTAATAACAAAGACCACGGCGCCGCCCATTCCAAGGGCCACGTCCGTCTTGGTGGAAACGCCCAGGAAGGAGCAGATTCCCAAGAACTGGCTCAATACCACATTACTGAGCAGTGCCGCCGTGATGGCGATGATAATCAATTCCTGCATATCCTATCTCCTCTCTCACTTACAGGTGCCGCAGGACTCGCAGTCGCTGGCACAGCCTTTTTCCTCGCCGCCGTTTACCCCGTTGGTGGCAGCCTTCATCTTAAACTTATTCTGCAGCGCCGCCAGCATGGCCAGGACCAGAAAAGCGCCGGGAGCCTTGGTGATAATGGCAATGGGCTCAAAAATACTGCTGGCCTCATAGATCGTGATACCAAAAGCCGTACCGGCTCCCAGGAATTCACGCACCAGACCGATGACGATCAGCGCCACCGTAAATCCCAGCCCCATACCGATACCGTCGCAGGCGGACATCGTCACCGTGTTCTTGGAAGCATAGGCCTCCGCGCGGCCTAAGATAATGCAGTTCACCACAATCAGAGGGATGTACAGACCCAGAGCCCCATACAGATCCTTCGTAAACGCCTCCATGATAAAGTCCACCAGCGTCACGAAGGTGGCCACCACCACGATATAAGCCGGCATACGCACGCCGTCGGGAATGATTTTTCTGAGGGCGGCAATCAGCATATTGGACAAAATCAGCACCACCGTGGTAGATACGCCCATTCCGGCGCCGTTGATCGCGCTGGTGGTGACTGCCAGAGTCGGACACATGCCCAGCATCAGGACAAAGATGGGGTTCTCACGGATAATACCATTATATATGGCATCCAGATGTTTGTTCTTCATCGTATTCTCTCCTCCCCTCAGTTATTTTCCGCACAGTAACGGCCGAAGACGATACCGGCATTGACTGCGCTGGTCACAGCGTTACTGGTGATGGTCGCTCCGCTGATAGCGCTGATCTCCGCGTCCGAGGCCGCCGCGCTCTTTACCACGCTGAAGCTGTCCACCGCCTTACCGGCAAACTGATCCTTAAACTCCGGCTCGCTGGCCTTCGATCCCAGTCCTGAGGTCTCGGAGCTGGTCAGAATATCGATACCCATGGAGGTCCCGTCCACACCGTAACCGTAGGCGATGACGATCTCTCCCTGACTGCCGCTCACAGAAATGCTCATGGCATAGCCGAGCACGCTCCCCGAGGCGTCCAGAGCTGCCATCACATCCGTAATCTCCGCATTGATACCGGCGCCGGACACCACCGAAGCCGACTGCTCCAGCAAATCCTCCCGGCTCTCGAAATTCGCCGCCTCCGCAAAAACGCCGCGATAGGATGCCGCCTTCTCCTCTTCTTTCCTGGCCGTGATAATCGGGTTGGTCACCTCATAAGCCGCGCCCAGAAGCAGGCCCGAGACAAGGGTGATCACCAGAAGAACCGCCGTATCCTTTAAAATCTTCTTAATATCCATAATCAGGCCGCCTCCTTTGCTTTACCGGGAAGAAACTTGTCAATCAGCGGAATCAGAAGATTGCAGCAGATGATCGCGTAGGAAACGCTCTCCGGTGCAAAACCCATGGTCCGGTACACACCGGTCAACACGCCCATCAGCACACCGTAAATCACCTGTCCGGCCACCGTCTTCGGATTGATAATCATATCGCCGGCGAAAAAGGCCACGCTGAAAATAAAACCGCCGCCCAGAATCTGCGCGCCGATATAGCTCATGTCAAAGCCATGACCGCCGAACAGCCCCATATACATCACAAAGGAAAGCACATAGATCACCGGCGGAACCAGCTTCACCGCTTTGCGGACGATCAGATAGAAAAAGCCCAGAAGCACGGCGACGGTGGATACCTCCACGATGGAGCCGTTGATATTGCCGAGAAACATATCCGTCAGATTGGGAGCCCCGCCTGCCTGCAAAACGGCCAGGGGCGTTGCGGACGAAATACCGTCTACCGTATATGTAGTCATCTCTTCCGCAAAGCTGATCAGCAGAAAACACCGGGAGGCCAGAGCCGGCAGCATGAAGTGCTGACCATAACCGCCGTACAGAAGCACCACGATCAGCGTGGCAAAGATCCCTCCGATTACCGGAACATAAAGATTAATGTCCGAGGGAAGGGTCAGTCCCAGGAGAAGCCCTGTCACAACGGCAGATCCGTCCGTGATACCGGTTTCCCTTTTCAGACAGGCATCATAGATCCATTCTGTCACCACGCAGGCCAAAACGGAAGCCATGATTACCTTGACAGCGCCAAAGCCAAAGCGGTACGCGGCAAACAGAACCACCGGCAGCAGCGCGATTTCCATATCAAACATCAGCGTCTCCAGACGGGCGCTTTTTCTGACATGGGGTGATGCTTTCACACTCAATGAATCACTCACTTTTTGCACCTCTTTCTTACTTTTCATTTTCACAGCCTGTCCCCCGCCATGCTCCGAAGAGAGGCCGACCCGGGAGAGCCGCAAAATGTCCTAAGATAAAGTATACCTATTATAAAAAAAAAAACAAGTTTCGTTTTTAATATAACAAAAAAACAGCAAAAAGACAAGACTCTTCGTCTGGCTGCGCAGGCCCTCCTGTTTTTCCGGAGAAAAAAGAAATGGTAACTCTTCCCTGGCTGCGCCTTTTTTGACGACAGAGAAAAAAGTTACCACATAACTGGCAGCGTAGTACCTCTTTTAATTGTACTGTAACTCCTCAGGCAGCTCGGAAGTGCCCTGTCCGTAATGGCGGAACACCTCCACGGCCCGCTCTACCTGCTCCGGTGTCATTAAGGGAACTTCCGGATTCATACCATAGGCGATGGAATACGTCTTCGCCGCCTCCTCCAGATATACGCAGGCATAGAGCGCCTGTTTCAGACTGTCTCCCACACTGATCACACCGTGATGTTTGAGAATCACAGCCAGCTTATCGCCGATATGTTCCACCACTTCCACACCCATCTGCATACTGGCCGCCGAAGAATAGGGGCAGACCTTCACCGCGCCTCTGGTGGCATTGGCCAGCGTCGTCAGATTGCAGGGAAGCTCATCCGTAATCAGGCCCACCGCCGTGGCATAGGGCTGATGCGTATGAATCACCGCATTGATCTGGGGCATATTCTTCAGGATATACAGAAGAGCTTTCGTATCCACTGAAGGCTTGCGCTCCCCTTCCAGGATATTGCCTTCTATGTCCACCACCAGCACATCCTCCGGCACCATTTCTTCATAAATCATGCCTGAAGGCGTCACCAGAATCTTTCCGTCCGGCATTCTCACCGTCACGTTTCCCCCGGAAAGAGCGATCAGGCCATACCGGTCCAGCTTGATTCCCGCCTGTATTACACTTTTCTTTTCCTGCTCATACATTGTTTTTCTCCTTATAAAAGCATCTCTTAGAAGATTATTTCATAAACTCTAACGGGCCTTCTTTCCCGCACGTTTCGCATCACGGCGTTTCTTAGCTTCCTCCGCCTGTCTTTTCTTCTTCTCCGCCCGCTCGGCCAGATCCTTCTCTCCCGACTCCCTGGCCCTGGCCTTCAGAGAATCCGGATGAATCAGATACTCCTTATCCACGATATATTTATATAACAGATCCGTATCATTAAAGTAATAACAGTGCAGCCAGTACCGGCCCTTCAGAATACTGGCCTCATTGATCCGTACAAACAGCTTTCTGGCGCCCACAAACTCCTTAACCCGAAACCGGTTGATATCCGACCAGAGATAGCGGTGCTCTCTGCCATAGGCACAAAAGGTAATGCTGTCCGCATCCACAATCACCTTGCTGGGATTACTGAGCGAAATAAAGGTTTCCCACACCGTATAAGCCGAGATGATCGCCGCTGCAATCCAGATCACATTTCCTCCGGAAACAATCAGGCTGTAGATCGAGTATAAAAAGATCAGGGCACAAAACCCTCCAATCAAGGTTATCTTTCTGGCGTAGATCGCCGGATCATATTCATAGGTACGCAATACTGAAAAATCTCCTTTCCTTTTCGGGTTCCCCATTGATATCTGTCCGAAAAAAGGAGGCTTTGCTCACCGCAAAGCCCCCTCCATCCTGAAAAAATCAGGCCTTGTGCATCTCAGCAGCTTCCTTCATGATCTTCTTTCTGTTGATCACAGCCAGTGCCAGCGCGATCACGCCCACCACACCGATACCTACCGCAGCACCCAGGCCGTGCAGTCTGGTAATCGCCCAGGTCAGGGGATTCGCACCGTCACAGATACTGGAGATCGATGCAGCGGATCCCATATCAAACTGCGCGTTGATGGCAGCCGAGGTGATCATCGGCGCCAGATCCGTCGCAATGTACAGGCCGGCAGCCAGTACGACAATACCAATGATCAGAGCACGGAAGCCGTTTCCTTTCACCACAGGAGTGATCAGAACGAACATCCAGGGAATAACAGCCAGATCGGCGAAAGGCATAACCTTATTGCCAGGCAGCAGCACAGCCAGGAACACCGTGATGGGAACCAGAACCAGAGCCACCGACAGAGTCATGGGATGACCTACGCCTACAGCGGAGTCCAGGCCGATGTAAATCTTACCACGGCTGGAGAACTTCTTCTCGATGAATTCGGAGGCCGCGTCGGAGATCGGCAGCAGGCCTTCCATCAGCAGAGCCGCCATCTTCGGGATCAGAACCAGTACGGCGCCCATGTTAATGCCCAGACCCAGGATACCGGGATTCGCACCCTCGCCTGTTACCGGAGCGATACCGTAACCGGCCGCGAAACCGATGATCGCACCCAGAACCGTACCTACCAGAATCGGCTCGCCGAACACGCCGAATTTCTTCTGCATTTTCTCGATATCGAAACTGATCTTGTTCACACCGGGGATCTTATCCAGTACCCAGTTCATTCCCATCGCAATCGGGGCATATGCGGTAGTAAAGCCGTGAGGCAGGGATACGCCGGGCAGACCCAGAGTGTCTTCCACTCCCTTTGCAGTCCAGTCACCCAGAACCATGATAATCACCATATTCAGGATCGCAGCGATGACACCGATGACCTGACTCTCCGTCAGGATCGCAACCAGAGCGCCGGTGAAAGCAAAATGCCAGTAATCCCAGATATCCACGTCCACGGTCTGGGTGGTATTGGTCAGCAGCATCACGATATTCACCAACAGACACACAGGAATGATCACCTGGCCTACGGTAGAAGCAAAGGCGATCTTGGCGGCTGCCGGCCAGCCCACGTCGATTACCGACAGGGTCAGACCAAATTTATCCGCCATGGCGGATACGGCAGGCGCCAGATAATTCCCCAGCATACCGGTAACCAGATTCAGGCCGATAAAGCCGATACCTACGGTCAGGCCTGCCCGAAGAGACTTACCGAAACCGGCCCTCAGAATGCATCCCATGATCAGGATGATGATCGGCATCATTACGGTAGCGCCCATGTCACTGATAAATTGAAATACCTTTAAAATCGCTTCCATACATTTTCCTCCATCTATTTATAGTATAGAATTTATATAAGACTGCAGCCGTCTACCCCTAAACAGCCGCCCATCTTCTTTGGTATCATGAGAATATCCCTTCCGGACAGAGCTTCCCCTCTCAGTCTTCCTTCGTGAGGATCTCCACGATCTGATCCACAATCTTCTCCGTGCCTCTTCCCAGGAGGAACTGTGTCCCGATTACCAGCGGGCAGTGGCAGTCGCCGCCCAGAACCGTAGTGGAGATAACCAGATCATAATTAACGGACTGTGCCGCCACCTCGGAAGCCTTGCCCTGGGTAATGCTGTACTTTCCCTTCAGCCCTCTCTCATCCAGAGCCTTCGTCACCTTCGCGTTCACAGCTGTGGAAGTACAGATTCCGGAACCACATACCAGTAAAATTCGTTTCATATGTCTCTCTCCTTTTAAATAAATAATATGATAAGATTTATATATGCATACCGCCAGCAGAGGTATTTATCCCATCCTTTGCGGTATTGCCATCACAAGAAGGGGTCACTCATCAAAATAACTGGTAAAAAGCCGTGCTGCCTCACCGGCCGTAAGAGCAGCCTTCAGGGTGCGCAGACGGCCCTCCGTCTGGAAGATCTCCATCATCTTACCCAGAAACTCCACCTGCGAATCCGGCTTTTCGATCGCCATCATAAACATCATCTCCGTCTTCACCGAGATCTCCGGCATCCCCATGTGGCAGAAAAGCACCGGTTTCTTCAAAATCCCGATGGCAATCGCCTCTCGGTTCACATGCTCCGAATCCGTATGGGGGATCGCAATCCCCATCTCCTCAAAGTCAAGGCCTGTGCTGAATACCTTCTCCCGGGCCTTCACCGCCTCTATGTAGCTCTCCTTCACGATTCCCTGTTCAAAGAGATGCCTGGCCAGTATCTCAATCGCCTCCTGGTCCGTGCCGGCCTCGATCTCCATCAATACCAGCTCCGGTGAAACCAGAACATCCCCCAATGCATTCGTTTTCTTCTCCATGAATCCTCCTGTCCTGCTGTCCTGCTGTTTTCTTTTCGTACATTCTGTACAAAATCACAATTTTTCATTCCATCTTTTATATTAATTTTATAAAAATTCTAGCAGAGATTTTCTCATTTGTCAATGGAAATCGTACTTTTTTTTACAAGTTTTTAGCCGCTTTTCTTTTGTAAACCAAATAGCTTTCTACAGCGATTCTTCCGACTAAAAAACAGCCTTTGTCCACAGAAGCGTTCTGTCACAAAGGCTGTTCTTATTCTGTTTCTCACTGATACCGGAACCGGTTTTCCTCCGCTTCCCGCTTCGCACGTTTTTTGTCTTTGCGTTTTCTGACCATGGAGCTGAATACAATACTGATCTGAAACAGGCCCAGCATGGGGATCGCCACCATAACCTGGGAGACCACATCCGGCGGCGTGATAATGGCGGCTACGATAAAGATGACTACAACCACCACCCGACGGCTCTTCTTCAGCCACTCCGGTTTCAAAAATCCCATCTGTGTCAGCAGAATTGTCAGAACCGGCATTTCAAAGACCAGTCCCATAACTCCCATAATGGAAATCATCAGACTCACATACTTTTCTATGGATATCTGCGCCTCCACACCGCTCTCCATGCCGATAGTATCAAAAAACTTAAGCATAAAGGGCAGCAGAATCGTATAGGCAAAGATGACGCCCAGCACGAAAAAGAGCAGGCCCAGCATTAATATCGCCATGACAAAGCTCTTTTCACTGGGCTTAAGCCCAGGGCTGGCAAAGGCCAGCAGCTCATAGAGAATCACCGGAGCCGTCACCACCAAAGCAGCCACCACCGACACCCGGACATACTGCAAAAGCAATTCCTGAGGGCCCAGATACACAAAATTATACAGGTCGGCGGAAGGCACCTTCAGAATGTCAATCAAAGGAGCTGCGTAGTAAAAGCCGATTATCACGGCAGCCACGAAGATCACCGCGATGACAATCAACCGGTTGCGGAACTCACGAATGTGGTCCACAACCCCCATGACAGCTTCCTGATCCGCATCTTTTTGTAGTTTCTTCTTTGACACAGTCCTATCACCCAGCTAAAGCTTACGCCTCAGTCTTTCCGTTGTCATTATTCTCCATTGTCTTCTCCTCATCGCCGCTCAGTCCGTCCTTGAAACCGCGAATCGAATTGCCCAGGGTCTGACCCAGCTTCGGAAGATATTTCGGCCCAAACAGGACCACCAGAATCAGTACGATGACCAAAATCTCCGTTGTCCCCATCTTACCGCCAAAACCTGCCGTCACAATCTGATTTAAATCCATCATTTTATTTATCCTCTCTTTCCTATGTCTTTTCATTCTGAATATAGCGCCCTCTCAGGCACCCCTTAACTCCTGTCCTTGCAGGACAGACGGATTTCGTCCGATAAGGGATAAACACATGTAACACTATGAAACGGGATACGCCCGTACCAGAACGCCCGAGGCAAACAGGAGTCCTCCTATCCTTCCTGCACAAGCACCGTCTCTGCCTGTAGCGTTACGGCGGCTTCCTGCGGCTGCGGTTCTTCCCCGGCATCCGCCTCCCCGTCGGCCTGACCGGCTGCTTCGTCCGGCTGCCGTACCGCTGCGGCCTCCGGCTGCGCTGCGATTTCCCGGTCCGGCGTCTCTTTCGCCGCCTCCTCCGCGGAGCCTTCCGCCTCGGCCGTCACGGCTGTCGCATCCTCCCGGGGGGTATCCTCTGCCATATCCTGTGCATCCCCCGCTGCCTCCACTTCGGCTGCGGCCTCATTCACCGCCGTCTTCAAAGGCTGAGCCGTCACGTTCACCGCATTGTTGAGCGCTCTCGTCGCTTCGGTAAGAGGAGCCTTGATCTCCTTTAAGGGATCGGTAATATCCTTAAAGGGTTCTCTCATCTCCTTACTCACCTCCTGCAGAGGCTGCACCACCTCGCTCAGAGGCTCTGCCACATTCTCCTTGATCTCCGTGGCCAGCTTGCCGGAATACTGCTTCATCAGTCCCAGCCCTTCGCCCAGCTTCTTTGCATAGTAAGGCGTCTTCTCAGGCCCCAGCACAAAAATTGCCAGGATGACGATGAGGATAACCTCTCCCGCCCCTATGCTCCAGCACACTATCATCGGAACTTTCTCCCTCCTTTGTCTGTTCACCGGTCTCACTTTGAAACCGGATATCATTTTAACAGATTATGCCCTGACTTTCAAGTCATTTTTGCTAAGACTCTGCCTAAAATCCAACCATATTAACCGTATTCTGCCATTCCGGACAGGTATCGCCGGGCCTCCGCCCCCGGGATTTTCTACAGCTTCAGCGCCTGCTTTAAGAGAATGTCTTCCTCACACTCTGCCGGAGTCCAGGGAACATGGATATCCACCGAAACGCCCTTCCCGCTGACCCCTTTTCCTTCCATCGCTGCCTTCGTCTTACTCATGGGATACGTAAAGGTAAAGCGGTTATCATACAGAACCGACACCGGATTGCAGTAATCGATATTTCCCATGGTCGGCCGGCCAATCACCGTTACCAGAGGGGATTTTTTACATAGAGATATGAAAGTCTCTCCCGCATACTCGCACCAGGTATCGCTCAGAATGATAATCTTCTCAAAATTCCCATAACCTCCCACCGTGGCGGTATCGGCGGCCAGCTCCTCATCCGGCTCCCAGAGCATTCCCTGTCCGGATTTTTCTTTCAGCTCGGCCATCATCGTCCTCACCAGCTTCTCTGACTGCCGGTCCGCCCGGGGCAGAAAATGCTCAAGCATCTGACTTTTCCGTCTGCAGTTATTCTCCGTATAATTGGTGTAAAGCCCTTTGTCATCGTAAATATCACGCAAAAGCAGCGGCTCCCGGAAAACATAGCGCAGCAGCGGTATGAACGCCGTCTCCGTCCCTCCTATGTTGCGCCGCAGATCCAGAATCAGACGGCTGCATCTTGCAAGAGACTTTTCCTTAGACGCTAAAAGCTTCTCCACGGCTTCCGGATCCGTAAAGTGAGGCAGATCCAGATAAAGCGTATTCTTCCCGATCAGACGTCCTCCCAGACGGGGCAGTTTATCGGAATACGGATAACTCCTCAGCGTCAGATTTTCATCCGTGCCGTCGGTGTGTTTGACCAGACACCGGCCAGACATCTTAAGAACCGGTCCCCAGATCTCCCTCTCCTCCACATCGGAGCCCAGCGTGTTTTTCTTCTGACGCTTTCTGTAGAGAGACGGAGGGGTTCCGTTCAGAGTAATCAGCTGATCCCCCGGATGCAGTCTCGTCTCCTGTTGCGCATGGGTCACATACAGCCTGCCCTGATAGCTGCGCGCATGAAACCCTCTGCTGTCTGCCCGGCAGGCAGCCTGATCCCCGAGGCGCAGCTGCAGATTCCGGTCCTGCATCGTCGCCAGGTACTGACCCGTCAGCTGAAAAAACACCTGATCATTCAGCTGTCCCTTTCTCTGAGCCGTCTGGCAGGCTGCGGAGAACCAGAGAGAGTCATGATGCGCCTTCTTCTCGTCAAATCCGGCGTAATCATGCAGTACGCTGCCGGCGATATCCCGGAAAATCGCATCGTATCGCAAGTATTCTTTCCTCCCATTTGTATATTACCGCCGGACCTGCATCCCGCGGCCTTCCCTATGTTCTTATTATACCTTATCAGACGAAGTCTGTCTACCCCGTAGGGGTATGAATTCAGGGGTCCCCGTCAGGGGATACCTTATCAGACGAAGTCTGTCTACCCTGAAGGGGTATGAATTCAGGGGTCTATTCCTCGCTCCATTCGATGGCCACACCGGTGGCGTTGGGTCCCACATGGGAGGAGACAATCAGATTCAGCGCAGCCTCGCTGTCACTCCTTACCAGCTCTTTGCATTTTCCAAAGAGATCCTCGTTTCCCACATAGATAGCGCCCAGGCGGGTCACCGGACGGCTCTCGGTGATCCGCTTGATATTCTGCAAGGCGATATGTAAGCCCCGGCTCTTCTTATGCGGCTCGATACGGCCGTCCTTCATGGTAAGGATCACCTTGATATCGAGAAAATCACCGATCTTGCCCACGGCCGGAGAGACGCGGCCGCCCTGCACCAGATATTTGAAATCGTCCACCACAAAAAAGACGTCGATCCGTCCGACTCTCCTGCGTATCCCGGCCGCGGTCTCCGAGAGAGTCTTTCCCTGCCGTCTCATTTCAACGGCGTCCATGCAGAGAAATCCGCTGCCCAGGGAAGCGCTCAGAGAATCGATCACTTCAATGGCGGCGTCAGGATACTGTTCCTTCAGATCCTGTGCCGTCATACATATGGTATTATGAGAGCCGCTTAAGCCGGAGGAGACGGTGATACATAATATATCCTTTCCGGCCTGAAGCGTCTCCTCAAAGCGCCGGTGCACCAGGTCAGGATTCACGCCGGATGTATAGGCCCTGCGATGCTTAAGCTGTTCAAAAAACTCTTCCCGGGTCAGATTTCTTTCGTCACCGTAGATCGTGTTTTCTTCAAAATAGTAATACTGAGGCAGGACTGAAACCTCCCCGGCCCAGGAGTCCGGCAGGTCCACATCTCCGTCGGTGAAAATGACAAATTCTCTCATAAATGACACCTCTCTTCCACTGTCGCCTCTGTCCTCAGGGCAGAACAACGCATACAGAAAAGCTCTTCGCTTCTTATCCGCATTCCGCCGGACTCACTGCGGCCTTCCTTCCCAGCACAGATTTGCGTTCTCCACGCATCTGTCGCGAAGCATCAGGTCCCGCAGGCAGTCCGCCGGGGATTTTCCGTCAAAAAGCACCTCATTGATACTCTCTGTAATGGGCATGGCCACATGAAAGCGTCTTGAAAGCGCCAGCCCTGCCTTCGCCGCATAGACGCCTTCCACCACCATATTAACCTCTTTCATGGCCTCTTTTGCGCTTAATCCCTGCCCGATCAGAATTCCGGCACGGCGGTTGCGGCTGTGCATACTGGCGCAGGTCACCACCAGATCTCCGATCCCGGACAGACCGTAGAGCGTCTCCGTGCGGGCGCCCATGGCCAGAGCCAGGCGGGTGATCTCCGCCATACCACGGGTAATCAGAGCCGCTTTCGTATTATCGCCGTATCCCAGGCCATCGGCGATTCCGGCTGCCAGGGCTATGACATTTTTCAGAGCGCCGCCTATCTCCACTCCCACCACATCCGGGTTGGTGTAGACCCGGAAGGAATCGCACATAAAGAGGTTCTGCACCGTCTCCGCCACCTGCCGGCAGTGGGCCGCCGCCACACAGGTGGTGGGAATTCCCCGTCCCACCTCCTCGGCATGGCTGGGACCCGACAGCACCGCCACCTGCGCCTGCGGCAGCTCCTCCTCGATCTGCCGGCTCAGCGTCTTTAAGCTCTCCTCCTCGATCCCTTTGGCCACATTGACCACGATCTGTCCCTTTCTAACAGAAGAGGCGGAGGCCCGGGCCAGTGTACGGATATGGATCGAGGAGGCGGCCAAGACAATAAGATCCGGAGCGCTTCCCCCGCAGGCCCAATGAAGATCCGGCGTCACTAAAATCGCGGAGGGGATCTCCACGTCAGGCAGGACCGGATTGCGCCGCGTTCTCTCCAGCGTGGCCGCCTTTTCCTCCGTAGAAGACCAGAGGATCACCTCGTGACCGTTTTTATGAAGCAAAAGCGCCAGAGCCGTCCCGTATGAGCCGGAGCCCAGAATACTCACTCTTGCCATATCAGCCCTCCTTTTTCCTATGAAAGCTCAGCCGGTTTTCCTTTCCCTGAAGCAGACGGCCGATATTGGCACGGTGACGCCAGTACGCCAGCGCCGCAATCAGAGCCATAATCACCGTGGCCTCCCGGTAACAGGCTTCCGATAAGGGCGGCGACAGCTCCCGCCCCCACATAAGCCACAGAATAAGAAGCACGCCTTCCACCACCAGAGAGCCCAAAGACACATAGCGCGTCAGGACAATCGGCATCACAAAAGCCAGAATGCAGATCACAAGGATGCGCCAGTCAAAAAAAGCACACAAAATCCCTGCCGTGGCAGCGATCCCCTTGCCTCCTTTAAATCCCAGATAGAATGGGTAGTTATGGCCCAGAATGACGCCAAAGCCGCCATAGAGCATCAGCATCAGCGCCATCTCCGGCAGAATCCTGCCATAGAAGAGACGCAGAATCACACAGAGAACGAAAGCCTTCCCGAAATCGCCCAGGAATACGGCGATTCCCGCTTTCGGCCCCAGCACCCGCAGGGCGTTGGTCGTACCGGAATTGCCGCTGCCTTTGGTGCGTATATCTGTTTTCATCATCCTACCCACAAAATAACCGGTCTGAAGCAGACCGAACAGATAGCCCAGAACAAGACACAGGATACGATGTCCGATCATGAATTTTTCTCCGTCCTTTCGCGAATCAGGAACTTCAGGGAAGTTCCTCTAAAACCAAAGGCGTTGCGAATCTGATTTTCCAGATAACGGGTGTAGGAAAAATGCATCAGCTCTCTGTCGTTGACAAAAATCACAAAGGTGGGCGGCTTCACCGCCACCTGAGTGATATAGAAGAGCTTCAGACGCTTCCCCTTATCCGACGGGGGCTGCTGCATGGCCACTGCCTCCATCATGATCTCGTTCAGAACACCTGTAGCCACCCGCTGGTTCTGATTTTCCAGCACCACATCAATATACTCAAACAATTTTGGCAGACGCTGGCCTGTCTCAGCCGAGATAAACAGCACCTCTGCGTAGGGCATGAAGGAAAGCATCTCCCGTATTCTGGCCGTAAACCGATTGACGCTCTTATTATCCTTATTCGGTACCGCGTCCCACTTATTCACGGCAATGATAATGCCCTTTCCCCGCTCATGGGCGATACCGGCGATCTTCGTGTCCTGATCCGTCACCCCTTCCAATGCGTCGATGACCAAAACCACCACATCTGCCCTCTCCACCGCCGAAACCGTGCGGATGATGCTGTATCTCTCCAGCTCCTCCTTGATCTTATTCTTGCGGCGCAGGCCGGCCGTGTCGATGAAAATATATTCCCGGCCATTTCTCCGGATGGCCGTGTCCACAGCGTCCCTGGTCGTACCGGCGATATCGGAGACAATGACCCGGTTCTCTCCCAACAGCTTATTTATAATAGAAGATTTCCCCACATTGGGTTTTCCCACGATGGCGACACGGGGCCTGTCGTCCTCGCTCTCCGTATCGCTGCCGGGAGCAAAATGGGACACCACCTCATCCAGAAGATCGCCCAGGCCCAGCCGGGAGGCCGCCGAGACGGCAAAGGGATCGCCTATCCCCAGATTATAAAACTCATAGACATCCGGCATCATCTTCTGATAGGCGTCCACCTTATTGACTGCCAGGACCACAGGCTTGCCGGAACGGCGCAGCATGTCCGCCACCTTGGAATCGGCATCCGTGAGTCCCTGGCGCACATCGGTCATAAACACAATCACATCTGCCGTGTCGATGGCGATCTGCGCCTGCTCCCGCATCTGCGACAGAATAATGTCCTTCGTGTCCGGCTCGATGCCGCCGGTATCCACCAGAGTAAACTGATGGTTCAGCCAGGTGCACTCCGCATAGATCCGGTCTCTGGTCACGCCGGGCGTATCCTTGACAATGGAAATACGGTCGCCGGCCAGCACATTAAACAGCGTCGACTTGCCTACATTCGGGCGGCCTACCACCGCCACAATGGGTTTACTCATTCTAACACTCCTTATTTTCATAAGGGCGATATTCCTCCGCCCGTCCTCTCACAGCCCCCTTCTGCGGGGCTTTTACGATACTGTCTATCAAATCATATCCGCTTGATTTTACAATATCCACCGAGACTTGTAAAGCCCTTTCCACCTGACCCACGGTGATATCGTCCAAAAATACGTCCTCCCCGCTGCGAAGCATCACCGAAGGGAGCAAAAGCCTCTCTCCCAGGGGCTGCCCCTGTAACTGACGGATCAGATCCTGTCCCGTCAAAAGCCCGGCCACCGTGATGGAGGGACCGAAGAAATCGTTACGGATCTGGTGGAGGTGTACCTGAATACCGGGATATTTCTCCCGGACCTTATGGAGGATTTGTCCCATATAGCCCCAGGCCAGCTGTCCGGTGGCCAGAGAAAGCTCCGCCTGCCTTTCATCCCCCTCCATGGATCCCAATGCCTCCTCCACCTCATCCAGAAGCAGACGCACCATTCCCACGCCGTTCTCCAGCTGCAGATAACCGTCATAGCGGTCTGCCCCTGGCATGGGGCGTCCGGCCAGGATATAGAACTCGTCGCTGGCCTGTACAAAATGAACGCCATGCTGCCCATGGATTTTGTTCTGCCAGCCTTCGATCTGGTCGATGACAGCCCCCGCCTGCTCTTTGTCAAAGCCGGTCAGAGGATAAAGCCCCTCCCTGTATTTCGTAAGCCCCACCGGCACCACGGACAGACTGCGCATATGGGGCAGGAAGCGTGCCAGATCACCGATGGTCCGGTCCAGCTGCTCCTTATCATTGAGTCCCGGACATAACACAATCTGTCCGTTCATCTCGATCCCCGCCTCGTAGAGCGCCTGCATTTTCGTCAGCACATCGCCGGCAAAGCGGTTATTGAGCATCTTACAGCGAAGCTGCGGGTCCGTGGCATGGACCGAGATATTGATGGGCGCCAGATGAAAACGGATGATCCGCTCCAGATCCCGCTCGCTCATATTGGTCAGCGTAATATAATTGCCCTGCAAAAAAGAGAGGCGGGAATCATCGTCCTTAAAATAGAGCGTTTCCCGCATCCCCGGCGGCATCTGATCGATGAAGCAGAATACGCACCGGTTACGGCAAGATTTATACTCGTCCATCAGCCCCGACTCAAAAACCAGCCCCAGATCCTCCTCCGGCTCCTTTTCGATCTCCAGAAGCCACTCCTCCCCGTCCGGCTTTGCGATCAAAACCTCCAGGTAGCTGTCGCCGGTATAGAACCGGTAATCAAAAATATCCTCTATCTCATTGCCGTCAATGGCTAACAGCCGGTCGCCCGGGCAAATCTCCAGCTCTGCTGCCACGCTTTCCGGCTCTACGGCCGTAATCAGATGCCCTTTTTGTTTCTCCACGAAAAAATCTCCCTGGCATTCCCTTTCTCTTCCTATTCGTTCCGTATCCCATGATAGCAGGCTTTTGGGATTTTGTAAAGGAAAGGACCGTATTTCGATTGCACAAAAACAGCGCCCCCAAAGAGGCGCTGTTCCCGCTCACCGGCTGCTAACAGTCAGATCATCACTTTAAACATTCCATGTCTGTTACAATATGCATAAATCATACCATGCCCCTTTTTCCTGAACCGCACGGATATCCCCTGCTCCGGGTACAGCTTCACCAAATCCAGCGAATCTGATGTCACATAGGCGATAAATGAAGCATAAACCGCTCTCCTCGCCCGCCGCGTCACAGCGCTTTCTTCTTCCAGTTCCCCAGGCGATAGAATATGTATGTGATCAACGCGCCCAACAGCCAGGAGCAGAGCATGGAAATCCACAGGCACTGGTATCTTCCATCGGGAAACGCCGGCGTCTTTGACAGGTATACCAGACCATAGGCCAGGGGAACCCGGATGACCACCGTGGCGATCAGGGAAATCCACATGGGCGTCACCGTATCCCCGGCGCCTCTCATCACGCCCGACAGACTCTGAGTCACTGCCACCGCGATATAGCCCACAGCCAGAATCTTCATCATATCGGCGCTCAAAACCGCCAGCTCTCTGGTATTGGTAAAAATCCCCATCAGATACGGACCAAACAACAGAATCAGTCCCGTGATCACAGCGGAGGTACACGCCGCGATCAGCGTCCCCTGCCTGGCGCCCTGTTTCACCCGGTCATACCGGCCGGCTCCCACATTCTGTCCGGCATAGGTGGTCATGGCTGTGCCAAAGGAAAAATTCGGCATCATGGCAAAGCCGTCCACTCGCATGATAATGACATTGGCAGCAATAATCATCTCGCCAAAGCTGTTGGTCAGCGACTGTACCACCACCATGGCCATGGAGAAGATCGCCTGGGTCAGACCCGAGGGAAGTCCCAGGCGAATGACTGTCTTTATGTTCTCTTTATCCGGCTTAAAGTATGTACGGTTCATATCAAACAGATCCGTCATCCGGCACAGCTTTATCATACACAGGACGGCGGAGACCATCTGAGCGATGACCGTAGCCAGAGCCACCCCTGCCACTCCCATCTGAAATCCGGCCACAAACCACACATCCAGCACGATATTGATCACCGTAGCCACCAGCAGATAGACCAGAGCTGACAGCGAATCTCCCAGGCCCCGCAAAATCCCGCACAGAATATTATAGTAGGCCAGCCCGGCGATCCCCAGCAGAAGAATCATCAGATAAGAAGTACACCAGTCTATGATACTGGGCGGCGTATCCAGCATTTCCAGCGCCGGGCGGATCGCCACGGAGCCTAACACCATCAAAAGGATGGACGCCACCGCCGTCAGCGTGATCGAGCTTCCTATGGTCTTGGAAAGATTCTCCCTGTCTCTGGAGCCAAAGTACTGGGACACCATGATACCGGCTCCCATGGAGATCCCCACGAACAGCACCAGCAGCAGATTAAAGATGGGGCCCGCGCTTCCTACCGCCGCCAGCGCATTATCGCCCACATATTTCCCCACCACAATGCTGTCTACTGTATTATAGAGCTGCTGGGCAATATTGCCGATCAGCATGGGGACCGTGAACATCACAATTTTTTCCCATGGCCTCCCCTCGGTCATGTCCACCTGTCCAAACAGGCGTTTGATCTTCTCTAACATATTCATCCCTCTTTCTCTCTAATGTACTATCCGCCATTTTAGACGATTCCGGATAAATATGCAAGGGTTTTTCTATATCTCTTTTTTCTCCAGCATATCGGCGGCGGCGCATACGGCCCCAAAGAGCACTCCCGCCACCACCCACACGATCCAGCTGTACCTCCAGTTATTTGTAGCCAGGCTGTATCCCAGAAAAAGGGCCGTGACCAGACACCAGTAAATTCTGGCCACAGGCCCTCTGCGACCGCGCCTTCTCTTTTCTCTTGCGGTATATTCTCCTTCCTGCAAAAGCTTGCGCATACTTTCCTCTTTAATCCCTGCCATAATCAGAAGAGCTACTCCCAGCGCCACTATAACCAGTGTTCCGCACAGCCCTGCCGTATAGGCGAACGTCGTATCGGCCATAAAGCTGCTGGCAAAGAGAGGTACTGCCGAGAGAATACACATACACACACCCACGATATTACATCGAAGGTAGGTGCTCTGAAACCGCTGCCTCTGTTCCCGTACCATTCCGGACACGCCGTATTCCGTCTCAAAATTTTCCGTTTCCAGATACAGAAAAGGCTTTGTCTTCATCCCGCAGGATATATATATGGCCGTCGCCATGGCTACCATTAGAAGCATCACGATCATCCCCAGGCCGCCGGCCAGATTTTCAGAAAATCTCTCTTTCATGCCCCCGGACAGGGAACCCATCAAGAATAAGCACACCGGCGACAGGATACACAGCCCCGTCGCCAGAGCGATCCAGCCGGAGGTCTGTCTTTTGACCTCCAGAAATCTCTGGGCTTCTTCCATAGAAACACGTCTCACCGGCCCTGACGACATCTCCGCCGCTTGTGCCACATCCCGCTTTGTCTCATCTTCCATCTCATCCTTCAAAAGATAGTCCGTACTTACGCCGAAAAGCTGGCTCATTTGTAAAATCCTCTCCAGGTCCGGTATGGACTGGGCGCCCTCCCACTTGGATACGGATTGCCTTGTGACTCTCAGCTGTTCAGCCAATTCCTCCTGAGACCACCCGTTTTTCTTTCTCAGCTGAATGATTTTGTCTGCTAATATCATGCTCTTTCATTTCCTTTCCTGCTTTGTACTTTTTCGTCACACAGTCCAATCGCAGCTCCTCTGTGCCGTCGTCAGACCGATGCTCTGCGACAAGGATAGCAAATTCTCCGCTTTCCTGCCACCAAGCTGCCCTGTCAATTTGTCAACTGCCGGTTGCATCCCCATAATTCGGCTGAATAAAGCTGCCACCGAACGGAATAAAAGACCTTTTTTCTTTATCGAAAACCGCTTGACGCTGTCCCGTCCAACGTATAAAATGTAAATATCAAGAAATTTTCGGAATCATTTCCGATCTCGTATCAAAGTATACCATAGATGATCTGGGAGGAAAACATGGAACAGACCTATTCGTATCACAGTAAAGTCCCTATCGCTCCACTGAAAATCTGCGCAATGGAGAACTGCATCGGCTTTGCTAAAGAGGTGGACGCACAGATTCGGGATATGCGCCAGGAAGACGGCGATGCCGTAATGGCCAGAAAAGCACAGGGCTCCTTTTACGGCTATGACGCCGACACCTATATGGTGAGAAACCACATGTCCCGCTTTGGTACCGGCGAAGGGAAGGCCACCCTTCTGGATTCCGTCCGCGGAACCGATCTCTATATTATCACGGATGTGATTAATCACAGCTTAAGCTATACCGTATGCGGCCATACCCACTACATGTCCCCCGACGACCACTACCAGGACCTGAAACGTATCATCTCTGTCTGTGTGGCGCACGCCCATCGTGTCAATGTAGTCATGCCATTTTTATACGAGGGACGCCAGCACCGGCGGACCAAACGGGAATCCCTGGACTGTGCTTTCGCTCTCGAGGAGCTCATCGATATGGGGGTAAAGAACATCATCACCTTCGATGCCCATGATCCCCGTATCACCAATGCCGTTCCTCTCCATGGTCTGGATAACTATATGCCGACCTACCAGTTTTTCAAAGCGATCTTTGATCGGGATTCCGGCCTCAATATCGATAAAGAACATCTGATGATCATCAGCCCCGACGAGGGGGCCATGGACCGCGCCGTGTATTTTGCCAATAACCTGGGCGTGGATAT
Organism: Lachnospiraceae bacterium; assembly: GCA_022791755.1. Lineage (GTDB taxonomy): Bacteria > Bacillota > Clostridia > Lachnospirales > Lachnospiraceae > RGIG7193. The sequence continues at coordinate 140,367 of JAAVZR010000014.1, forward strand.
GGGCATGTTCTATAAGCGCCGCGACTACTCCCAGGTGATCGGCGGCAAAAATCCCATCGTAGCCCATGAATTTCTGGGAGCCAGTGTGGAGAATAAGACCGTTATCATCATCGACGATATGATTTCCTCCGGCGACAGTATGCTTGACACTTCCCGGGAGCTAAAGGAGAGGGGGGCCAGCAAGGTCATTATCTGCTGCACCTTCGGTCTGTTCACCAGCGGCCTGGAAAAATTCGACGAATTCCATAAAAAGGGCTTCATCGACTATGTGGTGACGACCAATCTGAATTACCGGGACCCTGCTCTTCTGACGAAGCCCTGGTACATTGAAGCCGATATGAGCAGCTTCACCGCTCTGATTATCAATACCATGAATCATGACACCGGTATGAGCGCAGCCCTTGATCCCACCATGAAGATCCAGAAGCTGATCGCAGAGTACAACTCCCGCATTAAAGAATTCACACAGTTGAAGCTGGATCTGGAATGACGGCAGAAATTCCTTCCCATGATCCATATCACAAAGACAGGACCCGTGGCATAAATCGCCCGGATATCCTGTCTTTCTTTTTTGTCCGTATCTTTCTCTTTTGTCCGGATTTCTTACTCCTCTTCGGCCACCTCGACCAGATGAATTCTCACATTTGCCAGATAACCTGTCTCTTCATCCACAAAAATCGCGGTCTCCTCCGATTCGCTTTCCTCCGGCATCATGTTCTCCTCCGACGGCGCATCTCCCTCAGACGGCGACGTATTTTCTTCCGGCGGTACTTCTTCCCCCGATGATGCATTTTCCTCCGGCATCACGCTTTCTTCCGGTCCCGCCGTCTCCTCCGGCAGGCTCTCGATCTCTTTGGATTCTTCTGTCTCCGGCTGAGGCTGCCAGACCGCCAGCTGCTCCCAGACCTCCTCAGGCAGCTCCAATGCGCCCGAAAACTCCACGTTTCCTCCAAAATAATCCCCGTTCCACGCCTCGCCGGCCACCTCTCTGTGGATGACCTGGGAGAGCTTCATTGCAAAGTATGTCTCAAACCGGCAGAGCGCCGACGCTGTCATGCGGCTGCCGGAGTCTGCGCCATAGAGCTCCTCTCCCGCCGCTCTGTAACCTACCACAGGGACGCCCGCCGCCATCGCCGCTCTCAGCCCTGCCGCCGAATCGGTATTGCCCCCGAACACGTCGCAGCCAAGACTAAGAAGCTCTGACACCGCCTGCTCCTCCGCCTGGGGAAGGAACCACTTTCCGGTCACTCCCACCTCCACCACAGCCTGCGGATTTACACTCCACACTCCGTAAGCAAAGGCATTGACCCCATTGGTCACATCCTCGTCTCCCTGTCCTTTGGCTGCCAGATAACCGATGTGTCCAGAGGTGTCCGCCATGGCCGCCGCTGCACCGCACAGATAGGAAGCGGCCGCCAGACTGATATCATAAGTCCCCGAATTGGTCCCGTTATACAGTTCGCTGCCCACACAGGCAAACATCACTTCAGGGTATTCCTCCGCGATCGCTGCAATGACGGCCTCGTATTCCCTGGCGCCTCCAAATACGATCTGACAGCCCTCCTCCACACAGGCCAGAATGCTGTCCTCGATCTGTGTCCAGTCTGCTTCTCTGCCATTATACGTAAAGGTAAGCTGATCTTCCCCGATTCCCAGCCCGGCGGCTGCGTCCGTGAGCCCCCGGCGAAGCGCAGCCGTCAGCAGAGAGCCGTCGTTTTCCTCTCCGTAGAGTATCAGCCCGGCCTTCACTTCGGATACCTCCCTGTCCGGCGCCTGCGTGGACTCCGCAATGGTCTCCGGGGCAGCAGATTCCGTGGCGCTCTCCTGTGTACTCTCTGCCGCTGTCTGCATGGTCGTCTCCCCGGAGGGAGCGCAGGCGCCGAACAGGAGGCAGATAACCACAAGCATGAAAATCTGATATTTTCTTTTGTGCATATTCATAATCCAAACCCTTCTTTTTCCATTTCCGGAACAATCCGTTTTGTTTTAAGAGGAGGAAGTTTAACCGTATGAGAATCCTTGCGCATGTCCATACTAATACCGCGCTGCGCAAGCAGAGACGAAATACAAGGAGGACAATCATCATGGTGCGATTAGACTGTAACGTAAAAACCTGTATCCACAATGCGGACAACTGCTGCTGCCGGGGCAATATCCTCGTAGACGGACAGGATGCCCGCGCTAAGGAGGGCACCTGCTGTGCCAGCTTTTATGAAAAGCGCGACGATTCCTACCGCAATCAGTATGAGACACCGGATGTGGCCCTGGCCGTAGACTGTGAGGCCACCGGCTGCCGGTTCAACGAGAACTGCATCTGCCACGCGGACCATATCAACATCTCCGGTCAGTGTGCCTGCGGCTGTGAGGAGACGGAATGCTCTACCTTTGAAGCGAGGTAAGTCGGATCACCGCATGAAGAAGCCCGCCCGTATCGTCCTTTACCGCAATCGTAAAGGACGATGCCGGCGCTTCCCAACCGCCGAAGCAGGCGATCCGGTCCCCAGCATAGGAAGCTTTTTTGTACATAATCTCCACCTCATCGAAATCCTGCTTTGCCGCCTCCTCCGGCAGCGCTTCCAGGGCATAATCCAGATAACACAGATTATTGGCATGACGGTTGATATCTATGTCACGGCGCTGCACCGTATAATCCCACAGACGCTCACCGGCCGCAGGCGCTCTCAGACGTTTAAGCGGTTCTCCGAACACGGAGCGCTCCTCCATCCCGTATTTCGCCAGCATATCTTCCGGCACGTGCGCCATTTTCTGACTGCTGGCACTGACCAACAGCCAGCCGGTGGCGCCGATCGCCACCGGCTCCCCTTCCTCGTCAAACACCTCAAAGTCTCTCAGGCAGATCACGCCGTTGGCCCCTCTCGACCAGGTGCGTATGGAAAGCTGCGTATTCCAGCGCGGCCTGCGATACAAGCGGCATCTCTGCTCATACAGCACCCAGCTGAAATCCGTTTCTTCTATATTATTCAGACCATATCCCACCTGATCCGAATGAAGGTTGGCTGCCTCCTGCATCAGACGCAGCATTCCCTTCATCGTCAGCCTGTTATGGATGTCCACATCTGTGAACTGGACTCTCATCCTGCACTCAAATCCGTCCATTCTGCCTCCTGTTCAAACGCTCTTATTTCGTGCCTTCTTCTTTCATCCCGGCACGGTTTATCCTGGTGCGGATCTCCTCCTGCACCATGGCAATAAATTCCCCGGTACTCTTTTGTCCTTCATCTCCGGCTGCCCGGCTGCGCACAGCTACGCACCCTTCTGCCTCTTCCTTCTGGCCTACCACCAGCATATAGGGAATCTTCTGTGTCTGAGCCTCACGGATCTTATAACCGATTTTCTCGGACCGGCGGTCCATCTCCGCCCGGATCCCTGCCTCTGTCAGCTGCTTTGTCACCCTCTCGGCATATTCGCTGTACTTATCGGAAATCGGCAGCACTCGCACCTGCACCGGAGCCAGCCATGTGGGAAACGCACCGGCAAAATGCTCGATCAGAATCCCGATGAAGCGCTCAATGGAACCAAATGCCACCCGGTGAATCATAATCGGGCGATGTTTCTCTCCGTCTGCTCCGTTATATTCCAGTTCAAAGCGCTGGGGCAGCTGGAAGTCCAGCTGGATCGTGCCGCACTGCCAGGTACGTCCGATGGCATCCACCAGATGGAAATCAATCTTCGGCCCATAGAAAGCGCCGTCGCCCTCATTGACCACATAGGGAAGCCCCAGCTCATCCAGAGCGCTCCTGAGTCCCTCCGTCGCCAGTTCCCAGTCCTCATCACTGCCCATGCTGTTTTCCGGCCTGGTGGAGAGCTCCACATGATACTCAAAGCCAAACAGGGAGTATACCTCGTCGATCAGCTTCGCCACACCCTTGATCTCATCCTTGATCTGCTCCGGCATCATGAAGATATGGGCGTCATCCTGAGTAAAGCAGCGCACCCGCATCAGGCCGTGCAGCTGACCGGACTTCTCATGGCGGTGAACCAGCCCCAGTTCTCCCACCCGCAGAGGAAGATCCCGGTAGGACCTGAGCTCGGAGGCGTACACTAAAATACCGCCGGGACAGTTCATCGGCTTCACGGCATAATCCTGCTCGTCGATGACCGTCGTATACATATTAGCCTTATAATGATCCCAGTGTCCGGAGGTCTCCCACAGGCTCCTGTTTAAGATGACCGGCGTCGAAATCTCCACATAACCGGCTTTCTTATGAATCTCTCTCCAGTAATCGAGAAGCGTGTTTTTCAGTTCCATGCCTTTGGGAAGAAAGAACGGGAAGCCCGGTCCGGCTTCATGCATCATGAACAGCCCCAGCTCCCGGCCCAGCTTTCTGTGATCGCGCTTTTTAGCCTCCTCCAACATCGTAAGGTAGCTCTCCAGCTCTTCTTTTTTGGCAAAAGCCGTGGCATAGATACGTGTCAGCATCTTATTGTGCTCGTCGCCCCGCCAGTAAGCACCGGCCAGGCTCGTCAGCTTATATGCCTTGCCGATATCCTTCGTATTCATCAGGTGCGGACCGGCGCACAGATCCGTAAACTCTCCCTGTCTGTAAAAGCTGATCTCCTCACCCTCCGGCAGATCCTCAATAAGCTCTACCTTATAGGGCTCTTCCTTCTCCCGCATCAGAGCAAGAGCCTGCTCTCTGGGCAGTGCAAACCTTTCGATGGGCAGCGCCTCCTTGATGATTTTCTTCATTTCCGCCTCGATCTTCTCCAGATCCTCCGAGCTGACCGGCGCCGTAAAATCAATATCATAATAAAAGCCGTCTGCGATGGACGGACCGATCGCCAGCTTAGCATCCGGATACAGCCGCTTCACCGCCTGAGCCATCACATGGCTGGCGCTGTGGCGCAGCGTGGCCAGACCACCCTCATCTCTGGCTGTCAGGATATTGACATGACAGTCTCTGTCCACCACGGTGCGCAAATCCATCCTCTCGCCGTCTATCTCACCGGCGCAGGCCACGCGGGCCAGGCCCTCACTCAGATCCCTGGCCACCTCCAGGATCGACATGGGATTCGCATACTCTTTAACGCTTCCGTCTTTCAGTGTGATCTTCATATTGGTTCTCCTCTCTGATTTGTGCTGTCTCATCCCGGCGCACCGCTCATTTTTGTCCCTATTATGGTCCGCCGTGCGCCCGTTCGGCGCTGCGCAAAAAGTCCCTGACTGTGCAAAAACACAGCCAGGGACGATATCCTATCGCGGTTCCACCCTGCTTGTCTCGGGACTGTCTGCCCGGACCTCTTCCTTCTGACAGATAACGGTGTCTTCCGTGCCTGTTCGCAGGCCGCTCGGAGATGGTCTTCCCACTTTCGCCGGTAAAAGGCTTCCACCCAACGCCTCTCTCTCTGGACCGCCTGATAAAATGGTACTTGTTCTCGTCAACGCTTTTCTACCCGTTAAGTATAGCATGTATTTTCTGTTTGTCAACGGGGGATTTCGCGCTTTTCTTGCTAAGTCCCTTATTATCTGCTATACTACAGATGGATATGATCTTTGCCACACCCTGCATGAAAACAGAAAAATACAGGACGAGGTTTTCTCTCTATGATACGGATCGCCATTGTCGAAGACGATGCCGCCCAGCGGCAGGAACTAAAAAAATATCTGCTGTCTTTCTTTACGGAAAATCAGGAAGAAATCCAGATTTCAGAGTATGCGGACGGAGCGGATATTCTGGAACGCTATCCGCAAAAGCCGGATCTGATTCTGATGGATATCGATATGCCGAAGATAAACGGGATGGAGGCATCCCGCCAAATCCGCAGATTCGACGCAGAAGTGATCCTGATTTTTATCACTAACCTGATCCAGTGCGCCCTGGAAGGGTATTCCGTGGACGCCATGGATTTTATCGTCAAACCGGTCAGCGAGTGGGGCTGCCGCCAGTCCTTTACCCGGGCTCTGAAGCGGCTTCGCCACAAGCGCGGACATCACATCCGTCTTCAGTGTAAAAAGAACATCATGGTGGTCAATGCCAACGAAATTCTCTATGCCGAGACACAGAATCATACCGTACTGCTTCATATGAAAAGCGGCCCCCTTCTGGTCAGCGAATCCATGCAGAGCCTGGAGAATAAAACCAGAGGACTGCCCTTTTTTCGGTGCCACAGCTCGTTCTTAGTCAATCTGGAGGCAGTGGACAGCATCGGTCGAACCGACGCAACGATTCAAGGCGTCCTGGTTCCTGTGAGCAAATACCGCCGGGCTGATTTTTTAAAGGTCATGACAAATTATATCGGAGGTTCTCACTGATGGAGGATGTATTGATTCTCAGAGATTTCGTCTGGTTTCTCCGCTATGTGGGCTGGACCGCTCTCTTCTTCGTCTATCTGGCGCCTCTGCCTGAACGGTCTGTCAAAAGAAGTCTCCGGCTCTTCTGCTTCGCCGTACTTCTGGCTCTGTCCACGCTCCTACAGTACCGGATGATGGCACAGCTGACCCTGGACATAGGACTGAACACCGCCTGCTGGATCGCCGTGTGTCTCATCCTCAGGCGTACGCACTGGACCAACGCCCTCTATGGCGCTCTCGCCTTCGGAATTATCAACGATCTGTCAAAGGTGATCTCCCATGACCTGGCGTTTGGCTTTCTGCTGGAACCCCGGCTGCATGGCCTGCCGTCCATTGGTTCCCATCTGATCTACACGGCTTCTAATCTGGCCGTAGGACTGGCCTGTGTCCTGCTGTTCCGACGTCTGATTTTCAAAAATGATAAACAGCAGTTTGGTTTTCTTCCTTTCAGTCTCATCCTCCTGCCGCCTGTGGTATATTTCTACGCCCGCAACTATCAGTTTGTCCTCCTGAATGTGCCGCAGCTGTCGGACTCCCGCTACATCATGCCGGTCTATATCCTTCTGCTTCTTCTGGGTTTTTCCGCCCTGCTCATCTCCATACTGGCCGACAGCAGCCTCTCCGTGCGCATTCAACAGGAAGAGCGCCGTCATATGCAGGAGCTTCTGGAAAAGCAGCGACAGGAATTCATCTCGCAAAAATCCGCCTCCGAAGCCATACGTCAGAAATACCACGATCTCAAAAACTGTCTTCTGGCTCTGAGGGCGGAAAATTCCTCCTCCCCCTCCCGGACCCGGTTCATGGAGGAGATCGATCAGATTATGAGGCCTCTGGAGACGGATGTGGAAACCGGCAACCCCTTCCTCAATATCGTTCTGGCAGACAAGATCCGGCTCTGTCAGGAAAAAGAAATCCGGCTCACCCCTTACGTCAACGGGCAGTGTCTTTCCTTTCTGGACGGGCTGGACCTGTGCGTCATCGCAGGCAATGCCCTGGATAACGCCGTGGAGGCTGTGGAAAAACTGCCCGTAGAAAAACGGGAAATCCATATGAAGATTTCCCGTTCCGGCAATATGGTCCTTCTGTGTTTTCACAATTATCACTCCGGAGGCCTTACACAGGACGCCGCCGGCTTTTACCGCACCAGTAAGCCGGATCCCCGGAATCATGGATACGGTCTGAAGGGGATTTCCCAGACTCTCAGCCGCTATGACGGCAGCATGGCCATCGAAGCCTCTGAAGAAGAATTCACCCTGAACATTCTGATCCCTGTTCCTGAGAAATAAATGCTTCCTGGTCCAGACGATAGATATTATAGGGCGCTGCCTTTTTCATCAGCTCCTCTCTGTTACGCACCGCTCTCAGGAAGCGGGCGTACTGTTTCAGACATGACTCCACCGTTTCCTGAGACAGGGTTCTGTGATACAGCTCAAAACGCATTTCCAGATAACCGCAGGTCCTCTGCCACTGTCCGGCCGCCTGCGCCGCCATATGGTTTAACCCTGCGCTTTTCTTCACTGCACTGTCCGGAATAAAGTCAAACAGCTCCCTGCAATAGATAAAGCTGCTCATCACCGCTTCCACCACCGGCCGGTCTTCCTTCATGGTCAGTTCCGGCGCCTTTGAGGCATGAAAGTACACGGTACGCTGATAAAAGCTCACCACGCTGCGCCCGTCGGCAAGTACCTCCTCATCGCGCCGCAGCACCTCGATAATCTTATTCAGAAAGAACCGGTATACCTGCTGTCGCACCTGATATTTCTCCCGGGGTCCTGCAAAACGGATGGCATATTTCGCACAGTCGATCTCATTGGACGCCCGATACTCTTCTATGGGCAGCAGGAGCTGGAAGCTTTTCATCGCAATGAGCCAGGCTGTCACACATCTCTCGTCCAGATCCAGCACCTGACCGGCCAGAAGCATGGCCCGCTTTCCGTCTTTTTTCAGAAGGGCTTCTTCCGCCTGGCAAAGCAGGCCATTTGGGCATTTCTCATCCATTTTCATCGGTTTGATTTACACACTCTTTATAAAGCTTGCAACGGACTTTCCGCACTCTCTGCCCAGAACGATGGCAAACCCCAGAGATACGCCCGGAATCGGCGTAAAATATTCATTGCCAAAGCGGCGTCCGCAGCAGTTGCCGGAAGCATACAGGCCAGGGATCGGATCCATATTGGCATCCAGCACATTCTGATCGCCGTCGGTGAGAAGTCCCCCGCAGGTAACCATCGAGGAGCCGATAGTAGGCGTCGTCTTCACCGCATAGAAAGGGCCCTCCTTCACCGGGAACAGCACCGCCGCATCCCGCCCAAAATCGGAATCCACACCGGCCGCACACATATCGTTGTAACGCGCTACGGCAGAGATAAAGTTATCGCGGACAGCGCCGGTCAGCCCCAGGTTATCCGCCAGTTCCTCGATGGTCTCGCCCACCGCGTACTCAGGCGCCGCCATCATGGGACCGCCAGGGCCGCCCCCAGGACCGCCGGGGCCCTCTCCTTCAGGGCCGCCGGGACCGCTCTGTGCGGCGCTGGTTTCCTCTTCCACATAAGTGCCCTTATACTTGGCATAGGCATCCTCCAGCTCCTTACGGAAGCTCTCCAGATTTCCGTTCAGAGGGGACCAGGCGCCATGCTGAGGAACCAGATGGCAGCGGTATTCCGGAAAATCGGAGTCAAACACCACATAGAAGGCGTCACGGTTCATAAACAGCGCCGGACGGCCGCGGTGCTCGATGGTGCCGTAAAACTCATTACAGAAACGCTTTCCATTGTGGTCCAGCCACAAAGCCTGAGGCATGGTTGCCTGCACGGAAGCGCTGGGCGAATAATGCTTCATATTCATCCCGGGCACCGGCCAGGTCTCCAGATGACCGCCGGCCCAGTAAGCCATCTTAATTCCCTGCCCGTCGCTGTCCATCATACTGCTCAGGGCATCGTTGTTTTTCTCGATGAAGCACCCCTTCAGGTCCTTAAAGAAATATTCCATCATCTCCGCATCCGCGCCGAAGCCTCCCGTAGCCATGATCGCCGCCTTGCAGTTGATTTTGATGTAGCCGCTCTCTGTCTTTGCCACCACGCCGGCCACAGCACCGTTCTCCATAATGACATAGTGAGCGCTGGTGCCGAACAAAATCTGAGCGCCATGGTCCACCGCAACCTGGCGGTTCAATCCCTGGATCCTGGTCTGGTTGCATGCCCCATAGAATGAGCAGACAGAGGGCCAGAATTTCAGCGCGCCTATCTGCCTTAACTGTCCTTCCGCCTCCGGAAAATACGCCGTCGTCATGGTATCCAGATCCTCTTTTGTGAGCTCTGACAGATACCAGTCTGTGGTGGTTCCGGAGTTCTGAGCGAATTTCATAATCAGCTCCTGATTGGCATAGTTCTGCGAATTCAGCATAAAGTTCTGATAAAACTCTACCGGATCAATGTAAGGTACGCCTCTCTCTTTCAGAATGGAAGCGTTCAGGGCTCCGAATTCGTTACCCACTGCCATGTACATATCTTCCGGTTTCTTCTCGATCAGGATGGTCCGCACCCCCTGTTCGGACAGCTCACGGCAGGCACAGATCCCGGCGTAGCCATGGCCGCAGATTACCACGTCCGTGTCATATTCCGTCTCAAATTCCGTCACCTCCTGCGGCGGTGTCATCCAGGACATGTGATCGCCTGCCACAGGCGCTGCGGGCTGTGTCTCAGGCACAGCTGCCGTCTCCGTTACGGCTTCCGTAACCGCCGCCGTAGTCCCGGCTGACGTAGTCCCGGCCATGGTGGTATCGCCCTGTGAAACAGACGTATCGCCGCTGCAAGCCCCCAGTATGCCTGCCGCCGCAATACCGGCCGCACCGGCTGCCGCACTTTTCAGGAAATCTCTTCTTGAAATAGTTTTCATGATACTCCTCCTCGCATCATTATCATCCCTAAAACCGGCACATCCGTCATTTTCATACCGGCTCCGGACATTGACATCATATCATCAAACCTGTCAAAAAGAAATCCGCCCTGCCCGACTGGACCGCTGCTCGACCAGATTGGACCCTGCACTGAAAAGCGCTCCGGCTGCGAAAATCCACAGACCAGAGCGCTTTGCTGTCCGGTTACAGAGCAGAGGCTATTTTAACGCGCCTCTTCGCTTTGTTCACTCTTTTAAATCCTTTTCTGCATTCTCAGTCACAATCGCAGCCGTTTTCCGGCGCAGGCGGCGCGGCCTGGCAGAATACCGGCGCATCGAATTCCGGGTTAAACGCGTAGAAGTTACGGCTGTCCAGATGCTCCTGGGTGATGCGCAGAGCTTCGCCGAAACGCTGATAATGTACAATCTCCCGCTCCCGCAGGAAACGGATGGGATCTGCGATCTCCGCATCCTTTACCAGACGCAGAATATTATCGTAGGTGGTGCGGGCTTTCTGCTCTGCTGCCAAATCCTCATGCAAATCCGTAATCACATCTCCCTTGCTCTGGAACTCGCAGGCATTGAACGGAATCCCCGCAGCTGCCGTAGGCCACAGGGCCGTAGTATGATCCACATAATATTTATCGAAGCCCGAAGCCATAATCTCCTCCGGAGTCAGGTTCTTCGTCAGCTGATAAACAATCGCACAGATAATTTCCAGATGCCCCAGTTCCTCCGTACCTACATTGTGCTCAGAAATGTTCCAAATTAAGCCCTATGCGGACAAACCCAGTGCCTTCGGATTGTCTGTACATAGCTTTGTCAGCTATGAAAGAATCAGCAAATGGGATGAGGAAAAATATAGGAAAGGTGGCAGAAAGCCTTATTTTATCAAGCTTGGTGGCACTCCGAGATGGATAAACCTCTATGCGGTAGCGGATGCAGATGTCTATTATAATTATGAAGCGTGAGAAAATGAGCTTGTCTGAATGGAGTTGGACAAGCTCACTTTTCTATAGGAAACCACACCATCGTCAGCTTCAATCATGTGTACTTTACTAAGTTGACTTTCTGAAAAAAATCGGATATAATATAGTAAAGCACACAATCGTTGAGAAATTTGCGTGTAGTTTAGTAGAGGTGAGACAATGCTTGATGAAAAATCGATAAAC